>MHBI01000050.1 GCA_001804815.1 Lentisphaerae bacterium GWF2_50_93
CTGTAACGCAGTTACGTTCAGATACAGACCGGAGATCGTATGTCTGGAGAGGACTTTCACCTCCCAGTGATGTGCGCCTCACAGGCGCACGAGTGCGCAAACATAGTTTGCACTTTTTTGTGTATCAAAATTTTTCAGAGGAAAGCTTCAAGGCGTTCCCGTACTTTCCGAGTACTTTCTCATAGGTGCCGCTGATTATTCCTTTGATCTTGCCGTCAGGCATCGTGTTGGTCCTCGACTTGTCAAGAACCTGTATCCTGTCGAAGTTGTCCATCAGCGTAGTATCAGCATCGGTCTTTGGTCCGCCATTGAAGCTCGCCGATATTTCTTCGGCAGTCCTGGCCTTGGAGGAAAACCTTACCGCGTCAAAGAGGGCCTTGTTGTTATATCTCGGATCACCCAGCCTTACAACGTACGAACTCGCTGATGGAAGTTCGCCCTTGAGCGGATTATCGTTCTTGAGATATTCCTTGCCGTCGGCATAGAAGACGAACTGGATATTTCTTTTGTCAGGCGCCGGATCGTCCACATATTTCCAGGTCATTGCAAAATGATGCCACTCATCCGGCTTCCAGGCTAGCTTCTCCTGGTTTACAGCCATCGGATTCTTGATGAAGTTTGACGACACCCTGATGCTTCCACCTGTCCTGACATTCTCGCATAATACTTTAAGGCCCTGATCATTGGCAGTTCCAACATAGAGCAGGAAGCACTGGATCTCCTGTCCAGAAGGCCTTGCCGACATGTCAAACAGAGGTTTGAACCATATTTCAAAGGTACCTTGATTGAAGTCGATGACTCCGTCAGCGGGATATTCAACCTTGCCCTTCTTGGCATCAGGCTTTGTGGCCGGAGCCTGGGCAAGTGCGGAACAAGCGCAGGAAACAGTAAAAATCAGTACGGCAAGTACATTCATTATCTTCATGGTCATCCCCTCTTTTTCCTACAAATTTACCCTTAAACGGGGTTTTTTAAAATAAATTTTGGAATATTTCTCAGTAGAATCTACTTTACCTGATTAATTGTTAATTTTTTCACACGAAATCAAATATGATGAAGAAGTCACTTTTAAGCGGAAACGAGGCCGTAGCGGAAGCAGCCCTTGATTCAGGGGTGTCCATAGGCACGGGTTATCCTGGAACGCCTTCGACTGAAATTCTCGAGCATTTCGCCGAAATTGGCGGAAAGGCGCAGTGGTCTCCAAATGAGAAGGTCGCACTCGAAGTCGGAGTAGGCGCCGCATACGGGAAGGCACGCGCCATCGTAACGATGAAGCATGTCGGGCTCAATGTCGCGGCAGATCCTTTCTTCACCGTTGCGTATACTGGAGTCGACGGTGGTCTTGTAATAGTTTCCGCTGATGATCCGGGCATGTCCTCAAGCCAGAACGAGCAGGACAACAGGCATCTTGCGGAAGCCGCCGAGATACCCATGCTCGAACCTTCAGACTCGCAGGAGGCATATGACTTCACCGTCAAGGCGTTTGAACTTTCCGAGAAATGGAAAATACCTGTGCTGCTGAGACTGACCACCAGGGTCTGCCATTCAAAAACGATTGTTAATAAAACTCTCAAGCCGTCAAAGGGGTATTCCGATTTCGAATTTGTCAGGGACCTTCGTGGAAAGGTGATGATCCCGTCGAATGCACGTCCTGCCCACGTGCGGCTCCGCGAGAAGATTGCGAAACTCGCAGAATTCAATGAAGAATCCATTTTCAACAGAGTTGAAAATGGAACTAAGGATATCGGGATAATAACATCAGGAATTTCATACCAGTATGCAAAAGAAGCCGAACCCGACGCAGGTTTCCTCAAACTCGGGATGACCTATCCCCTGCCCCTGAAAATGATCCGGGATTTCTCCAGCAAATACAAAAGATGCATTGTCATTGAAGAGGGAGATCCTTATCTGTTCAACCTGATCATGGCGGCCGGGATCAAGGTCGAAGGGAAACATGATATTTTCAGACTCGGTGAACTCAACCAGAAGAGAATCAGGAAAATCCTTGACGGCGACAATACTCCTGAAGAGAAGATGCCCGTAGGCAAAGCACCCCAGCTATGTCCGGGCTGCCCCCACAAGACTGTATACGAGGTGCTGAAAAAACTAGGATGCACTGTTCCAGGAGATATCGGGTGCTACTCCCTCGGCACACTTCCTCCGTATGAAGCCATGGACACTCTCCTCTGCATGGGCGCTGGAATCACCGCCGGACTCGGCCTCCGCCATATCCTTCCGGAGGAAAAGGCCATGAAGGTCGTCAGCGTGATCGGCGACAGCACATTCATTCACAGCGGCATCACCGGGCTGGTCGACATGGTCTACAACAGGCCACCGACCGGACATGTCGTGGTCATCCTCGACAACAGCACCACGGCGATGACAGGACTTCAGGAGCATCCCGCGAGCGGAAGCGACATAAGGCGCAATCCCGCATATAAGGTAAAAATCGAGGATGTCGCTAAGGCAATTGGAATTGAAAACGTGGACGTGATAGACATGATGAAGAATCCTGACGACGTCGAGAAATTAATCGTGAAGCGGCTTTCTGAAAAGAAGACGTCCGTCATAATCGCAAGGCGGCCGTGCATACTCTCGGTAAAACTTAAGAATAAATGTGCTTAAAATATGAACGACACAATCAACATCATCATAGCCGGTATCGGCGGACAGGGCGTAATAAAGGCCTCGGACATACTTTCCGAAGCCGCCTTCGAAGCCGGATATGACGTGAAGAAAAGCGAGATCCACGGCATGAGCCAGCGCGGCGGTTCAGTGACCAGCGATGTGCGCTTCGGCAAGAAGGTCTTCAGTCCGACAATACAGCCTGGCGAAGCCGACTTCCTCCTGGTGCTGGCCGCGGATCAGGTTGACAACAACCTTTTTCTCCTTAAAAAATCAGGATGCCTCATCACCCCTGAAAAATTGAAGGATGTAAAATTATCCGAACCTAAATCAATCAATACGGCCCTTCTCGGAGTATTAAGTTCAAAGATTGAAATACCTGAAAATTTCTGGGAGGCAGCAATTATGAAACTTCTGCCGGGAAAACTGAGCCAGACAAACATTGACGCCTTCAAACTTGGAAGAAATACAAAATGAAGAAGATCAAAAACCAGAAACCTGCTTTCAATCCTGTAAGCGCATCCGATTTTCTTCCTGAAGACGAGTTGCAGGATCTGCAGTTTGACAGGCTTAAGAAAATTGTCAGACGCGCATATGACTGCACGGAGCTCTACAGGAAAAGGATGAAGGATGAAAAGATCATTCCAGAAGATCTGACATCGCTCCAGGATTTGAAGAATCTTCCATTCACCGTAAAAACGGATTTGCGCGACACCTATCCTTTCGGCCTTTTCGCCAGCCCGATGAGTGAGATCGTACGTCTCCACGCTTCAAGCGGAACAACAGGCAAGCCAATCGTTGTCGCCTATACACAGGAGGACCTCGATGTCTGGTCCGATTCCATGATGAGGACATTCGCGGCCTGCGGACTGCATTCCGGGGACATCATTCAGAACGCATACGGCCATGGTCTTTTCACAGGCGGACTTGGCGCACATTACGGGGCTGAAAAACTTGGGGCCACAGTCATTCCCGTTTCCGGCGGCAACACCGACCGGCAGCTGATGCTGATGCAGGATTTTGGCTCAACCGCCTTCTGCTCCACTCCCAGCTATTTCACCTTCATGATCGAACGGGCCGCCGAACTGGAAATTGATATCAGAAAACTTCCTCTCAAGGCCGGTATATTCGGCGCGGAGCCTTGGACCGAAGAGATGCGCAAGCATATAGAAAAAGCATCAGGAGTCAAGGCTTATGACATATATGGGCTGTCCGAAATAACCGGTCCTGGAGTAGGCAGCGAATGCGAGGAGCAGGACGGACTGCACATTTTCGAGGATTATTTCTACCCTGAGATAATAGATCCTAAGACCGGAAAAGTCCTGCCTGACGGAAAAGAAGGGGAGCTTGTGCTAACGACCCTCTGCAAGAAGGCAATGCCGATGATCCGCTACAGGACTCGCGACATCACCATGATAATTCCCCGCAGATGCAGATGCGGCAGGACCATCAGGCGCATAAAGCGGATAAACAGAAGAAGCGACGACATGCTCATCATACGCGGCGTGAACATATTCCCGTCCCAGATCGAATCTGCGATTCTCGCAGTCGAAGGCACGTTACCGCACTACCAGATAGTCCTCTCCAAGGAAAAAGGACTGGATCAGATCGAGGTGCAGGTTGAAGTCACTGAAAAGGTCTTCAGCGACAGGATCGGGGCGTTGGAGCAGCTGCAGTCAAAACTCATGCAGGCCCTGGAGAACGTAACGAGCATCAGGATCGGCGTGCGCCTTGTCGCGCATCAGACGATAAAGAGGAGCGAGGGCAAGGCGAAACGCGTAATAGACATGAGAAATCAAAACTGATAACCGGAGCCATGGCAATGAAAATAAAACAGGTTTCCATTTTTATTGAGAACAAGGCCGGAACGCTTTCAGCACCTTGCAAGCTGCTTTCAGACGCCGGGATAAACATTGTCACGCTCTGCCTTGCCGACACCAATGACTTCGGGATCATGCGGCTGATAGTGAAGGACTGGCAGAAGGCGAAGAAGCTTCTGGAATCCAAGGATTATGCAGTAAAGATAACTGACGTTGTCGCAATAGAGGTTGAAGATCGTCCTGGCGGCCTTGCGTCTATTCTTTCAGTCCTGGAAAAATCCAAGCTCAACGTGGAATACATGTACGCATTCACATCGGGCAAAAACGGCAGGGCCGTACTTGTGTTCTGTTTCGAAAATCCGGATGAGGCGGTACAAATCCTTTCCTCAAAAGGAATCAACGTCCTCGGAGAGACACATATCTTCCAGAAATGAGCTAACTCTATAAGATTTATGTCGGGCTAAAGCCCAACATACTTTTGCTGAGTAAAAATACTGATGAACTCGAAAAGGTGCAAAACGCCAATTGCCGCATAAAATCAACCGACTAATGGCACATTATGCTGATTTGTGCCGTTAGTTGGTCATTTCAGATTTTATCGCATGTGTAAGCATTATCACTACTCCATCTTGTTTTCACCGTCCATGAGGAGTGAGTCCTGGGCGTTTATCGGGGAGACGATGCTCCTGCCGATTTTGGATTCGAGTTCTTTTCTGGCAGTTTTAGCCACATGTCCACCCTCTTTCGCAACTATTTTGCTTTTGTTGAAACTGTCAGGTTTTTTCTTTTTGGATATTTCCGCAGTGGAGGCTTCCGCGAGCATATTGAGGACCAGCTCGAGATTGGTCATATTGTCGCGCAGGCTCTGCTTCTTAAGTCTTTTGAACTTTTTGTAGTCCTTTACGCTCTTGTCCGCCCAGGCGCGGGTGATTTCATCGGTGAGGATTGCGAAATCTCCATCCTTCTCAATCCCCCGTTCCTTCCATTCGTCGGTAAGTTCCTTGCGCACCTCAATGCTTTTGAGCCGCTGGTTGATCCACTCCTTGGAATAGCCCTTCTGGAGATAGGTCCGCATCGCGCGGTCAAACGCAAGTTCCGGGTCTTCCGTCTCTTCAATGCGCTCATAGCCGACCTTTGCCAGCCATAGCTTGAAAGGTTCGGCTTTCGGCGATGGAATGGATTGAATAAGACGAAGAATATTTTCCTTATCAAGAACATCGGTCTCCCTTAGTTTTCCATCGGGAGCCATCATTTTCAACTGTCCGATTTTATCGGACACTTCACTTCCCTCAGAATAAAGCTTCTTCTTCAGGTCATTCCAGTATTTTCTTGGACGTGCCGTATCTGTTAGAACTTCAATGACATCCACAATGGAAAAATACCATAATTCTTTATCCTCGTCCCAGCAACGCCGTACCTGCTTCTGGTTGAATAGAACGACTGAGTCTTCCTTTTTCATTCTTCAGTTCCCCTTCCAGAATGACAGTTTTTCCACGGATTCATTTTTACTTTTGCTCTTCAAATATCCTCTACCTATATGATTTGATAAATCAAAATTACTGAACCCCCTTACCTTATGCCTATCGGTTTCCTATTTATATCACCGATGTAAAAATTGAAAATTGTGGTTGAAAATAGTCTGATTTGGCTGGAAATTCAAGGCGATATTTTCTTGACGACCAATAAAATGGAACTGATTTTATACCTTTTGTTTTCCGGGGATCAAATTTCCTAGAATTGATAAAAGATGGAGGTTGTTTCGATAAAAGTCATATTGACTAGTCTCAATTTCACTCCAGGCAGATCCTGCGGAATTCGCAGCCCATGCATTTGGAATCGGCCTCGGGCCTGGAAAAGCTGATGGAGTTGTTTTCAAACTCCAGCATGTCCAAAGCGCTTTCGTTTATCGTGTTCCTGAGCTCCGATGTGTTTGCATATGAATATACGGAGAGACAGCCTTCGGCCGGCTCTCCCGTGAAGACAGTTCTGGCATTTATCTTATCCTCGGGCAGTTTGAATTTGTCACAGGCATAGAGGACGCCGATGCCGGAAAGGTACGGCCAGTCATCTCCGTCTATTCCAGTTTCACAGCAGAAATTTATGAGGTTCAACCCTCTCTTGTCGGAAAAGATGAAATCAGGGGAAAGCCATATCTTAAGACCATCCAGGAAGAATGAAACAGGATTCTTCTCGTCCGTGATTCCGTGATACGGCAGTTTGGAAATCTCCTCGAACAAGGCGCTCTGCGAGAAGCATGTGATATTATCAAAGATCCTGTTCACGGACGAGTTGAAAATCCTCTCTGGATCCTCTTTCCCATAGTAAAGCTCAACGAGATTCAATTTCCTTGGATCATTCTTCCATTCTGAAGCGACAGCGTCATGCCAGTCGTTCTTGAGCCTGCGCAGAGCGGATTTCTTGAGATTAACTGCATTAAAGTCTGCATTGCCGCCCTTTGATTCAATGAAGACCTTTTTAACAGTCTCACGGAAAACCTGGCTCAGCCAGGTTTTGATCGAACGGAGATTTTTCAGGGTGTAGACAAGCCTGGCATTCTCATCGGAGAATTTGTCCCAGCCTCCCCATGAGGCCGTGTATCTCAAATGATAGGCCGTCCTGCAGAAATCAAAACAGCGGTATCTTGAATAAGACCAGGAGAATTCCCGTTTCAAATCCATTGCAGCCCCATGGATGATTGGATTGATGGATTGATGGATGGCTGCGTATAAAAAACAGACGAATAGAATAATCCTGTAAGATAAATGCAAAATGACTTTTTCAATATTTGAATGCAGGAGGGCATTTTTTAGTTTTCTTTGCGTTCAAACCCAATCATCCACTAATCCAACAATCCATTCATCCGTCATCCTACGGGATGACTCAGTATCAAAGTCCCGGAGGCAGCAGATAGAATTTCCCTGGCTCGATCATGTTTGTCCAGCTCTTCATACCAGGGACGTCTAGCCTGATCTTATTGTCAGCGGCCTTGGACCCCATGAATATATCTCCGAGAGAGAAAATCTTCTTATATGTGACCACCTTGTAGTTCCCGTCGAGCTTGGCCATGTCGTTGGCCTTGAAGAGCGCGTCCTCGAAGAATCCGAGTTCATCGACAAGTCCGAGCTCCTTCGCTTTTTTCCCGGAGAAAATCCTGCCGTCGCCAATTTCAGTGGTCTTGATCTTTTCCACAGTTATGTTCTTTGATTTGCGGCCTTCGGCGACAATGTCCACGAACTCGTTGTATACTTCCTCGATGATATCCTGGACAAGCTGTTTTTCGGCCTCGGTCCTTGGCCGCGCGCCGTTGAGCATATCCTTCATTTCACCGGACTTGTAGACTTCGGACTGGAGTCCGATCTTGTTGAAGAGCTTCTGGTAGTTCATGGTCTCGATGATCACGCCGATGCTTCCGGTCGTCGTCAGCCTGTGGGCTATGATGTAGTCGCATCCTACGGCAATGTAGTAGCCTCCGCTTGCGGCGACGGATTCCATGCAGGCAATGACCTTGATCCCGTCGTCCTTGAGCTGCTGGACCTTGTGATGTATCATGTCCGCCGCAGTGACTTCGCCTCCGGGAGTGTCAAGCATCAGTATGACCGCCTTGACATTCTCATCTTTCCTGGCCTGTTCAAGCTCCTCGCAGATCTTCGCGGAATCAGCGACCTGGTAGAAGCCTCCTTCCGCATTCATTATCACTCCCTTGATGCGGACGACGACTATCTTGTTCGAGGTGAAATAATTTCCTTCGACAAGCTCCTCGGCAAATTTATTCTTCCCGTTCTCAAGGCTTGAAATTTCAGGCATTCCTGTGAAGGTGGACGCGAGATAGCACCCAATGGCAAAAACAGCTGTAAAACATCCGACGACTAGAATGCAGACAAAGACGATCATGCCCAGCACGAGACAGCCTTTCCCCTTTTTCGGGGTTTCAGCCTGCGGGTGAATGGCAGGAGGGGGAGGAGGAACAGACTGGTTGTTCACAGGTTCAGGCTGCCCGATATTTAAATTCTCTGACATGGCGGATCTCCGTATTTATTTGTTTGGTCGGTTAATATAGTCCTCTGGCTGTCAATCACAAATGGGAAATCGAATACCCGAATCCAACAATGAATTTAAAACATCCAGGTTAATTGCAAAACTCTGGACGCGGCAAGCGCGTCCCTCCATCTTTACGCCCGTTTCGGGCGTGGAGGGTCATGCTTGCCATGACCTTTTTATTGACTTTTATCTATACTTCGTCATTGGACATTGAGTGTTCGATATTGGATATTCTTTTAGTTCTTCCCGAACCTGTTCTTCCAGTGGCGGAGCTCGGTCACGTCCCATCTTGAGAGCATGACTTCGATAAGATCAAACCTGTAGGCGACTTCTGGGTTCCCTATTTCCCGGAGATAGTTCATTGCGGCATGACGTATCCTCTTCCTCTGTCTCTCTGAAAGTCCTTCTGCGGGCCTGCCCCTGAAGGCGGAATGCCGGGTTTTGACTTCCACAAAGCAGATCATCGAGCCATCTCTTGCAATGAGGTCGACTTCTCCTGATGCAACCTTGTAGTTCCTCAGAAGAATGTCATACCAATTGTTTTTCAGGAAAGAGGAGGCAATTTTCTCACCGCGTCTGCCAAGCCTGAGATGTCCTGCCCTCAGCTTCGCAAAGGGGATCATTCGGATTCGCCTTTCTTGCCGCTGCTTTTCTTCCCTCCGCCGGACTTGCCGGACTGTATGAATCCGAAGAACAGGCATAGGATGAGGGAGACAACCGAGAATGTCAGGAAGACATTGCTTCCCGTGAAGCACTGGTCCAGACGGTCGGCATAGTTGGTAGGTTTCGGCCACTGGTAGATGGTCTGTGTTATGAATTTGGATATGAGCTGGACAAAAGGAAGGGCGATCATCATGCCTGCAAAGACCCATATCGCGTAAATCCTGCCTGCCCCTATCGAGGCGACGGCTGTCGAAGGCACCTGCCCGCAGAAAACCGCGCCGGCCGCGCATATCATTCCACCCAGGGCCGAACCCCAGAAGAAGTTGGCACGTATGTTCAGATGGACCACGCCCATCAATTTAAGACCGTAAAAGAGCATGATTCCTATGGCCATGGCGAAGAAGAGAGTCTTGAAAAGCTGGCTGTTCTTCATCGAGAACTGGTCTATGAAGGTCTTGCGCCAGGCTAGTTCCGAGCGGATGAAAATAAAACCGAGCAGCGCACCGAAGATGATGGCCGCTATCACACCATATGTTCCTGTAAGAGCCAGAGGTTGCATGTTCAGTCCTTATCCTTGCCTTTTCCTTCTTTTTCAGCCTTTCCACCGGAGGATTTACCGCCGCCGCCTGCCGAGACCATGTTGTATATCCCCATGAAAATCACGCCCCATATGACAAAAGCCGCGATGAAAACCCAGGCGCCAGTTGACAGCTGCATCGCCGCGCACCACTGTCCCTCAAATGAATCTCCGGACATCTGGAGCCCTACCATCACAAGGAATCCACCGGCCACACCCTGGAGGATCGTCAGCCCGAATGATCCAAAGAACCCTTTTTCCTTGATGTCTTCGGGAACAAGCTGGAAGCGCCATTCGCCGCCCATGATGGCCGCAATCATTCCACCTATGAGGATGCCAACCAGAAAGGCCGTATGCCAGTTGAAGGTCGGCAGGGTCGTCACAGTCCTGGCGGCTATCGACTTGTTGCAGAACTCGGAAATCATTATATAAGAGTCGCTCATCCCGATGGTGGTATCGAAAAGATAGAGGGCAAGCATGAAGAGGAAGGCTATTGCCGTCCCTGAAACATATGCCGACCATTTTCCTGAAAACGATTTGATCATCCGTCAATTCCCCGATTTGAGTAAAGCCATAACTTAAACTATAATCCGAATTTTGAAAGCAAAAAGCTGCTTATCTTATAATCTATGATGGATGTAGTGTTCGCCGTCACGGCGAAGATTACTCTCTTGCCTGAGACAGGCAACTCTACATCTCCAGGAAATTTATTGCCAAATTTCAGTAGTACTATTATGAATTACCCGAGCTGAATCACATCCTTAAATTCCAGCTCCTGCCCGGAGTCATGGAGTGCAATGTTGAAACGCTTCCTCCTGAATGATGAAAATCCCTTGCCTGATGTTTTGGCGGAAATGGAAAGTCCGCCTCCATTGCGTGTCAAGACGAACTCAGTCTCAAAATATTTTCCTTTCCGGTAATCTGTCGTCTCACCGTCGTCCTCCATCAGACAGGATTTGAATGCACCTGATTCAGAAGGAGCAAAAACATGGAGTTCGATCTCTTCCGGTCTTAGCCCGACAGTCGAATCAATCTCTTCTGCTAGCATCGGAATGACCGCCCCTGACCTGACAAAGAGAGGGATGATGTCGAGAGGAGCTTTTACATTGATTGTCTTTCCACCGTTTATCAGCTTCCCGGTCCAGAAATCGTACCAGCCGCCTTCAGGCAGATATACCTTCCTGGATTTCAATCCTTTTTTATAGACAGGCGCGACAAGCAGATCCGGACCGAACATATACTGATCATCTGTTTCGTACGCCTTGCCATCGGACTGGAAATAATATGAGAGCGGAGCCATGACCGGCGTTCCGTTCCTGGATGATTCGGCAAACGCCGTGTAGATGTAGGGAAGAAGCTTGTAGCGCAGCTTCACGGCCTTGCGGTATACATCCGTAACCTTATCTCCCATCTCCCAGGGTTCCTGTCCCTGCTTGTCGGCATTGTGGTTCCTGCAGAAAGGCGTCAGTACCGCATACATGATCCATCTTGCCAGCAGTTCCGGATTGCACGCCTGCGCAAAACCTCCGATGTCGGAGCCGACAAAGGGCTGTCCTGAAATGCTGAGGCCGTTCGACATTGGAATGCTCTGCCAGAGGTGTTCCCATCTTGAGAAATTGTCACCGAGCCAGTTTGCGGCATAACGCTGGATGCCCGGAGCGCCGGCTCTGCTCAGGATGAAAGTCCTTTTCCCGGGAAAGGCTTTTTCGAGTCCTTGCTTTGTCGCCATCGCCATCAATGTGGCATACTCGTTATGGAAGCGTTCGTGCGGATGGTTTTCACCTGAGAAATCAAACCTCATGTCGGCTATGTCGGAATCCTTGGTGGCTGGTTCGTTCATATCGTTCCAAATAGCGGCAAGCCCGTTTTTCTTCGCGTGTTCACCGTTAAGACGGCCCCACCACTCCCTTGTCTTCCCCTGCGTGAAATCAGGGAACACGGTCTGCCCCGGCCAGACACGCCCCATGAAAAGACTGCCGTTCGCGGACCTGCAGAAGTGATCGCCTTTGATTCCCTCCCTGCATGCACTGTATGAAGGGTCGTATTTGACTCCAGGATCGACGATCGTAATCATCCGGAAACCCTTTGCAAACATCTCGTCAGAAAGCTTCTTCATATCCGGAAATCTTTCACGGTTCCAGGTAAATACCCTGTATCCGTCCATGTAGTCGATATCCAGCCAGAGAGTGTCGCATGGAATTCCGAGTTTCCTGTAGTTATTGGCAAGTTCCCTGACATCCTTCTCCGTATAAACTTTCCACCGGCACTGATGATGACCTAGCGCCCATATCGGAGGAAGCTCCATCCTGCCGGTAATTCCCGAATAGTCTTCAAGTATTGATTTCATGGAAGGACCGCTGAAAACATACAGTGTCAGCTGTCCGGCATTGAACTCTACCGTATAATCATCCTTGCCGTCCAGATCAAAATATCCCCTGGACGGATTGTCGAAGAAGAATCCGGCCGCCGCAAACTTGTCCTTGCGTGAAACCTTATAGTAGAAAGGTATCGACATGTAATAGGGATCAAATGACTGGCTCGATGGATCCCTGCCAGGATCCCCCTGCTTCACTTCGGGCATGACGTCCGAGCCGGATTCCGGACTCAGGATGTCGGTGTTCCACATCTGGTATTTCCGTCCTGACTTGTCAAGGCCGCCGGTCTTCTCACCGAGTCCGAGGAACATGTCGTCGGGATTCCTCTTCAATCTTAACAGCCAGCCGGAATTCATGCTCAGGTACGCGTCATCCTTCAACTTCTTCCAGTCGAAACCTTCAATCACGACAGTACCATCAGAGCGGACTGCGCGGATATTGAAAGGATTCTTGTTGATGACAAGTTTCAACTCGCGGCTTATGAGGGCAATCTGCTTTCCGTCCTGCTTTATTTTTAGCGAAACCTTCTGCGAGGGTATTTTTATAACCGAACAGCTTGGATTCTCATCGAATTTTCCGGCCTGTGATATCTTGATCCGGAAAAGATCCTCCTTCAAGAATTCAATGCGGACCTTTTCGTTCTCATAGACGAGATTGATACCATTAGATGACCTGATGGACGATTTGAACGCCCCAAGTCCGTTGGCAAAAGTTGTCTTCATCCTGTAATACATGATTTTTCCTTTATTGATATTCCTCTGGCTAGCAGGGATTGATTTCTAAAGACTCTCTGAAAGCAGGTGCTGCGACATGGGGCTGGTAGCGATCTGTCCATGGCATATTGCGAGGGCGAGCGCATCGGAGGAATCAAGAGGCATGTCGTTCACATTGATTCCGAGTCGTCCGGCCAGGATATAGGCGACCTGTTCCTTCGAGGCGGCGCCGTTTCCGCAGACCGACTGCTTGGCCTTCCTGGGAGCGTAGGCATACATCGGGATGACGTTCTCGGCGAAAACGGTCATCACCGCCCCGCGCGCATAGCTCAGGATCATCGCCGTCTTGATGTTCTTCTGGAAGAAAGCGCTTTCGAGCACCGCGACGTTCGGATGATATTTCTCGACAATCTCCCTCATTCCGCCGGCAAGACGGCGCAGGCATTCGCTGTGGGGCGCGGAAGCCTTCGTCTTTATGACGCCGCAGTCAAGCACCCTCATCTTGTCGGAGGACGTGAAATCCACCACGCCGTAACCGGTGCATCGCAATGCCGTATCTATTCCTAGAATAATCATAGGCACAATATATCAATTGAACCACAAAGGCTCAAAGGCTCAAAGCTCTTTTTTATCGAAAAGCACAAAGTCGAAGATCCCGGCCCCGGAGGGTGTCGGGAACACAAAGTTTATTTTTGATAAAAACCACGCAGGCATCCGTCTTCGCCAGCACTACGGCGGGCATGCGGGTTATTGCTAGTGTGATACTTGTTGACATAAGAACCATGCTGATATAAATTTCCAAAGGCGACTTAATGAAAATCTGAAATAAAAAGGAGAACGCATATGAATGGCGAAAGCAAATGCCCTGTGACAGGAAGGACTGGCAGGCGCACGTCCGGCGGAGGAACGACGAACCGGGACTGGTGGCCGGATCAGCTGAACCTCAAGATCCTGCACCAGCATTCTCCAATGTCCGATCCCATGGACAAGGATTTCAACTACGCCAGAGAGTTCAAGAGCCTTGATCTGGCAGCCGTGAAAAGGGATCTGCGGACGCTGATGACAGATTCGCAGGACTGGTGGCCGGCGGACTTCGGCCACTACGGCCCCCTGTTCATCCGCATGGCCTGGCATAGCGCAGGCACATACCGCACCGGCGACGGCCGCGGTGGCGCCGGTGCCGGACAGCAGCGCTTCCCTCCGCTCAACAGCTGGCCTGACAACGCGAACCTCGACAAGGCCCGCCGCCTGCTCTGGCCCATCAAGCAGAAATATGGCAGGAAAATCTCATGGGCCGACCTCCTGATTCTTGCAGGCAATGCCGCCCTGGAGTCGATGGGATTCAAGACCTTCGGGTTCGCTGGCGGCCGAAAGGATGTATGGGAGCCGGAAGAAGACGTCTACTGGGGTGCTGAGAACAAGTGGCTGGATGACAAGCGCTACTCCGGAGACCGGGACCTGGAAAATCCGCTCGCAGCAGTGCAGATGGGGCTGATCTATGTCAACCCGGAAGGCCCGAACGGCAAACCTGATCCCCTTGCGGCAGCCAAGGACATCCGTGAAACCTTCGCCCGCATGGCGATGAACGACGAGGAGACGGTTGCGCTCATCGCCGGAGGGCACACCTTCGGAAAAACCCATGGCGCAGGTCCCGTATCCCATGTTGGCCCTGAGCCGGAAGCGGCAGGACTCGAGGAGCAAGGCCTCGGCTGGAAGAGCAGCTTCGGCACCGGCAAGGGCGGTGATGCCATCACCAGCGGGCTGGAAGTCATCTGGACCAACACCCCCACGAAATGGAGTAAGAACTTCTTCAGGATCCTCTTTGAATATGAATGGGAACTTACAAAAAGCCCGGCTGGTGCGAACCAGTGGAAGCCAAAGGCCGGCGCAGGCGCCGGCACCGTGCAGGATGCGCACGACCCATCAAAACAACACGCACCATCCATGCTGACCACAGACCTTGCTCTGCGGTTCGACCCTGCCTACGAAAAAATATCACGGCGCTTCTATGAAAATCCGGATCAGTTTGCAGACGCATTCGCCAGAGCATGGTTCAAGCTGACGCATCGCGACATGGGACCGCGCGCACGCTATCTCGGCCCGGAGGTTCCTGCCGAAGAGCTGATCTGGCAGGATCCGATACCCGCAGTCAGCCACAAGCTGGTCGATGAACAGGACATCACCTCCCTCAAGGGCAAGATTCTGGCTTCCGGTCTTTCTGTGCCGGAGCTGGTTTCAACCGCCTGGGCATCGGCCTCCACCTTCCGCGGCTCCGACAAGCGCGGTGGCGCCAACGGCGCCCGCATCCGCCTTGCACCGCAGAAGAGCTGGGAGGCAAACCAGCCGGATGAACTGGCGAAGGTGCTCAAGGTCCTGGAAGAAATCCGGAGCGAGTTCAACAAAACGCAGGCTGGCGGCAAGAAGATCTCGCTTGCCGACCTGCTCGTCCTGGCCGGCTGTGCCGGCGTCGAACAGGCCGCGAAGAAGGCCGGCCACGAAGTGACGGTCCCCTTCTCGCCGGGACGCATGGATGCCTCCCAGGAGCAGACCGATACCCTCTCGTTCGCCGTACTTGAACCGATTGCAGATGGTTTCCGCAACTATCTCAAGGGCAGATACACCATTCCTGCCGAAACATTGCTGGTTGACAAAGCGCATTTGCTGACCCTTACTGCACCGGAGATGACTGTACTTCTTGGCGGCATGCGTGTGCTTGATACAAACTTCGGACATGCCCGGCACGGTGTTTTTACAAAAAGACCGGGAGTCCTGACAAATGACTTTTTTGTGAATCTGCTCGACATGGGCACGGAATGGAAACCTGCATCTGAAGACAAAGATGTATTTGAAGGCCGCGACCGCAGGACTGGCGCTGTGAAATGGACCGGAACGCGCGTCGATCTCATCTTCGGTTCGAACTCCCAGCTCCGGGCCCTGGGCGAGGTCTATGCAAGCGCGGACGCGCAGAAAAAATTCGTACAGGACTTCATATCCGTTTGGACCAAGGTGATGAACCTCGACCGCTTCGATCTCGCATGCCTGTAGGAGAAATGTCTTAGGGTGTTCTGAGAGGACGATGAAAAAGCTGACAGCTCAAAGCCAGTTCTGGCGTATGGAGCATCGCGACGCTCGGATGGTGTTTTTCGACAAGCTCCCGCATTCCGCCTGCCAGCCGGCGCCGGCATTAGCTGTGGGGCGCGGAAGCCTTCGTCTTTATGACGCCGCAGTCAAGCACCCTCATCTTGTCGGAGGACGTGAAATCCACCACGCCATAACCGGTGCATCGCAGGGCCGTATCTATTCCGAGAATAATCATGGAGACAATATATCAATTGAAACACCGTGTCACAAAATGGATTTATATATGCCTGGATAAATCATCCGGACGGACTACTCCCGGAAATCAGGTGTCTGCGAGTTGTCCGACCCGACATCCTGGATGAAGCCGTTCTCGAAACCGAAAGATTCCAGCTCCCTGCGTGCAAACTCATATTCCCCGGAACTTATGCAGCGGTCCATCCCGGGATGCCTGGACGCGAGATGGGTGGGGTAATACTGCCCCATGAGGCTGATGTATGTCCCGTTGCCCAGGTTCGCGTCGATCCATTCCAAGGTTTCATGTATCGAATTAGCGTCGTCTGGCAGGATCAGGATGCGGATCAGAAGACCCCTGTACGCAATACCGTCCTTGTCCAGCTTCAAATGTCCGACCTGCCTGAACATCTCACGTATTGCGGATTTCGCAACATCGGGATAGTCGGCGGCTCCGGAATATTTCCGTGCCATGTCAGGCGAGGAATATTTGAAGTCGGGCATATAGATGTCGACAAGGCCTTCGAGCGTCTCCAGCGTCTCCCTCAGCTCATAGGCGCTGCTGTTCCATAAAACCGGAATCACCAGCCCCTGCTTCCTCGCCATGACAAGCGAATCCCTTATCAAATGCGTGAAATGGGTCGGAGTCACCAGGTTTATATTGTGGGCGCCCTGGGACTGCAGGCCAAGCATGCTCCGGGCAAGATCATCAACCCCCAGCTCCTTTCCATATCCGGAATCGCTTATCCTGTAGTTCTGGCAGAAAACGCACCGCAGATTGCAGCAGGAGAAAAATATCGTACCGCTTCCTCTGTTCCCGCTGATCACAGGCTCTTCGCCAAAGTGCAGCGAGCATGTATTGACCTTGAGCCTCTCGCCCGCCCGGCAGTATCCTGACTCGCCAACGCGGTCGACTCCGCATTTCCTCGGACAAATCATGCAGCGAAACCTGCCGTCTGCGGATTTATTTTCTGATTCAGCCATGTGCGCCAAAGGAACTCCCATATAGTTGAAGACTGGAACATATAACCCGCAAGATGGTTTTCAAGCATCCGAATTCGTCCTTGAACATCTGCTTCATAAGCCTAAAGACCAGACCGGAACTCGCCGTATCCATGCTGAAGCAGCAATTTCTGCTCGGTGTCATTGAGCGGTACAGTTTTTGGCCAGTACTCATTGATCATGCGCCGTGCACCGTCACCAACTATGAGGTACACGAGATTATGTTTCCGCGCTTCGTTATGCCGGGCAATGATGACCTCGGTCTGTGTCCAGCCCTTGGGCATTAGAGTGGCGGGATACATTGCGATGACCCCTCTCGCACCGCCCATGCGTGGATCGTCCATCTCGGCATAATATCGCTTCTCCGTTTCCGTGGACCATGCCTCTACATATGGAAATTCGCAGTATTTAAGGATAATATCCCGGTCCCACCAGTTCATGTCCACGAGATTCACGGTCTGGCGGAGTCCGCGTTGTTCCAAAAGGTCACCGGCTGTCTTTAAAAACTCATGAATGCCGCTGGTCTCCTCGGCAAGATTGCCATGTATGTGGCCGAGCGTATCCCAGTGAATTCCGTCGAAGCCAAGTTCCTTCACCGCCGGAGCCCAGCGGCCGACCATGAACCGCGCCCAGGCCGCATTTGGCAGATAGGCGGGAAATCGGGGATTCTTCTCTCCGGACGGGTGCCAATACCACTCGCCCTTCTTCGTAGTTATTTTACTTATACCCGCTGAGGGCGATTCGAGATTGTCCTCTTCAGCGGCGACAGCCTGGACGTACGCCCAGGCGCGTCCATTGTTCTTGTGGACTTCGTCCAGCGCGGCCTTAATCGTAGCAAGGCTTATGACTCCCCGGCGGAAATATGCTTCCTTCCATTCAGCACCCTTTACTGGCGTGGAATAGTCGGCAAACCAATCGTAGAACATGAACTCGCGTATGCCATAGTCCCGCGCCATCGTCGCCACGCGCTCCCGTATGTCCGTCTCATGCTCCGGACCAAGCACCGAACAGGAAATGAATCCATACTCGCCGGTTATGCCTGGCCTGGCCGAGGCGCATGACACTTGAAGGATTATGAATAGAACTGCTATTGACAATTTCAACACTTTCATGGAGGCTCCGCTGTTGTTAAAATAATTCAAAATTAAAGGCTTTTCCACTTGTATAATATAAACCGGTATACTACAAGTATACTATATTCATAATTTATCAAGAGGCCTTTGATATGAATCAGTCCAAAACAGTAATAAAAATCAGAAAAAAAGGAAAAGCAGGCGTGTATATCTACAAGGAGATATACGATGTCCTAAGAAAAGATATACTTTCCGGAAAACACAGGCCCGGAAGCATGCTTCCTTCCGCCAATGATCTTTCCGCCAAATATTATGCCAACAGGCTGACCGTCAGGAAGGCCATATCAGGACTGATAACCGAGGGACTTGTCTATACCCGGCCCGGGCAAGGGACCTATGTCGTAGAGACTCCTGAGGCCGTTCTCTCCCGCCAGTCAAAAATTCCTGACAGGTTTTCCGAAAGGGCCTTGAATGTAGGCATTGTTTCCAAAATGCTTGTGACCGATAATTTCGGGTTCTACCATTCTGACATGGTCAACGGGATACACAGAGGGCTGATCGAAAACAATGCAAACATGACGGTACTTGCCTACCACGGGAACGAAAGCGACGCGGCGCTTTTCGCCCATGTCGGGAGGAGCCAGCTTGATGCAGCCATATATATAGGCCCCTTCGACGTCAAGGATCTCAGGACAATGATTGAAAAAGGCATCCCTTCGGTACTCGTCGACTTCCCGGTTAGAAAATCCGGAACCGACTGCATCCTGATGGACAATGTCGGCGGTGGACAGACTGCAATCGAGCATCTGATTTCACTCGGTCACAGGAAAATCGCAATAGCAGTTGGGGCTGAGGCCCAGCCTGCAGCCCCTGAAAGGCTTGCCGGCGCCATGAAGGCCTTGCGTGAACATGGGATTCCAGAAAATGAAACACGGATTTTCCAAGGAAATTTCAAGCTCAGGAGCGGATATGACATCGCATCTGAAATCATTCGCTCGGGAGATCTTCCCACTGCAATATTCTTCATGAACGATGAGATGGCATATGGCGGCATGCAGGCTTTCCGGGAACTTTCCAGGATCAGGATTCCAGAGGACATCTCGATCATCGGTTTCGACAACAACGCATATTCCCTGATGACGAGCCCCCATCTCACCACAATTTCCGCGCCTGCCATGCAGATGGGCAGACTCGCCGTCCAACGTCTTTTCGCAAAGCTCAGAAACGGCGGCGACTACTTCCCAAGCACGACACAGATGGACACATGTCTCACTGTAAGAGAATCGACAGCAATACCTGGTGGACAGGGGCCCAGGAAACTAAATAGAATTCTATAATCCATGGAGGGCGCGACATGAAAACAACAAAATCATTTCCAAAAGAATATCTTTCCCCTTTCACCCTCAAAGAGCTGCCCGCCTGCCAAGGCGCAGTCCTCAGGGCGAAGCGCTCATCAGCGTTTACGTTGATAGAGCTCCTGGTGGTGATTGCGATAATCGCAATCCTGGCGGCGCTCCTTCTGCCTGCGCTGCAGGCGGCGAAGGAGTCAGCCAGAAGCATATCCTGCCTCAACAATCTCAAACAGCTTGGCCTCTTCACCCAGTTCTATATTGCCGATTACAACGACCACATTCCAATCAGCCATTCTGAAGTGCCATACTTCTCGTGGGACTGGGGAAGATGGTGGAGCAAGAACAACCTGGGGCAATATGTCTTCAAGGACAATGGCCCGTCGGATCCCTTCAAGTACCAGAATCAGCCTGTCTATGTCTGCCCTTCGAGGAAAATCGAGGGTACGGTGGCTAATCCTGCATGCTACGGAGTCAACATGGCCATGTGGAAGCAGACGGTCCCCCCATCCAACAGTCCTCCCAGGAAAGTTTCAAGCATCGACCGTGTAAGCGATATCATGAGCATATCCGACGTACGCCAGGGGGCGGACGGCAACGCCCCGCAGCCTTATGCTACTTTTGAGGCCGCATCTGATATTCCACAGGGCGGAGGATCCCAGCACATCGGCCGTTCCTGGCCTACCATCCAGACGACTGATACAGGAAGCGCGACAACCGCGATCCCTCGGTTCCTGCCAGCCAACCAGGCCGGCATTCCATCAGGTGTCCCGGGCGTGGACTTCCGGCATGGCCCTTCAAGGGGCAGCAGTATAAACACGGTATTCATCGATGGACACGCCGGACAATTGAAAAACGGCAGCGTGCAATACGGGAACGTCGTGACGAACAAGGAATATTGAACGGCTTCATATGCCAAGAGGCAGGAATTTGAGAAATCAATTGCCCCATAAATAAAAATCCGTGGCCTCTCTTTTCGAAAGACCACGGATTGGGAAACAAGATACACACGCCTTGCGGCGTTAACTACAAGCAAATTCTTAGAACATAAGAACGCGCAATAAATTGCGCTACTACCAACATATTGCATTCATGCCGCAAGGCATGTCATATGCAGGCGCATGCCTGCATATCAGTCCAGCATTCCTTCCATGAGATCGGTGGGAAGCGGAGCCGGCTGATCGCACTTGCTCTTCAGCACGTAATGCTTCCTGCTCTTCGAGGAGAGTTCAAACGCATGCATGATCTCGAGCACATGGTATGCAAGTTCGCCGGAAGCCCTGTGGGGCCTTCCTTTTTTCACGGCTGCCGCAATGTCGGCCGCACCGATTATACGGGAGTTCTTGGCATACTTATGCGTAAGGACTGTTTCCGACCAGTTCTCGTTTCCGGGACGGTACACTTTCACAGGTCCGCCGAAACCGTTCGGATCCGGAACCATCATGCTTCCTTCGGAACCGTAGATCTCGATCGGGCTGTGCGCGTGCTTCCAGCATTCCCAGCTCATGACGACTGTGATCATTGCGCCGTTCCAGAACTCAAGGGTTCCGGAGCAGTGCGTAGGAACTTCAACCTTGATCTTCGCGCCGAAATGTTCCTTGCATCCAGCAATCCTCACCGGGAAGGAAGCCTGCGTGCAGGCGGATACCGTCTTCACCGGACCAAGCAGATGCACAAGGGCAGTCATGTAGTACGGTCCGAGATCGAACATCGGGCCTGCGCCGGTCTGGTAGAAGAAGAACGGATTCGGATGCCATGCCTCGGGACCGCGCCCCATCATGAATGCGGTTCCAGCCAGAGGCTTGCCGATCCAGCCGTCGTCGATGATCTTCCTCGAGGTCTGGAGTCCAGCTCCTAGGAAGGTGTCGGGAGCGCAGCCGACCCTGAGTTTCTTCTTCTTTGCAAGATCGATTATCTTCTTGCCGTCTGCAAGTGTGATCGCAAGAGGCTTCTCGCAGTGGACATGTTTGCCGGCGTTCAACGCCCTGAGGTTGATCTCGGCATGGGCGGCGGGAATCGTAAGGTTCACTACCAGTTCGATCTCCGGACTCTTGAGGAGCTCGTCGACCGTCATAACCTTTATCTTGAATTCCTCGGCCTTCGCCTTTGCAGCATCCATGTTGATGTCCGCGCATGCAACAATTTCAATGTCATTGAAACTCGGACCATTGCTCAGATAAGCCTTGCTGATGTTTCCACAGCCTATGATGCCAATTTTCATTTTTGCCGACATGGTTATTTGTTCCCTTCACCGAGTTTGCTTGCGACAAGATACTTGTAGCTGTCTTCAACCGCCTGGAACATGTCGGTGTCGCACTTGTCGAGTTCGACGACGAGCCAGCGGAGGATCTTCGGATCTGCGGCGGCTATGACTTTCTTGAAGTCCATCTTGCCTTTTCCCACGGCCACCATCGCCTTGTCCTTCTCGAGCGGGCCGTCCTTGATGTGGAGGAGAGGAGTGCGCTTCTTGAATTTCGCTACCTGTTCAGCAGGATCGTTCGCGCCGAAGTTCGCGGCCCAGTAGGTGTCGATCTCGAAAAGGGCTTCGGGGCAGAGTTCTGCGAAATAATCATATGCGAGCCTGTCGCCGATCTTTTCAAACTCCCAGTAATGGTTGTGGAGGAAGAGGCTGAGACCGGCCTTCTTGAGGACGGAGATCATGCCATTCACGGTTTCAGCAGTCTTCTTTATTGCATCCATGTCCTTGAACTCATTCGGACCGTAGCCTGTGGAGACGATGTCGAGACCGAGGATCTTGGCGGTTTCTTCCGCTTCGGCGAGGTTTGTCGGGTTCGCCCACGGGCCGTGGCTTGACGAGATCTTCATTCCGAGATCCTCGACAACCTTCCTGAGTTCGGCAGGCTTGTAGTTGTAGAATCCGGCCGGCTCGACGCCCTTGTAGCCGATCTGCGCGACTCTCTTGAGAACCGCCGTAAAATCTTTCTTCGACTCTTCCCTGAGGGAATACAACTGTACTGAAATTGGCTTCACTATGAATCCTCCTGTTATTTTACACTTGACCAAATATCTTTGACCGCATAGAATTTATCTACTGGAAGCAGTTATAGCAATTGACATAAAGTATGATATATTGATGAAAAATATTTTTCCTTCGTAAAAATATGCCAATGAATCCAAAATTAATCAATATCGGCTATTTCAGGGCGCCTAAAAGCCAGAGGATATCCCCGCATACCATCCAGCCGGGTTTTGAGTATATTGAACTCCTGACCGGAGGCAAGCTCCTGTTCGAGATGAATTCTCGGGAGCACATCTTCGAGTATGGAACAATGTTCTGGCATATTCCCGGCGACATGACGATCCACAAATACCTCCCTGATTTCCCGTATGAGTGCCTGTGCCTGAGATTTAAAAGGCCGGAAGGTAAATCTGGCAGGACATACCCGCGCATGACAGTCTGGGAGAACAGGGAAGATGCGTTAAGCTTTTCAGACAAGGTTATAAAGGCCTTCCATGATGTGAGCTTTGACCGGCAGCTGATCTCCCAGTATGCATTTTCGAAAGTCGCATGGGAGGCCGCGATGTTCATGAAAAGAAAACCTTCCTCGGACATTCCCTCACCGCTTGCAAGGCTCATGTCCTTCATAGAAACCGATTATCCCGAGGATCTGACCACCGAGGACCTGGCGAAGGAGGCGGGAGTAAGCGTCCCCCATCTGCATGCGCTCTCGAGGAAATTTCTCGCTTCAAGCCCCCACCTCATGCTCCTGGACAGACGTCTCCAGGAAGCGAGAAGGCTGCTCGCGACCACAAACGCCGAAGTGAAGCAGATCAGCTCCGACTGCGGATTCATGAACGTCGAGACCTTCTGCAGGGCCTTCAGGAAGAAGTTCCAGACCTCTCCCGGCGAATTCAGGAAATCAAACTCCCCGAAACATATCCTGAAGAATATCTAGCCACAGACCTGCACGGACGAAGACTGACGACAAAAGAAATTGTATTGAACTGGAAATCCATAAAGCAAGATTGCCAGCGAGAGGTTTACACGTCAAGTGCTGGACTTTGGAAAAAATTGTTTGTAGTAGCGCATGTTTGCGCGTTCTTAAAGTAGGTACGGGCTTCAGCCCTGTCTACTATACGCATTATTCTGGCTCTGTTTAGAATTCTTTATGATGAGTCCTCCAGACGGAGGACGAATCTTTGGCGCAGATCATTCTGCGCTTTGGATTCCACTGGAACCGTGGAGAAGATAACAGCTTTCGCTTTTGTTAAGATGCCATGGCGTGACGAACAGCTCTAAAAACAAAGCGGTGAATAATCACCGCAGTCCAAAGTCAGGCCGAAGCGCCTGACGTAAAGATGCAAAGACAGAAGAACCGGAGAACATGACGTGGACAGTACTGGAATATGCGTATAGCAGACAGGGCTTTAGCCTGTACCATTCTTAGCGTTCTTAGAGGTTAAGATGGTACATCCTAAAGGACGTACCTACTACTTCTGCTCAGCGGCGAGCTGCTCGAGAATCTCGGGCGGAACATCGAAATTGGAATAGACTGCCTGTATGTCCTCCTGCTCCTCGAGCACTTCGACGAGTCCCATCACCTGGCGGGCTGCGTCTATGCTTGTGATTTCCATGAGGTTTATGGGCTTCTGGACGATGCCTGACTCCTCGCATGCGATCTTCGCAGCTTCGAGGGCCTTGGAAATCGTATCGAAGGCGTCCTGAGGACCCCATATCTCGGCGATTCCATCATCGACTTCAATGTCTTCGGCTCCGGCGTCGAGAACAATGTTCATGAGCTTGTCTTCATCGGCGTTATCGCCCTTGACAACGAAATGGGCTTTGCGCTGGAACAGCCTGCTGACTGATCCTCCACCTGCGAGAGTTCCGTTGTTCCTGTCGAAGAGCATCCTGATTTCGCTGGCGGTACGGTTCTTGTTGTCGGTAAGGCATTCTGCGAGGATCGCAACTCCATTGGACCAGCCTTCATAAAAGACGGTCTCGTATGTCACGGCGTCAAGACCCTCTCCTGCACCCTTCTTGATCGCCCTCTCGACATTGTCCTTGGGCATGTTGCCATTTTTTGCAGCTAGGAGAGCGGTCCTAAGCCTCGCGTTTGTCGCAACGTCCTTGCCTCCCTCCCGGACGGAAACCATGATTTCCTTTCCGATCCTGGAAAAGACTTTCCCTTTTTTGATGTCAGCCGCGCCTTTTCTGTGCTTGATATTTGCCCATTTGCTATGTCCGGACATGAACTACCTCTATTTCATTTAGTGATTTAGCGATTTTATGATTTAGCGATTTATTAAGACTTATAAGATTTTGAGATTTGCAGCTGGTCAGGGAGATTTCTGATCTTCTCCGATTCGCCGATTCACCCTTTCTCCAATTCTTTCTTCAAAGCCCGATCGGAGGAAGTTTTTCCACGCTCCGCTGTTTCTGGATGACTGTGAGCCATGTTTTCTTTTCAGGATCGAGATCCGTCACGAAATACTTGCTTTCATCCTCTTTCCTGTCATAGCCCACGGTTGCTCCGGGCGGGAGAATGACATGCTTGTCGACTATGGCGTTCCTGACCAGGCATCTCTCTCCGATTTCGACGTCGTTAAGGAGGATGCTGTTATGCACAGTGGCATAGCTGTGGACATGCACCATGTTGAACAGGACTGAGTTACTTACGGTGCAGCCGGAGACAATGCAGCCGTCGCATACGAGGGAATTCACGGCTTTTCCGATTCTTGGGAGGCCTGTCGGGCTGACTTCCTCGTTGTGCACGAACTTGGCGGGGGGAAGGCTCAGATGGTAATTGAAGATCGGCCATTTCTTATTGTAGAGATCAAGCTGGGGCTCGGGCATTCTCAGATCCATGTTCGCCCAGAAGTAAGACTGGAGGGTTCCGACGTCGCGCCAGTAGTGGGAGGCGTTCTTCTGTCCGGGAACATTGTTGAGATAGAAATTGTAGGCGAAAAGCCGTTTGCTTTCTACGAGGGAAGGAAGGATATCCTTTCCAAAGTCATGGCTGCTCTTGTCATTCTTAGCATCAGCCCTCAGCAGTCCGAGGAGCTCCCTGGAATTGAACGTGTAATTACCCATGGAGACCAAGGCCATTGTCGGATCGCCGGGAATGGGCGATGGATTCTTCGGTTTTTCCTGGAATCCGATTATGCGCCAGTCCTTGTCGACCTGCATTACACCGAAGCTTGAAGCCTCCCCTATCGGAACCGGGATTGCTGAAACTGTCGCGATTGCATTCGAATTGCAGTGGAAATCGACCATCTGGCTTATGTCCATCCTGTAGATATGGTCCCCGCCGAACACTGCGACAAGGTCGGGCGCGAAGTCCTCTATCAGATGGATGCTCTGGTATATCGCGTCGGCGGTGCCTACAAACCAGGTTTTCTTGGCGGTCCTCATCTGGGCTGGAACGGGGATTATGAAACGTCCCTTGCCGTGGGTTCCTGCGATATTCCATCCGTTGATGATGTGCTCCATCAGGCTCTGCGAACGGAACTGGGTCAGCACGAACATGCTGTTTATTCCGCTGTTGATGAAATTGCTGAGCACGAAGTCTATGATCCGATATTTGCCGCCGAACGGAACCGCCGGCTTGGCTCTTTCTATGGTAAGAGGATGGAGCCTTGAGCCTTCTCCACCGGCAAGTATCATGCCAAGAACTGAAACGTTATTCATTTTTCAACCTCATTGTTTGAAACGGATTATTCAACAGTCAAGATACTCCGCTCCAGTGAAAATTTCAAGAATATTACACTTCGAAGCCGTGCGGAAATAACTTTTGCACGGACGGCCCCTTACTCTTCCGGCAGCTTCACCTTGTTGACTTCAACATGGATTTCATATCTCTTGAAGATCGGCAGGGTGAAGGGGGAGTTCCAGAAAACAGCATACGGCTCGGATTTCCTCACATATTCCGGATGTCCCTTCACCCATTTCTTGAGCTTCTCCCGGGTGTTGCATATGTTCTCATAGGAATAGGAACCCCAGTCGCCGGCGGATATCACAGTTCTCTTGTCTTTCTTGATGATTTTCACATCCGACGAGTCCCGCAGTTCCTTTTCCTGGTCTGCAGTGTCAAGGTAGAATCTCATCGCGGAAAGTTTTACGCCAGGATCGGCTTCAACAGGAACGGTCATCGCAAGCCTCCACCTCTGAATGTAGTTATAGAGCCTGGAAAAAAGAAGATCAGGCGCCCTGCTGCTGAAATAGTCGTCCTTGAATTCAGCCTGCAGCACCCTGGCTTCAGGAAGCTCCTTCTCCTCTATCACTCCCGAAGGGGTGCGCTGGTAGGCTTCCTGGTAACTCGCGCATCCTGCGCAGATCGCCACCAGGCAGAAAGCCATCAAGGACGTCTTGAAGAATGCCCCAATTTTATTTCCTGTCATAACCGGCTCCATATATCGTTTTGCATCTTGCATTAATTTGCATTAATCGTTATTTTATTCAAATGCAATTTTAATTTTGGAGTATGATGGCCTGCCAGCGTATTCCAGGACACAGGTATAGGCAATGTCTCAAAGTACAAGCATCTGGAAGAAATTCTGGCCTCTGGCAGTAGCGCAGTTCTTCGGCGTGTTCAACGACCACGCATTCAGGGCGGTCGCGATATTCACAGTCGTCGGAGCGGAGTCCAGCTCGTCCGAAAACTCGGCGTTCATCTCGATCATAACCATGGTATACGCCCTCCCCTTCATCCTCTTCCCGTCGCCGGCAGGCTATTTCGCCGACAGGTTCTCAAAGCGCAACGTGATCGTGATAATCAAGTTCATCGAGCTCTTCTTCATGCTCGCCGGCACGGTCTGCCTTGCGAATTTCGCAAGCTGGGGATCCGCGCCGCTGGCCCTCATAATGTTCCTGCTCGCGGCACAGAGCGCATTCTTCAGCCCGGTGCTGAACGGAATACTGCCGGAGACCTTCGGGGAAAAGACCATATCCCACGTCAACGGCAACAAGGAAATGCTCACGATGGTGGCTGTCATCATGGGCATGTGCTCGGGCATAGTGGCAAAATCCCTCGCCGGCCCCGACCTCTACAAGTGCGGCCTCTTCCTCTCATGCTTCTCCTTTGCGGCCTTCATAATCTCGCTGAAGATAATTCCCGGCCTTTCCGCCAATCCCAGGACAAAGTGGAGCTGGAACTGGTTCAGGGGATACATCGACGGCTTCAAGCTGGTCGCTGAAAAAAGGGCCATCCTCCTATGCGTCCTCGGCGACGCATTCTTCACGGCGATCGGCACCGGCATACAGGCGCTCCTCATCGTGCATGCCAAGTATGCCCTCCACCTGACCAAGGAGATCGAACAGGGATTCATCCAGCTCATGCTGGCGTTCGGAGTCGGATTCGGATGCTATCTCGCAGGAAAACTTTCCGGGAAGAAGATCGAACTTGGACTGGTGCCGTTCGGCGCAATTGGAATAGTGCTGTTCATCGTACTTATGATAACAATGCCGGGAAGCATGCTCCTGCTGCCTGAAATCCCTAAGATCGGGCAGCTGGGGTTCTATCCGTTCCTGCTGCTCCATATCTTCCTGCTTGGAATATCCGGCGGTCTCTTCATGGTCCCGCTCCGGGCGTACATCCAGAACAAGACGGAACCAGACACCAGGGGAACACTCCTCGCCAACGCGAACGTCCTTTGCTTCGGCGCAATGATCGCCTCCGGATTCCTGATGCTGATCCTCACCGGAGGAACAGAAGCGACCACGACGAACGACTTCTTCTCCAGTATTCAAAGCCATTTCCTCACCCTGTCGGCTTCAACCGTCATGATCGTGATGGGAATAATGACTGTCTTCGCATCCATATACGCCTGCGTCCTCCTTCCGGAATTCATGCTCAGGTTCTTCGTAGTCCTGCTGACCAGCACCGTATACAGGATAAAGCTTGAAGGCGAGGACAATATTCCCGACAAGGGGCCTGCCCTTCTTGTGGCGAACCATGTGTCGTTCGTGGACGGACTCCTCATAACCTCGTGCACATCCAGGTTCGTGCGTTTCCTGATGTACAAGGACTACTACACCATCCCCTATCTTTCAAAGATCTTCGGGTGGTACGGATTCATTGAAGTCCCGGCTCCCGACAAGCCAAAGAAAATGCTCGAGGTGTTTGAACGCACGAAGAAGGCCCTGAGGAACGGTGATGTGGTCTGCATATTCCCTGAAGGTAAAATCACCCGCAACGGCGTGATGGACGAGTTCAAGGAGGGTTTCTCGAAAATGATCCCCGAGGAGCTTGACGTGCCTGTCATCCCCGTCAGGCTCGGAATGCTCTGGGGCAGCATATTCAGCTACTACTACGGCAAGATAAAGCTCAGAATGCCCATGGAGTTCCCGCATCCTGCCTCCGTGACCATCGGAAAACCGGTCTCCAGAAAGCTTGACGCCTTCGAGTTGAGGAAGATCATGTCCGAACTCGCCGCTGAATCGGAAAGCAAACCACGCGACTCTGAGCGCCCCCTGCACTACCAGTTCGCGAAATACGCAAGGTTCCATCCTTTCCAGAGGATCCTCTACGATGCAAACGGCAAGAGCATGACAAACTTTTCTGTCGTCGTGAGGGCCGCAGCCCTGAGCGGCGAAATCCGCAAACTTTCCGCCGAGAATAAAAAATATGTCGGAGTGCTCCTTCCGAATACAGTGGGTTCAGTCATCACAACGCTCGCAGTCATGATGTCCGACAAGGTTCCCGCTATGCTCAACTACACCGCGTCGCCGAAGTCCATGGACGAAGCCGTAAGGAAGGCGGAGCTGGACTGCATCCTGACGAGCCGTGTATTCATCAAGAAAGCGGGAATAGAGCCGCGTCCGGAAATGATCTTCCTTGAAGACGTCGCAAAGAACATACCGAAATCGAAAGTAATCTTCTGGGGCGTCCTCGCCGCCATCCTGCCCCACCAGGAACTGATGAACATACTGGCTCCCGAAACACACAGGAATGTCTTTGCGACAGCCGTGCTCCTTTTCTCAAGCGGCTCGACAGGTTCGCCGAAGGGAGTCATGCTCTCGCACCGCAACATCAGCAGCAACGTGTATTCCTTCTACCGGATCGTCGGATGGGACAGGAAGACCGACAGCATCCTCGGCAATCTGCCCCTGTTCCATTCATTCGGTATCACCGCCTGCTTCTGGGTGCCTTTGATGACAGGCACCAAGGTCGTCTACGTACCCAATCCGCTTGATGCCACCGCTACCGGAAAAGCCATTCAGGACTACAAGATAAAGCTCCTCCTCGCGACCCCTACCTTCCTCCAGATGTACATGAAGAAATGCACTTCCGAACAGTTCAAGTCGCTGCGCCTCGTGGTCGTAGGAGCTGAAAAATTAAGAATTGACATCTCCAAGAAATTCAATGAGATGACAGGTTTGACACCGCTGGAAGGATACGGGTGCACTGAGCTTTCACCTGTTGTTTCTTTAAACATTTCAAATTCAATCCTCAGTCTTGGAACCGAGGTTGGAAAACCTGGAAGCGTTGGAATGCCGATGCCCGGAATATGCGTCAGGATAGTCGATCCGCAGACACGGAAGCCACTGCCTCCAAATACTGAAGGACTTATGCTTGTAAGGGGTCCGAACGTCATGCAGGGCTATCTGAACGATCCTGAGAAGACTGCCGAAGTGATCAAGGACGGCTGGTACAATACCGGTGACATAGCCAAGGTCGATACCGACGACAGGATCACGATCACCGGCAGGCTTTCGAGGTTCAGCAAGATCGCCGGCGAAATGGTGCCGCACGAGCTTGTCGAGGACGCCATACAGGAAATCCTTGATTCCGATGCCCGCCTCGTTGCCGTCTCCAGCGCGCCGGACGAGGCAAAGGGCGAGAAGCTGATCGTCTTCCACACCGAAATGCCGGTGACCCCGGAGGAGATCATCAAGAAGCTCCGCGAAGCCGATCTCCCCAACCTGTGGATCCCGAAAGCCGAGAACTTCAGGAAAATCGAAGCGTTCCCAATCCTCGGCAGCGGAAAACTCGACCTCGCGGCACTCAAGAAGATGGTGTGAGACAGCCCGGATGTGAAAGCAGGCAGAGGGCAATTTCTTAACAATGTTACACAGGCGTCCCGCCGAAGTCTTGGCTGTTCTTAAAGTAGGTACGGGCTTCAGCCTGTACCATAATTTTGTAATTTTAAGAACTAAGAATGGTACAGGCTGAAGCCCGTACCTACTGAGAACAACAGCTTTCTGTTCGTAGCGACCGGATGGGCCCTTCTGCCTCCTATCGTCAGGTCATGCTCCTGACCCGGCCTGGAAATAAACTTCCTCCATAGGCTGGATGAGGACAAACCCCTCCCCTTTGAAGAGCATCTGCATCGACTCCCCGCTGCCTCTTCCAAAAAAAGTTCCAATCGAGATGTCTGTCTTGAATTCAGGTTCAAGGGATCCGGACCAGGCAACAGTCGCATTGGGATCGGTGCAAACCGGGGATTGCGGGGTCACTTTCAGTATGAGAGGATCATAATGTGTCGTGATTGCCACCATTCCGCTACCGCCCAATTTCACATTGAAAAGACCTCCGGACATGATGCCGGTTATCTTCCTCATCAATTTGATGTCCCATTGTATCGTCTCCTCGAATGCCAGCACATCATTGCCGTTGACGCAAATAGTATCTCCCTGAAGCTTAAGAATCGTGACTTTCTTACCTGAATCGGCAAGATAGAGTTTTCCAGTTCCTTCAGCCTTTGTGAGCCGGGTACCTTCCCCGCTTACGGCCCGTTTCAATATTTTGCCGAGACCGTGTTCAAGAATGCCTTCGCGGATGAACTTGATATTTCCCGTGTATGCCACCATGGATCCCATCTTGGTCCAGATTCTCCCATTGAGATTGATCTCGAGAAGCCTTTCGCTCTCAAGCTCGAAAAGACCTTCCCCCTTGTCCTTCTGGGATGCACTACGAACAAACTCATCCAATGTAAAGCGCGACATTTCCTACCTCCGGTTGCCTTGTTTATTATTCCTTCAGGAACTACGTCTCCTGCATAATATTCCATGCCGATCCCTAAAAACAAAATTTTATTTGAATATGCCGGAAATCCTGTTATCATGTCCATCACACGAGCAAGGTGAATACGCCCGACAGACGACATGAACATGATATCCGGCAGGAACCTCATTTATGAAAAGCATCATAAACATCACATGCCGCAATAGACACGGCTGCGCCTATATGAGGCCTGACGTGGAGGCTGACAGGCATGAGGCGGTCATACTTGTGCATGGTCTTATCCGCAGCTCCTTCAGCATGATGTCTCCGGCCGTATTTTTGCGGAAAAAGGGTTTCTCTGTTTTCATCTACGACTATTATTCCACGCGCCATCCAATAGGGCGCCACGCCGATGATTTCAGCCGACTGCTCGGTAAAATATTGGAGGAGGATTACAGGAAGGTCCATTTCGTGACCCACAGCCTTGGAGGGATAATAGCCCGTATTGCGCTTGCGAAACTCGCAGACCCGAAGCTTGGAAGGCTAGTGATGATCGCTCCGCCGAACCAGGGATCCGCCAAGGCAAGCAGCATTTCCAGGATATGGTTCGCCAAACAACTCCTCAAGCCATTGGATGAGCTCAGGAACGATTCTGATTCGTTCATCAGGAAGGTGCCCGTACCTAAAATAGAATTCGGAATTATAGCAGGCTCGATGGATGCGAAGGTGAGCGTCGAAGAATCCCATCTGAAAAATGAAATGGATCACCTCGTAGTGAATTCCTTCCATACTTTCATCATGAACAGGAAAGCTGTGAAGGAGGCCCTCCTGAATTTCATTACTGAAGGAAAATTCGGCCATACGACGCAATGAACCAAAACCCAAGTCATCCCGATTTTGACCAGCAAAAGCCGAAATCCGTATACTAGGAAGTTAAAACAAAGAATATATTCTCGCACAAAGGCACAAAGTCGCAAAGGAATAACGATAAGCAAAAGATTTCGAGAAAGAGTCAGAGAAAAGACATTTTTCAAAAGGTCTTGTCTTTGTCCGAGCAGAAATGCGAAGGGGAAAAATAAACTTGATGATTTTCTTCGTGCCCTTCGGTTTTCTTCGTGGTTAAAAAGTACTTAGTGCCTTAGTGGCTTTGTGCGGGGAAATGAATTTGGAATTTTAACCATTCTGGTGCTGGCAACTTCGCTTCTCTCGTTGCTAGACCATGAGGCGTTATCAAGGAGAATAATTCCTTGAAATAACTGCACTACGCCATTATTTTAATTAAAAAAGGAACTCCAATGCATGCGATAAGCATAAAAGAAAACGCAAAGATGCTAATCAGCTCACTTCCAGACAATTCCACCTGGGATGACATCATGTATGAAATATATGTCAAGCAAAAGATAGAAAAAGGGCTAAAGGATGTAAAATCTGGCAAGCTAATCCCACATAAGGACATGAAGAGGATGCTGGAAAAGAAATGAAAGTCCACTGGACAGAATCTGCAGTGGAAGATTTGAAGGGGATTAAGTACTATATTGCTAAAGATTCCGAGTATTACGCAATAAATTTCACCGACAGAATCATCTCTTCCGTTGAAAAACTTTCCTCATTGCCTGAAATGGGCAGAAAAATTCCTGAAGCCGACGAAAATAATATCAGAGAAATAATACTGCGCCCCTATAGGATAATTTACCAGATACAGGAAGATTCGATAAATATCATTACGATAGTCAATTCAGCAAGAGACCTTTCAAATCCCAAATTGAAAAAATGGGAAATAGGATAAGCATACAGGTTCTGGCAACTTCGCTTCATTCGTAGCCAGTAGGTGGGGCGTTTTTATTTCAGCCCAGCATCACTTTCCTGGAATCCTCGCTGTCCTGGGGGACAAATCCGAGGATATCGCGCAGATTGGAAGTGTCAATCCACTTGTGGCTGCTGTCGGAAAGACAGTAGAATGTCTCATATTTCAAGTCCCCGGGTGCGTCCACACAGAGCTGGATTATTTTAGAAATGTCTTTGTGGCTGCACCATATTCCGGCCTGCTTTTGAGATGGCGTATCATCTGCCGAGACCAAGCCTATCCTGAGGCATATGCAGGATATTCCGAAGACATCCGAATAGACTCTTGCAAGCGCCTCTCCGAAGACCTTGCTGGCGCCATATGCCTCTATCGGCCTGACAGGATCTGAAGGCTTTACAAGTGGGAACTTGTCCGGGACATTCTTGAAGTTCCCGTCCCTGATCGACCTGTACGGCTCCTCAAAAGTGCAATACCCCTCGGAAACCCTGATCGAGCTTGCATAGATTATCCGTTTAACTCCTGCGATCCTGGAGGCTTCGAAGACATTGTGGAGCCCCTGGATGTTTGCCGACAAAGTCTCCTCCCACGGGGCAAAAGGGCTGGGGTTTGCGGCAAGCTGTATGACGGTGTCGATTCCCGCGAGGGCCTCGGAAACTTTTTTGTAGTCGGAGATGTCAGATATTGTCATCCTGCTCCCGGGGATGTCCACTTTCCTGTAGAGACCCCATGCATGGAAGGAGAAATCAGTCGTGCAGTCCAATCCATAAAGATCGTACTTTTCCGGGAACGAACCCAGAAGGCTCCATGAAAGCTTCCCGATCAGGCCCGAAGCGCCGGTAATCAATATTTTCTTCTGAGGCATATGTTCTTGGATTATTTAAACGAGATCGATCTTCTCCCTGAAATGGTAGATGATGATCCCGAGCACAAAGAAAATCAGGATTATCTTGGGGATGAAAAAGTACATGACAGTTCCAATCACCAGGAAAATAACTCCCCATGCAATGGCCTTGTCCCTGTCACGCATCATAAAAAATTTCCTTGAAATTTTTTATTAGTATCTTTTCTGCCTGCTGTTGGCCAGGACGCGCAGTCTGAGGGCGTTCAGCTTAATGAAGCCTTCCGCATCCGCCTGGTTGTACACGGCATCCTTCTCGAACGTCGCGATATTCGGATCATAGAGGCTGAACTTTGAACGTCTGCCCGCGACCGAGCAGAGTCCCTTGAAGAGCTTGACCCTGACTTCGCCGGTGACGAACTTCTGGCTCTCGGTGATCGCCACCTGGAGCATCTCGCGTTCAGGAGCATACCAGAAGCCGTTGTACACAAGTTTCGAATAGTAGGGGATCCAGCTGTCGCGCAGATGCATCACTTCCCTATCCATGGTGATGCTTTCCATGGCGCGGTGGGCGACGTGCAGGATCGTGCCTCCGGGCGTCTCGTATACGCCGCGGGACTTCATTCCAACATAGCGGTTCTCCACAAGGTCCACTCTTCCTATGCCGTGCTTGCCGCCCAGCTTGTTGAGCTCCTTCATTAGTTTCGCGGGGGAAAGTTTCTTTCCGTTTACCTTCACGGGTATCCCCTTCTCGAATTCGACGATTGCGTACTCGGCTTCATCCGGAGTCTTGTCGATTGGGCTTGTCATCACGCCCATGTCCTTCGGCGGTTCCGACCATGGATCCTCGAGGATTCCGCCCTCGAAACTGATATGGAGGAGGTTCCTGTCCATGCTGTACGGCTTTGCGGCGGAGACTGTAATCGGGATCTTGTTCTTCTTTGCGTAGTCAATCAGGTCCGTGCGGGACTTGAATTTCCAGGTCCTCCAGGGAGCGATGATCTTGATGTTGGGCTGCAGCGCGTATGCAGTGAGTTCGAAACGCACCTGGTCATTACCCTTGCCAGTGGCGCCGTGGCAGATGCAGTCGGCGCCTTCCTTCTGGGCGATCCTGACAAGATGCTTTGCGATGAGGGGCCTGGCTATGGAAGTACCGAGGAGGTAGCTTCCCTCGTAGATGGCATTTGCCTGCATCATTGGGAATATGAAATCTTTGGCAAATTCCTCGGTAAGGTCCAGAATGTAGGACTTGCTTGCACCGGTCTTCATGGCCTTCTCGTCAAGGCCATCAAGCTCCTCCTCCTGCCCGACATCGGCGCAGAAGGTGATGATCTCAGCCTTGTATGTCTCCTTGACCCACTTGAGGATCACGGATGTGTCTAGCCCGCCCGAATATGCGACAACAACTTTCATGGTATTTCTCCGTGTTAGGAATGAATATTCACATAAAAGCTAATAGAATAATATTAAGTTCATTTTTAGCAAGCGCCATTCACATAAAATCATTTGAGAATAAGAATTATTCTTATTTTATCGCATTGCGCCTTGATATCGGGTCCAGGCAGGAATATTTTCCAGTCATGGTACAAAAAACAGAAAGGATGATGACAATGAACATGCTCGTGACCAAGAAAGCCCCCGACTTCACTGCGACAGCTGTAATGCCCGACAACACCTTCAAGGAGAACCTCTCGCTCGCCTCCCATCTGGGCAGATACGTGGTGCTGTTCTTCTATCCGCTCGACTTCACGTTCGTATGCCCTTCGGAGATAATCGCCTTCGACAGGAAGATCCCCGAATTCAAGCGCAGGAACTGCGATGTGATCGGAGTATCCGTCGACTCCCACTTCACCCATCTGGCCTGGAAGAACACTCCTGTGGAGAAAGGCGGCATCGGCAACGTGCAGTTCCCGCTTGTAGCTGATCTGACAAAGGATATTTCCAAGAGCTACGGCATACTGTTCAATGAAGCAATTTCACTGAGGGGGCTCTTCCTGATAGACAAGCAGGGCATTGTAAGGCATTCAGTGGTGAACGATCTGCCTCTCGGCAGGAACGTCGACGAGGCGCTGAGGATGCTTGACGCCCTGCAGTTCACGGAGGAATTCGGTGAAGTCTGTCCGGCAAACTGGCGCAAGGGCGACGACGGAATGAAGCCGACTGCCGAAGGAGTGGCATCATATCTCACGAAGCACGCAGTGGTGAATTGACTTCCTGAGACTGTAGATCTGAGATCGTGGACGGTGTTGTAAAGAGGACATTTGCCTGACTGCACATCCCGCTGCGGGAAATGTTATTTCTGTTTGGTAGTAGCGCATGTTTGCGCGTTTTTAATTTCCCTAAAGGAGCGCCGGTCTCCAGACCGGTTTCTTGCCGACATGGAGGTCGGCGTTCCTATAATACCTCGCAAACATGCGCTTGTCTTTTCCTTTCTTGGATGTACAGTTTTCTGTCCTGGAAATCAAATTGTTTAAGGATGGGGAACCTGTTTAACATTGCAAAGCAAAGCGGGGGCAGATGAAGCAGAATTCAACATGCGACTCCAACCACTGCATGGAAAATGTTCCAGGCGGCTGCACGCTTGTGATATTCGGCGCATCCGGCGACCTCACCAGCAGGAAGCTCCTGCCTTCCCTCTTCAGCCTCTTCCAGAAGGATCTCCTCCCGGAGAACTTCTCGATAATCGGCTGCGCCAGGACTCCAATGGATGATGATGCGTTCAGGGACAAGGCGGAAACGGCCATAAGGGAATCCGTCAAGTCCGACATCCCCCGCAAGATCCTCGAAATATTCCTCCAGAACGTAGGCTACGTCTCCGGGGCATATGACGCCTGCGAAACATACAAGGCCATATCCGACAGGCTCGCATCCATCGAATCCAAAATCCCCGGTGGGAAGGCTGGAAGGATATTCTATCTTTCAACCCCGCCGCTCCTATACGGGGGAATTGCCGACTTCCTCGGCACTTCCGGCCTGAGCGAGGAGGGTGAAGATCCAGCCAGATGGCGCCGTGTCATCATCGAGAAGCCTTTCGGGCATGATCTGGCAAGCGCGAAGGAGCTTGAGAAACAGCTCAAGAAGCATCTGCAGGAACGCCAGATCTACCGCATCGACCATTACCTTGGAAAGGACACCGTCCAGAACATACTTATGCTGAGGTTCGCCAACGCCATATTCGAACCTGTCTGGAACAACAAGTACGTGGACAATGTGCAGATAACGGTCGCTGAATCGATCGGCGTCGAGCACCGTGCCGGATATTTCGACCAGACCGGGCTTATGCGCGACATGTTCCAGAACCACATGATGGAGATGCTCTCCCTTGTCGCAATGGAACCGCCCGCATCTTTCGAGGCAAACTGCGTCAGGGACGAAAAGGCGAAGCTGCTGCGCTCCATACGCCCGTTTCCGCTTGACAAGCTCGGCGAGCATATTGTCAGGGGGCAGTATTCTTCCGGGAGGATCAACGGCGGCGATGTGCTCCCCTACTCCGCGGAGGAAGGGGTGAAGCCGGGTTCGACCACCGAGACTTTCGCGGCCGCAAAACTCTTAATAAGCAACTGGAGATGGAACGGGGTCCCTTTCTATCTTAGAGCTGGCAAGAGGCTTTCGAGGCGGGTCAGCGAGATCGCGATAACATTCAAGAAGATACCGCATTCGATATTTCTTCCGCTCATGCCCGAGGATCTTCCTCAGAACATGCTGATCCTGAACGTCCAGCCGGAAGAGGGATTCGCCCTGAACATACAGGCGAAGAAGCCGGGACCCAAGCTCTGCATGGGCAACCTCACAATGGATTTCTTCTACAAGGACATATTGAAGGGCGAGCCGCCGGAAGCTTATGAGCGACTCCTTCTCGACTGCATGCTCGGTGATTCAACGCTCTTCATAAGGAATGATACGATCGAAGTCTCCTGGTCGCTCCTCACTCCCGTTCTTGAAGCCTGGGAGAAGTCCGGAGACGCTCCGGAGACCGGCAAACTATATCCTTACAAGTCCGGATCCTGGGGTCCGGACGAGGCATCCAAACTCCTTTCCGGCAATGCATCATGGCGCAAACCCTGAGGGAAGGACCGGAAACGAGCAGACGAATATCGAACAAACGAATGTAGAAGTGATTACGGAGCGCAGGCGTCTCGCCAGCAATTGATTGAAATCCTGAACGTTGTCAACTTCGAACTTCCAACATCGAATCGAGGAACGGATGAGGGTTGTCAGAAGAGGTTGATGAATCTTTCGGTGAGTTCCTCGTTGATCACGGCGTGCTTGATGTAGATATTGGGTTTCTCCCTGAGATTTATCTTCACCGGCGGGAGCTTTTCCCTGCCCTCGCTGTCAATTACGATGAATATCAGAGGCCTCATTATGAAGTTCTCGTTTATCCCGACTATCTTGGCGGTTTCACCGGAGCTGAGCTTGACGAAACTTCCGAGCGGGTAGATGGAGAGCTTGTTGAAGAAGAGCTTGACGATGTCCTGGTTGAAGAAGCTGTTCATTTCACCGCGTATCTTCTTCATGGCGTCAATCGGAGTCATGACCTCGCCGAAGCTCCCCTTATGGGTGAGCCTGACGAATTCACTGCAGAGGTGGATGATTATCGCATACTGGTACATGGACTCCTGCAGGCTTGTCTTGCTGAGCATGTTCTTTTCGCTCTTTGCAAGTGTATTCAGGAATTCAATCGACTCGGTATGGAAATTATCTATCTTGATCTTCTTGATGTATTTCTTCGCGCTGACCTCGTATTCCTCGGTCTTCCTCAGGCTCTCCAGCTTCTCCTGGTTGTCAGACCCGGCTTCGGCATCCAGAAGGCCGATATTGTTGCAGAGCCCTGCAATGCCGACATACAGGAGATGGTTGTCGGTAACACCGAACTCATATGAAATCTTAAGGGAGTAGATCATGACGTTCACACCGCTTATGACTATCATTTCTGAAAGGTTCGCGCCGGTATGATGGCTTATATAGGAATAGGGTGCATTTGCAAGCCCCAGCAGCATCCGGTCATCCCTTTTCAAAATCGAGACGATCTTGACAACTGCTTCCATTACGGGATTGAAATCGACAGACTCCTGGTTCCTGAGCATGTCGCACCGCTCATTGAAAATTGCAAGCAGGTTGAAATAAGCGGACTGCGACTCGCTGAACACATCAGGCAGTTCCTGCCCCGGCATCTGCCGGTCTGAATTACTTGTGCTGTTTGTTTCCATCATCCCTGTTCTTTTGTCCTGGAGCCCTCATGAAAATCATTAATATAACATATATCATGATTATTTGAACTAGAAATAGAAAAGATTCATAACGATCGGTATAACGTATGGTAACCGCCGAGATCGCCACTGTCAGGCTGGTGAGCCAGACAATCCTCACGGAGTTCACCTGGCAGAACCCCATATCCATGAGCCTGTGCCCGATATGATCCTTTCCGCAGTACACAATTGATTCGCGCAGCGATTTTGTGGTTCCGTTCAATCTCCTTGCGATAATCACATAGCAGAGATCGAAAATAGGTATGCTCAATACTGCTATCGGTATTATTACTGACTTTATCGGATTAGACGACCATCCTCCCATGATTCCTATTGATGCAAGGCTGAACCCCAGGAAGAAACTTCCGCTGTCCCCCATGAAAATCTTCGCAGGGTGCCGGTTGAAAAACAGGAATCCAAGCAGGCTTCCTATCAGTGATATTGAAACCAGGCCCCATATCCACTGCTGGGATTGGATTGAGACGGCAAGATAGGACATGGCCGCAATGACGGAGACGCCACCGGCAAGGCCGTCCATGTGGTCGAGTGCGTTTATCGCACTGCACAATCCTGTCAGCCACAACATTGTCAGTACGAGGTTGACAATTTCATTGCCATGCCGCCCCAGTCCGAAATTGAAGCTGGCAATCACCCCGAACCTCCATATGAGAATTGTAAGAAGGAAAAGAGAGACAAGCTTGACGACCGCTGAAACCCCGCGGATATCATCAAAGGCCCCGATTGCCAGGGCTATTCCCGCCCCTATGATAATACCTCTTTCCGCATAGTCGGAAGGAACAAGCAGAAGCAAAGGAAGCGCAAAGGATATGTACATTCCAATTCCCGCCATCCTCGGTATCGGCTTTTCGTGTATTTTCCTCTGGTCGGGAATGTCCATCACATTGAACTTCCTCATGATCCTGATGGAAAGCCATGTTAGAAAAAGGGAAGACGCCAACGCCCCCAGGAAAACAAACAGGTAGTGCCAGAGCCATTCGCTTGGGATGAATTGATCCATAAGGCCGAATCTCCTTATGTGCAATTAGTAGAAGTTCGTATCATATCGGTGTATTTGCGGGAAGCGGATCTGATCTCTGACATTGTATGCCTTCAGGACCAGTTCGGCAAAAACCAGGAGGTAGCCGGCATATCTCGCGTATTCGCTCATGCCCTGTTCCGGAACCCATACTATGTCTCCACCCTCGATAAGGATGTTCTTGTCCTTTCCCGTTCCAGCCAGCAGGGCTTCAAGATTGATTTTTACGCACTTGACCTCCGCATCGGGGGACGCCTTCAGGACAATGACTTCGGACTTGCATCCTTTCTCGGTGAATCCTCCGCAGCGTGAAATAGCTTCGACCAGCGATATGTCCCTGTTATGGGGGATGATCTGGGGGGTCGTGACTTCTCCGAGGACTATGATGGCATTCGTATCAGCCTCGCCTATATATATGAAATCTCCGGATTCCAATGGAATATCAAACCTCATGTCTCCAAGCCTGAAGAGCTTGTCGAAATCAACATCAAGCTTGACTCCATCCCTTGAAATGTAGGATGCGTTGAGATTGGCGACGGATCTTCCACCCATGAAATCATTGATGTACAGCAGTCCTCCGGCATCGGCTACGGCATCAGTAAGACGCTCATCTTTTGAAAGCTTGAATTTGCCAGGATTCTTCAGGGCGCCCATCATTGAAACGAATGCATCAAGAGCCTCCTCATGGACTTTCTTGATGATGATGCTGACCCTGGGTTTGACGAAATACTCGGTCAGGGCTTTTTCAAGTTCCAGCCTCACATCCTTAATGGTCTTCCCTTTCGCCTTGATTTCGCCCACGAGAAGATATGTTATCGTGCCATCAGGCAGCACTGAAACATCCCGGGTCATCTCAGGCTCCTCCAGGACTGATATTTCCAGCAGGTCCCCCGTGTAGAGGGTATAGGGTGCGGCATCTTTTTTCGAAGAGCTTTCAAGAGGAGGGAGGATTGAATCATTCGATTCAAAGGACTTCATCATTTCATTCACCTGCTTGGTCAGCGTCTGCGGCTGGTCAGCCTCCACAACCGGGGCAGGAGGAACCTGGGCTGAATCTTTTTTTGCGGTGGCGCATCCCGCATAAAAGACAGCCAGCATGATGATAGTTAAAACCAACTTGGCATTTTTAATATTCATAAAGCTGAACCTTATAATTTCTCCAATATACAATGTTTTCCCTATAAAAGTAAGGGCATCAATATATTTTTTTCACCTAACTCTCCTGATTTTATCACTTTTTCCGGATAAAAAAACCCTTTATCTGCTGAAACATTGACTTTTCACCGGGTTCATCCTTCCCTGCAACTTCGAGATATCCTTTCAGATCCGATGCCACCTGCTGCATGTTCTGATATCTATCCTCAACCTTTTTCTGAAGCATCTTAAGCAGTATCCCACATATCTTCCTGTCCAGTTTGTTATTACGTTCCACAGGATTTACAATTTCGCTTTGTGACACAACCGTTATCATTCCGGATATGTTGTTTGAGCAATCCCTGTATGGAATGGCACCAGTCAGAAGCTCATAGAAAAGAACTCCAAAACTGTATATGTCGCTGGATGTCGTTATAAACTGTCCCATTGCCTGTTCCGGAGACATGTATCTCGGGGTTCCCTGTGGAAACAGCCCCAGCCCCCTCTTTAAATTCAGAGCAGAGTAGTAGAAGTCGGTCAAATACGGGATGTCGCAGGAATCAAGCATTATGTTCCCCGGCTTCAAATCACCGTGGATCACCCCTTTCAAGTGTATGCAGGCAACAGTTTCGGCAAGCGATAAACCAATTCCGACCTTCTTTTCAAACGGAACCCCCTCCTTCCCAATAAGCCCCTCAAGGGTACCCCCCTGCATGAAATCCATGACAACGTAGTAGAAATCTTCTGTCTTGCCGACCTTGTGGACTTTGACTATCCTGGCGCATTCGGAGATCTTTGACGAGGAGATAGCTCCTTCAATTATTGCATCAAGGGCCGTTGCTTCCAGAAAGGGATTGATCTCCATGATCTTGACGGCAAAGGAATCTCCCTTGGAATCAGATGCGCTGTAGACTGTGCCAATACTGCCTTTTCCAACAAGCGGGCCTATCCTGTAGCCGTCAACAAGCCGTCCTGAAAAATCAGTCAATTTAAATATCCTTTATGATAAGGGTATCAATTCGGCCAGAATGCTTGTCTCAAGATATTCGAAATCGAATGGTTTTGTTATGAAGTCCTTCGCGCCGAGCTGCATGCATTGCTTGGCTGTTTCCATGTCGCCCATGCCTGTAATCATGATCACGTGCGTCGAAGGAGTGATTTTCTGTATATGCTGAAGCAGTTCAACCCCGCTCATGCCCGGCATGCATATGTCGACAAGGGCGAGTTTTATCTGGGCGCCCCTCAGCACGTTCAAGGCTTCCTTGGCGGAACTGCATGTGACAGTCTTCACGCCTTTCTTGGAAAGATAAATATCAAGGAGTGATAGGATATGCGAATCATCGTCGATGACCATTACCGAGGGCAATTCCTGCTGCTCTTTCATTATCTGTCTCCATCATGATAATAAATACGTCTGAATAAGAATAACGCTGTGAATCCATCTTTCAAGCACTTAATTAAAATTCAAATTCACTTTCCTGATGGCCCTATAGTGCCGGGCCGGACAGTTCCCTGATGGAATTACCCTTCATTACAAGTTCCCTGCTCATAGGTCCGCAATTGAAAAAAATGTCTATTATTGAGAGATTGGGGGCAAATCCACCTGCTGGCTGCCCGTAGGGGCACGCGGAATAATCCTGTATACGATTCCTTACTCCCGCGGATCCGAGGAGATCGAAGTCGACATAGTCGGCGCTGTGCTTGCCGTGGAGGTATGATTCCGATCCGGTTTTCCTGCATATGTCGAGGATGAGAAGGGTGGAGGCGCCTGATATGCCTTCGGACGAGGCTACCTTCAACGGCGTCCTGATCTCCAGCATGTCAAAGCACATCCTGATGAATGAAATGTTGAAGTCCGCCAGCATGACCCATTCCCTGCGCAGCATCTCCTCGATCCTGGGATAGAAGAAATCAAAGTGCTCCGCCTTCTTGTAGTTGAGGAACAAGGTCCTTTCATGGACATGCCTCCAGTTCTTCGAGTTGTCTATCTCGACTGCATTTATGGCCTGCTTGTAGCGGCCTGAATTTTTGACAGGTATGCTCAGCCACTGGACGGAACCGTCGGACATCCTGATCCTGTTGCGGTTATGGTATTCCTTCTTCACGTACTGGGTGTTGTCGACAATGACAAAGACGTCCACGGACGCGGCTTTTGCAAAAAAACCTCCGTATGGATACAGGTTAGGCTGGTGGCCAGCAACGCAGGTCATGTCTGTGCTTCTCCAGAAAAATTTCAATTTTCACTATTTGGGATTCGTCCATTCCAGGATACAGCGGCACCGAAACAATTTTTTCATGGGCCCAGCTTGCGTTGGGGAATTTCCTGGCGGGCTCCCCGAGATACATGAATACGGGCTTGTAGACCGGCCGCTTCGCCTCGATCCCCGAACGTTCAAAAAGTCCTGCAAGCTCCTCCGCGCCTGTTTTTTCAGATACTACAAGAAACCGCGAAAATATGCTGTCGGCGATTCTCTTCTGCCCCAGCGCCAGCGAATACCTGGCCGCGACACGCCTTCTCTCCCTGATGAAACTCTTGAGCTTCCTCATCTGGCTTATGCCGAGGGCTGCATTGAGATCCGACATCCTGTAGTGCAGATGCGGCTCCCATTCCTCCCGCTTGTCATGATCAAATAAATCAACCGCCATCCTGTACAGCTCCATGTCATTCCCGGCAATCGCACCGCCATGCCCGGTCGAGAGGAGCTTTGTCGCATAAAACGAGCATATCGCCATCCGGCCGATGCTGCCAACCATCCTGCCTTCCGTCTTCGCGCCAAGCGTCTGGGCGCAGTCCTCAATGAGATTGCGGTTCCTGATCCTGTGTAATGGAGCAGGAATCCCGAAGAGATGGGCGCCGATCACCGCGGATATGCCGGCCCTCCGGTTTACAAGATCCGGATCAATCGCCAGCGTATGCCTGTCGATGTCGACCGGAACGGGCCTGAGCCCGGAAATGGCGATTGCATCAAGCGGCGCACTGCAGACATATGCGGGCACTGCGACCCTGGAATTATCCTTCAAGTCCAGTATTTTAAGGGCTGCCGCTAGGGCGTCTGTTCCACCCTGCACCGGTATGCCCCAGCGTTTTTCCAGGAGACTGGCAACACATTTACCTAAAAAAGCCGCCCTTTTCCCGCTTGAAATATATCCGCTCCGAAGTACTTGTATCAGAGAGTTTTCGTCATCCTTGTCGAAGAACGGCTGTGAATGATGTATTTTCATGCTTCCAACTGGGTATGCTTTCTGGTTGTTTGGAAGTAATATAGTTTTTGAATCTCATAAATGCCAGGACCGGTACACCGGTTTGACTGGACATATCACAAAAGGGAAAGTTAATGGAGAATAATTTTTCAGACAAGACCCTTAATATCGATGTTACCGACTACTGGATGATAATACAGAAAAGATTCTTCCAGATTCTCCTTGTCTTCTTCCTCGTCATCCTGGGAACCGTCGCCTATTCCCTGAAGCAGGACCCCCTCTACCAGGCCGAATGCAAGATCAGGATTTCCGCAAGACAGCCCATGGCCACCATAGAAGGCGCCCAGATAACATGGTACGGCGCCGGCGGGAATGACCTGAGCTCCGAGATCGAGCTCATCAGCAACAAGGACCAGATAATGGACACAGTTGCAGACATCCTCAAGAACAGGGGCGAAAGCCTCTCCATAAATTCGGAGGACAACAAGATCTACTACGCCGACCAGATGGACAAGATCAACGGCATCCTGGATCCTAAATTGACCACCATGACGGAAAAGGATTATATAAAGTCGCTCACAGGCGCATCCATCAAGGGCCTTATCCAGATAGAGACAATACCATCAAGCGACATCATCGTAATAAGAGCCCAGAACAGATACAAGGAAGTGGCAAAGGCAATCGCAAATGTCGTAGCCATCGCATACAGGGCCGACTTCTGGAGGAGCAAGACCCAGAACGCGCTGGACACCAAGAAATTCATCGACGACCAGGTTGTCCAGGTCAAGGAGGATCTCAACAAGATAAGACCGAGCCTCCAGAAAGTCTCCGAGGAGAACGCCGCGCTGGGCGACGCCGAAATACTGAAAAGACAGCTGACCGAGCTGAAGATTGAACTGGACAAGCTGAAGGAGACCTACCAGGAAAACCATCCGAAGGTTGAGAAACAGAGGAAGCTCATCGCGTCCATCGAAGGTCAGCTGTCAAAACTGCCCAAGAGCAAGCAGGCATACGACGACCAGCAGGCCGAGTGGGACCTCAACCAGAATCTCCGCAAGAGCCTGGGCGAATTCGCATTGAAGGCGAACATCGACTATCAGGCGAAGAGGGACAAGTCCAAGGATGAAATCCAGATAATTTCATTCGCGCTTTCCACTGCACAGCTGAAACCGAAGAACACCATGAACATCATCGTGGGCTGCCTCTTTGGAATCATACTCGGCCTCATTTATGCATTCGTGTTTGAAGGCCTTGACACTTCCATAGGCAAGATCGAAGACGTCGAGAGGATCACCAACCTCCCGGTAATAGCGCATATCCCCCTCATAGGCAACAAGGCCGTCCAGAGCTCCTTCTTCAAACCATTGAAAATCATACTGAAACCATTATCAAACCTAATCCCCTTCACCAAAAAAGAAGATCCTGTCGACCTGGACAAGAAGATCCTCTTCAACTACGATCCGCTGTCAGTTGTAGCCGAAGCATACAAGACCCTCCGCACGAACATCCAGTTCGCCATCGGCACCGGTAAAAGAACCGGAAACGCCATCGCCATAACAAGCGCAAGCCCAAGAGAGGGAAAAACCCTCACTTCCACCAATCTCGCCATAGCCCTCGCCCAGATGGGCAAGATGACGCTGCTCATCGAGGCGGACATGAGAAGGCCGAAGATCGCAGACCTGTTCAAGATCGACAGCAAGCAGGGCCTCAGCGACATTCTCATCGGAACCATCAACGTAGAAGGCGCGACAAGGACGACGGCCGATTACCTTATGGGCAACATCGAATGGGAAAAGCTCCTTGGCAGCCAGGGCATCGACAACCTGCACATAATCACCTGCGGAACAATACCTCCCAACCCTTCCGAGCTCCTCCTCTCCGCTGAATTCAGGGAGATGATAAGCGACATGCGCCAGAAATATGACTTCATCATCATCGACACCCCGCCGATCCTGCCTGTATCGGACGCCAGCATCATAGGCACGGTCGTCGACGGAACGGTGCTGATCTACCAGTCAGACACAACATCAAGACATCTCCTCCTGCGCGCAATACAGACCCTGAAGAAGAACCAGACCAAGCTTATAGGAATTGTGATCAACCAGCTTTCCTTCGACGTCGTCATGCTGAAGTCCGGAAGATACAAGTACAAGGACGGATACGCCTACAGCAAGGACGAGCTCTGAGTTTTTCCCTCTTCGGAGCGCCCAGGGCAATGTAGCACAGGCATCTTGCCTGTGTCTTCTCTTCGATATTCGCTCGTAGTTAAGCTCGCAAGAGCTGTCTTCAGGATCGCTGTCACCCTGCCGGCAATTTATTGAATTTCCCTTCGATTCGACGCCGAACCTACGATGTTGGATATTCAGGGCTGGAGGGGTACGCAGCGTGTATGGCGGTTTCGCCGAAACCGCCTCCGAGCCAGTTTCGGCGAAACTGGCATACTTAACTTCGTAATTCGATTGTTCGGCTGTTCGATATTCGCTTGTTCATCCGGCTTTCTCAAGTTTGTCCAACGGGCTTTCCACCACCGCCAGTTTCTTCTGCGCCACATGCGTGTAGATCATCGTGGTCTCTATGCTCGAGTGTCCGAGAAGCTCCTGTATTGCCTTTATGTCCGTCCCGTTCTCAAGCAGATGCGTCGCGTAAGCATGACGAAAAGAATGACACGTCCCGTGCTTGTTGACCCCGGCCTTCTCAATCGCCCTCTTGACCATGTTCTGCAATGCCCTGTCAAGTACATGGTGCCTCATCACCTTTCCTGTACGGGGATTCACGGAATGCTTGGCCATGGGAAAAAACCATTGCCATCTGAATTCTTTCGCAGCATTCGGATATTTCCGGTCAAGCGCCTCCGGCATATGGACCTAAATTTTGCTTTTGAGTAGGCAAAATTTACCGGGAGGCCGATGTTTTCGAGGCATGCCTCGAAAAACCGGGATTCACCCCGAGGCACTTTTGTGCCCTCGGTCTTGGCGGCGCAATTCCTTTCCGCCAAGATAGATATTGCTGAACTCAGCAACCAAGTGCAATATCTAGGTGCACCTCGCCATAACCCTGCGATATGTCCTTCTCATAAAGCCCCCTCAGCCGCTCAAGATGCTTCTTCAACTCTTCCTTGAGTGAAACCGGCATCGGCACCATCCTGTCCTTGTCCCCTTTTGCGGCCCTTATATGCAAAAGCCCCCTTTCAAAATCAATGCTGTTCACCCTGAGCCGCATGCATTCGTTCAGCCTGAGCCCGCAACCGTACATCAGCTTCGCCATCAGAGCCGGCGTCCCTTCAAGATGAGATATGATTCTTGCGACTTCCGCAACGCTGAATACA
>MHBI01000051.1 GCA_001804815.1 Lentisphaerae bacterium GWF2_50_93
GTCGCGGCAAGCGCGACCCTCCATTTCCAGATTAATTCCCTACGCCTGCTACAGGCGTGGAGGGACACGCTTGTCGTGTCCGTTCTTAATCCCCCCAGTCGCGGCAAGCGCGACCCTCCATTTCCAGATCCTAAATCAAAGAATAGTCCATCATCAATCTGTCCACAGCAAATTCGACATTGTCCCATGGAAAGGCCATTCCTCCGGTAAAGCTACGAGGCCTTTCCTCACCGGATTCATTCTTATATAATCGCTCTTCTCCTGATAACTATCAGCTTTTCTAAGCTGTCTATCCCAATAACCCCTTTGCCATATATCCTTAAAACTCCTGTCGAGCCAATTCCTCGAACAGCAAGATTTCCATTTAATAATCCATTTTTTCAGTGACATTGGATAAGCAGTTGATGGAGCACAGAAAAGATGGACATGATCGGGCATAATCACATAATTTCCAACAACCCATTCTGGATTCTCCTTCCAGGCATCCTTTATTATGTCATGGAATTTATCAGAGCTGAAAATTCTTTTCCGATCTTTAGCGCATACCGTAAGAAATATTATTATTGACCTGTTATGTTTTTCAACAGGAGCAAAGTGGGCTGGATGCTTACGTTCTGGAAGATTCTCAGTTTCACTCATCTTTGCTAATCTCTCAATTTTATCAAAAACAATCAATTACGGTCGCGGCCTTAGCTGAGCAAGGCGATGCTTGCCGCAGGCAAAACCGCGCCCCTCCATTTCCTAAATCCATTCTTTACGCCTGCTCCAGGCGTGGAGGGACGACCTTGCGGCGTCCGTTCTTAATCCCCCCCGGTCGCGGCAAGCGCGACCCTCCATTTCAAGGCAAAAAACCTTCAATTTTCCGAGATTGAGACTTTCTGGAAGTGTTCGAGGTCGCGGCCGAGGAACTTCCTGGCCTGCTTGAAGAATGAATCGGGCATGTCGGTCACATAGAACCTTTCAGTGCCGGCGGCGGACTTGCTTGCCGACAGTGAATTCTCCCTGAGATATTCCTCTGCGAACTTCGCACATGCCTCGGCGCTGTCGACGATCTTCACCTTCTTCGAAAGATACGACTGGAAAGATTTTTTCAGGAGCGGGTAATGGGTGCATGCCAGGAGAAGCATGTCGGGTGTCTTCTTCTTAAGCGGCTTCAGGTAGAACTCAATCGTAAGACGGCTGATCTCATTGTCAGCAAGCCCCTCCTCGACTATCGGGACGAACAGCGGACACGCGATGGTCTTTATGTTGATCTCCGGATTGACGGCATGTATCTCGCGGCGGTAGGCGTCGCTGCTCACTGTCGCCCTGGTGCCGATGACGGCGACATATTTTGGTTTGGCCTTCAGGCATGCTGCCACACCGGCTTCCAGGACTCCAATCACCGGGACATTCGGGAATTTCGTACGTATCTCGGCAATGGCAATCGCCGAGACTGTGTTGCATGCCACGACAATGAGCTTCACGCCTTTTGTGACAAGGAACGCAGTGTCCTCGATCCCGAAACGGATGATATTTGCCGGCGATTTGTCACCGTACGGGACGCGTGCGGTGTCGCCCAGATATATTATATTCTCATGCGGCAGCAGTTTCTTCATGGTAGCGACGACGGTAAGACCGCCGAGGCCGGAATCAAAAACACCGATGGGACGATTGTCATATTTCATGATAAACCTTGTTGTTTTTCCACAGAGGAATCGAATAACCTAAAATAAGACATTTATAATAAAAGGCAAGCTAATTATTTTACAGATGTGGAGTTCATCACGGGACCACGTTGACACGTGGAACGTGACTCACGTGGCAGCTTTCGTTGTATCACAGATAATCAATTCGGAGTAAATCCACACAACTGAAGTTGTGAACTCCTACATGTTTACCTTCAACAGTAATATTCCATGCCTTTATCTGCAATGACAACTGGTGGCGTTCTTATATATATATTCAAAACCAACCAAACCTCGTCCTCATTCAGAACGCTAGAGATCAAGCATGTGATTGCACGACTGTAGGAGTTCACAGCTTTAGATGTGTCTTAATCCATTCCAGATCTTTGAACACCCACAAATGAATTGATAAACTCCTATGTATCCCACGACAGCCCCATCCTTGATATATCATAGGTCTTCCAAATTGTCAACGCTCTGTCACGTCCCATTTTCTTGAGATATTCCCCGGCTGTGGAGAATGGCCAATCCGTCCATTTGTTTGACAGTCCATGCTTTACAGGATTATTGTGTATGTAATTCATGGTTGCCCAGAAATGCCTATCAGACTTTATTGCATTCTCTGTCGCATTGCACCAGACTCTTCTTCCCTTCCGCAAATCCTCTCGGTTCCATTCAAATCCTGTTTTCTGATGAAGCCTGAAAAGATTTTTCAGCAATTTCAAAACATCTTCAGTTTTCACAAGAACATGATAATGATTAGGCAGGATAACACAAGCGTATATCTCCTTTGCCTCACTTTTAATTGCCTCATTAAGGGAAAGCTGAAGAAAAGAAAGCCTGTTCTTGGATTTCCCTATTATATTCCTGTGTTCATAACATGCGGCAGAGACGTGGAATATTTTCTTCTGTCCTTTGACATGCGTCGGTCCATGCAAGGGTTGATTTTGAATCTTCCTGGTCTTAAGTACGTCATTCCTCTGTTCCTGAGTCATCTTGCGCCAGTTGTACATAAAAGCAAATCCAAATTAAGGATGAGTTCATAGTTCTAAACGAGTAAAACATCAAGCAAAAGACACAACTAAAGTTGTGAACTCCTACATGTTTACCTTCAACAGTAATATTCCATGCTTTCTTTGCAATGGCAACTGAGAGAGTATTTGTATGCTAGGACACGTCCCTTGCAGAGTGCTTAAAAACCAAGTATATGACCGCAAAATCGTAGGAGTTCACAGCTTTAGATGTGTCTTAATCCATTCTGGATCTTTAAATATGCACAACTGAAGTTGTGAACTCCTACATATTATTCATCAACATCACATTCAATGTCCTGCCTGCTTCAAAACTCAACCATCAACTTTTCACTCTCGAGAATAACCTACTTATTCTTCCAGATATATGCATTCCTCTCGAGAAGTCTTTCCTCGATCCTCCGAAGAGCAGTCTGCTTGGCCGATGGGAGTCTTGCGATATCATTCTCCTCGAGCAGGCCCTTTTCAACCTTCTCTATGAATTTATTTATGACCGATACATCTACGGGCTGCGGGTTGGCGGCCCATGCGCGCAGAAAAGTCTGTTCAGGCATCTCCTTCTCCATCGCCGGCGTCTTGACGGGACGGGTCCTCGTACCGAACTGGTAACCCTTCAGGGCGATTATCAGGCTTTCGTAGTCGGTATCTTCACGGTTGAGCCTTATATACTTGTATTCCATGACATCCGAGGCTTCACTTTCGTCCTGGTCAGGCTTGGCGAAATGGAACTTGCGGTCGGAAAAGTTAAGGGACTTCGTGACATTCGTGTCCAATTCACCGTCACCTACGCGCCACTCCTTGAGCTTTCCCGAAGAGTCCGGCCTGATGTCACCGCCGAGAAGCATGAGGCAGACAAGGTCATTCTCCTCGTGGGCCTTTTCACTTATATTGCTTCTCGTGCCTCTCATCAGCTCCATGGAGATGTGCAGGCTGTGCGGTGGTATGTCCACAAATTTCACGGCTTCATTTATAAGCGCGGACATCCCCCAGGGGCAGGCGAAAAGAGGTCTGGAGAGATCTCCGACAATCTGGTAGCGTCCGAGGGCGTACTCAAAAAATCCACGGTGCCTTTCGTGTCCGACAGTTATCTGCTGGTGCGAATCCACATGCCCGCCGAGTCGCCAGGTCCTGCGGAACATGTCGAAATCCTTGAACCAGTGGAATCCGTCGTACATCTTGTCTTCGCCTGGTTTTGCATAGACGGCATGTTTCCCGAGGCAGCTGAATTCAAGTTCGGCGCCCAGGGGCGTCGGAGTCTGATACCAGTTCTCCTCGACATACTCGATTATCGGCTGCATATCCTTTGAATTATAGATGCTGTCGGCGATTTCGATTGCGAGCTTCGCATAATCCCTGTAGCTCCTTCCCCCGACAACCACGCCTAGTGATTTTTCCGTAAAAAGTTCATTGATGACTTTCACGTGCCTGTTGTAGTAGAGCATGCCAAGGAGGATCGCCAATCCATGCCTGAAATACGGCTGCGCGATACGCACGGCGTCCAGGTATTCGTGGCGCAGCGCATCGACGATCTGGTTGAAGACGATATGCTGGCAGGCAAGACGCATATAGTTTCCGGCGTATGGAAGAAGCTCCTGGTTCTTCAGAAGATCCATCAGGCGGGGCGGTTTCGCCTCCTCCAGGGCCTGGAGCATGATGTAGTTGCATATGTAGTTACCGTCGAAGTGCGACTGTATGATCTCGTCAACGGCCGAGCCCATGAGTTCATGTATGACGCGCCGGGTGATCTCCGAGCTTCCGGAATCCATCTGCGCGATGACGGCATCGACCTTCTTCTCGATGAACCGGTTGTATCTGTCCTCGAACTTGACCTCCCTGCCGAACGACTTCTCCAGCGCGCTGATATTTCCAATGTACGTCATGCAGCGCTGGCGGCCTTTTGCAGTCCTGACGACCGTGCTATGCCTCTTGAAAAGCTGTCCTTCAACCTCGAAATCATCCAGCACCTTGAGCTCTTCCGGCGTGATACCGCCGAGGATCCTGCCTTCGGTGACGGCACCGTGCTGCTGCACGATGAAAGGGAAGCTCCATGACGGTGCGACGCGCATGTAGTGGTGGAGTTTTGCCGGAACGGAAGGAGGGACGCGTTTCAGGAGGAGCTTCACGTGTTTGTCGTCCATCAGCGTGCCATACACGAACAGATCGGTCCTGGTTCCCTGGCTGGCCTTGAATGCGCGCTTGATTTCATCCGGCGAATTCGAATGGAGATATTTTTTTGAGGCTTTTGTCTGCATTGTTCATGGTTCCAGGAGGACGGCTTCCTCGTCGCAGTCGTTCAGCTTCGGGCATTTCGAGCAGTCGCTCCATATTTTCTGCGGGAACATGTCCTTCTCCACCGTCCTGAATCCGAACCTGTGGAAGAAACCGGCGCTGGTCGTGAGCGCGAAGATCTTCACTTTGTCTTTTCCGACAAGCCTATCGATCATGAAGTCAACAAGCCTGGATCCTGTTCCAGAGCCCACGCTGCGCGGGCTTACCGCAAGGGATCTTATCTCGAAGAGGCCGCAGCCATAATCGCGGAATGCGCAGCAGCCGATCACCCTGCCGTTCTTCTCGGCGACGCAGAAATTCCGGACATGCCTGGAAATTTCATCCTGAGACCTCGGAAGGACGAGTTTCCTGCTTGCATATTGGGAAAGCAGCCTGCAGATCGGCTCAACGTCCTTCTTCCCTGCGCTGCGAATTTGAATTTTGTCCATCCAGCAACTACTCCGGGGTAAGGCTACTCTGTGAAGACACCCATCTTGCGGAACTTCTGGTAGCGGTCTTCCTTGATCTGCTTCGGAGACATCTTGTCGAAGTCAGCCAGGTTTTTCTTGAGGGCCTTCTTGAGGAAGTCGGCTGCAGCATCGAAATCCTTGTGCGCTCCGCCGAGGGGCTCCTTGACGATCTCGTCGGCTATGCCCAGCTCCAGCAGATCCTTCGCGGTAAGACGCAGGGATTCGGCGGCCTTCGCCGAGAAAGCCCTGTCCTTCCAGAGGATGGCGGCGCATCCTTCGGGAGTGATGACGGAATAATATGCGTTTTCAAGTATGAGTATCCTGTTGCCGACGCCAATTCCAAGGGCGCCTCCGCTTCCACCTTCGCCGATCACAGCTGCAATATAGGGAACGGGAAGTTCGAACATCTCCCTGAGGTTGACGGCAATCGCCTCTCCGATATGTCTTTCCTCCGAGGCTATTCCCGGAAAGGCTCCGGGCGTGTCCATGAGCGATATGATCGGGATCTTCGCCTTGTCGGCGAGCTTCATGATACGCAGCGCCTTGCGGTATCCTTCTGGGTGGGGGCATCCGAAATTTCTGAAGACATTCTCCTTGATATTGCGGCCCTTCTGCGTACCGAGCACGGCGACAGGCCTGCCATCAAGCTTTGCAAAACCTCCTACAATCGCAGGATCCTCGGAATATCTCCTGTCACCATGGAACTCAAGGAAATCGGTGAATATCCTGCCAAGGTAGTCGAGCATGTAGGGACGGTCGGGATGCCGGGCAAGCTGTACCCTCTGCCATGGGGTAAGGCGCTCGTAGATCATCCTCTTCGTCTCCTCGATCTTCGTCTTGAGGACTGACATCTCCTGGTCCACATCCATGCTGTGGGACGTACCGAGCTTTTCGAATTCGGCAATCTTATTTTCAAGCTCTGCGATAGGTTTTTCAAAATCTAGAATAGTGTTCGCCATTTTTTCAATCCTCGATAAGAACTTTTGTTTTCAAAGGCAATATCATATATAAACCGTCTATCTCCTCGTTGACCATCCTTATGCAGCCGTTGCTGGCCTCCCTGCCGATCGCCCCGGGCTCCCATGTGCCGTGGATGCCGTACCCCTTGAAATTCGGGTTCGTTTCCCCGACCGGCTTAATCGACATCCATCTCGTACCTAAAATGTTCTCCTTGCTTCCATATGGCACCTGCCTGCCATCCTTGTACCATACGGGCTTGTCCTTCTTGACATCGATCTCAAAGGTGCCGACGGGCGTCCTGCCCTGCTTTCCAATCCCTATACTATAAGCCATAAATATATTATCGCCGTCGTAAAGATAAAGTTTAAAACGTTTTTTACTAATTTTCAGAGTCCAATTTCCCTTAAAAATCTTCAGCGTCCTGCCGGCCTGTATCATGGGATTCGCCGGATTGAGCCCGTTGCCTTTCATTACCGCCTCTATGGTGGTGTTGAAATCAGTGGCGATCTTGATCAGGTTGTCATTCTTCTGGATGAGATATGTCTCCTTTTCCGGACACATTATGTTAGAGGTTAAAATATCCATGTTGGCCTTGTTGAGGACGGCGATCGTCCTTTTCCAGACCGGATCATCCTCTTCTATCCCGGCCTCCAGGATTTTCATCGCGGCATCCCTGGCCTGCACCACAAGTTCATTCCTGAGCATGTCCTCGGCCTTCGCGCAGTCATCCGACAGCATCTTGTATTCAACAGGATTCCTTGATGAGATCTTCCTGCCTGATTCCTTGACAGGCGCGGCCACATCCTTCGCATCCGCCTTCGACTCCGTTTCCGGGGCCTGCGGCGGAGTCCTGGGTGAATTGGCGCTCTTGAACATGAAGACAAGGGCTATCATTACAGCCGTGACGATTGCAAGGATTACCCAGAAGGTCGGACCGGTGCCCCCCTCGTTGTCTTTGTTCTGGTCGTTCAGGCCCTTGCCTTTGAAACTGTATATGAAATTTGTCATGCATCTCTCTCTTGGAAAAATAATGGAAAGGTAAGAATATACACGAATTAAAATCCATTGCCAGCATAAATATTCACTGAAGTGCGTCCTTCAGTGAATATTCATATCAGTTCTTCATTACGACTTCGACGTCTCCGTTTTCCGTGGGAAGGAGGTTGGAGCTGAGCTGCCTGCCGTTGAAGGTTATCCTGCGGACTTCACTGCCTGCGCCGGCGTAGTTGATATTATATATGAATCCGCGGCATTTGTAGTTCTGGATCTTCAGCCCTGCGAACTTCCTCGGAAGATGGGGGGCTATCCGGAGCCCGTCTTCAGTGGGCAGTATGCCCGCGCCTTCCCTGTAGACCATCATCAGCCATTCGCCGGCCGGCCAGTTCAGGACCTCGTGCACATATCTGTTCGGATCCGCCGGCGAGTGCGAACGCGATATCCTCTCGCTCCATCCGGAACCGTTGAATTCCTTCTTGCCCCACTCGATTATCTGCGAAACCCGCAGATATTCATTCTGCATCATGTATGCGCGCGCCATCATGAACGATGCCAGGAACCATGGTCCGGCAACCTCCCTGTCGCAGTCGCTTGTCACATTATATCTTTCCAGGCCGCCGAAGTCCCATGCCTGGTTCCAGAGCTTCCATATCTCGTTTCCGGTCGCGGCCGCCTCCTTCATGTCGGGCGGCACAAGCCCCCAGAGCCAGCAGGCGCAAGTCTGGGTATCGGGATTGAGCAGGCCGTGCCCCTTCAGGAAATCCTCTGGTTTCGCGTACTCGTTGCCATATGGATGGATGCCCATGGACAGGTTTCTTTCAACCGGAACCTGGTCCTGGACACTGAAATCCTGGAAAAGCCTTTTGATGAAATGGCCGTCCCTCTTGAACCTGAAATCGAAGAGGCATCCGTACAGCATCCCCTTTTTCTCCCGGAGCACTTCGAAGTCATCATGCCATCTGAAATGTTCGGCCATCCTGAGATAGCAGTCGACGCCGTAGACGGCCCAGCAGTTCTGGGAGAAGGAATAGCCCGGGCCGAGATAGGTGCGCTCCCAATAGCCTTCGACGTTGGAAAGGAGGCTTCCGTTGCTGAGGCTGGTGAAAGGCTTCCATACGAATTCCCTGAGGCGGTCTGCGAACTTCGCAACGAATGCGTCGTTTCCGGAATGGCACCAGTACTGGTAGACTCCCCAGATCATCATGCCGTATTCCTCGAGCTGCCCTTCCTTGGGAGGGACATTCGCAAAAAGGTATTCCAGGAGCTTTTCGGTAGAGGCGTAATCGGCATATGCCCAGCCGGCCGCGGACATCACGCCGTCGCGTATCCATGCACCTCCATAGGCGTTGTGGGTGCCTGCCGGAAAACGTCCATCCTCGCGAATCACCGCTGTGAAGACGGCAGGCAGGGTATTTGTTATCGCGGCAAGCTCAGTATCCTGCATAATAACCTTCGGACACTCGTATTTCTGCGGGAATTTCGCCGGCGGGTTCCCGAAGAATGGCAGCGCCTGCCTGAAGGTCGACTTGTCGCGGTCGCAGCGCAGTGAATAATTCTTGCCGGCGGAATTTTTGAAGAAGAGGAGCTGGTCGCCCTCGTTGACCCACAGTTCCCAGGAAAGGCTTCCTTTTCCGGGCAATTCAAGGTTGATCTTGATATGCCTCCCCGGAAAGACGCTTTCCGTGGACTTGATGAAATCAGGATCTCCGGCAATCGGCAGATCAAGATCCTTCAAGGCAAGGTTCCGCGTATCCTCTGTATTGCCGGAATTGGGAAGATAGGTGGTTATATGAGGGCTCCTATAGTCCTTCCTGAAACTTATAACACACCTGAACTTACCGTTTCCGAGCACAAAATGTCTGCTTAATGGCATTGGAAACAACCTCGGAAATCAAATGAAAAATTCCGTTAAAATAACCCGTCTTGCCTTAATTCATATTGGAATTGCATTTATTTTGAAGAAAAGTGATTGAAAAAAAGGCTTGACGTCTTATAGTACAGGCTTTTAGATATATTCCCAGTTTTCTTCCACTGCGTTGCCGGCCAGAAATACTGGTTCCGGCGGATGAAGTGAACGGGGATGGGAATGTATAAAAGTCAATTAGTTAATGGAGAAATGAAAGATGAAGGTCCTCTATGTAGGAAATCTTCCCTTCACGGCAACGGAAGAGGAAGTCCGCGCGATGTATTCTGAGTTCGGCACAGTCAACTCGGTCAAAATCATCAAAGACAAGGAAACCGGCAGATCACGCGGATTCTGTTTTGTTGAAATGGACGACGACGCCGCTCTCAAGGCGATCGAAGGCACAAACGGAAAAGACTTCGGCGGCCGCAACCTGAGAGTCAACGAAGCACGTGAGAAAACTGAAGGTGGTGGCGGAGAACGCCGCAGCTTCAGCAGGGACAGATAATAACTTATCAGTTTCCATAGAATTCAAAAGCCTGCCCTAACCGGCAGGCTTTTTTTTGGGGGTTTTATACGCCTGCCCCAGGCGTGGAGGGGCACGCTTGCCGTGCCCGTTCCAAATCCACGGTCGCGGCGAGCGCGACCCTCCATTTTCCAATCTCCATAAAGCCATGGAAGATTACTTCTAATAGCAAACATGTAGGAGTTCACAGCTTTAGATGTGTCTTATGGAATATGAATCCCCGTAAATACGCACAACTGAAGTTGTGAACTCCTACATCCGTGCATTCATGAGTTTTTATCCTCTCAAACTGCTCCATGCCCAGGCAGGTGGATTTCATCCTGCAGCAATGCAGAAAGAGTCCCCTCAATGCTGAACGATATTTAAATTGTCACTGATTCCTGTTTGCATCTTATTTCTTTCCAATATATTTTCTAAGTATATAAATAAAAATGCCAGGAGAAAACCATGGATCTTTCAAGATTATCCAGGACCGACCTTAAAAAACTGACCGGCTCGCCAAGCCAGATCGCCGGAATCCGCGAATCCGTACTGTCCGACGGCAAAGGACGAGGAACGAGGATCGCCGAAATATACACTGGAGGCGGCCTCTCATTCACAGTTGTCCCCGAACGCGGAATGGACATCCAGCACGCAAACTACAAGGGAATTGCGCTTTCATTCATAACGCCTACCGATTATTCCCATCCTTCTTTCTACGACCCATCGCCCATGGGCTGGCTGAGAAACTGGGGCGGCGGACTCGTCACAGGCTGCGGAATGATCGGCGCAGGAGCTCCTGATCCGGTGGAAAAACTTTCATTGCATGGACTTCTCTCAAACACGCCCGCAGAAAACATCGTCTGCCGCAGGGAATGGGTGGACGGCAAATATATCCTTTCGATCTCCGGCGAAACCAGGGAATCCAGGATGTTCGGTGAGAATCTGCTGCTCAAGCGGACCATAGCGACCTCGATGGGTTCGAATACTTTTGAAATCACCGACCTGGTCAGGAATGAAGGATTCACCCCCTCTCCCCTCATGCTCCTCTACCATATCAACATCGGGTTCCCGATGCTCTCGGAAAACTCCATTGTCAAAGCTAAAAAGCATGATGTCGTACCAAGGGATGAAACCGCTGCAAAGGGAATCAAGGAATGGCATAAGTTCGACGCGCCGGTGAAGAACTACAAGGAACAGTGCTTCTATCACGACATCCCCGCGGACAAGGACGGATTCGCACGATGCACGCTTTCAAACACGAGGCTCGGACTCGACTTCGAGGTCGCCTACAGGAAGAAGGAGCTCCCGTTCTTCACGGAATGGAAGATGACCGGCGAAGGCGCATATGTCGTCGGCTTCGAGCCCGCGAACTGCCATGTCGAAGGCCAGACCGCCGAAAAGAACAAGTTCAAGTCTCTCAAGATCCTCCAGCCCGACGAGACAGGCGAGTTCAAGGTCCGGATTTCAGTGCTGGAGAAATAAGCTCATTGCTGCCAATTGCTTCTACAATGTAGAACAGCAAGCGTTGAGCTGGGTGAAGTGAGGCTGTTTTTCCTAGAAAGTATGTCGGGTTTTAACCCGACACTAGGTTGGCGGTTTAAAAACCGCCCTACTTATGAGGCTAAGTTACCAGCTCAACGCTTACTGCAGCACAGGCTTCCAGCCTGTGCTTTTCTTTCTTAATGTTATATTTACAGTTAACGACTTAAGTGCTAACGACACCGACTTCGGATTCGCAATTCGGATGCTCCACTCAGCCCGTGCCCCCGTCGTGTTCCCTTATGTCCACCCTGCGTATTTTCCCGCTGATGGTTTTGGGAAGCTCGGGTACGAATTCAATCACCCTCGGATACTTATATGGGGCAGTCACTTTTTTCACATGATCCTGGAGCGCCACTTTCAGATCTTCGCTTGGCTCATGATTTTTTGCAAGGACTATGGTCGCCTTGACAGCCTGTCCCCTGTCCGGATCCGGAACAGCGGTTATGGCGCATTCCAATACCGCATGATGCTCAAGAAGCGCGCTTTCAACCTCGAAGGGCCCGATCCTGTAGCCGGAACTTTTTATCACGTCGTCCGCCCTGCCGACAAACCAGAAATATCCGTCCCCGTCTTCATCGCACCATACCAGCGTGGTCTTTTCAGGAGCTTTTGCTGCGATCTCATCCGCAACATCATATGCGAAATTGAAATCATCCGGTATGTTTATCTTGAAATTCTTCTCAAAGTCCTCATAGGATTCAAAGACTGTCTTTGTCAGATATTTTTCCAAAAGCATTTTTCATGACCTCGTATTTTTTCGAGGCCATTAACTGAACCCGTGCTCTTGCCTAAATCAAATATCCAGATGCTTTTTCAACAATTATTTATGAGTAAAGTCAATTCAGCTTTTCAATCTTGTTGCCGGCGGCTTTCCAGCCTTCGATGCCTTCAGGATATTCCATGATGTTCGTATATCCGAGCTTCTTCAGGTAGGCGGCGAGATTCCCGCTGGCAGGGCATTTGGTATTGCTGCAATATACGACCACGGCGGCATTCTTGCCCAGGATGGCATTGGCTACATCCTCGGGTGAGGTTTCAGTGCTCATAGCTCTTGCCCCGGGAATTCTTTCGCCTGTATCGAACTTTACCGATCTTGCATCAAAAATCAGCGCGGTCTTCTTTTCAACAATCTTCTGGAGCTCTGCCGTTCCAACAGTCTTTATGCCTTCCTTGCTGCCGCCAGCACCGCACATTGAGCAGCAGCCTGAAACAGCGACCACGACCACGGCAATACACGTCGTCAACAACAGCTTCTTCATCGTCAAGACCTCCCCTTTATTTGATGCTTTATATTCCCCTTGGTATTAAAGATGATACAACATCCCTTTTTTGTCAAGGACTTTCCGCAGATCCTTAAGTTCGATCTTGCCAGGAGTGCTCTTGTTTTCCATAGGGAGCACCGCATAAATTTTTCCTTCATAGAAATTCATGTCTTCCTGGGGATGCGTATCTCCATGACCGAGAAGAAATATATAATGGCTATCAGCATTCCGACCAGGAAGACGTACTGGAAGCCGAATTTATACCAGATTATTCCGCATGCAATCGAAATCAATATCGAAAATGCATGGTCGATGGTCACACCCATCGTGAGCGTCGGGGCCACATGCGAAGGATGGACGGCTATTTTCTTGAGATAGGTGGCGCGCGCCATGCTGGCGGATATGAGGATCATGTCGAGCACGAAACAAGTCGCGGCGATGCAGTAGGCTGTGTTCCCGTCGGGGAAGACAGTTTTCGCGAAACCATATCCAAGGCAGATGAAGACAAGCATTACTCCTTCGAAGGCTAGCACAAACCTTTCGCCGAGATGGTCGATCGTCCATCCCAGGAGAGGCTGGAAGAAGATGCCGGCAATTCCTCCAATCGTGAAGAAATAGGCGATCACCTGCGTTGGTTTCCCGTATATGGTTACAAGAACCCACGGTGCGAAGGTTATGAAGATCTGCTTGCGTGTCCCGTAGAGTACGCTCAGCCAGTAGAAGAGCCTGTATTCCCTGTGCAGCTTCAGATGGAGGTGGGCCTTCTGGACCGGCATCTGGGTCATTGCCATGAAACAGAATGCTGCAACCACCAGGACGGCTGCGCATATGATGAAAGTAGCCGCGAAAGTCAGATGCAGGTATTTGAACCCTACGTATACCAGGAAGCTTCCGGCGATCGCCGTGAAATTCCTGATGCTGCTGAACTGTCCGAGCCTTCGCCCCTCGTGGCCTTCGCGCGCCAGTTCCATGCCGATGCTGTTCTGAAGGGCGATGAAGAGATGCATTCCAAGGCTCATGACGAAAAGCCATACGAGCATTATCGAGAACGAAGACGCGCAGAACGCAAGGAGTACGAGTCCGACCGCCTGGAGGATCATCGCGAATGCCGCAAGCCTGCGGCCGGGGAGGAAGAACAGCAGGGCCGCGACAAAGGCGACCGAGAATCCTGGCAGCTCCCTCGGGAATTCCAGCACGCCTCTCTCCAGGACGCCTATTCTGTATGTCTCATTGAGGAAATTATTGAACGTGGAGTCTATCATCTGTCCGGAAAAACCGATGATTCCGACAGCTACCAGGAAGAGCCATATGTCACGGTGGACATTCGAAATCCTTTTTGTGATGGAATGGTAATAATGTTTCATCTGATTTTCATCGAGTGCGGCAGCGGCGTCCTCAGATCCTTGGCAGGGAGGCTGTCCGGTTTCCTCTTCCTTGAAATATAATAGCAGGAGTCGTATAGGAGGTAGAATTCACCGGGTATGTAGCCCAGGTTCCCTATCTCATCGACCGAATCGTATACGATCACCACATCATAGTTGTCCCTGAAATAAGCCGACCGGGTTATAAGATTCCAATGATCAAAGATGCGGGCCACCACCCAGTCGGGCCGGAGTTTGGCCACCACCGTACAATAATCGAGTTTTTCCTTTTTGACGGCGCTTACCACCTCGGGCGATACAAGGCCGGGCCAGTCCAGGATCTTCCTGTCGCTGAAATAACCTATGTAGCCGAGGGCCTCGACGTAGATCCTGTCATTCTTATCCGAATTCCTGTTCAACCATTCCCCTACTTTCCTGCGCGTGCCGTCCTCTACATATTTCTGCTGCATCATCATTTCATAGGATGTCATAAGAAGGGTGACAGTCATGACGAGGAAGCAGCCCGACAAGGCGAGGACAGGAACCGCCGAGCGGTTCTCAGGTTTCTTGAAATGCCCTGCCAGCATGAAGGTCCCTCTGGCGAAAACTATGATCCCCAGCATGGCGGCGGGGGGGAAATACCATGGATAGGGAAAAGGCATGTATGAAAAATATAATACAATAAAGAAGAAGGAACAGGAGGCCGCCCTGCCGATCCTGTCATTGCCGGCCCATGGAAGCATCCAGTAGAGCGCGGCGAAGAGGCCGGCGGCAGTCGAAAAGACGAAGACCAACGGGTTCCATCCCTGGAAATGCGGATATACGGGTGCATATACCCATCCGGCCGCAATATGGAAATGGGAGATCATCCGGGGGATTATCTCCAGGAGATTTGCAGATCCGCCCATTCCTTCCTTTGCGAGCACCGTATTCGGCACAGGGGATCCGTAGTACCACCAGGCCCATGTGAACCATGGCAGATAGAAGACAGTTGTGACAGCTGCGGCTTTCAAGATCGACACCATGAAATCCCTGGAGGCGCCTCTCCTGAAGATATAGAAGGCTATGGAGAGCACTGCGATATAAACACAGGAATCCGGCCGCGTCCACATCATTCCTCCCCATGCAACGCCCAGCTGCAGCCAGTTGAACTTATCCCTGGTCATCAGGTAGAAGGTCCATGACAGGAAGAAAAGCATGAACGCAGTTTCCATGCCGTTGACGGAAAACACGACCGACTTGGCTTCGGCTGCAAACAGGAGTCCTGCAAAGAACACAGGAAGCATCTTATGGTCTCCGTCCTCCTTCAAAAAAACTGAAATCAAAAATAGTCCTGCGGCGGCAAAGGCGGGTATGCAGAAAAGAATCCTGAAAAGCCATATGGCTTTTTCATATGAATCGGAACCCGTCACAAGATAGCAGAATGCAGGCAGCATGACTCCGAGGGGTGAAGTGAATCCATGGACTTTCTCGCCAGGCACGTAGACGAGCCCGTTGCCCTCGCAGAAGTTCTTGCTGTACTTGAAGGTTATGAAGAAGTCCTCCCAGACGTGGTTCGTATAGAGGCTGTAGGCGAGAGGGACTGCAATGAAGAGTAGGAGGAACCCGACAATTATCTTCAGCCTCGAAGAGTTCTTCACGCCGTGCAAGGAAAGCCTGCTGTTCAGCATTTTCCACCGCAATTCATCAGCAATACCGCGCCGGCGACTGCCGCAGTCTCAACCCTCATGATCCATTTACCGATTTTCAGGGGGATGAATCCGGATGAGCCCATCCTTTCCTCCTCGGAAGCGCTGAAACCTCCTTCGGGTCCGACAACCCAGGCGATCCCCGGAACACTTTCCGGAACGGGATTTCCAGTGCCTGATCCCCCGGTTGAACCGTAAAACGCAGGGATCCCCATTTCCTTTACATCATCAAGGATGCCGTTGAAATTAATTACGCCCCTCAGTTCAGGCATGAATGGGTTCTTTGACTGTTTGGAGCCCTCGACAAGGTGCACTTTCCATTTGTCCGAAACTTCCCCTTCCTCGGGACGGACGACCGAATGTTCTGCAACAACAAGGGTTATGCTCCAGACTCCTATCTCGCAGCATTGCGTCAGCAGCTGGTCCATCCTGTTCTGCCTGGGAGGGGAGACAAAAAGGTGTAATTTCCGTGGCGGCTCCTGGTATTGCTCCTTCTCCAGCACGAGAAGTTTCTTCCCGTCGACAACTCTGGCCGAGGCGAGAACCCCGTGCCCGTCTATGAGCTGGACGGTATCACCTGTCCTACCGCGCAAAGTGTTGAACAGATGGCGCTCCTCGCGTTCCGGGAGCTCCGCGAATGTATTCTCCGCGCCAATATTTCCACAATAAAAACAACGCATGCTTTCCTCGTCCTGAAATAATACGCTAACGCCCATGGATGATTGGATGACTGGATTGCTGGATGAGTGGGTATCAAACACATAAAACAAGACCAATCCTAGAAAATAATGTGAAACGCCTTTCTCAATATTTGCATACAAAAGATCATTCTCAATTTTTCTTGAACTCAAACCCAATAATCCATCTTGCCACGCCGTAGCTTCCTAGCAAAGGCGGGTCATCCATAAATCCATCCATCCGTGATCCTGTGGGATGGGTCTGGAATAATATAACTGTTTTTGCGGTGAAAGGGTAGTAAACTTTGAAAACAGTTGGAATTTATATTAGATTAACGGAATATATCTATTAAAAAAGGAGCGAGCCATGAAAAATCTTCTCAAGACATTCTGTATCTGCCTGCTGGTTGCGATATCCGCATCCACAGCTTTCAATCTTACATCGGCTGAACCTGGAAAAGCGGTGGTGGCGGCATCAGACCTTCCGTTGAAAATCGCTCCGGCCGACGTAAACATCAAATACGTCGGGCGTTTCGACACATCCGACGCCGCAGGACCGAAATGCGCATGGTCGGCAAGCAACATCACCATCAAATTCAACGGTACGGCCGCGAATGTTAAAATGTCGGGCAGGAAAGACGCCGACCGCTGGCAGGTTTCCGTGGACGGCAAGCCGACGCAGGTGATCACGATGACCGGCTCCCCCGCCCTTTTCAGCCTGGCCGCCGATCTTCCTGCCGGAGAGCACACTGTTTCGATGATGAGATGCGGGGAAGCCCATCTCGGACCTTCACAGATACTCGGTTTCCAGCTCAGCCAGGATGCAAAACTGCTGCCCGTACCTGCGGCAAAGCACCGTCTTGAAGTCATAGGCGATTCGATATCCTGCGGCTACGGCAACGAGGCGAACGCCAAGGAGGAACATTTCACTCCGCAGACTGAGAACGCCTATAAGACCTACGGTGCGATAGCAGCACGCGCATTAGATGCCGACTATATGTGCATCGCCTGGTCAGGCAAATGCATGTGGCCGAAGAATACAATCCCTGAAATATACGGACGCACCCTGCCCTTTGACGCAAGCAGCAAATTCGATTTTTCAAAATGGAAGCCTGAGGCGATTGTCATAAATCTCTGCACGAACGATTTCGGCAAGGAGACTCCCGAGGAGGAAGGCTGGGTGAAGGCGTACAAGGAATTCATATCCGGACTCAGGAAGAACAATGCCGACGCCGTGATATTCTGCTCCGTCGGCCCCATGATGAGCGATGCCTGGCCGAAGGATAAGAAGGCCCTTTCCACGGCCAGCAGATACCTGAACCGCATCGTCGACGAATGCACCAAGGAGGGTGACAAGAACATCTTCTTCCTGAAATTCGATACCCAGACCGGCTCAAACGGCTACGGAGCCGACTGGCATCCAAGCGCAAAGCAGCACGAGGTGATGTCAGGCACTCTAATCAACGCCTTGAAGGAAAAGCTGAAGTGGTGATGGAATCCTGACGGATTTCAAAGTGGCTGCCCTGCCTGGATTTGAACCAAGACAAGCAGATCCAGAATCTGCTGTGCTACCATTACACCACAGGGCAATTTTTTGACAGGCGTATATTCTAATCAAGGAATGCCGAATTATCAAGCGGGGTTGTTAAAAAAATCCCCAAGTATGGCGGTTTCCACAATGCGCCTCAATTGAAACAGCCATCCATCTCGGCCTTTATCGCCCGAGCCGCTTCGGCAGGGATTTCAGCCTTGAGCACGGGTCTGCCGACCACAAGGAAGTTCGCTCCCTTTCTCACAGCTTCAGCCGGGGTCATTATCCTCTTCTGATCGTCGGTGCTGCTATCAGCGGGGCGGATACCGGGAATCACAAGCACGAAGTCATCTCCGCAGGCCTTTCTTATGAGTTCAATCTCGTGGGCGGAGGCGACCACGCCGTCCATGCCGCTGTCCTTTGCGAGTTTCGCAAGATGGGGCACATGAGTTGACGGAGAATACGAATCACTGCGGTTCATTGCCTCCGAGAGACCCTGCGCATCCATGCTGGTCAGGACAGTCACGGCAATCACCAGCGGACGACTGCCAGTCTTGGCCTTTTCATTCGCGGCCTTGACGGCGGCCTTCATCATCTCCCTGCCGCCTGAAGCGTGTACGTTCACCATGTCCGCGCCCATTTTCACGGCTTCGGCGACTGCGCTTGCAACGGTATTGGGAATGTCGTGGAACTTGAGGTCAAGGAAGACTTTCTTGCCTCTTTTCTTGAGTTCGGAGACGGCGGACGGTCCGGCGCTGCAGAAAAGCTGGCTGCCTATCTTGTACCAGGTAACCGAATCTCCGGCGGTCTCCACAAAGTCCAGGGCTTCCTTGAGATTTTCAAAATCAAGCGCGACTATAAGTTCACTTTTGTGCTGGCGGTGGTGCATTTCTTTCCCTCGTTTCCTCTATTATGAACAAAGGCGTCCTTGTCTTGATCGCCACTTGTCCGGGTTTCTCGTTGTTGACATATGCCTTTGCCTGGCGCGCGAAATCCTTGAGTCCGTCGCCCACCATCGATGAGAATGCATCGTCATTCCTGGGCGGAGCAAGGAACGCCTTGAGTACGTTCTCGGCCTTTTCCTTTGCAACCGGATCCTTCTTACCAAGATCGATCAATGCAAAGAGCGCCGAGATGCGGACGCTGTCCACATCATATGTATTGGGCGACATGGGAATCTTGAGGACCATCTTCATGCATAGTGCGTCGAGCTGGTTGAGTATGTCCTGGCTGGCAACATTGATCCTTGCGATGGACCAGCAGGCGTAGGACCTGTTGTCGGCTGGATATTCGGCGACCGTCTTCCTGATCGCCGCAAGAAGGGTGGCGCTGAAATACGTGTCGGCTATCCATCCCATCGATTCAAAGGCCTGGGTGGAGACATTCACGGATTTGTCGTCGCTGAGCTTGATGATCGTATCATAGGATTCCTTGATCCTGAGTTTTCCGAGGGTTGACGCGACCGCCTCCCGCACGACGGCCTCCTTGTGTCCGGCCCTTTCCGAAACTGGCTTCCACGATTCCTTGAAATCAAGTTCTCCGAGGGCTGTTATGCATCTTCTTATCAGATCGTATTCGGCTTCATCGAGGGATACGAGCAGCTTCATTATGGGTTCGGAATATCTCTTATCCTTGAGTGCGCCAAGGATCGTGACAGCGGAGGCACGGCTTTCCTTGGTTTCAAGAAGCTCGTCGCCTATGCGTTTGAGGACATCCTGTCCGGGTGCGATCCTGATAAGCGATGCTTCAGCGGCGTCCCTGACCTGGAGCATCTTGTCTCCGATCCTGGCAATAAGGGAATTTATGGCATCGGCATCCTTGTATCCCCCAAGCGAAACACATGAGAGCCTCCTCACCTCATCGTCCGGGTCATTTGAAAGCTTCATGAAAATCTGGAGCCGGTCAGGCGCAGGGGCCGAAGAAGCCACGAACGCCCTGATGGTCACATCCCTGTCATCCGAAAGTTTTTCCAGCAGACCGGCGCCGCCCTTGTCGCGCAGAGCCAGGGCCTGGGCCAGCGCCGCCTTCACCATGGTATTCTTATCTGAAAGGAACTTTGCGATCTTCGCATCCTTGTCAGGCTCCCCGCTTTTCATTGCCGCGACTCGTATGGCGCCCGCGCGCTGGTAGGGGTTTTCAGACGACAGGAATCCATCGATCTCGGAATCCCTGGAATGTTTCGCCAGGTCCTTGCCTGAGGCGATCTCGCTCCACAGGAAGTTTATGACATACTCGTTGCTCTCAGAAGCAAGCAGGGCATAAACCGAAGAGAGATCGTTGGTCGCCCTCAGATCAAGCGCCGCGGCCATGGCCCTGACCGATTTGTTCTGTGATTTGAGGAGGCTCTTTAGAAGGGTAACTTTCCTGCAGCTGCCCTGCGCCCTGAGGTTGTAAAGGGCGTTGAGCAGATCAGCCTGCACATAGTCATTCTTCTCATCCTGGAGACAGGCCTCAAGGGCATCGATAGCGGCCTGGTTGTCGGAGTAGGCCAGCGAAACGGCTATTTTAGAGCGGAGACGGCTGTCCTGGGTCTTCATGAGATAGTCGCTCTGCATCTTGATGGACGCATTGTCGGCGTAATAGGGCGCATCCGGAACGGCAGTGTTGACGGAATCAAAAGGGACCTTCTCCCATATCGGGATCAGGAGCGGAAAAAAGGCGAACAATTTTTTGAGGTTCATTTGAGGTTCCTGTATTTAGCGTATCTTAACTGTATAAGCATCATCAAAGTCAGAAACACGGGCACAAGGAAAACAATGAGTTTCCATTTCTCAAGCCTTACGACAAACAGGAATATATCCTGTCCAACACATTTTCCCAAAAGCACTGTGACAAAAAAAGCGAGTAAAGGCGCCATCATGAGATAGAGGGCCGTGAACCTGGTCAGCCTTGAAATACGCGACACCCACCGGATGCCCTCCTCCCTTGCGACCGCATTGAACAGGTTTGAGAGGCTTATTATGAAGAAGACCACCGAGATGCAGAACAACAGGAAGTTGAAGAGGAGATACGGGCTGTTGGTGTCGATCGACCACCACTGGAGGAAAGGAGAAAGGAGAAGCATGAAGATCGTCCCCCATACGAGCCGGAAAAGGGACTTCCTGTACTGGAACAGCTGGAATCCCTTTTCAGGGAAATGCATGACTCCGGAAAAGATCATGTAAATGGGTATGATGTAGGAATATTGGATAAAGGGAATGGGGAGCACGTCAAGCATTCCCTTGAAACAGAGGAGGAATACGAGGAGGATGGTGCCAAAAGAGACATTGTCCAGAGCCCTGAAAAACATCACATTCACAAGAATGCTGGATTTTTCGGCTTCCGCACCGGCTGCGCCATTTGCGCACGGAGGCGCCATATTGTCGATTTTTTCCGAATCCAAAATTCATCCCGCAGTTTAATTAAATAGAAACTATAGAAATTAGCATATGTCGGGCAAAAGTAAATTATGGATAGGAGCCAAATGAGGGGCTATATGCTTGCCGCACAGGCAAACCCCCTGCAAATGCCGGAAACGCGGCAAATACGTATTTTTAGCGCCTACCTTTACAGAAACACATTGAAAAACATGATGGAATAATATAGGTTACAGGAGTTCGGGATCATATTTTAGATTAAAATTAAAAATCAAGAGTTTCTATGAAATATATTGTCAGAGGGGACGACGGCAAGGAATACGGTCCGGTGGACGAGGAAACCCTGCGGAAATGGACAGAGGCAGGGAGGGTGCTGCCGCATACCCAGATACGCAACACGCTCATCAAGAAATGGAACAAGGCCACTGACTTCGACTTCCTGAAACCTTCATTCAGCCTCCAGCATACCAGGGTCGAGGAGGAGAAGTCCGGAATACAGAAGTTCTCCCAGCACCTCGACATAATTTTCGGCGGCAGGAAAAAGACTCCGGAAACCCTCACACCTTTCGCCACGGCATTCAAGAACAAGTATATTCCGGAGCCGGCCTCTCTCTCGAAGAGGATGATGTCGGCATTGTTCGACTTCATGCTAATCATGGTTTTCGCCTTCATATTGCTGGTTTACTTTTCATTCTCAGTCCCAATGAAGGCTCCGGAACAGCAGAAGCCGCAGGATGTGGCGGTTCAGCAGGAGGCAAAGGCGCCTGACGCCGCGCAGCCTGCGACCGCGCCCGCAGCGGCGGCAGCCACCGCCACCGCCACCGCCACCGCCACCGCCACCGCCACCGCCACCGCCACCGCCACCGCCACCGCCGCCGCCACCGCACCTGACGCCGTTCCGGCGGCAGTTCCAGCGGCCGCTCCGGCAGTATCGCCTCTTGTCACCGCAGAAGTCAATGCGTCCTTCACCAGGTCCTTTTATCTATTTGTCGCCGGAGTGCTGCTGTATTATGGAATTTCCCTCGGGGTCTTTGCGCAGACATTCGGCATGTGGTTCTGGGGGATAATGATCTCCAGGAAAGACCTGAACGAAGTATACCTGGGCAGAGCCTATTTCTTCACTATACTGATGTTCCTCCTTGGAATCCTGTCCCCGGTCTTTGTGTTGTTCAATCCCTTCAAGAGGGCCCTTCCTGAAATACTGAGCGGGACAATGATCATCGGTGTAGCCGCAAAGCCCAAAGTCTGAAGTCAACTCCAACCCGGTTCAACGGATGTCAATAAAGTTTTTCCAGGAACAGTATTTCACCTGCATTAACTGCGGCAAGTGCTGCGGAATATGGGAAATCCCCATCACCCAGTCCGAAAAGGAGAGGTTGGAAAAGCTCGCGGTGCCCGGAATCGACTTCTCCGAAAACAGGTTCTTCGAAAAGAACAAAAAGCACAAGGGGCTCTATCTCATCGGGAAAAAGGACGGCCACTGCGTCTTCCTCGGCGGCGACAACCTCTGCGTGATCCACAAGGCGCATGGAGAGAAGGTGAAACCGCTCGCATGCAGGATTTATCCGTTCGACATATTCAACTGGGAGGATGAAACTTCAAGCACCTCCCTTAGGTATGACTGCCCTGGCGTCACCTCCGAAAAAGGCAGGAAGATAAACTGTTTCGGCCCTGAAATAAATTCGATGGCCGGCGAGCTTTCCAAGAAGAGGAAGCTTGCCGACGCAAGCTACAACAGGAAGCTGAAACCCAAACTTTCAAAGCTCAGGATTATCGCCTCCTCATACAAGAACTTCCTTCTTGACACGCGGTTCCGTCCGTCCATAAGGATCTTCGCCGCCGCAAAGCTCATCGAATTCCATTCAAGGCCTGAGAACGCAAGCGACATAGTCGATGCGGGGAACTTCTTCAGCAAGGATGCAATGGAACTTGTCAAGAGGAGCATTCCCGACCTAGAAAATATTATTTCCGCTGCAAAACCCCTGAACCTGCACGAGAAGATGATCTTCAGGTTCATCATTGGCTCGTTCATCAGGTCGGACGAGGAATACGCCATGAAATTCCTGCCGTTCGCGCGCATTTCAAGGGTGAAGGAGATCCTCAAGTTCTCACTCGGCTCCGGTTCAATGGGAAAGCTGAGCGGAAACCTGCCGGACATTTCCGGAATCGATTCCATTGAAGCGGTGAAAGGCATGAAATGGGATGAGGACGCCCTCGACGTATACTGGAACTACATCGGCTCCAAGCTGGAGTCGATGCATTTCTGCGGATCCCCCTGCCTGGGCTTCACATTCGAGGAAGGAATGCGCCACCTGGTAATAAGCTATCCTGTCCTGACATCGATCTCCGCACTTGCCGCAAGAGCGGATAAACGCGGGAATATCACCAGGGAGGATGTCACGAAGGCGCTTTCCGTGATCGACCACACGTTCGCCCGCTCACACCTGTTCGCGATAAACTACGTCAGGAAGATGACCGACATACTCTGCACGGAGAACGCCCTCGCCGCCATGCTGAAGGATCTGCCGTGAGATTTTCGTCGTGAGTATTACCACAATGACAATCAAACACACAAGCTAAAGACCTTATGTTAAACATAGAATAGTTAGAAAAAGCCTTCTCCCTTCTTAAATTATAACAGCTTAAGAAAAAGAAAG
>MHBI01000052.1 GCA_001804815.1 Lentisphaerae bacterium GWF2_50_93
TGAAGCTGGCAGGCTCTCCGCCGATTTCAGTGAAATCCCCGCCCGCATATATCTCGTTGGAGTATACAGCAAGGGCATAGACAGCCGCGTTGGTATTCGGCCCCATGCTGATCCAGCTGGCATTCGTGATCGGAGCCTGAGCGAAACTCTGAATTGCCGCAACCAAGAACATCATTACAGTTAGGAAACCCGTTACAAGTTGTAGTCTTTTGGAACTCATAATCCACCTCTTTGTTGCTTTATTGTCTTCATGTGTATTTTTCATTTCCTCATTCCTGCCGTCTTGTCTTCCTGCCATGTGCCCTGTACTCATGCTGCCACCTCTTTCTCTTTCAAATCATATTATTTTATTAGGCTTGTAATCCTGAGTATAGTCAGCGGATGAAGATACTACCATGGGGTGGACACCTACTTCTGTATGGGGTGGAGACCCCAGGGGAAGGACGAATATCGAATGACGAACATGCGAACTCCGAAGGTATGAGCACGGGAACTCAGGAAAGGTGAAAAACAATTGAATTTGTTTGTAGTAGTCCGCCATAGCACCTTTGCGACGGCGGAAGGGTGTACCATTCTTGAATTCGTGGGACGGGCTGAAGCCCGTCCCTGCTTGGAAACACGCAATATTGCGTTGACTACGAACAAATTCAGCTATTACTAGAGTCTTGTTGGAGTACCTAACGGCTTTAGCGTGCATAACCTATTTAATATCAAGACACACTAAAGTTGTGAACCGTCATCTCCACAGCTTTCCGGCAAGCTTCATGAATTTCCCCTTGGTCGTGGTGCCTTTCTCAAGATCTGTCAAGATCTTTTCGATCTCAAGCTGCACATCCTGCATTGAGGCCGGCCTGTCGAGGGGGTCCTTTGCAAGGCATTTTTTTACTATGAGCATGTTCCACTCTTCTGGCAGGCCCGCCCTTATTGAGTTGATTGGCGGAGGCTTTTTAAGCTTGTGCTTCCTGAATAGCTCAACTGAGGATTCGGCTACGAAAGGCGGAGAGCCTGTTATCAGATGATAGAGAGTCGCACCATAAGAATAGATGTCGGATTGGACGGTAGAGTGCTCCCCAAGGAATATTTCCGGTGCCAGATAGATCGGCGTCCCGACAATGAACCCATCCTGGGTCGTAGCGAGGCTTTCAGGACGTTTTGCAATCCCGAAATCACTTAGCTTGGCTTCTCCGGATCTTGTGTCATACAGTATGTTTTTCAGCTTGATGTCCCGGTGACAGATCTTGTTCCTGTGCAGTTCCGATATCGCCGAGGCGATGTCATAGGCTATGTGGCCGAAGGAGGACAGCGATATCTTGCCGCGTGTCACGAGATATTCCTCGAGATCTACCCCTTCGACATGCTCCATCACAAAATAGGGGCAGGAGTTGTGCATGCCGCTGTCGATGAACTCCACTATGTTCGGATGTCTGATCTTCGACATTATCTCAACCTCGTTCCTGAACCTCTCGACGGTATCCTTGTTTTCGATGGAGCTCCTGGACAGCATTTTAAGGGAGAAGATTTTCTTGGTATCGGTATCGATGACCTTGTATACCAGCGAGTTCTTGCCCCAGCCGAGGGGATCCATGATGATGTAGCCGTTTATATTGTCGCCGATAAAAGGGATATTGTGGTTCATGCTGAATTTCAACATGATCGGCTTGGCCAGACCCGCGTCGTGATGAATTTTCTTCTTCCTGTTCATGAGAAGCTTCACCCTCGTGAACAGCTCGGCGATGCTGAAAGGCTTTTCAAGGAAGTCGTCTGCGCCGCATTCGATCAGCTTGTTCTGGATCTCCTCGATGTCGTGTCCGGAAATCAGTATCACCGGTATATCGCAATTGGAGTGCTTTATCTGCTTGCATATCTCAAAGCCGTTGGTGTCGGGAAGAATCACATCCAGGACCACGAGTTCGACATTGGAATCGACTGCCTTGCCGGAACCCTGCGGAATCAGTCCCAGGGCCTTCAGGGCGTTCCTGCCGTTTGAAGCGGTCTTGATGTTGCCGAAGCCTGCACCGACGAGACTCCTCTCTATGAACTTGAGTATGGAACTTTCGTCGTCGACGACAAGTATCGACTTCTCCTCATTCAACCGGATCTTCTGAGTTTCAAGGCCCGGAAGAACCGTGTCTGACGGCTCCATGTCCAATTCATCGGCATTCTTGAAAAGCGCCTGCCTCATGACCTCGGTCTCAAGCAGGGACGACTCCTTGGATGTCTTCAGATACCCTCTTCTATCTTTGTCGGCTGGCAGTTCCTTGCTCATGATTTCTCCGCTTTTAAAGATTTGCTCCAGCTGTCATCTGACAAAATGCCAGTCCAGTTTCCAAACGAATGGACCAATTCATACCGGATTATAGGTTCTGGCCCAACCCATTGCCATACGGTGGACACCTACTTTCCCCTGGGGTGAACACCCCAGGGGAAGGACGAATATCGAATGACGAACATCCGCCCACACAGTCATCCATGGGACGGCAGTGCATGGACCGCCGGCACCCCTGCCGGCATCGGTGGAGAAGTGGAAAGAATAAGAAAATCTGCCAGCAGGGGTGCTGGCGGTCCATGGTACGCCGGCACCCCTGCCGGCATCGGTGGAGAAGTAGAAAAGAATAAGAAAATCTGCCAGAAGGTCGCAGATCCCGGCCACGAAGTGCGTCGGGAGGGCTGGCGGTCCATGGTACGCCGGCACCCCTGCCGGCATCGGTGGAGAAGTGGAAAGAATAAGAAAATCTGCCAGCAGGGGTGCTGGCGGTCCGATAAGACGGTACGCTGCACGGTACGCCGGCACCCCTGCCGGCATCGGTGGAGAAGTGGAAAGAATAAGAAAATCTGCCAGCAAAGGTGCTGGCGGTCCGATAAGACGGTACACCGCACGGTACGCCGGCACCCCTGCCGTCTTTGGCGGACGAAAACGAATTCGTCATTCGTAATTCGTCATTCCCATGGGGTATTCACCCCATGATCAATAGGGTATCCACCCCATACCCAAGCGATGTCTCATCCTATATTATTACACGGGAGGAAAAGAGGAGTATGTCCGACAAAAACTTACATGATGGCCCTGACTCTGCAGTAAGAAACTCGTCTGGTTCAAAAAGTCTTTATTTCGGCCTCTTTACTTTGGCTATGGGGTTTATGGTCCTGGGCGGCTGGATGCTTGACATTCCCGGTCTGAAAAGCGCATTTGGCGTGGTTGTTTCTATGGTTTTCATGATGCTGCTTCTAACTGCTCTCGTCTGGTGGACTGCCAGAGAGTTGAACAGGATTGCCTCGGAACGACAGCAATCCGATGTCCAGCTTCACGAAAGCGAGGAGCGCTACCGCAGATTGTTCGAGGCGGCAAAGGATGGAATCCTCCTGCTGGATTATGACACCGGGGTGATCACGGATGTCAATCCGTTCCTTAAAGATCGGCTGGGCTATTCCAAGGAGGAATTATTGGGCAAGTGCCTGTGGGAGCTGGGCTTTTTCAAGGATGTCAAGTTGTCAAAGGACGACTTTCTAAGGTTGCAGAACAAAGGCTATGTCCGCTACGAAGACTTGCCGCTTGAGACAAAGGAGGGAAAGAAGCTGGATGTTGAATTCATAAGCAACGTCTACCAGGCCGGTGGCAAGAAGGTCATCCAATGCAATATCCGCGACATCACCGAGCGCAAGAGGGCGGAGGAGGAAATAAAGTTCAGAAACGTCCTTCTCTCCACACAGCAGGAAGCCTCAATCGATGGAATCCTGGTAGTAGGTGAAAATAATTGTATTCTCTCGTACAACCGCCGGTTTATTGAGATGTGGCGCCTCCCGGAAAAACTCGTCGAAGACAAAGTCGATACGCCGGTACTGCAGTTCGTAACAGACCAGATGTCGGACCCCGGACCGTTTATCCAGAGAATTCAACACCTTTATAGTCATAGGCAGGAAACCAGCCAGGATGAACTTATCCTGGCAGACGGCCGGTTCTTTGACCGCTACTCCGCACCGATGTTCGGACCGAACGAGCGCTACTATGGCCGCATCTGGAATTTCCGCGACATCACGGAACGAAAGAGAAGGGAGAAGGAACGCGAAAAAATGCTCCTCTGGCAGAATAGCGTCGGCCTTTTGCAGCAGTCTCTGCTCACAACAGGAACGTTGAACCAGAAACTTAAGAACATAACCGATGAAATTGTCCGGATATTCGATGTCGACATCTGTCGCATCTGGGTTATCCAGCCCGGGGATCTGTGTCAACGCGGCTGTGTCCATGCCCAGGTAAAAGAGGGGCCGCACGCCTGCCTTGACCGGAGCCATTGCCTGCACCTGCTGTCGAGTTCGGGACGCTACACCCACATTGATGGCAGGGATCACGGACGTATTCCGTTCGGCTGCTATAAAATCGGACTCATAGCATCTGGAAAAGCACACAAGTTCCTGACCAATGACGTACCTAATGATCCACATATCCACGATCATCAGTGGGCGCATGAACTGGGCCTCATCTCCTTCGCAGGATATCAGCTCCATGTTCCAGACGGACAGGCCATGGGAGTAATGGCCGTTTTCGCCAAGCACCCGATCGAGGCCGCGGAAGATACAATACTGGATGGACTCAGCAGCACCATCGCGCTTGTCATTCAACAGGCCAAAGGTGAGGAGGAACGGGAAAAGTTGGAAACCCAGCTCCGGCAGTCGCAGAAACTTGAGTCAATTGGACAGCTTGCAGGCGGTGTCGCCCACGATTTCAACAACATGCTGTCAGTGATCAACGGGTATTCGGAAATGCTGCTCAGGGAAATTGATTCCTCTGATACGAAATACGAGCGTATCAGGGAAATCAACAAGGCTGGAACACGCTCCGCAGATCTCACCCGGCAGCTTCTTGCGTTCGCCCGCAGACAGCCCATTGCTCCGAAAGTACTGGACATCAACGAGGAAGTAGAGGGCATGCTGAAGATGCTGCGCAGGCTGCTGGGCGAGAATATCGAGCTTGTATGGAAACCCTCCGCCAACCTTTGGAAGGTTAAAGTGGATTCATCCCAGATCAGCCAGATACTTGTCAACCTGCTTGTCAATGCACGCGATGCAGTCTCTGGCGCCGGAAAGATTGTAATTTTGACTTGCAAGGTGGAGCTGGACGCTGCCTTCTGCAGGATGCATCTGGATTTCGTGCCCGGGAAATATGTCGTGCTGGAAGTTTGCGACAGTGGCTGCGGCATGGACAAGAAGACGCGCGAACACATATTTGAACCGTTCTTCACTACCAAGAAAACAGGGGAAGGAACTGGGCTGGGACTCGCTACCGTATTCGGCATCGTGAAACAGAACGAAGGATTCATCAACGTCTACAGTGAACCCGGCAAGGGCACGACATTCAAGATATATCTCCCCCGTCATGAACAGGAGAATGTGGAAATCGAAGAAAAACCTGCAGGGTCCAAAATAATCACGGGGACTGAAACTGTCCTCCTGGTCGAGGATGAAAATTCACTTCTTGTATTTGCCAAAGCAATGCTCGAACGTCTTGGCTATACAGTTCTTACCGCCAACAGTCCGTCCCAGGCAATCAAGCTTGCTGAAGAATACAAGATGAACATCCATCTCCTGATGACCGACATGGTCATGCCGGAAATGAGCGGATTGGAACTCAGGAATAGAATAACCTCCATCCGACCCGGAATAAAATGCCTTTTCATGTCCGGGTACACGGCAGACATCATGTCCCATAATGGTATCCTGGATGAAGGCATCAATTTTCTTGAGAAACCGTTCACAGCGGAAGAACTGTCCTTGAAACTCCGCGAGGCGCTGGCGGTCCATGGTACGCCGGCACCCCTGCCGGCATCAGTGGAGAAGTGGAAAGAATAAGAAAATCTGCCAGAAGGTCGCAGATCCCGGCCACGAAGTGCGTCGGGAGGGCTGGCGGTCCATGGTACGCCGGCACCCCTGCCGGCATCAGTGGAGAAGTGGAAAGAATAAGAAAATCTGCCAGAAGGTCGCAGATCCCGGCCACGAAGTGCGTCGGGAGGGCTGGCGGTCCATGGTACGCCGGCACCCCTGCCGGCATCGGTGGAGAAGTGGAAAAAATAAGAAAAATCTGCCAGAAGGTCGCAGATCCCGGCCACGAAGTGCGTCGGGAGTGCTGGCGATCCATGGTACGCCGGCACCCCTGCCGGCATCGGTGGAGAAGTGGAAAGAATAAAAGATTGTGAGACGTTATGTCAATCGAAATAAATTCAACAGGCAATATCCGTACGAGCATCCTGGTAGTTGACGATGAATTAGGGATAAGAAAGATCCTGGACAGTTCCCTTTCAGAGGAATTCCATGTCACCCTGGCATCTTCCGCCAATGACGCGATCGGACTGCTTGAAAAAGAAAAATTCGATATTGCCCTGGTTGATGTAAACATGCCGGAAATGTCGGGCAAGGAGTTTTTCGGACTGTGCAGGACGCGGTATCCTGAAATGCAGTTCATTCTCATGACTGGGAGGCCCAAGTTTGCCGATGCCATCGATGTCGTCAAGGATGGCGCATTCTATTATCTGCTCAAGCCTCTCGATCTGAAATTCCTGCATTCCCTGATCCTGAAGGCTCTCCAGGAAAAGAAAAGCAGTGCCAAAACTGGAAGCTACGATGCAGGCATAATCAAGAATCTTGGAGCGCAATACAAGGTTGTGCGTTCCCTGGGATCCGGAGTTTCAGGAGTAGTGCTTCTTGTGGAGAACAAGGGGATATTGCATGCGATGAAACTGCTGCGCTGCTGCAATGCGGACGATAACTATCCGGACAAGATGGAAAGATTCATACGTGAAGCTGAAATGCTCAGGAGGATAAAAAACGAACATGTTGTCAGGATCATCGACAACAATCTCAGGAAGACGGATGAAACCCCATATATAATAATGGAGTATGTCGACGGCAGATCACTGTCCAAATACATCAGCGAGGACAAGCTTGACATCCACCAGAAAATCTCCATAATCCAGCAGATTGCGGAGACGCTCGACTGCGTGCATGGACAGGGAGTGTTCCACAGGGACATAAAGCCCGACAATATTCTTTTGACCGACGATCTTTTCGTGAAGATAACTGATTTCGGCATCTGCCATGTCAAAGGTTCATCCCTCACGATGTCCGAGCAGGTGCTGGGCACTCCGGCATACATGGCTCCCGAAAGTTTTGAAGACAACAGAAAACCAGACCTGAAAGCCGACATGTTCTCCCTGGGCATTGTCAGCTATGAGCTGCTTACGGGAACAAAACCTTTTCAGGAGAATACCGTATGCAAGACAATCAGCGCACTGAAGAACAGAAAACTGGCTGCGCCGGTGAAGCTGAATCCTGATATTCCCGTCTGGATGCAGGATGTCATGGCGAAAATGCTTGACAAGAATCCCGACAGGCGGTTCAGAAGCTGCGGTGAAATATCTAAAGCCATAGCCTATTACCTTTCAGGCGGCGAAAAAAAGAAATTGAATTTCACTGAAAGAATATTCCGTAGCATGCTTCCAAGCAACAGCGTGTGGAGCTGATTATGGTAACTTCAATTGATTCTACTTGTTTTACCGGTTATATTCCGTGCATGGAAAGGACGCAAGTCCCAGGATTGGCAAGTGTGTGTTTCAAATCGTTCAACGCTAAAGGGAACCTCTAAAAATTGACATATGGCGCGCAACAGTAAATTATGGATAGACGGCGAGGAGCAGAATCCGGGAGCAGCCCCAAGGCGGGCTGTAACTGGTTCTGTGACGAAGGCGATATCCATAAGAATCTGTTGCCCTTTGGGTTGCGGTTCTTTTTGGCTCAAGGAAAAATATTCTTCGGTCGGCGTATCGCTTTGGATACGCCTCTGTCAGAAATTTTTCTTGAGCTTTCAAAAATCTTCCGCAACGCGCCAAATGTGAATTTTTAGAGGTTCCCTAAACCTTAAAGGATAAATATTATGGCCGTCAGGAAGAAAAGCAAATCGAAGATATCACAGCTTCCGGTTGATCCCAGGACAATAGAGGCGAAGGATATCGGAGAAAAAAAAAACACCTTGCAGGAGACGGCTGAAAAATCCAATCCCGGGTTCCCCATCGTCGGCATTGGCGCGTCCGCCGGGGGGCTGGGGGCTTTCGAGGCCTTTTTCTCCGGCATGCCTGCAAACACAGATCCCGGCATGGCCTTTGTGCTGGTGCAACACCTGGCTCCGGACCACAAGAGCATTCTCAGCGACCTCATCCGGCGCTACACCCGCATGCAGGTCTTCGAGGTCGAGGATGGGATGGTGGTGCAGCCCAACTGCGCCTACATCATCCCTCCCAACTTCGACATGGCGTTCCTGAACGGTACGCTCCATCTGATGGAACCCTCCGCCCCGCGCGGTCATCGCATGCCTATTGACTTTTTCTTCCGATCCCTGGCACAGGACCAGCATGAGCGGGCCATCTGCATCGTGCTCTCTGGCACCGGCAGCGACGGCACCCTGGGCATGCGTGCAGTCAAAGGCGAGGGAGGAATGGCCATGGTACAGACCCCTAAGACCACCGAGTACGACGGCATGCCGCGCAGCGCTCTTGGAACCGGCCTCGTAGACTACGAGATCCCGCCGGCCGAAATGCCGGCCCAGCTCATCGCCTACGCCACCCACGCATTCGGGAAACCCCCACGGTCAGCCACCGTCCCTGCACCCAAGACCGAGAACGCGCTGAAAAAGATCCTGATCCTGCTGCGCGCCCAGACAGGACACGACTTTTCCCAGTACAAGCCGAACACCATCCACCGGCGCATTGAACGGCGCATGGCCGTCCACCAGATTGAAGCTGTTGAAGGATATGTCAAGTATTTGCAGCAGACACCGCCGGAGGTGGAGGCGCTGTTCCGCGACCTGCTGATCGGCGTGACCAGGTTCTTCCGGGATCCTGAAACCTTCAAGGCGCTCGAGGAACAGGTCATCCCGAAACTCTTTGACGGCAAGCCCGTTGGCGGAGTGATCCGTGTCTGGTCTACAGGATGTTCCACCGGCGAGGAAGCCTATTCCATCGCCATCCTCATGCAGGAGCGCCTTGAGGTGCTCAAGCAGAGTTTCAAGGTGCAGGTTTTTGCAACAGATATTGACAGCAAGGCGATTGCCACGGCCCGTATCGGCATCTATCCGGCCAGCATCGCCACCGACATCTCGCCGGAACGGCTGGCAAGATTTTTCACGGCCGAATCCGACGGCAGCGCGTACCGCATCCACAAGGGAATCCGCGACATGCTGGTCTTTTCCGAGCAGGACGTAATCAAAGATCCGCCATTCTCCAAGCTCGACCTCATCAGCTGCCGCAACCTCCTGATCTATATGGGCGGCGATTTGCAGAAGAGGCTCATGCCCCTCTTCCACTACGCACTCAAACCGGGCGGAGTGCTCTTCCTGGGCACTTCTGAAACCGTGGGCGATTTCAACGATCTTTTTGCGACACTTGACCGCAAATCGAAGCTGTATCAGCGCAAGGAGGATATTCACAGCGCACAGCGCATGGCTCTGGGCCGTTTTCTTCCGCCAGTGGCTAAGACGATGGATGCGTCAGTCCCACAGGCCGCATACAAGACGCCCCAGACCGGAAAACTCCCGATGCGCGAACTGACCGAACAGGCGCTCCTGCAACAGGCCACCCCGTCCGCCGCGCTCGTCAATGTCCAAGGCGACATCCTCTACCTCCATGGCCGCACCGGAATGTATCTGGAACCGGCCCCCGGCGAGGCTGGAATCAACAACATCCTGAAGATGGCCCGCGAAGGATTGCGGCGCGAACTGACCACGGCCCTGCACAAAGCCGCATCAGGCAAGGAGACCGTGAGCTGCCCGGGACTGCGCGTCAAAACCAACGGACACTTCACGACCTTCAACCTGACTGTCCGCCCGGTGACAACAGGTCCCGCCTGTACCGTGCAAAGTCGAAATACCGCAACTCCGGAAGTCCCCCTGTACCTGGTAATCCTGGAAGAAGTGGAGGAGACCGGACCGGTAATCGTAAATCCGAAATCAAAGGATGGAAAGCAGACAACCGGCATTGGTGGTCCGGCGACAGACGACATACGAGATACGACCGAAGCAGTCGCGATCGCGGCCCTCAGGCAGGAACTGCGGGCCAAGGAAGAATACCTCCAGACCACCAACGAGGAACTGGAGACATCCAACGAAGAACTTAAATCCTCAAACGAGGAAATGCAGTCAGTGAACGAGGAATTGCAGTCCACAAACGAGGAGCTGGAAACCTCCAAGGAGGAAATGCAGTCGGTCAATGAGGAATTGTCCACGGTCAACGCCGAACTGCAAACCAAGATGTCGGATCTGACGCGGACCAACAACGACATGAACAACCTGCTGGCCGGTACCGGTATCGCCAGTGTCTTTGTGGATCATCAGCTGCACATCCTGCGCTTCACACCTGCCGCCACCCAGATCATCAACCTGATCCTGAGCGACGTGGGGCGGCCCGTGGGCCATATCCTCTCCAATCTGCTCGGCTATAACAGCCTGGTGGCGGACGCGAAGGCGGTGCTGGACACCCTGCTTCCCAAAGACATGGAAGTGCAGACAACAGAAGGCAAGTGGTACACGATGCGCATCCGGCCCTACCGCACCCTGGACAACGTGATCGAAGGCGCAGTGATAACCTTTGTGGACATAACCGAGATGAAGCAGACCCGGGAAGAACTGCATAAAGCCAATGATCTGCTCCGTCTGGCCGTAGTGGTCCGTGACGCATACGATGCCATCATGGTCCAGGATTTGGAAGGCCGCATCCTGGCCTGGAACCCTTGTGCTGAAAAAATATACGGCTGGAGCGAGGACGAAGCGTTAAAGATGAACATCCGCTCCCTGATCCCGGAAAACCTGCGCGAGGAGGCTTTGGCCAAGGTGCAGCAGCTCAGCCGTTCCGATGTCCTGGAACCGTATCACACGCAGCGGATCACCAAGGACGGTCAGACCGTGGAGGTGCTGCTGACAGCCACCGCGCTGGTGGACAAGGCCGGAAAAATATATGCAATCGCCACGACAGAGAGGAAAGTCGGGGAAAGTGCGAAAGTTCGGTAGTTCGCACGGTACGCCGGCACCCCTGCCGGCATCGGTGGAGAAGTGGAAATGATTGATCAAAATAAAAATAATTCGGATCTTCGCAAACGGGCGGAGAAGATGGATCGCGAGAAGACATCCCGTATTCCGGAAGACATGAAAAACCGATCATCCGAAGAAATCCAGGAGATGCTCCACGAACTGCGGGTGCATCAGATCGAGCTGGAGATGCAGAACGATGAACTGCGAACTTCGCAGATGGAACTGGAAACTGTGAAGGCGCGCTATTTCGACCTCTACGACCTGGCACCGGTCGGCTATTGCACCATCAGCGAAAAAGGGCTGATCATGGAAGCAAACCTCTCCGCCGCAACCCTGCTTGGCGTGGCCCGCGGCTCGCTGGCCAATCAACCGATCAGCAAGTTCATCTTCAAAGAGGACCAGGACATCTACTACCTGCACCGCAAAAAGCTCTTTGAGACCAGTTCCCCTCAGGCATACGAAATACGGATAGTGAAAATGGATGGTACGGTATTCTGGGCGCGGCTGGAGGCGACCGTCGCACAGGATGCCGCCGGAGTGACTGTCTGCCGTGTCATGCTGAGCGACATCACCGCTTCCAAAAAGGCGGAGGAGATTTTAAGGCGCGACAAAAAGACCCTGGGGAAAATGGTGAAGGAGAGATCCATTGAATTAATGGAAATCCAGGCAGAACTGGAAAGGGCGAAGCGTCTATACGACATTGGAATCCTGGCCGCTACCGTCGCCCGTGAACTGCGTAATTCCCTGTTCGGAATAAGCCTGGCGGCGACCGTGATCAGAAGCAAGATTGCAGACAGCATGATTGATCCTCAATTGCAGGTAATAGACAAAATGATTGCAGAGAGCGGCCAGATCATAGACAATCTGCTGTTCTATTCACATCTGAGGCCGCCCCAGCGAGAAACCTTGAACCTGCACTCCCTTCTTGAGGAATGTACTGGCGCCCTCCAGCCTGTGCGCTCCGGAAAGAAAATAGTGCTTTCAAAGCACATTGATTCACTGAAAGGTGTGCCTGTAAGCGCCGACCCGGACCAAATCAGGGAGGTCTTCTCCAACATATTGAACAATTCCCTGGATGCCGTTCCTGATCATGGAGGACAAATAGATGTCAGGGCAAGGGTCTACCGTGAGCTGGTAAAAATCCATATAACCGACAACGGTCCCGGCATAGCAAAGGCGGACTTGAAGAAAGCATTCGATCCGTTCTTTACAACCAAGGAGAGAGGCACGGGGCTAGGACTCACCGTCTGCAGGCAGATTGTAAAAATGCATGGCGGCTTCATAAACATCAAGAGCGGGAAAGGAAAAGGGACATCGGTTATCATGACCATTCCCAAGACGGAACCAAAAAGGGGAAATGACCTTTTTAAAATTGGCACCAGTCCGTATTCTAACATCCTATAGCATGGTACGCCGCATGGTACGCCGGCACCCCTGCCGGCATCAGTGGAGAAGTGGAAAAGAAGAAAGAAAAATCTGCCAGCAAAGGTGCTGGCGGTCCATGGTACGCCGGCACCCCTGCCGGCATCGGTGGAGAAGTAGAAAAGAGAAAGAAAAATCTGCCAGGAGGTCGCAGATCCCGGCCACGGAGTGCGTCGGGAGGGCTGGCGGTCCGACAAGGAGGAGAAATCATGCTCAGGGTTTCCCTATATCTTCCAGCTCTGCCTTTATCTGCTCTTTCAGTTTATCGTCAGGCTTGAGTTCAAGAGCCTTTCTCCATTGTGCCCTTGCCTTGTCTTTTTCCCTCATCTTCAGATATGCACAGGCAAGAAGACTGGACGGACGGATTTTGCTTGAACTCATAAAATGCTGCAAACCCTTTTGCTTCAAAGAAGAATCTTCTTTCTTCGGCTCTTGATATTTGCCCGCCCTGTGGTTATTTTTTACCATGACAAAACAGAAACCCTTCCATGGAGAAATTCGCTATGAAACTCAAGTATAAAATCGTCATCATGGTGATGATAGCCGCTCTGCTTCCAGTCGTTTCGCAGTATGTCCTGTCATATTATTCCGTACACGAGGTGGACGCCGCCGTACTGGAGCAGATGCGCGAGACGAGCAAGCAGAACCTCAGGACGATGGCCTTGAATGTGTATGACATGTGCAGGATCGCCGACAACATGCTCCATGACGACTTGAAAAGAGATGTGGCAATACTTGACAAGGTGCTCTCTGAATCAGGCGGCATATGCACTTCCGCGCAGGAACGGGTGGAGTGGAAGGCGAGGAACCAGTCGACGAACAAGGAAGTCGTCGTCGTCCTGCCAAAGATGTATGTCGGCGGCGAATGGCTGGGACAGCACTTTGATTTTTCAACCCGCGTACCTCCGTTCGACAGGATCAGTGAATTCACCGGGCAGGAATGTACGCTCCTGCAGCGCATGAATGAGCAGGGTGACATGCTCCGCATAGCCACCACGGTCAAGGCCGGCGATGGTTCCCGGGCAACTGGCACCTACATTCCGGCAGTTGACCAGGACGGCAGACAGAACAGGATGATCGCAGCAATCTTGTCAGGGGAGAAATATATCGGGAGGATACAGGTTCTCGAAGCCAGATATATAGCGTCATACACACCAGTAAAGGACAAGGACGGCAAGGTAATCGGATGCACGTTCATCGGAGTCAAGGTCAGCGCCATGGAGTCGATCAGGAAAGTCCTCAAGGAAATCAAGGTGGGGAAATCCGGATACGTGGGAGTTCTGATCGGATCTGGTGAGAACAGCGGCACCTATGTGATTTCGCAGAACGGGAAGACCGATGGATTGAACATACTTGAGAAGACCGACGCTGAAGGCAAGCCTTTTGTAAAACAAATGATAAACGAAGCCATCCAGAAGAAAGGCGAGGTTGGTTTCCAGACTTTTCTGTGGAAGAACCCGGACGAGCCAGCCGCCAGGCTGAAAACTTCCGCATTCGTCTATTTCGAGCCATGGGACTGGGTGATCTTACCCGGCTTGTACGAGGATGATTTCAAGGCCGCACAGCTGCAGGTTACGCAATGTATCGACAAGCAGACGGCATCTGCCGCGAAGGTAAGCGTAGCGCTGATCCTCCTTTCACTTGTCCTGGCTCTATATATCGGCGGCAAGATCTCAAATCCGATATCTAAAATCACGGCTATTGCCAGGAAAATCGCGGCAGGGAACCTCTATGAGGCGGGGCAGGATATAAAATCGTTCTCCTCCTCGAAGGGGCGTGGCGTAATCGCGGGCAGGGACGAGACATGCGAGCTTGTCGAATCGTTCGGAACCATGACCACCATGCTTAATTCGCTGGTAGCAAAAGTGCAGCAGTCGACCATACAGCTCTTCTCCACCGCCACGGAAATAGCGGCCTCATCCAAGCAGCAGGAGGCGACAGTAAAGGAATTCAGCGCATCGACCAACGAGATTGTCGCATCCAGCAAGGAAATATCAGCCACGTCGAAACAGCTCCTGACGACAATTGTTGAGGTCAAGGAAGTTTCCGCACGCACCGCTGAAAATGCCGATTCAGGACAGAGTTCGATCACGGACATGCATGGAACCATGAAGCATCTTGCTTCTGCAACCGAATCCGTCTCCTCGAAGCTGTCCATAATCAACGACAAGGCGAACAATATCAACGACGTCGTGGCAACCATCACGAAAGTCGCCGACCAGACCAACCTCCTGTCGCTGAACGCCGCGATAGAGGCTGAAAAGGCGGGAGAATACGGACTGGGATTCTCGGTGGTGGCGCGTGAAATACGCCGCCTTGCCGACCAGACTGCCGTGGCCACCCTGGACATCGTCAAAATGGTCAAGGAGATGCAGTCGGCGGTATCCTCCGGGGTGATGGAGATGGACAAGTTCTCGGACGAGGTCAGGCACTGCGTCGACAACGTGAACAACATCAGCGGCAAGCTGGAGAACATCATCCAGCAGGTGCAGGCCCTGCCCCCGAAATTCGACACCGTCGCCGAAGGGATGGAAGGCCAGCATGAAGGAGCACAGCAGATCACCGAGGCCATGATACAGCTCAGCGAAGCCGCCAGGCAGACGACGGAATCGCTGCGCGAATTCAACCAGGTGACAGAGCAGCTGGACAAGGCCTCCCGCTCGCTCCAGCAGGAACTGTCAATATTCAAGGTGGGCTGAAACCATGCTGCTCCTGACTTTCCGAGCCGGCTCCCAGGATTACGCAATCAATACCAGGAATGTCCTGGAAGTCATTCCAATAGTCGAAGTCAGAAAACTGCCCGGAACTCCTGATTATGTGCGCGGCGTGCTGAACTACCGCGGAAGGCTTGTGCCGGTTGTCGACATTACCTGGATGATTGCAGGCAGAGCCTCCATGGAACATCTCAGTTCCAGGATAATACTGGTCAGATATCCTGAAAAGGATGATTCTGGAAATGTGCTTGGACTCCTGGTGGAACATGCCACAAGCACTGTCGACCGGAAAACTGAAACCTTTGCCGCCTCCGGAGTGGACACTCCCGGCATGCCATGGATGGGGAAAATATCCGTTGATGGAGAGTCCTCCATCCAGATAGTCAAAATAGAGGATCTGCTGGCGGACGAGCTGAAAACCCTGCTTTTTGCAGCGCCTGCGGGAAAGAGCTTATGATCGAAAAGATGCTCAGGGATAAAATCGGATTGAGCTACGATGCAATCGGCCGCAAGAACGCCGAGGATTCAATCTGCAGGCACATGAGGAAGCTCGGTGCTGGAAGCCTGGAGGAATACCACAGGGCCATCTCATCCTCAAAGGAGCTCCTTGCGGAACTGATACACTCCCTGGTGGTTCCTGAAACCTGGTTTTTCCGCTACGGCGAATCATTTGTATTTGTCGCAGACCAGGCCGCTAAAATCATTTCCGGGAAGGGCTTGGTGCGCATATTGAGCATCCCCTGCTCCACCGGCGAAGAACCATATTCAATAGCGGTTTCCCTGCTGGCTTCCGGCATAGGCCCGGAACGGATACGGATTGATGCTGCCGATGTGAGCATGCCATTGATAGAGAAGGCCAGGCGTGGCGTATATGGACAGAACTGCTTCAGGAGCGGCATCCCTGAACCAGCGAAACGCTTCTTCACCGAGAAGGACAAGGTTTTTGAAGTTGACAGGAAGGCTAAGGACCTGGTCACTTTCCACAATTTCAGCATATTCGACAATGAACTTCTGTCCGGCGGAGTTCAATATGACATTATCTTCTGCCGAAATCTACTGATCTATTTTTCAGCGGAGGAACAGGAAAAGGCGATCAGGATTCTTTCAGGGATCCTCTCGGAATCAGGAATCCTGCTCCTGGGCCATTCTGAATACGGCATCGCAAAACGGCTGAATTTTGAACCGGTCAATTTCCCCCACAGCTTCGCCTTCAGGAAACAGGCCGCTGTCCGCAGCCACAATACCGTCGCGAAGACAGGACTTCCCGCGGTTGAAATCAAAGGAAGCCATACTCCCAGGTTGCCGGAAAGCCGGCTGAACAAGACGGCGGACCAGCAGCGGAATGACAAAAATGAGAAGGCGCCCTCCATGCAGGAAATGATTGAAAAAGCCGCCGTTTTAGCCGACAGGGGCAAGCTGCACGAGGCTGAAGCCCTGTGCCTGCAATTTCTAGAATCCGACAAGCTCAGCCCTTCCGCATATTACCTTCTTGGAGTTGTCAACCTCTCCCTCCGACGTACGAAGGAGGCGGCAAAAGCCTTCAGCAGGACCCTGTACCTCAATCCCGATCACTACGAGGCGCTGATACAGCTGGCGCTGATCAAGGAGCGGTCCGGAGAGCATGAGGAGGCTTCAAGGATGAAACAACGTGCCGGGAAATTAACCTCAGCGGGACATAAATGAAATCCATGAAACAGGACGCAGACACCGGCAAGGCATGCTGGAACTCCATCGGAGTATGGGGTCCTGTCAGCAATACCGGCCGCTGCCCGGAACTGGCTGAAATGATCCATTGCAGGAACTGTCCAGTGTTCATTGGCGCAGGCGGCGATCTGCTCAACTGCGGACTGCCTCCGGGATACATGGAGGAATGGACTGGAATCATAGCCAGGGAGAAGGAAACGCGGACTGCAGGAAATGTTTCAATAGTGGTTTTCAGGATCGCCGGCGAATATCTGGCCCTGCGGACGGAAGCCTGCAGGGAAATTGTCAACATGCGCAAGATCCACTGGATCCCCCATCGCTCCAACGAGGTTCTTCTTGGAATGGCGAACATACGCGGGGAACTGCAGCTGTGCTTCTCGCTGAAGTCCCTAATCGGAATCGCCGATCGGGCTGGATCTGAAAATTCACAGGACTATCTCCCAAAGATGCTGGTTGTCCAGAAAAATGGGAAATGCTGGGTGTTTCCAGTAGATCAGATGATTGGCGTGGTACGGTACGATGACAGCCAGATTCAAAATGTCCCAGTGACGGTATCCAAGGCGGCCGGGACTTTCACGCAGAAGGTGCTGCTGCATGAAAATCATGAGACTGCGCTCTTGGACGACGAACTGCTGATATACTCCCTTCAGGAGAAAATATCGTGAGGATGGAAAACGCATATGGATGATTTTTCAATGATTGGGCTGTTCAAGATGGAGTGCGAGTCCCAGTGCGCGGCGCTGACCGCCGGCCTGCTGAAACTCGAGACTTCCACTTCTCCTGAACTCATAGAACCCCTGATGAGGGCCGCCCACTCGTTGAAAGGCGCGGCACGCATAGTCCGCCTGGATCCGGTGGTGAAGGTGGCCCATGCCATGGAGGACTGCTTCATCGCGGCAGGAGAAGGAAGGCTGACGCTCAGCCCTGAAAACATCGACAAGCTCCTCGAAGGAGTTGACTACTTCAAGAACCTGAGCGTCCTGTCTGAAGATGAGCTGCCAAAATACCTGTCTGACAATACCGCCAGGATGGCGGAGCTTGAAAAGGCGTTCGCCGGCTTCAAGGACGGCGTTCAAAAAACTGAGCAGCCAGTACCGGCCGCCATGCCCGAACCGGATCCGTCAACTGCCGGCCGGCCGGGAACTGCACACGCGCAAACACATGAAAAACCGGTCCAGCGTGCCGCTGCGGAAAAGTCCGTTCCTGAACAGGATGCCGTCGTAAGGATTGCAGCCGACAAGATGAACCGGCTCATGGGACTGGCCGCGGAATCCCTCGTCGGCGTGAAACGTCTCCAGGGATTCGAGAAGAAAATCCACGGACACAAGAGAAGGCTCCTGGAAATTGCCGCGCTCATAGACCAGATCGAGCAGGAAACTGTAAATTCCGAACATGCCGCCGGCATCATGCGGATACTGAAGGATCTCCAGGGCAGGCACAACGAGTACTACCGGGAATATACTGAATATTCGGCCGACTTCTCCGAACATTCCAGGACCATGGACAATTTTTCGGACAGCCTCTACAGGGAGGTCGTATCCTGCAGGATGCGCCCGTTCGTAGAAGGAGTAAGCGAGTTTCCACGCGCCGTCCGCGATCTCTCCAGGTCGCTCGGCAAGAAGGTGGTGCTCCAGATTTCCGGAGAGTCAATCCCCGTTGACAAGGATGTCCTTGACAAGATGAACGCCCCTCTCAACCACCTGATCCGCAATGCCATTGATCACGGGATCGAATCTCCCGAGGAGCGGCTCGCCGCCGGGAAGAGCGAGACCGGCACCTTGCGCATCGCCGCCAGGCACTGGGCAGGCATGCTCAACGTAAGCATAAGCGACGACGGCAGGGGAATTGACGTGGAGAAGATCCGCATGAAGGCCATAGAAAGGCATCTGGTCACAAATGAGATAGCTGCCAGGCTGTCTGCCGCCGAACTGCTCGAATTCATGTTCCTGCCCGGATTTTCAACCGCCGCGAAAGTGACTGAGGTTTCAGGACGCGGAGTCGGGCTTGACGTGGTGCAGACAATGGCCCAGGAAGTCCACGGCCTGGTAAAGGTGGAGACGAAGCTCGGAAAGGGCACATCGTTCAACCTGCAGGTTCCGGTCTCCTTGTCGATCATGTCGGCACTGGTGGTGGAGATCGGCGGCGAACCCTATGCATTCCCGCTGATGCGCATAGATCATCTCCTGAAGCTGCCAAAAAGCCAGATACAGGTCCTGGAATCCAGGCAATATATAAAATATGAAGGCAAAAACATAGGGCTTGTCTCCTCGTCGCAGGTTCTCGGACTGGAACAGAAACAGGCCGGACAGGATGACATACACATCGTCATCATCAGCGACAGGCTCAACCAGTACGCAATATATGTCGACAGTTTCATCGGCGAATTCGAGCTTGTCGTAAGGCCGCTTGATCCGAGGCTTGGAAAAATATCCGATATAAGTTCCTCTGCCGTCCTGGAGGACGGTTCACCGCTGCTGATATTGGACGTCGACGACATGGTACGCTCCGTCGACAGCATGCTCAACGGCGGACGCCTCCTGGGAATCAGCGATGCCGGGGAAGCAGGCGCCGCTTCAGAAAAGAAACGGATACTGGTCGTAGATGATTCAATCACCGTCAGGGAAGTCGAAAGGAACCTGCTTGCAGGCAACGGCTATGATGTCGATGTGGCGGTCGACGGGGCTGAAGGCTGGAACGCCGTCAGGACAAGGCAGTATGCACTGGTGGTGACCGACGTCGACATGCCCAGGATGAACGGGATCGAGCTGGTTTCAAACATAAAAGGAAATGAGCGTCTTCGTTCAATTCCTGTGATGATCGTATCCTACAAGGATCTGGAAGCCGACAAGATCAGGGGGATGGAGGCCGGCGCCGACTTCTACCTGACCAAGAGCAGTTTCCATGACAACACACTGCTGGATGCCGTGAAAAAACTAATCGGAAAGGCGTCAGAATGAGAATAGCGATCGTCAACGACATGAAGATGGCCGTGGAGATATTGCGGCGCATAGTTTCATCCCAGTCACCCCGGCACGAAGTCGCATGGGTGGCATACGATGGCAGGGAGGCGGTTGAAAAATGCATCAAGGATACTCCGGACCTGATCCTCATGGACCTGATCATGCCTGTCATGGACGGGGCTGAATCCACCCGCCGGATCATGGCGGCGGCTCCTTGCGGCATACTCGTGGTGACAGCTTCGGTCAAGGGCAATTCCTCCAAGGTTTTCGAAGCGATGAGCTGCGGGGCCCTGGATGCGGTAAATACCCCGGCAATAGGAACTGACGGGAACATGAGCGGGGCCGAACAACTGCTCAGGAAAATCAATCAGCTTGAAATACTCTGCAGGAATCCCGCCTCCGGGACCATCCACCTGAAAAAAACATTCACCGCCGATCCGGGAATATCATCTGCAACTCCATATCTCGTGGCGGTCGGAGCTTCTACTGGAGGGCCTGCCGCACTTGCAAAACTTGTCGCCGAACTTCCTGCCGGTTTCGGCGCAGCCATGGTAATTATCCAGCACATCGACAAGGAATTTTCAGCCGGCCTCGCCACCTGGCTCTCTTCATTCTCAAAGGTCAAGGTGAATATTGCCGTGGCAGGAGAATCTCCCGTGCCGAACAACATATATCTGGCGGAAACGAATGATCATCTGACAATCAACAGCTCCCTCAGGTTCATCTATACAGAAGATCCGCTGGAACTTCCATACAGGCCGTCGGTGGATGTCTTTTTCGAAAGCGTCTACAGGAATTGGCCGCGGAACGGATCAGCCGTCGTGCTGACCGGCATAGGAAGGGACGGGGCTCAGGGAATACTCGCGCTCAAGAAGAAGGGATGGCGGACAATGGCGCAGAACAAGGAGTCCTGCGTGGTTTACGGAATGCCCAAGGCCGTAGCCGAACTGGGAGCGGCAGACATGATCCTCCCACCGGAAATGATTGGAAGGGAACTTGGAAAAATAAGGGGTAATATCACATGAATGAAGTAAATGTCCAGACAAACAATATGCCGTCCCAGGTTGTAGGCGGACATCAGATCATTGTCCTGCTTATTGATGATCAGGCGATTGTCGGGGAAGCTGTCAGGCGCATGCTCGTCGGAGAGGAGAACATCGTCTTCCATTTCTGCAGCGATCCGACCAAGGCCATCGCCCTGGCAAACGAGCTGTCCCCCACCGTCATACTGCAGGATCTGGTGATGCCGGACGTGGATGGCCTCACGCTCGCCAAGTTCTTCAGGCGGAATCCGCAGACAAAAAATGTCCCGCTCATCGTCCTTTCCAGCAAGGAGGAACCCAAGACCAAGGCCGAGGCTTTCGCCATCGGCGCGAACGACTATCTGGTGAAACTGCCCGACAAGATCGAGCTGGTCGCAAGGATCCGCCACCATTCGGCAGGCTACATCAACATGCTGGAGCGCGACGAAGCCTTCAAGGCGCTGCAGGAAAGCCAGCGCCTGCTGGCAGCGGAGCTCGCAGAAGCCGCCGCCTATGTCGTGTCCATACTCCCCAAAAAACTCGACGGGGATATTAAAACCGACTGGAAGTATGTCTCTTCGACATCGCTCGGAGGCGATGCGTTCGGATATAAATGGCTCGACGAGGATCATTTTGCCATGTACCTGCTGGATGTCTGCGGGCATGGCGTCGGCGCCGCCCTGCTCTCCATTTCCGTAATGGAGGTCATGCGTTCAAGCAATATGACCAATACCGACTTCGCCAATCCCGGGAACGTCCTGACGCGCCTCAACGACGAATTCCAGATGGAAGATCATAACGACATGAACTTCACCATCTGGTACGGCGTCTACAGCCGGAAGTACAGGAGGGTTGTCTATTCAAGCGGAGGCCATCCACCTGCGTTCTTCATTTCAGGGAAAAGCACCTCGGACTTGAAGCTGCATGAACTGACTTCCCAGGGTCCGATCATCGGAGCCTTTCCGGGAATAAAATATGACAACTGCGAAATACAGGCCGAAGAATTCAGCAAGCTTGTCATCTACAGCGACGGCGTCTATGAAATCACCCGCCCTGGCCAGCCGGACTGGACCCTGGAATCATTCGTGGAATATATTTCTGCAACCGTCAAATCTTCGGATTTCCATGTTGAGAAGATTTATCGCGACGTAATTGGGATGCACGGTTCTGAAAACCTTGACGACGATTTTTCGATAGTTGAAATCAACCTGGCGTAGGTTTGAGCTGGAGGTTCCATTCTTATCAGATACAGTATTTCCATGCAGGAATGACTTTTACCTCAAGCCCGTCTGCTTCGAGGCTTTCTTCTTCAGCATAAGTGACAATACTCGCTGTTTTTGAGCCTATCTCCCTTGCTGTTTCTACAAGAGCGGACAATTCACGCTTTCTTGTATCTGGGTCTGCAAGGCTGTAGCAGACTTGCAATGGAAGGAGCTTCTTGTCTTCCGAAAGATAAACAAAGTCCGTCTCTTTGCCGCTTCTCGTCCTGTGATACCAGATTTTATCCGTTTTCCTTCTTAAATGGCAGAATACAAGATTCTCAAGAAGGTGCCCATTGTTGAGGAGCACGCTGGAACTCATCGATTTCACAAGGGAATGGTCAATGGCATATATCTTCTGCGGATTGGCGTTCTGCTTTGAAACAGAAGGCGAATTTATCTTTATGGAGAAAAAAAGGAATGCATCATTTGACCATTCAAGACAGTCCTTTACAAAAGCCTTGCTCAATTTATATCCAGATGATTTGAGGTAGTCTGTCAATCTGTTCAATGAATGCAGGGATGCCACATTGTTTATAAGCCTATGCCCAAGCTGGACAACCGCCTTCGGATGTATTGCATCAAAACGCTCGATTATATCCCTGTGCAGTATCGAATTGAAATATTCCTGATGGGTCATTATTCTAAGCTTGTCAGGCATATCTATCACTTCAGGAAAACCGCCGACCGTGAAATACTTGTCAAAGGCGTTCTGGACAAGATGCCTGTTCTTTGATGTCATTGTCTTATGTGCTATCCGACTGTAATCCAAGAACTCGGCAAAGGAGAAAGGGAACAGCTCCCAAGTCAGGGACCTGCCTCTCATATGGGTGGATATTTCCTTTGAAAGCATCTTGGCGGACGAACCTGATATGAAGATTTCGCAGTTTTCCGTTCTCAGCAGACGGTCAACATATTTTTCCCATCCCGACATTTCCTGCAACTCGTCAAAGAAGAAGTAGGTGCGTTCCTTTGATTTCTTTTCCGGGTAAAGCGAAAAATAGGCTTCCGTGACAAGGTTGAGCTTCCCTTCCTTGAGAGCATCGAGCCTGTCGTCAAAGAAGTTCAGATACAGAATATTTTTCCTCGACACTCCCTTGCTGGAAAGCTCTGACATTATCTGAGCCATAAGGGTTGACTTGCCGCATCTTCTCACTCCGATGCAGACAAAAGCCTTACCTTTGACGTATTGATGCTTCAAATGCCTCTGCGTACCAGGAAAAAGCTCTTCATCCTGGGAATCAAGTATTATTTCCTTCAACAGTTCAAGCATTGTTAACCTGCCAACTGGTCATTACTCTTGCCGATATATTTAATAACTGGAAACATATCTTACCACTTTAGGATTAAATTTCAAACTGGAATCCATGTTTTCAAATAAAAAGGAGGAATGCGAATCCAAGACAGGGATTTGGGCGGTGAGGGACTCGAACCCCCGACCCTCTCGGTGTAAACGAGATGCTCTAACCAACTGAGCTAACCGCCCATATTTTTGAAGGGTCATAAGGATAACCCCTCTTATATGTTCTTGCAAGCAGCTACCACGAAAATCCAGTGTTAAAGAATGGATGACTGGATTACTGGATGGATGGATTGCTGGAGCAGGTAATCAATCGGAAATAATAAGCTTGTCAATGTGAAATTTAGCCTAACTTGAACTATCTTAACCATTCTGATAAATATAACCATCAACCAGGAACGAACGGCTTATTTTACATGACGATTCGCGAACTCAACGAAAATGTCCTGCAGTATTTCATCGAAGTCATCGATGAAAGACACCATGCCTGGCGCGATACCGGTATGAGGATGTTCCTGTTCGTCTTGTCCAGATTCTATTACCGTGGCGTGCAGTTCAGGCACTGGCTCTACAACAAGCGCATCATCAGGCCCAGGGCGCTGGGCTGCCTCGTGGTCAGCATCGGAAACCTCACCTGCGGCGGTACCGGCAAGACTCCTGTCGTGGAGGTCTTCGCCAGAACCCTCAGCCAGAAAGGCAGGAAGGTCGCAGTGCTCAGCCGCGGCTACCGAAGCAAGGACAGGTCCTTCGTCGAGAAAATGAAGGAGAAGTTCTCGTCAAAACGCAATGAAGTCCCGCCCCGCGTTGTCTCCGACGGCAAGAACCTCCTCCTTAATTCCACAATGGCCGGCGATGAGCCCTACATGCTCGCATCCAATCTCAAGGATGCCATCGTGCTTGTCGACAAGGACCGCGTGAAATCCGGACTCTACGCGATATCCGAGTTCGAAGCCGATACGTTGATCCTGGATGACGGATTCCAATATCTCGATCTCAAGCCCCGCCTGAACATAATGCTCGTGGATTCCACCCTGCCCTTCAGCAACCACCATGTCCTGCCAAGAGGGCTCCTCAGGGAACCGATCAAGAACATACGCAGGGCCGATTATATCTTCCTCACGAAATCAAATGGCGGCAACCATATCAGGCATCTGAAGCATTTCCTCCGCAAGCACAACCGCCGCGCTGAAATCATCGAGTGCTGCCACAAGCCGAAATACCTGGAAGACGTCTTCACTAAGGACGCGAGGCTTGATCTATCCCATCTCAAAGGGAAAAAAATCGCGGCGCTCAGCGGGATCGCATGCCCTGAAAGCTTCGAGGAGTTCGTGGAGAAGCTAGGGGCGCAGATCGTCCACCGCGAACGCTTCGCAGACCATCACAGGTTCCGCCAGCAGGAAATCATCAATTTCATAAACTCATCCAAGAAGGCGAAAGCGGAGTTCATCGTCACCACTGAAAAGGACGCCGTCAGGATGCCCCGCCTCGACCGCCGCGACATCCCCGTATTCTTCATGCGCGTCGAGATCGACATCATAAGCGGCAAGGAAAGCTTCGACCAGTGCATCTCCCGTATCTGCTTCCTGTAAATATCGAGTCATCCCCGGGATGACGGATGAATGGATTGTTGGATTAATGGATGATTGGGTCTGAAGTTAAAAATCCCCTTTCATACAAACATTGAAGAGTCATCCTGATTCTATATGCTTGTCCTACAATCTTAAGTGTCTTTGATAAGCAATCATCCAAGAGCAGTTTCCATGATACGGGAGACCCTGGATAAATTCACTGGGAAGCAATAGAAATAAATGCCTATTATGCTATTTTATGTGCCCTTTGTCACCATGTTAATATAAATATTAGAAGCGAAGCGAGAAAATTTATGCACAAGTACAGATCACATACCTGCGGACAGCTCAGGAAGGAGCATGTCGGACAGCAGGCGAGAATTTCCGGCTGGATCCACAGCGTCCGCGACCACGGCGGAATCATATTCATCGACCTCCGCGACCACTACGGGATCACCCAGGTCGTCGTGGATCCGAAACGCGATTTCTACCAGTCGCTCGATAAATGGCGCGTCGAGACCGTGGTCTGCTTCACCGGCTCTATCGTGGCCAGGATGGAATCCACCGTCAACGCCAAGATCCCGACAGGGGAGATCGAGATGGTGGCCGAACAGATGGAAGTCCTAGGCGAGGCCGAACAGATTCCGTTCCAGATCAACCAGGACGAACAGACCCCCGAGTACATGCGCCTCCAATACAGGTTCCTCGATCTCAGACGCGAGAAAATCCACAGGAATATCGTCCTGCGCTCAAGAGTTATTTCCGAAATGCGCAGGAAGATGACCGACCTTGGATTCCTGGAATACCAGACTCCCATCCTGACAAGCAGCTCCCCTGAAGGTGCAAGGGACTATCTTGTTCCGAGCAGAATCCATCCCGGTAAATTCTACGCCCTGCCCCAGGCGCCGCAGCAGTTCAAGCAGCTCCTCATGGTCGCAGGATTCGACAGGTATTTCCAGGTCGCCCCGTGCTTCCGCGATGAAGATGCCAGAGCCGACCGCTCGCCCGGCGAGTTCTACCAACTCGACATGGAAATGAGTTTCGCAACCCAGGACGACGTGTTTCTTGTAATTGAAGATCTCTTCAAGACCATCTTCACCAAGTTCAGCACCAAGACAATCGAAATGCCTCCCTACATCAGAATTCCTTTCAAGGAGGCGAAGCTGAAGTACGGAACAGACAAACCCGACCTCAGAAACCCACTTGAAATCAAGGATGTATCCGAAATCTTCAAGACAAGCGGTTTCAATGCGTTCGCCGGAGTTGTGAAAAACGGCGGCGTCGTAAGATCCATCGCTGTCAGGGGAATCGCCGGACAGCCGCGCAAGTTCTATGACGACATGATCCTCTTCGCGCAGTCCGTCGGAGCCAAGGGCCTCGCATACATCGTCTGGGAAAACGGACAGGAGAAGAGTCCGATCGTGAAATTCCTGAAGCGCGAGGAGCTCGACGCCCTCAAGAAGACCTGGGACATCAAGGATGGCGACGCCATGTTCTTCATCGCCGACAAGGAAAAGGGCGCATGCGATATCGGCGGAGCTGTCAGGACCGAGCTTGCAAACAGGCTGAACCTGATCGACAAGAACGTATTCAAGTTCTGCTGGATAGTCGACTTCCCGATGTTCGAACTCGACGAGGAGACCGGCAAGGTCGGATTCAGCCACAATCCATTCTCGATGCCACAGGGAGGAATGGACGATCTGCTCAACAAGAATCCCCTCGATATTCTAGCCTACCAGTATGACATCGTCTGCAACGGAGTCGAACTCTCGAGCGGTGCGATCAGGAACCATCGTCCTGAAGTCATGTACAAGGCGTTCGAGATCGCAGGCTACACCAAGGAAGCCGTTGATTCGAGGTTCGGCGGGATGATCAATGCATTCCGTCTCGGCGCACCGCCGCACGGTGGTATCGCCCCCGGAGTCGACAGGATAGTCATGCTGCTTGCAGACGAACCGAACATCCGCGAAGTGATCGCGTTCCCGTTCAACCAGCAGGCGCAGGATCTCATGATGAACGCCCCGTCGGAAGTTGAAATGAAACAGCTCCGCGAGCTCCATCTCCAGATCGTGATGCCAAAGAAGCCGGAAGAAAAGGCGAAACCTGCGGCCCAGGGTGCCGAGGAAAAAGCCAAGCCAGCTGAAGCCGGAAAGTAATTTCCTGGAAAGAACATGCCTTGCGGCATTAACTACAAACAAATTGCATTTGATTTTGAATCCTGTTCGTATCCTGTCGCGCCGTACTTCCGCCGACAAAAAAGGACTTGGAGTATATCGCAAATGTGGGGTATTGTTTGTAGTAGCGCATGTTTGCGCGTTCTTTGATCTTAAGTTTCCAAAAACTTAAGGCGCACGCTGAAGCTGTGAACTCCAACTAATTCCCCGAGATGTCATCTACATCCTGCTCTCTTTTTCTTCAAATTCGATGTTGGACGTTCGAAGTTCAATGTTCGGTGTTCAGTCTACAGCGTCGTCCTTATCACCGTCGTTTCCTTGCCCTCGGGGACGATGATGCTGTAGTCGCCGAACGATGCAGGGATCATGCAGGTGGAACCCATTTCAACGGTCACAGACAGGTCGTATCTGCTGATCGTGACAGGCTGGTTGACTGCGGTGATGAGATGGAAGCTGTTGCCATCAGTGCTGTCAGGCCATCTCTCCACAAGACGCAGATCGTCGATGCGGAAGAACGGGCATCTGTTGATTATGGGGAATTTGCGGTTGTGATCGGAGAAGCTTGAGACTCCGGCGATCCTGGGCGACGTCCTGTCGGTGAAATTTATGCATTCAAGGGCCTTGTCGACGTGGAGTTCGCGCGGCTTGCCGTCTGTTCCAAGGCGTCCCCAGTCGCTTATCCTGTAGGTGGTATTGCTGTTCTGCTGGATCTCGAGGAGCAGGTTGCCACCGCCGATGGCATGGACTCTGCCTGCGCTTATGAAAAAAGCGTCGCCGGGAACTGAATTGAATGTCTGGAGGCAGTTCTCGATGTCGGTGGAGCTCATGCTGTCGATGAAGCGTCTCTGCGTGCAGTTCGACTTGAGCCCGGCGAAAATCTTGGCGCCCTGCTTTGCGGCAATGACGTACCACATTTCCGTCTTGGGTTCGGCATTTTCTTTCAGCTTCGCGCAGGCGTATTCATCCGGATGGACCTGGAGTGAAAGGCGTTTTCCTGCGTCGATGAGCTTGATGAGGAGCGGAAATCTCCCACCTGCAAATGCGTTTCCTACAAGGGCCTTCTCGTAATGGACTATGAGATCCCTGAGGCTGATGCCTTTCATGGGGCCGTTGGAAACTACGCTGACAGCGCCATCCCTGTCGGAGATCTCCCAGGACTCGCCTATCGGAGAATCCTTTTCCGGAGTCTGCCTCTTGAGATGTTCCTTGAGAAGGCTTCCTCCCCAGACCACGTCTACATAGATTGGGTCGAATAAAATCGGATACAGTTCGTCTTTTTCTACAAATCTCATTTTCAAATCCCCTGGTTGCTGAAGAACGCAAGCTGCATGAAAGAGCAGACTATCTGCCTGTCACGGACGACGATGCTGTCCGGAACCTTCAACCGCCTCTGCGTATAATTTAAAATTCCCCTGACTCCGCCTGCTGAAACAAGCTTGTCCACGACTTCCTGTGCGGCTGACGGGGGAACACAGAGGGTCGCTATTGAAATCTTCATCTTCCTGACACTTTTTTCAAGGTCCGCCACATTCTCGACCACCACTCCGCCGATTTTCTTTCCGATCAGGGACTTGTGGCTGTCGAAGAGGGCTACGAGATTCATGCCATAGGATGAGAACGGCACATGTTCGGCGATCGCCGAGCCAAGCTTGCCGCATCCGATTATCGCCAGATTGGTGGTGTTCTCAAGCCCGAGCTTGTTGCGTATGGCCGTCTTAAGCGTATTGACATTGTAGCCGTGCCTGATCCTCCCGGTCTTCTCGAGCTGGAACAGATCCTGCCTCACCTGGCTTGGAGTATTTCCATAGACGTCGGCGAGTTCCTTGCTGGATATTGTTTCTTTTCCGCAGAAGAGATGCTGCTCCAGAATAAGAAGATACTCGGAAAGTCTTTCCGCGGTCGGACGCGAAATCCCCCTGGCTTTTCCCTTTTTCATCAACCCCCCACAAAATCATTAAGAATTTTTATTATTAACCTAGATATTGCATTTGATTGTTGAGTTCAGCAATATCTACCTTGGTGGCATAGGATTATGCCGCCAAGGCCGAGCACACTTTCGTGTCTCGGGGTTAACCCCGGTTTTTCGAGGCTTTTGCCTCGAAAACATCGGCCTCCCGGTAAATTTTGCCGCCTTAAACGCAAAATTTAGGTTAATTTTTTAACAATACATGTGAAACATCAATTTTCAATCCTGCAGGATGGAGATTTTATTTAGGAATACTCAAGGGAACCTCTAAAAATTGACATATGGCGCGCAACAGTAGATTATGGAGTTACGGCTAGGAGTGGAATTCAGGAGCAGCCCTGAAACGGGCTGTGACTGAGTTCCCGACAACGCCGGAATCCATAAGAATCTGTTGCCCTCCGGGTTGCGGATCTTTTTGGCTCAAGGAAGAATGTTCTTCAGCCGGCGTATCGCTTTGGATACGCCTCTGTCAGAAATTCTTCTTGCGCTATCAAAAATCTTCCGCAACGCGCCAAATGTGAATTTTTAGAGGTTCCCTCAAGGTTTAAGCTGTCCTTCCCCATCGTCCTTTCCGGGGGGTTTCCTCTTGAACGGAATATTGTCCTTCATTTTCTGCAGCAGCTTCCTGGCCCAGATGAACTCAATTGCCAGTATGCCTATCCCGAGCGGTATGAAAACAATCGCCGGCCCAGGCAGGACGATCATCAGGATACCGATCAGAAGAACCGTGAATCCTATTACTGCAACAATCAGCTTTCTCGCATTACTAAGTATAAAATCAAGGATTTTCACCTGCTCCCGCTCCTCAAAAGGTTGAATATTGCACCAATCGGTGTTAAAATTTTATCTTTAATCCAACGATATCTCAAATATGGGGAAAAACATCATGCAGCATATAAATATCCCTCCAAAGGATCATGTCAAGGTTCTTGATGGACAGGGCTGGGTCGGACTTATCGACAAGATGGGCACCGAGACAACCATTGTCAACGCCGCACGCGTCTCATTCGGAAAGCTCAAGGACAGCATGGACGACAAGGACATAGTCCTCCTGAAATACCTCCTCGAGAACAAGCACAGCAGCACGATGGAGCATATCGTATTCACATTCAGCATACACTGCCCCCTCTTCGTCCGCAGCCAGTGGCACCGCCACCGCACTTGGTCGTACAACGAGATTTCCCGGCGCTACACCGAAATAGACCTGGAATTCTATACTCCTGAAAAACTCCGCAGGCAGGCCGAGACCAACAGGCAGGCCTCCATAGTCGATGACAAGTTCGACGACAGGGAATACAGGAAGATGATGCTCGATCAGAACACGCATTCACTGGAGCTCTTCAACAAGCTCCTCGAAGGCGGCGTCTGCCGCGAGCAGGCGCGCATGGTGCTTCCGCAGAGCATGATGGTGACATTCTGGGGAACCGTCGATCTCAACAACCTCATCCATTTCCTGGAACTCCGCGACAGCGACCACGCGCAGCTGGAAATCCGTGAGTATGCCCAGGGAATAAAACAGCTGGTCAAGCCATATATCCCGAATGTCGCGAAGATCATGAACTGGTAAACAGGCGGACGCCTGTTTACAATGTTTGGATTCTGGATCCTTTAAATTGTATTTTTTTATCTGTTGAGTTTCGTCTGCAGTCAATCCGCCTCGGACGGATTAAGTCCGTAAGGGTTGTCTTGGAAGTAGGTACGTGCTTTAGCATGTACCATCCGGAGATCCTCTAAAAATTCAGGAATGGGACAGGCTAAAGCCCGTCCCTACTTCAAGGAACATGCTTTATGAACATTCTCCCAAAAATTGCTTTGACGATGGGTGATCCGGCTGGAATCGGACCGGAGCTGGCCGTCCGCGCCGCCACAGATCCCTCCCTCCGGAAAATCGCCGACATCACGGTCTACGGATGTCCGGACATCATCTCAAAGGCCTCTGCGAAATTCGCGAATGGTGCATTAATCAACGGAGGGCGGACTTTCTTGTCCGCCATTTCAAGGCCTGATTTGGCGGGTACGAAAACCCGCCCTCCTTTGAAAATCGAATCTTCAAAACAATCGGCTCTCATTAAAATTGCAGATACCGGAGATCTGAAGTTTTCAAAAGTCCCTGCCGGAAAAACCGATACACGGTGCGGAATCGAAGCCTGGAACGCCATCTTGTGCGCAACAAAGGATGTCATTGCCGGCAAGATGGACGCGCTTGTCACGGCGCCAGTCAACAAGGCATCAATAAACAAGTCGGGTATTCCATTCACCGGCCATACCGAATTCATCGCCGAACTGTGCGGAACTGCGAATTTCGCAATGATGCAGTCCGCGGAAAACCTCAGGGTCGTATTTGCTACAACCCATATCCCCCTCGACAAAGTGTCCGAGGTGATAACTTCAAAACGGATCATTGAAGTAGCCGAACTCATCAATGAAGCCATCCGGCAGGAAGGGATCAGAAAGCCTATCCTTGCATGCGCCGCATTGAATCCCCACGCGGGAGAGGACGGCTATATGGGGCAGGAAGAAATTAAAACCATCATTCCAGCCTTGCTGAAGCTACGGAGGAAAGGAATCAGGATTGACGGCCCCTTCCCTCCTGACATACTGTTCATCGACACAATCAGGAATAATTACGATGGAATTATCTCGATGTATCATGACCAGGGGCACATCCCCTTTAAAATGCTGGCCTTTGACAAGGGCGTCAATTCCACCCTGGGTCTGCCGATAATCCGGACAAGCCCCGACCATGGAACTGCGTTCGACATCGCGTGGGAGGGGATCGCAAACACAGGAAGCCTGTTTGCCGCGGTAAGACTTGCCGCGCTGAGGGCCAAGAAAAGAACGAAACGGTAATATCTTACCGTATTCCGCTATTAAGCCTGACTAAAGTGTGCCAGTTAATGGAACCATCCTTATTACAATAATCTCTGATAAACTCCCCGGTGAACCGATTAACAGCTTTTCCCCACTCTTCATTAAACTGCTTGCGATGGGCCTCTGGCCTCTCTCTCATGGCATCTATAATTTTCATGTAGAAATCTTCGTCGCCAGTAATTCTCATCCAAAAACTCTGGCCAGCTAGTTCACGAAAAACCCATTTACAGTTGTCTGCCTTAGTTTTCTTGTTGCCATAACAATATCCGACTAATGCTTCGAAATGTTTTTGCAGTTTAAGCATTCGTTTTTGCAAAGCTTGAAAATCTTGATTCTGACGTTTTCTGCTTTGTGCATTAAATACAGAGGGGCCAGACTTAACAGCAATTGCAGTATAAGCATCTTTCGTATCAACAGCAACATCAACTCCCTCGGATGGCGCAACAACTCCTCCTGAAACAGCTTTTGCGAGAGGTTCAAAAAACGCATCTCCAAATATACCTTCATCAGAGGATGACATATAGGCCGTCAACAACTGCCCAACTATCTCTGCAGCAGTTTGGGTGCCTACGGCACGAAACAGATAGGGATTTTTCCTCTTCAGCGTGTCCTTAAGCTTTAATCCGCTCAGCTTATTGATTCTCCTACTATAGAAATCATCAAGACACCTGCATACGAGCCGTTCAAGAGCCGGCTTATTCATATGGCTTTCTCCCAATTGTTTAAAAAGTTCAGGATAGTTGTTCCAATCACATAACCAAGACCTACTGGAACAGCATTTCCAATCTGACGGTATTTATCAACAATATTGCCTTCAAAAATCCAATCGTCTGGAAACTGCTGGATACGGGCATACTCCTTTAAGGATAAGGGGCGTAGTTCAGTCGGATGGCAAAGGCATGTGCTCTTTTGAATCGGACTGGTAGGAACAGTTGGACTAGGCTGTGATAAAGACAGTCGACGAAAGAATCCAACCCTTCCCCCAGTTGAATCATACGCGCCTCCTAGCGCCTCTTTCTGCATTTCCTGAGGCAGGGAACGCCAATTTTCTCCATCTTTAAGCAGTGAAAGATACATAGCTCTTTTCTTTGAGAATGGGATATATTCCGGCTTCTCATCGTGTAATCCGGAAAGCGCATCTCCCAACGTCCGCCAGCGATGCTGAAAAAAGTTTTCATCTGGCCCGTAAGCTCCTGGCGGCATTGGAACTTGGAGTCCATCTCGACTGCCAATAAAAACTACCCGTTCTCTCTTTTGAGGAGTACCATAATTGGCAGCATTTACCAGTTGGGCAGTAACAACATATTCCATCTGCTTGAACTTCTCATTTAGAAGGGAAAGCACCGACCCCCTTCCATCGTAGTCAACTTTTTTTTCACGTTTCGCCAGAGGTATATGATCAACTGCCGCGGAAAGAATACCTCTGACATTTTCCATAACAAAAAAAGGTGGACGTATCTCATTAACCAGTTTCAGAAAGTCAAACATTACTTGTCCACGCGGATCGTTAAATGCTTGCCTCTTTCCAGCTGTACTGAACGAAGGGCATGGAGGTCCCCCAACTATCAGAGCCACTTGATCTTTACGTAAATTAAACTTCTCTAACAGAAGATCTCCTTTGTTCCAGTTACGAATATCATCCTCAACAAGCGGAATTTCCGGACGATTTCGTCGAATTGTTGCTGCTGCTCTCTTGTCCAACTCCAAACAGCCAACACACTCGAATCCTGCGGATTCCAACCCTAAATCAAGCCCCATTGCACCACTAAAAAGGGAAATAAATTTCGGCTTATTTTTCACACTGCCATATTCATTCCAGGAAGTGCTCATCATCCTTCCATGCGCCGTTTTTTGTCTTGCAGGTCGGCCTAATAGATGAAATTTGCTTCTGTGCATGTAAATACCTTAAAAAATTCGGAATATTTTGCCTGACATTTAATTTTCATAAACAATTGAAAGTAGTTGCTTGAGGAGAAATTATCAAGCAATCCATTTAGAAAAAAACTCTGCGGCGTATCAAAAAGATGGATTATGCTTCCCTGTCTTGTGGCAACCTGTTCTTGGAGATAAGGCAACTACGGGTTACCAGCGTCAACCTTCTTTTTTTCTTCCAGGCATTTCCTGGTTGCCAGTATGCCAATTCCTACAAACAGGCTGAAAGCCTGTCCTACTTCGGAGCGGGGAAGCAAAGCGTTGGATAGGATATCCCTTTGCATTCCTGGAATTTCACTGTGGCGTAGCCTGTCTGTTCAAATGCGAACCTTCCTATTGGGAACGGCCGCAGCTCGAGGATGAATGACAGCAGGACATTGAGGGAGCCTCCATGTGCGAATACCGCAATTGAGAGATCCTTGGCCTTCTTGTCGACGACATATCCGCCCAGTCTGGCGTGGATGCCTATCTTGTCGAGCTCCTTCAGGAACGCCGGGCATATCCTGGCATACATGTCGAAGCATCCTTCTCCAAGATCGGTCTTCCAGGTCTCCTCGGCATGAAAGCCTGAAGCCAGTTTCTGTATGGCTTCGAACTCCGTCTTCGGCAGTTTTTCGAGATGCCGGTCTGGCATCCATTCCTTCATGAAATCACAGATCCTTATCGGCGTTTTCCTTCCATTGAGGACGATCTCCGCAGTCTGCAGGGCGCGTCCGTACGAGGAGGAGATGGCCAGATCGAATTTCTCGCCCTTCAGTGTTTTCGCGAGCAGTTTCGCCTGCTTCACTCCCTTCTCCGAAAGGCTCCCCTTGACCGGTCTTTCGGGGCATATGAAAGGATCTCCGGCGATTTCAGCGTGGCGTACAAATGTTATTTTCATGGAAGTTTCCTGTATTTATCCAGAGACTTTTCAAAAAGCTCCGTCTGTTTTTCCTGTGGCTTATATGTTTCTACCGGGAATGAAGCCTTAACTATGTCCCTGCCGTCGGACAGGGAGCCAAGTTTTTTGTCGGCAATCGCCTGGGCCATGAGGTTTCCAATGGCGGTGGCTTCGACCGGTCCCGCAACCACCGGAATATCCAGGGCGTCGGCGGAAAGCTGCATCAGCAGCTTGTTCTGGCATCCGCCGCCGACTATATGCAGGCATTCATATTTGACCCCAGTTATCTCTTCGAGCTCGTGCGTCTTCACCTTGAAACAGAGGGCGAGTGAATCCAGCACGCATCGGACAACAGCCGCATCATCCTTGAGCTCCCCCTGTCCTGTCTCCCTGCAGTATTCCTTGATCTTGGCAGGCATGTCGCAGGGGGCAAGGAATCTCTGGTTGTTCGGATTGACGATGAATTTCATAGGTTCGGCCTTCTCAGCCATCTTCACCATGTCGGAATACGAGTAGTTCTTTCCCTGTTCCTTCCAGTTCCTGGAACATTCCTGCAGGAGCCAGAGCCCCATGATATTTGTCAGGAAACGGATCTTGCGGTCGAGCCCGCCCTCGTTAGTGTAGCCCGCCTTGCGGGCTTTTTCAGTGATGACCGGTTTGTCGTTTTCAACACCGAGAAGCGCCCAGGTGCCACAGCTTATGTAAGCCCAGTTTTTTGCAAACCCGACCGGCACGGAAGCTACTGCGGAGGCTGTGTCATGGCTTCCGACGTGGAATACCGGGACAGGCCCGCATCCGAGTTCCTTCTGCAGCTCCTCCTTGAGGATTCCCGCCTTTGTACAGGGCGGAACTATTTTCGGAAATATGGATCTCGGAATGCCGAGTTTCTCGATAAGCTCAAAATCCCAGCCGCCGGTTCTTGCATCCAGGAGCTGGGTCGTGCTTGCATCGGTATATTCACACTCCACTTGTCCGCAGAGCATGTAGGAAAGCACGTCCGGTATCATGAGGAACGTTGAATCCCTGAGATCTTCAGGATGCTGATTCTTGTGCGCGAAAAGCTGGAATATCGTGTTCAGCTGCATGAACTGGATGCCGGTGCTCTCATATATTTTATCGAACGGAACTATCTTGAACAGCTTTTCGGGGGCATCGTTCGTCCTTGAATCGCGGTAATGATATGGATCCCTCACGAACTTCCCGTCCTTGCCCAGCATCGCATAGTCGACGCCCCAGGTGTCTATGGCGATGCCGTTTATCCCGTGTCCGGCCGACACCGCCTTTTTCAACGCAGTCTTGATTTCCCTGAGAAGCCCTTCAATATCCCAGAAAAGGGCCCCGTCCTTTTCAACCGGCCCGTTCGGGAACCTGTGGATTTCGGATAGCCCGAGCTTCCTGTCTTCAAACTTCCCGACTATTCCCCGTCCGCTTGACGCCCCAAGATCAATCGCAAGATATGATGACATAAAAAACTCCGTTTTTTATATTAAATTACAAACAGGCTGGAAAGCCTGTCCTACTTCTTCTCGAACAGCGCGACCGCCATCGCGGCGATCCCTTCGCCCCTGCCGCAGAAACCCATGCGTTCGGTCGTGGTCGCCTTCACTGATATGCAATTTTCCTCAACGGAAAAAGCCCTGGCGAGATTCCTCCTCATTTCAGGGACATGCCCGGCTATCCTGGGCTTCTCGGCAATGACGGTTGAATCGAGATTGACAAGCTTCCAGCCCTTGAGTTTCACGTCAGAAAGAATTCTTGAGAGAAGTTTGATGCTGTCGGCATTCCCATATGCCGGATCGGTATCAGGAAACCATGTTCCGATATCGCCGAGGGAATGCGCTCCAAGCACTGAATCCATTATCGCATGCACAAGCACATCTGCGTCACTGTGCCCGAGAAGACCTTTCTCATAGGGTATTTTGACTCCTCCAATGATACAGGGCCTATTGCTGGCAAACCTGTGAACATCAAAACCCTGACCTATTCGCATCATGATTTCAGCCTTATGTTACCAAGCTTCGACAGTATAGACTACTGCCCTCTGAGCGGCCATGCGGCATGCCTGCTGTACACCCCGTCGTCTGGCTATGTCGTTGTCAGCGGCCACCTGGTAGGTAGCCACCCCCTCAACCTCGCGGGCATTTATAAGGGGCTTTTCACGGCCTGGAACTATCACGACAAATTCAAAAGTTATCCTCAATGCGAATTCAGCCGGCATGTATGACTGCTCGTTGTTCGACGAATCAAAGCCGATTGACGTCGTCTTGACTTCGACAATCCTGCCGTAAATTATGCAGTCGGCCTCCTCAAGGGACTTCACCTTGAGCGAATGGTCTATGTCGAACTGTTCAGCCAGCGCCTGCCTCATGTACTGGGTGGCCATGGCTTCTATCGTGTCATTTTTTATTGTAGCTATCGCTATAGTCTTCACCTGCGGATGCATGATGGAGCCCACCTGGTAGCCGCATCCCTGGGAAAGCAGGCAGACAACCGCAGCAGTTAAAACAAATATCCCGAGTCTAAATGATTTCATATGCTTATTTTTCCTTTTCATCTTTCCTTGCATCTTCGTCCCGCTTGTCGTACGGCTTCAGCTTCCCGAGCAATTCCTCGGCTTTCTTGTCGGACGGCCTGTCATCCCTTTTCCCGAGGCCAAGATCCTCTATCGGAAGCATCCATTTGCCGTTGCTGTTTTCCGGAACAATGAGGATATTGTCATCCTCCAAAGGCATCTTCCCGACCTTGTACTCGACTACGTAGTTCCCCTTCCGTTCAGCTCCGGAAGGCTTGTATTCCTGGTTCAGCTTCTCAAGCATTTCCTCGGCATCGTCGGAAACCTTGTTCTCAGGATAAGTGGTTATAATGTCGTTGAGATATCGCTGGGCGGAGTCATCCCTGTCGCGCCTGTGATAGAACGCGGCCAGCCCATAGAGCCTTTTTGCGGCTATGCTGTCGGCCTCACCGAGGGTCTCCTTCGCCCATCCGACTTCAGGATCCTTTGGGTATTTCTCTATGATCTTCCGAAGGGTGTCCTGCGCCTGGCGGACATACGTGCCGTCCCCGTCCCCTCTCCGCGCCTTCTGTATAAGTATGTTCGCAAGCTCGAATTCCGCGTATTTCGCCTCATCGCTGCGCGGATACATCTTTATGATGTCCCTGAAAGTCTTCAGGGCCTGTTCGATCTTGTTCTCCTCGATGTAGATCTTCCCCAGCCTGAGCCTCATTTCAGGTGCGAACTTCGCAAAAGGGGCGTGCTTGAGGACGGCCTCCATCGCCTCCATCGACCTGTCCTTGTCCTTTATCCAGGGCATCCATGACAGCGCCGGATCCCTCCTGCCCTGATAGAACTTGGTGGCTATTTCATATTCCCTCTGGACGGTTCCAGGATAATCAATGCTTGAAGGGAAGGCGTTCAGAAGGCTTTCAAGGCACTCGAACTCCTTGAACATCAGATCGGCCTTGTCATAGCAGTCAGCGGCCCTCTTGATGGCATTCACCTTGAGCACCGGGTCGTCCGCCCAGTGTTCGGCGGCGAGAAACTCCTCGGCGGCGCCTTTGTAGTCGCCCGCCTTCTCCTTTGTCACGCCCTGCTCGTACGAAGCACGCGATTCAGCATCCTTGGCAGGCAATATCTGCCCGTATACCGAGAGCGCCAGAACAATAAACAGTGTTGAAATCCTAGAGTTCATCAGCCTTCTTGCGTGTGGTTAAATTTCTCAAGAGGCGTAATTTACAATCATAATCTGATTTTTCTACATAAATCCCCGGCGCAGAACCAATAAATTGGAACAAAGCCGCAAAAAGCCTGTCTAAACCGGAAAATAACAGGATTTGGAGGATTCCCCATGAAAACTAGGATTTTTATTCCATTCATGCTTTTCATATTCATTTCTTCCGGCATTGCCATCGCAGGCGGATCCGAAGAGGCGAAGAAACTGCAGGATGCATTCACAGGTGTTTATGAAAAAGCCTGCAGCTCCGTCGTGGTGATAAAAGTCAAAAAAGAAATGTCCGAGGACGAATCCTCCCAGTTTGGAATGGATAATCCATTCATGAAAAAATTCAGGGGCAGGAGGAATCCGGAACCTCCTAAAATAGAAGGCATGGGATCCGGCTTCATCGCGAATGAGAACGGATACATAATAACAAACTGCCATGTGGCAGGAGGCAACGACGAAGTCTCCGTGAAACTCCACGACGGACGTGAATTCAAGGCTGAAATAATCGGTGCGGACGAGAAAACCGACATCACCCTCCTGAAAATCAACGCCGGCGCCAAGCTTCCAGCCCTCGCATTCGCCGATTCCGACAAGGTTAAGGTCGGCCATTGGAGCATCGCCATCGGGGCGCCCTACAACCTGGACTACAGCATGACCGTCGGCATTGTCAGCCAGAAAGGCCGGTCAGTCGGCATCAACGCCTACGAGAACTACATCCAGACCGACGCGGCAATAAACATGGGCAACAGCGGCGGCCCCCTGTTGAACCTCGACGGCGAAGTCATAGGGGTAAATGATTTCATCGTGACCGGAAATGGGTACTCGCAAGGGAACATCGGGCTCGGATTCGCAATTCCCAGCAACATGGTCAAGGACGTGATGGAACAGCTCATGAAAGGCGGAAAAGTAGTACGCCCGTGGGTGGGCATAGCCATGGAACCGCTGAGCCCTGAAATGAAGAAACAGGCGAAAACTGAAACCGGGATCATGGTACGCGAAGTCAACGTCGGCAATCCTGCCGACAAGGCCGGCATCGAACCCGGAGACATCATAGTTGCAATAGACAACCAGCCTGTAAACGGGCCAAAGGATGTCCAGTTCGCAGTCCTCAAGCATAAGCCAGGCGACAAGATCTTGTTCACAGTCATCCGCGACGGGAAAAAACAGGACATCACTGTCATTGCCGAAAAACAGGACGACAAGAGGGTCTCCGCCGACGGAGCAAAGGATAAGGAAACAGCGTCAGGCTCGAAGGATTTCGGACTCGAGTTCACTGAGACAAAGGACGGCATCGAGATTTCAAATGTGGATGCAGACGGGCCTGCCGCAGCAGCAGGACTCGGCGATGGCAGCAAAGTCCTGGCAATAAACAAGCTGAAGGTGAAAACTCTTGACGATGTGCACAAGGCGATGGCGCTGAACAGGGAGATGCTTCTTCTTTTCGTCTCCGACGGGAAAACCAAGCGGTTTGTCGCAATCGAGAGGAAATGATTTTCTGCATGGCAAAAAATCATACCTGCTCTATATTAGCGCCCATGAAAAATAAAACTGAACCATTTCCACACAGCGGTATCGTCCTCGTCGACAAGCCGAAGGACTGGACAAGCCACGACGTCGTCAACTTCATACGCGGAAAATTCAACGTGAAGAAGGTCGGCCACTGCGGCACCCTTGATCCCGCGGCAACCGGACTGCTCGTGATCGTGCTCGGACACGCCACGAAGATGAGCCAGCAGCTCAGCGGTTCCGACAAGACCTATGAAGCTACGATTCTTTTCGGCAAGGAGACTGATTCGCAGGACATGGACGGCACCATCACTTCCGAAAAGGACTGCTCGTTCCTGACCGAGGAAATGGTGCGGAATGAATTTGCGAAGTTCGCAGGCGAGATGGATCAGATTCCGCCGATGGTATCAGCCAGGAAGGTCGACGGCAAGCGCCTCTACGAACTGGCGCGCGAGGGCAAGGAAATAGAGAGGGAGGCGAAAAAGATAACCATCCTCAGCATGGACGTCAAAAAGGTCTACCTGCCATACACCGACTTCGTCATGAAATGCACCAAGGGGACTTATGTCAGGACAATCTGCTACGATATCGGGACGAACCTCGGCTGCGGCGCCGTGCTGTTCTCTCTCAGAAGAACTATGAGCGGCGAGTTCAACGTTGCAAAATCGGTGGATGTAGAGACCATGAGATCATGGACCCAGGAAGACCTCTACAGGGCGATTGTGGAGTTCTGATAAATTTTTCAAACTGAAAAATTTATATTCCCTAGTACTTGCTCACGGAATACTTCAGCATGGGGAACTTCTCTTCGTCCTCGAACTTCACGGAGATGTATTTGACGGGGTATTTCCTCAGGATGTCGGCGACTATCCAGCCGTTTGCGAAATCCGCAAGGCTGCGCCTGGCGTCCTCGCGGACAAGATCGACATATTCGGGCGTAAGCGCCTTTCTCTTCATGTCGGTATAGAACTGCCTCCTCAGTTCCTCGAGCTTGGCCTGTTCATCGAAAATCAGCTTGCCGCTGTCAATTCGAGTCTCCATGCGGCTCAGATCAGTTGCAGGCTCCTCGACCTGCAGTTTCGGTGCAGTTATCGTGAGGGTTTCATTTTCACAGACTATCTTCCATGGCCCTTTCATGTCGACATAATAATTGTATGTGACCGGAGCCCTTACCTCCATCTTCGCGCTGCTCAGGGTCTTGCCGTTCATGATCCATGGACTCGAAAAACTATATTCCTTCCTGTTGGTCTCATTCCTGGTGATCTTGACGAGCAGCAGATGCTGGACCTTCTTCTGCTGTTCGGTGTACCCTATGAAAGTCTGGGTGACATCCATTTTCGTGTCGAACATCTTCCCGGCGGTATCGAACGGCTTGGAGAAAATCTTGTAGAAGACAAACATGAATATCAGGAACTGTATGCTTGCGAATACCGCAATTATCCAGGCGATCCTTACCATGGAACTCCCCATTGCAGGAGCGACAGAGCGGCCAAGCTCGCCCTTTATCTGCTCCATCGGATCTTTCTTTTCTTTCATAAAAAAATGCCCTAGATGATAAAACTTACTCTGACCTTTAATAAAGCTAATCTCTGAAATATTCCTTCCTGATGTAGAGTTGCCTGTCTCAGGCAAGGCTCTTAATTATTCGCCGAGACGGCGAACACTACATCCAAGATAAGAAACCTAAAAGAAACATTAAAACATCTATACAGTGGCTATGAAGTTCCAATCCAGGCATCAAACCTGATCCTTGTAGCCTTCCATCAGCTCAATGCGGTTGCCGTCGGGATCATGGAAGAAGCATATCCTCATCCCTTTTATAATCGCTGAACAGTCGATGATGTTTTCGGTCTTAACTCCGTCGGCATTCAATTTCAATATGGCTTCTTCAATATTGCAGACTTCAAAAGCCATATGCTGGAAACCCAGGGGCTGCGCCGACTGCTGGAGATCCCGGGTGTTCTTAGTGGGGAAAAGTTCAATACAGAACTTGTCCAGCCTCAGAAGTACAAACTCGTCCTGATTTCCGGCATTGAAAACCCTGGCTCTCCTGAATCCGAAATGCTTCGTGTAGAAAGCCTCCGTCTTCTTCAAATCCCTGCAGTTGAATGCCACGTGCTGGATTACAGTCATTGTATATGTTCTCCTGATTAATAATTTCATCGTATAGGAATTTGCATTTACGGATCGCCGGCAACTTGCCGGCATCTTTCTTCTTCTCTCCTGCTTTCAATAAATATCATGCCACCAAGCTGGTGGCGTTACATCAAGTTCCAAAAAACCGTGAACATGAAAATACTAATTCCAAAATTCAAGCTACGAGTTACAAATCACAAACCTCGGGCAGGAAAGCCCGAGTTACTTTACATCAATTTCAGCCCCGGCAAGTCCTGGATGTCGACTATGCCGACAACTTTCCCCCTGGGGTCTACGGCTATGATGTCGTCAATGAGTTTTTTCTCCACTATCTTAAGCACCTCTACTGCGAGATCGGTAGACTTGACGGACATGGGGTTCTTTGTCATCACCTCCGACACCAGCTTGTTGAGGACCTTCAGATCATCCTCGACATGCCTTCTGAAATCGCCGTCGGTGAAGATTCCAAGGAGCTTTCCCGCCTTGTCAACGACAATCGCAGAACCGCATCTCGCCTTCGTCATCTTGAGGAGGGTGTCCTTCACGGTTGTATCAGGCTTGACCAGCACGAGCCGGTCGCCTGTGCGCATGATGTCGCTGACTCTGAGGGTCACGGCCTTGCCGATGGCGCCGCCGGGATGCAGGCGTCCGTAGTCTTCCTTCTTGAACTTCCTGACGTGCATGAGGGTCATGGCAAGCGCATCTCCCAGGGCGATAAGAGCGGTGGTGGTGGTGGTCGGTGCGAGATTGAACGGGCATGCCTCCTGGGGGACTGTCATCGCGATCACGATGTCGCTCCACTGCGCCAGCTTTGAATCAGGATCTCCGGTTATTGACGCAATCGGAACATCGAACCTTTTAGCGGAAGGCAGGATCGAGAGCAGCTCCTCGGTTTCGCCGCTGTAGCTCAACGCGATCAGGATGTCGTTCTTCTGGAGGATTCCGAGATCCCCGTGCATGGCCTCTACAGGATGCATGAAGACTGCAGGGGAGCCTGTGCTTGCGAGGGTCGCAGCGATCTTATGCCCGACATGCCCGCTCTTGCCGACGCCGCTGAGGACGATCTTTCCGCCTCCGTCAAGCACCTTGATGCAGGTATTGACGAGTTCGATGAATTCCCCGTCGAGACGGTCGCGGACGCTTTTGAGGCCTTCGATTTCGATATCGAAAACTTCCTTGGCTTTTATGATTATCTTATCCATATTCTTTCCTTTATATTTATTGTATCGATGCAACTGAGAATCTGAATTATAAGGTAGGGCGAGTCTCTCCGAGACCGCCGCGGACGCCTCGGAGAGGCGTCCCTACCTAGAACACGGTAAATACAATTTACTATACAATCGGGTTAACTGTTGCAAGTTTCAAAATACAAACATAAATCTAGCTTGCAAAATGGATTTGCGCCAGTAAAATTTGAAGTCTGATTATTTATAACAAAAAACGAGGTCAATATGTACGTAGGAAGAATAGTTGCCATAGGCAAGACGCCGGGTGGAAAATCCACCGCGATGTACCGGGTGTCTTCGCGTTCGTTCCCGAACCGCGAGGCGAGGCTGAAGGGTGAAAGCGTCTCCATCATGCCGCGCAAGGGGTTTGAGGACGATTTGAACAAGAATCCCTATATCGCCTACAACTGCGTCAGGATCGCGGGGAATTTCGCGGTCGCCACAAACGGTTCGCACACGGATCCGATCACGGAAAAGATCCTTTCCGGGATGTCGGCGCGCGATGCGCTTGCGCTCAGCATGCTCGCGCTGGACTACGAGAAGGACAGCTACAACACTCCCCGGATCTCGGCCGTTGTCGAGAAGGGTTCCAATCTCGGATGGCTGGCGATCGTGAAAAAAGGTTCTATCCATGTTGCGGAATTCGCACTTGAACCGGGAAAGGCATATTATGTCGCAACATATGAGCACACGTATCCGTGCAGCCACTATGGCGACGAGAAATTCAATGCCGAAACCGCCGAGACCGCATGCGAATATGTGATCAGCAAGGGTATTTTCGCCAAGCTTGAGAACCCGGTGACGGCGGCGGCGGTGATTGAGTCCGACAAGGGATTCGATTTTGCAGTAAAAACCGTTTAAAAGCAAACAAATGAACATCGAACATTCAACATCCAACTTTAAACATTGAATTTGAGAATTAATTAGATTCGAAGTTGGAAGTTTCCGCCGTGGCGGATTGAGTATTCGATGTTCAAAATATAAGAATGTCCGACATCTCAAAAGATCTCCTGAAGCAGCTCAATCCGGAACAGGCGAAGGCTGTCGCAATAATTGACGGGCCCGTCCTCGTATTCGCGGGTGCCGGCACCGGCAAGACGCGCGTCATCACCTTCCGCATAGCGAACATGATCCTGCACGGGATCAAGCCCCAGAACATCGCGGGCATGACGTTCACGAACAAGGCCGCGCAGGAAATGCGCGAACGTCTCGACAAACTCGTGGAACGCGGGGACTCCAGGAAAGTCTTCCTTGGAACATTCCATTCGTTCTGCTGCAGGGTGCTGAGGAAGGACATAAAGGCGCTGGGGTTCGGCACCAACTTCACGATCGCCGACGATTCCGACCAGGCCGGCGTCATGAAGCAGGCCATCGTGGAAGCGGGTTTTGACAAGACCGAGATAGGCCCCGAGGTCTGCATATCGTTCATCAGCCGTGCGAAAGGCAAGATGATGACGCCGCAGGATGTCAGCCGCGCCGCTGAGAGCGAGATAGAAATAAAGGTCGGCCAGGTCTATGAGAGATATATGCAGATCCTGTATAACCAGAACATGCTGGATTTCGACGATCTCCTCCTTTTGACTGTCCGCCTCTGGCAGGACCATCCAGACATACTCGAGAGGTACAACGAGCAATACACCCATCTTCTTGTCGACGAATACCAGGACACCAACTTCCTGCAGTTCCAGCTGATCAAGCTGCTTGCTGGGAAGAACAGGAACATATGCGCCGTTGGCGATGACGACCAGAGCATCTACGGCTGGCGTGGCGCGGACATGAAGAACATTCTGGACTTCGCGAGCCATTTTCCAAAATCCAAGGAGATCAAGCTCGAACAGAACTACCGGTGCACCAACAACATCCTCAAGGCCGCGAACTGCGTGATATCCAGGAACGCGGAGCGCTGCGCAAAAGAACTGTGGTCGAAATGCGGACAGGGAGAAAAGATTAAAATAATCAGGGCCGAAAGCGACGAGGAAGAGGCCAGATATGTGGCCGAGGCCATATTCGACACAATTGCCGGGGATCCCGGAACCCAGTACAGCGATTTCGCGGTCCTTTACCGTTCTAACCATCAGTCGCGCCTGTTCGAGAATTCGCTCAGGGATGCGCAGATCCCATACAGGCTTGTAGGCTCCAAGTCCTTCTATGAAAGGCGCGAGATCCGCGACGCCATCGCATATCTCAAGCTTGCAGTGAACCCGAAGGACGACCAGAGTTTCCTCAGGATATTGAGCGTCCCTCCGCGCGGCATCGGCGACAAGGCGATCGACAGCCTCAAGAAACTGCAGCACATAACCTTCACGCCATATGCCGAACTTATCGGACACGACGAATTCCTGAAGGATCTGACCGGCAAGGCCGGTTCAGGCGCCAGGAACATGTACGCCACCTTGAAGAAATGGCGAGAGCAGTTTTCCGAGCCTGGAAACCTATCCGACAAGACGATGGCCTATTTGAAGGATCTCAATTTCATCGAGGGAATCCTGAAGCTCTACAAGGACAGGGAGGAGGCGGAAAGGCGCAGGGACAACATATACGAGCTTGTCAATGCCATCGCATCCTATGAAAGGGGCGCGAGCTCGCCTCCCATGCTTCTGGAGTTCCTTGAAACCTATGCCCTCTACGACGACAGCGACAAGGTCGACGAGGACGAGGAGAAGAAAAAGAACTCCGTGACGCTGATGACCGTGCATGCGGCGAAAGGGCTCGAGTTCTCATATGTGTTCATACCTGGGATGGAGCATAACATCTTCCCTCATGAGCGAGCCATGCAGGAGGGTACCTGCGAGGAGGAACGCAGGCTTTTCTACGTGGCGCTTACCCGTGCGAGGAAGAACGTGCATCTCGTCCATACCCGCAGCAGGATGCGCTACGGCAAGACGACGATACAGCGGCCATCCGAGTTCATCCACGATATTCCCGAGGACATCTCCGAAAGCCTCCAGTCGGCGGCCGCATTCAAGCCCCTGGACGAGGAAGAACTCAAAGACGCCTGGGCCGCACTGTATTCGATCGGCGAGAAGAAGTAAGCTCAACCACAGAACACACAGAACAATAAATAACGAACAGCATACGATGTTCAATTCTTGAAATGCAGCACGTCTGTGCTACATTTAAACAACAGATGGAGGCAAATATGAGATCGGCAACTGTAAGAGCAAGGATTGAACCTGATTTGAAGAATCAAGCAGAACATATTTTTAAGGCGTTGGGAATACTTCCAGCAGAAGCCATAAGGCTTTTCTATCATCAGTCTGTTTTAAGCAGGGGGATTCCCTTCAAGCTGCAGATACCAAATGAAAAGACACTGGCTGCTGTTGCAGAACTTGATTCAAAGAAGAAGCATAAAAGATTCCACTCAGTTAAAAAGGTACTAGAATCCTTGGAGAATGACTGATGCTTGACATTGTATTTTCCAGCCAGTTTCGGAAGGATTACAAGAAAACTTTTGTATTTCAAGACACCTAACGAAGTCTTTTCTTTTAGAAAATTAACACATGCGCTGCACTTCAAACATGAATCCATACTGGCAACTTGAGAAAACCGCTGTATATTAAGGGTTTAATACGAGTCACAATCAGAGAACACGGCTACTAAGATGGGCTTCGCCCGCAAACCAAACTCAAAATCCGAATATCGAAATCCGAAACAAATTGGAAATTAATAAAATATCAAATAATTAAAACATTGTTTTGAGAATTATAATTTTCATCGTTTCGAGATTGTTTCGTATTTCGCACTTCGAATTTCGGATTTTATATACTCTCAAGACATAAAACTTATAGAAGGAAACATGCATTTCAAACAATTCAATCTTGATCCCAGGCTTTATCAGGCAACAGAACATGCCAACTTTAAAATACCCACCGCCATACAGCGGCAGGCGATCCCCATATGCATGAAGGGATCGGACATCATCGGCACCGCGGCCACCGGCACGGGCAAGACTGCTGCATTCGTACTGCCGATGCTCAACCATCTCCTCCAGAACCGCTCGCACATGCGTTCACCGCGGGCCCTGATAGTCACACCGACGCGCGAACTCGCGGAACAGATCCGCGAAGTAGTCAAGGTACTTGCCAAGAACACCAACATCCGCTCGGCCGTAGTCTACGGAGGAGTCGGAATGAATGATCAGAAACGGGCACTTACCGACGGAACGGACATAATCGTATGCTGTCCCGGACGCATGCTCGACCATATGGGCAGAGGCTATGTCAACCTGAAGACCGTGGAGATCCTGGTGATCGACGAGGCTGACCGCATGCTTGACATGGGATTCCTGCCGTATATAAAACGCATCATTTCGGGCTTGCCGCCAAAACGCCAGACGCTCCTTTTCTCGGCCACATTCGCTCCGGACCTCATGGAACTCATAAAGCACCATATGCATAGTCCGGAACGCATAAGCATAGACGTCGAAGCGCCTGCGGAAACCATAGACCACTGCTTCTATCCTGTCCCGAAAATGCAGAAGACCGCCCTTCTTATAGCGCTGCTCAAGAAGATGGATCACAACTCCATTCTCATCTTCACACGGACGAAGCACAGGGCCGACCGACTCAGGGACGCCCTGACAAAGGCCGGCTACGCCGCCTCATTGATGCATGCAAACAAGTCGCAGAACCAGAGGAAGATTGCCCTGGACGGATTCCGTTCCGGAAAAGTAAAGATCCTTGTTGCGACCGATATCGCCGCAAGGGGGCTGGACATTGAAAGCATATCACATGTCATAAACTACGACATTCCGGATACGGCGACGAACTACATCCACCGCATAGGCAGGACCGGCCGCGCCGAACGTTCAGGGGACGCGATAACGTTCATCACTTCGGAAGACGCTTCGGAAGTCCGCGACATCGAACGCCGTCTTGGCGCCAAGGTCGAGAAGAAGACGCTTGAAGGCTTCGCATATGGCGTCGATGTTCCTTCTCCCGCCGGCGCTCCACATCACTCCCATGCAAGACCCCATCATGGTTCTTCAAGGCCTCACTCCAACGCTCCAAGGCCTCATGGACAGACGTCCCAGCCTAAGGAAAACCAGCGCAAGCAGGGTTTCTGGGCCAGCCACCGCAGGCATAGGAGCTGAGAAGAAACGGATGGCTGGATGAGCCAATTTCAAAAGCAGTCAGGATTCAGAAGCCAGGATTCAGAATAAAACCGAACTTGAGTTCAAGAAGAACTGAATTTGTTCGTAGCGACCGACTGCGGAGGTCGCAGTTGTATCAATAGGAAACTTTTGCCAATTGAGTAAGGCGGTCATTCCTGGCCGCCATCTTGTCGGGCTGGAAAGCCCAACCTACTTTTTTAAGGCAAGTTTCAAAGGAGTAGCGCATGTTTGCGCGTTCTTTAGTGTTTTAATATTCCGTCAAGGATGCTCGAACACGAGGTACAAGCGAAAGCCTTAAGTCCGAATACTTGTATTGGTCACTTTCCCGGGACTTTCAAATTTGAAATTCCATTCCTTTTCCTGTATTCTATGCTTCTGTATTCTATCTCCTGTATTCCTTCTATTAAAAATGAAAGGATTTAAAATGATCAAGCTATGCGTCCTCGGTACCGGTGGAATGGCCAATGCACACGCGCGCGAATTCAAGAAGATCAAAGGCGTGAAGATAGTCGCCTGCTGCGACATCCGCAAAGAGGCGGCTGATAAATTCGCTGAGACCCACGGAATTCCTGGAGTGTACACCGACCTTAAGGAGATGCTTGAGAAAGAGAAGCCTGATGCGGTGACAAACGTGACGATCGATGCCGCGCATTATCCCACCAGCATGGAGATCATCAGGCGCAAGATAAACATACTCTGCGAGAAACCTCTCGCGACCAACGCCGGCGACGCCTGGAAGATGGTCGCAGCCGCGAAAAAGGCAAGGGTCATCAACATGGTCAATTTCTCATACCGCGCTTCGTCCGCTCTCCAGAAGGCCTCCGAGCTCGTACGCAAAGGGGCCATAGGGGATCTCAGGCACGTCGAAGCCAGCTACCTGCAGTCATGGCTCGCGAGCGCCGGCTGGGGGGTATGGCATGAGAAGCCGGGACTGCTATGGAGATTGAGCACCAAGGCAGGAAGCAAAGGCGACCTGGGGGACATCGGCGTCCATATCTTCGACTTCATGACGTTCGTATGCGGCGACATCAATAAGATCGACTGCAAGCTCAAGACCTTTGACAAGGGGCTGGGAACAGACACCATCAACGGGATGAAACTTGATGCGAACGATTCGTTCTGCGCCCTTGTTGAATTCAAGAATGGGGCGATGGGGACCATACATTCGTCAAGATGGGCGACCGGCCATGCCAACAGCCTCCGCCTCCGCGTGTTCGGAACAAAGGGTGCAATATGCATAGATCTCGACAAGAGCTGGGGTGAATTCGAAGTCTGCATTGGAAAAAAGGACATCAACGGATTCAAGTGGAAAACTGTCAAAACTCCGAAGACCCCTAACATATACCAGCGGTTCGTCAAAAGCATCAGGACCGGCAAGAACGATCTTCCGGATTTTGCGACAGCCGCAAAGGTGCAGGAATACCTTGACAGCTGCTTCAAGTCGGACAGCTCGGGGAAGACGATCAGGATATAGTCGGCGGTTGTCAGCAGCCAGTTACTAGTCGTCTCATAACAATCTCAATACATTTTCTCCTCAACGGAGCGCGGGTTTTCCAACCCTATCTACTATCCGCATTTCCCAGGGATTTCATCGAGAGGGCATCTGTATTTGATTTTGAGTCCGTGTTTGTTTACAACCTGAAGGGTTGTCAGATAGTAGCCGGAG
>MHBI01000053.1 GCA_001804815.1 Lentisphaerae bacterium GWF2_50_93
GCCGGAAACACGAACCTCACACGGGTAAACCAGGCCCAGTCCGACCTCGTCAGGGCCCAGGCCGACCTCGCCAGCTCAAGGGTCAACCTCGAGAACGCCAAGGCCCAGATGGAAGCCGCTATTGGCTCACGTTGACATAGCAAGTAGGTACGTGCTTCAGCATGTACCATCTTAATATAGGTGATTGGATGACTGGATTTATTCGCCTGGGCGAATTGATGGATGGTTGCGTATCACAAACATAAGGCAAAAATAGCCTGGATAAATTATCCGAAATGCCTTTCTAATAATTCTCCTGTATCTCCATGATTTCTGTGTTATCTTGAACTCAAACCCAATCATCCATTCATCTGTCATCCCGTGGGTTGACTGTGAATTAACCTAGATATTGCATTTGATTGTTGAGTTCAGCAATATCTACCTTGGTGGCATAGGATTATGCCGCCAAGGCCGAGCACACTTTCGTGTCTCGGGGTTAACCCTCCCGAGCGCCTTTCGGCCTCGGGACAAGCTGGTTTTTCGAGGCTTTTGCCTCGAAAACATCGGCCTCCCGGTAAATTTTGCCACCTTAAACGCAAAATTTAGGTTAAGAATGGTACAACCTGAAGGATGTACCTACTTACGAGCTATCCGCCTTCACCCATGCGCTACGGCGAGACAGGCAAATTTTGCAGGATCCCTTGCCTTATTACAGGCTTGCCATATAGTTTGCCATAACCAAAAATAAAATTCCCGTCAGGTAATATGCCAACAGTATATATAAAGGGGATCAGCAAGCAGTATCTGCCTGGAAATCCCGTCCTGCTTCCTCTTGACCTCTCAGTCAGTTCAGGGGAATTGTTCTTCCTGCTTGGACCGAGCGGATGCGGCAAGTCGACCCTGCTCCGGATAATCGCCGGCTTCGTCTGTCCTGATACCGGAACCATCAGCTTTGACCAGAAGGACATCACCAACATTCCGCCTGAAAAACGCCAGGCGGCAATGGTCTTCCAGAATTATGCATTATGGCCCCACATGACGGTATATGAGAATGTCGCATTCGGACTTGAAGCCGCTGGAATCAGGAATCCTGAACTCGACAGGTCTGTCAGGACCGCCCTGGAAACAGTCCAGCTGGGCGATTTCCATGGCCGCAAACCCACATCCCTTTCCGGCGGACAGCAGCAGCGGGTTGCGCTTGCCAGGGCTCTGGCTGTAAATCCTGACGTGCTCCTGCTGGACGAGCCGCTTTCAAATCTTGATGCCAGGCTCCGCGACTCGATGCGCGTCGAAATACGCCGCATATGCAAGGAACGGAACCTTACTGCAATCTACGTCACCCATGACCGCAGGGAAGCGCTCAGCATGGCCGACCGGATCGCGGTGATTGACAAAGGGATGATCCAGCAGACCGGCACACCCGAGGAACTGTACCGCAGGCCTGCAAACCGTTTTGTCGCCAGCTTCCTCGGTGAATGCAATTTCATTCCAGTGACACATGTCTCCTCCGGAAAAAATGGAACTGCGGTCAAAACCTCAATTGGAGAAATGGTTTCGGCGTCCCAGGCGCCTGCAGGAGGATCTGAAACAAGCGCCATGGTCCGGCCGGAGAATATCCTGCTCGACCCGGCTGAAGGCCCCAACATATTTGAAGCGGTCATTGAAAGCGGCGTCTTCCTTGGAGAGACCTCCGCATGGAACATAAATTCCGGCGGATGCAGGCTTGCGGTGTCGGAGATGGGAATAAGGAAAAGGATGCCCGGTGACAAATGCAGCTTCAGCATCGCTCCGGAAAATGTGGTCCTGCTGAAATGCTAATCAACTAATTTTATAACCACAGAACACCTGGAGCAGCTTGCGCCGCAACCAAATTCGAAATCCGAATATCGAAATCCCGCAAAGCGGGACAAGTTCGAAATTTATCCTGCTGGTGCAGGACAAATTTGGAAATAAAGGAATTTCAAATGTTTTAAACATTGTTTTAGAATTCATGTTTTCTTAATTTCGAGCTTGTTTCGGATTTCGAATTTCGCACTTCGGATTTAATGTGCCATAACGAGACAATCAATAGAACTGACCGCATCATTTTAAAAATAAGGGAAGGACACATGCTCAGCCGGTTGCTTCTGACATTTACTCCGCTCGTCTTCCTTATTGCAATCCCGGTACTGCTCCAGCCGCATTCCGTAACTGAGACAATTTCCGGCAGCGACCACCTGATAATAATTACGCCCCATGCCGAACCGATAAAATATGAATTCGAACACGCCTTCAGGAAATATTACCGCGAAGAGTTCGGCAGGGATGTGGCCCTTGACTGGCGGAGCCCGGGAGGGACTTCCGACATTGTCCGCTACATCAACGACCGTTTCGAGGCATCCTTCCGCCAATGCTGGGAGTCCAATCCGGAAAACGGAAAATGGAGCAAGGACATTGCAGGGGCGTTCACCAACTACCGCCTTGACAGACCATCGCCGGACACTCCTCCTGACTCCTTGAAGGCGAGGAAGATGTTCCTCTCGTCGGAAGTTGGGATCGGGATAGATCTGTTCTTCGGCGGCGGAGCCTATGATCATGCCAAGCATGCCGACAAGGGATATGCAGTCGATGCAGGAATACAGAAGCTCCATCCCGACTGGTTCACTGATGAAAGAATCCCCAGGGAATTCAGCGGTGAAAACTTATACGACAGGCAGGGCCGCTATTATGGCGTCTGCCTAGCCTCGTTCGGCATCTGCTACAATGTCGACAGGATCAAATCCATGCGCGAATCCTCCCCGCCCGCCACCTGGCACGATCTCGGCGAAGCGCGGTTCCTCCGGCAGATTGCCATAGCTGATCCGACAAAGTCCGGCTCAATCAACAAATGTTTCGAGATGCTCATCCAGGAGACAATGTCTGAAGCAGTCGCCAAGGACGGTCCGGATGCCAGGAGCGCAGGCTGGGCAGACGGACTCAACCTGATAAAACGCATTGCCGCCAATTCAAGATACATCACGGATTCCGCTGGAAAAGTTCCTCAGGACGTCGCCAACGGCGACACTGCGGCGGGCATGTGCATAGACTTCTACGGACGTACCGAGGCTGAATGGACGGAGATGCAGTCCGGATCAAACCGCGTGGTCTATGTTTCACCGCGCAATGGAACTTCCGTATCTCCGGATCCGATCCAGCTTCTGCGAGGTTCGCAAAATCCACAGGCCGCCCGCGCCTTCATAGAATTTGTCCTTTCAAGGGAAGGACAGAAGCTTTGGAATTTCAAGGTTGGAACGCCTGGAGGTCCGATCAAGTATGCCCTCAGGCGCACTCCAATCCGGAAGGACATGTTCGTACCCGAATACCAAAGATACCTGTCCGACGCAGGCTATGATCCTTACCAGGCGAGCCAGGGGTTCAAATATCATGCCGACTGGACAGGCCCTTATTTCGGCCTCATCCGCACCATGATAAAATGCATCGCCCTCGACCCTCAGCCCGAACTTAACAGGGCATGGGAGGAAATCACCATGGCAGGCGGTCCAGGAGCCGTCCCGCAGGCGATGGCTGAATTCAACAGGCTGCCATTTGGATATGCCGAAGCCGCGAAGAACTCATCACGCCTCTATCCGGGCAAGGACTGGACGATGCTTGACGTGATCAGACTTAGGCGCGAATGGACTGAGGAATCCAGGCAGAACTACATGAAGGCCGCATCGCTGGCGCAGGAGGGGAAATGAATCTCATGCGCTATGCTACGGCGTTCCTGCTGCTGGTCTTTTTTACATTATTCCTGCTGCTGCCAGTATATACTGTGATCGAACAGGGGTTGAACGCCAGGATGATCCTCGAAATATTCAGGAGTTCAATATATGTGGAAGGCATGCTCAACTCCTTTGCGATCGCAGTGGTCACCACGGCCATGGTCTTCCTGATCGCCATGCCCCTGGCCATTGCATATGACAAGTTTGAGTTTCCAGGGAAAAAGCTCTCGAACATACTCATCATGCTGCCTATGATCCTGCCGCCCTTCGTGGGCGCGCTGGGTTTCCAGCACATCCTCGGGAACTATGGCGTCTTCAACACCATCCTGGTGGCAGCCGGCCTGCCCGCCTTCGACTGGCTCGGGGGTCACGGCCGCTTCTGGTCGGTCTGCCTGATCGAGGCGCTGCACCTGTATCCAATCCTCTATCTGAACCTGGTTACAGCCTTTGCAAACATAGATCCGTCGATGGGCGAAGCAGGCATGAACATGGGAGCATCCCGCTGGCGCCGCTTCAGGAGAATCACGCTTCCTCTCCTGAAACCCGGAATGCTCGCCGGTGGAAGCATAGTCCTCATCTGGAGCTTCACCGAACTTGGAACCCCTCTGATGTTCGGCTACAACAGGGTTACGACCGTCCAGATTTTCAATGGCATCACAGAGCTGGAGACCAATCCCCTGCCGTACTCGCTCGTCCTGATCATGCTGGTGATTTCCGCCGGACTTTACATGCTGTCAAGATTTGCATTCGGCGGAAGCGCAGCCGTATCTGTCACAAAAGGAGGGATGGGAAGTTCCGCCATCACCATACCAGGCTGGAAGAAATACCTGCCTCTGGCCCTTTTGCTTGGCATAACCTTCTGCGCCACGATGCCGCATGTCGCGCTGATCCTGACCGCCTTCTCAAAGGACTGGTATGGCACCATAGTCCCGCATGCCTATTCCATGATGCACTTCGAAAACGCCCTCTCCGACAAGATGGTCGTACCAAGCATCCTCAACAGCCTGACATATTCCGGAATTGCAATGCTTTTTGCGGTAGTCGCAGGATTCATGACCGCCCTCCTTGTCGTCCGCTGGAAGATCAGGGGCGCCATCCTGTTCGACATGCTTTCAATGCTGCCTCTTGCCGTGCCGGGCATCATCATGGCATTCGGATATCTCAGCCTGTCCGTGCGTTTCGAGTGGGCCCGTGAAATCATGAATCCGATAACAAACCCGACCCTGCTGCTTGCTGCGGCCTATGCGGTACGCCGCCTGCCCTACGTGGTCAGGGCCGCGGCCGCAGGCCTGGAGCAGACGCCGGTGGAACTGGAGGAGGCTGCGAAAAATCTCGGTGCAGGTTCGTTCATGACAATCCGCCGGATAACGGTCCCCCTGATAAGCGCCAACATCATTGTCGGGGCGCTGTTTGCGTTCAGCTTCTCCATGCTTGAAGTGTCGGATTCGCTGATACTGGCGCAGAAAAGCGCGTTCTTCCCGATCACAAGGGCGATTTTCGAGCTATCCCAGATATTGGGCTCAGGCCCGTATATCGCATGCGCCTTCGGAGTCTGGGCGATGCTGTTCCTGGCATTCACCCTGGGAGCGGCCACGATACTCCTCGGCAAAAAAATGGGAGCTCTGTTCAGGCTGTAAAGAATCTCCGCCAGGAGATTCTTTATTTCGCATGCAAAGAGCAAGGACTCATATCGTCCCCGATTAGATATATCCCTGATGAGGATGTATTTTATCTTCGAAAGAGGTGAAAACATGAACAATGAAACCGACACGACAATTTCCGCCGATGAAATCTCGCAGCTCAACGCCTACTGGCGCGCGGCGAACTACCTTTCCGTAGGGCAGATCTACCTCCTCGACAACCCCATGCTGCGCGAACCGCTGAAGCTCGACCACATAAAGCCAAGGCTTCTCGGACACTGGGGTACGACGCCAGGACTCAACTTCATGTATGTCCACCTCAACCGCATCATCAGGAAAAATGATCTGGACATGATCTACATCACCGGTCCCGGACATGGAGGACCTGCGATGGTCGCGAACGCGTATCTCGAAGGCACATACAGCGAATATTATCCGAACATCACCCAGGACGCCGACGGAATCAAAAAGCTCTTCAAGCAGTTCTCGTTCCCTGGCGGAATTCCCAGCCACGTAGCTCCGGAGACCCCCGGTTCGATCCACGAAGGCGGAGAACTCGGATACGCAGTATCGCATGCTTTCGGAGCGGCGTTCGACAATCCTAGCCTTATCGTCGCATGCATTGTCGGCGACGGTGAAGCGGAGACAGGCCCCCTCGCCGCAAGCTGGCATTCAAACAAGTTCCTGAATCCTGCCAGGGACGGCGCGGTCATCCCGATCCTCCATCTGAACGGATACAAGATCGCAAATCCCACGGTTCTCGCACGCATCAGCAAGAAGGAGCTGAAACAGCTTTTCTATGGATACGGCTACAAGCCTTATTTTGTCGAAGGCTCCAATCCTGAAAAGATGCACGTCGCCATGGCGGAGACTCTTGACACCATCGTCGCGGAGATCAAACAGATCCAGAAAGACGCGAGGGAGAACGGAAAGAATGAAAGGCCGATGTGGCCGATGATCATCTTCCGTTCGCCGAAAGGATGGACAGGCCCGAAATCAGTCGATGGAAAGAAAACCGAGAATTACTGGCGTTCCCACCAGGTTCCGCTTTCAGAACTTGCGACGAAACCCCAGCATATAAAAATCCTCGAAAAATGGATGAAGAGCTACAAGTCCGAAGAACTCTTCGATGCCGAAGGCAAACTTCTTGCGAATCTCGCAGACCTCGCCCCGAAAGGCAAACGCAGGATGAGCGACAACCCGGTCGCCAACGGCGGACTTCTCCTGAAGGATCTGAAGATGCCGGACTTCAGGAATTTCGCTGTGAAATTTGATAAGCCCGGAACTTCCGAAGCTGAATCAACGCGGGTCATGGGCAAGTTCCTGGCAGAAGTCATGAAGATGAACATGGACTCAAAGAATTTCAGGATAGTTGGTCCCGACGAGACGACGTCAAACAGGCTCAACGCAGTCCTGGATGTCACGCCGCGCACCTGGATGGCGGAAACGATTCCCGACGACGATCATCTCTCGAAGGATGGCCGCGTAATGGAAATACTGAGCGAGCATACATGCCAGGGCTGGCTTGAAGGATACCTGCTCACCGGCAGACACGGCTTCTTCTCATGCTACGAGGCGTTCATACATATCATTGACTCGATGTTCAACCAGCACGCCAAATGGCTGAAGACGACCAGCCATATTCCATGGCGCCGCCCAATCGCATCCCTGAACTATCTGCTGACTTCGCATGTCTGGCGCCAGGATCACAACGGGTTCTCTCACCAGGATCCGGGATTCATCGATCATGTCATCAACAAGAAAGCCGAAGTGATACGGGTATATCTCCCGCCGGATGCGAATACGCTCCTGTCCGTCACCGACCACTGCCTGAGAAGCAGGAACTATGTGAACGTAGTGGTCGCGGGAAAACAGCCGGCACTGCAGTATCTGGACATTGATTCGGCAATCAGGCACTGCACGACAGGAGTCGGGATCTGGAACTGGGCGAGCAATGATCACGGAGGCGAACCAGACGTGGTGATTGCCTGCGCCGGAGATGTTCCGACACTTGAAGCCCTGGCGGCGGTTGACCTGCTCAGGAAAAATCTTCCTGACCTTAAAGTCCGTTTCGTAAATGTCGTCGACCTGATGTCCCTTCAGCCGCAGAACGAACATCCACACGGTTTGTCGGATGCGGATTTCGACAGCATATTCACGAAGGACAAGCCTGTGATATTCGCGTTCCATGGATATCCCTGGCTGATCCACAGGCTCACCTACCGCAGGACGAACCATGGCAATTTCCATGTGCGCGGATACAAGGAGGAAGGCACGACCACGACTCCGTTCGACATGGCGGTGCTGAACGAGATCGACCGCTTCAATCTTGTGGACGACGTGATCGACAGGGTCGCCAAGATCCACGACAAGGCCGCACATGTCAAGCAGTGGCTGCATGACAAGCTAATCGAGCACAAGCACTACATCCAGGCGCACGGCGAGGACATGCCCGAGATCCGCGACTGGAAATGGCCGTATTGAGGCTGAAGAAACAAAAATATTGTGGCTTAATAACAAGTTCGGTGAAAATAATATGGGGTTATATCACCTTCAAATACGCCAAGGAAAGTCTGAAGCCGTAATTGAACTAGCCAAGGCTTCAGGTATTTCATTTGCCCGCGTTACCAACGACGAATACGGAACACATTATTGGTTCAAGCGTACGAAGCAAAATCGAGAGGTCGCGATTACGATTACAAAAATTAAAGAAGGGAAAGAACATATTAGGATGGGAGTGTCACCACTATGCAATTCGCTTGCCAAGAACCTTGAGGATGCCGATTTAATTGTTCCATTTGAATTCAAAAACAAGAAATCTGAACCATAGGCATTCTCCTAACGGTTTCAGCCTATGAATCCGGAAAAATACCGGCTGACACAATGGAAAACGTATTTGAACGGCTTTCGAGACAATGAAATTTGTCTTAAAAGTAACACAGACATTCTTGTCTGTGTGTTCAAATTTAATTTTCAATCGCAGACAGGAATGTCTGCGTTACCCCTTCTCAGAACACCGTCTAGCTATCTGACTCCCTCGTCGGGTATTCGGCCCCAGGAGATAAAACATGGACAAGAAAAAACAGTAGAACTACGAACAATTACGTTATAGAACACACATTGCGTATTTTTTTGGCATACTATGGAGCATGGCATGTTTGAAAATAAAGAGAATATATCCAAGAACATGCCTTGCGGCACTTGTCCGCCCTAGGTGTGTGTCGGACTTAAGGTTTTTTGCTTGTAGTAGCGCATGTTTGCGCGTTCTTAACGGAATCTCAAAATACTGAAGAACGCGCAAACATGCGCTACTGCCAAACAATTTCACTGCCGTCCAATGGATTAATGGATTGTTGGAAGGCAAAGACATAGGAACAATCCATCCGTCATCCTGTGGGATGACTCTGTATTTTACTTGCCGGCTTTTTCGGCCTTGTCAGCTTTCACTTCGACGGTTACGGCTGTCATGCGATATACGATGGTGACTTTCGCGCCAACCTTGAGTTCGCCGGTGATCTTACTGGCGGCATCACGCGTAATCTCCCAGTTGCCGTCATCCTTTGTCTGGACGATGATCTTGGTATCAGTCAATTCCACGATCGGTCCGGTAACCTGGTACGACTTGACCTTGGCTTCGGCCGAGGCCGAGAAGGATACCGCGATCAGCATTCCAGCCACAAGGCACATCACAATCAGACGCTTCATAATGCACTCTCCATAAATATTGACAGTTTTTCGGATGAGACAAAAAATAATCTGAAAGCAATAATTATCAAGTGGATGGGCTGGAAAAAGTGAAGGAGCCCCGCGGAGGGGGATCCGCAGAACTCCTTCTATGGGAATGGGAAGAAAGACCAAATCCATATAATTCAAGAGAAAAGAGCCGGAATTCCAAAGGCCAATATCACAATTATGACAGTGGCATAAGTCAGAACATCCATTGGCGTAAAGCTCAATTTGACATCCACAACCGCCTCTTGTACTCTTGATTTCATGGTTGATTTAAAGCAGTAGTCGTGCCAACATGTTAAATGATAAATGTAATATCTTTATTATTAATATATTATAAATATTATCACTTAAACTGACAAACCCTTATACCCATACTATTTTATAGTAGAAAATAAGAATTATTGGTTGTATTTCATTGGATACAAAGAAGATAGGAACTACAATAAAAGAAGGTCGTACCAAATTATAGTATGGGTTTCTTGATTGACTTCCCTCGGCGGTTGCTGATAGACTGCTGTGATATCCCAATCAGCCTGGAAGCCATGCTCTGGTTCCCTTCCGAACGTCTCATTGCTTCATTGATAAGGGCTTCGGTGACCTCCCTGTTCATCGGGAGTTTTTCCATGTCTGCAAATATCTCAGCAATTCCTGTGGCGCTGATCCGGGAATGGGCTCCTGTTTCAACGCTGTTTATGTGCCGCGCGAAGCTGTCCATCGACAGGACTTTGGAAACGTGTCCGCCTACTGCGTCATGCACCATTGATTTGAGTTCCCTGACGTTTCCCGGATAATCATAATTCTTCAGAAGTACGAGCAGCTCCTGTGGATATGAAGGTTTCGGCTTGCTGAACTCACGGGAAGCCTGTTCGAGGAAAAAGTCGAGGAGCATCGGTATGTCCTCCCGCCTTTCCCTCAGCGGGGGAATTTTAATATGATGTGTTACAAGCCTGTAGTACAGGTCCTTCCTGAACTTGTCCTTCTCGACAAGATTCAAGAGATTCTGGTTGGTGCTGGCTACAATCTTTGCGTCAGTAGTCTTTTTCGCATCCGATCCCAGCGGTGAATATTCATGCTCCTGGATGAGCCGGAGGAGCTTCACCTGCGAGTCCATGCTCAAGTCTCCTATTTCATCGAGATATAAAGTTCCGCCCGAGGCCTCCTCGACAAGACCGCTGCGCGGATGGTCGGCACCGGTATAGGCTCCCTTGACGTGTCCGAACAGCGTATCGGCGAAGACATTCGCGTCTACTCCTGCGACATTGACCGATACAAGCTTCCCTTTTCTGCCGCTGAGCGAATGGACGGCCTTTGAGAACAGCTCCTTCCCGGTACCTGTTTCACCAGTAACCAAAACTGGATAGGTGGACGGTGCGACCGCTTCACAGTATCGGAAAAGTTTTCTCATCAGAGGGCTGCCTGTCAGTATATCTGCAAAGAGTTCGGGGTGCTCCGGTTCCTCGGAGGAGAACTGCCTGGACAGGTTCTCATTCTCCAGCTTCAGCTCCTGCATCTTTACAGCTCTTTTTATCGGAGCCATAAGGAGTGAATTGTCGACAGGCTTCAGGATGAAGTCGAAAGCACCGTTCTTCATGCACCTTATGGCAGTGGCTATGTCGCCGGAGCCCGTGACGATTATCACAATGATCTCGGGATACTTCCTGGAAATCTCGCCCAGGAGCTCCTCTCCTCCGATGCCGGGGAGCTTGAGGTCGAGAATGACGACCCTGGGGCTGTTCTTTTCAATGCAGGGTATCACATCGCCGCCGTGGTCGACTTCCAGATAATTGTCGTATCCGGAATTCTTGAGGCAGTGGACTATCATCTTCCTGACCACAGGCTCGTCGTCGACAACCAAAATAGAAAAATGCGGATTGGCTTTCATGTTCCCCCTGAGAAGATCGTTCTCCCATCCAAACGGTATCCAATAAGATACTTCATCAATCAGCTCTTGCCAAGATGCCGGGAAAAATCAATCCATCCTTGTTAATTGCCACCTACTGCAATTTTCATTTCTCCGCATATATTATCCTTAACGAACCTCCAGTAAATCCAAGGATTACAGGAACAACAGTTTCCATATCGCATCAGGACAAATTCCAGCAGCCAGCGGAATATTCAGGAAGTACAGGATGTTCTGAATTTCGAATCCGCTGAGCCAACCATGCCTGTTCATTCCCGAGTACTTTAATGCATGAAAAGAGTCTAGCTAGGCCGGCCCGTCTTTCGGAGGCATTATTATCTCCGGCCTGTGTTTCGAGTCCGTGGCAAGGATTGTGGTTTGGGTCGGGAATGCGAATTCGATGTCCTCCTCATTGAAACGCTTCAGGATTTCGAGGTTCTTCCTGTGTGACCAGTCGAGGAACGCGAAATAGTCGCTTGAATTGAACCAGAGTATGATGTAGATGTTCAAGGACCAGTCCTTGAACGAATTGAAGAATATCTTCGGCGGAAATTCCTTGTTCATATTCTCATGATTGTCGAAAATATCGTGCAGTACCCTGACCGCCTTTTCCATACTCTCCGGCGAGGTTCCATATACCAGCGTAAGATTCATCTCATGCTTTATGTACGGGCGCTTGCTGATGTTCTCGATCACGGCATTCGCCATGTTCTTGTTTGGGATGGTCACAAGATGGCCGTTGAGCGTCCTGATCTTGGTGCTCCTGAATCCAATCTGCTCGACCTGTCCGGTGATCGCATCGACCTTGATGATTTCACCCGCCTTGAAAGGCTGGTCCACGATGACCATGATAGAACCGAAGACATTTGCGATAGTATCCTGCGCGGCGAAGGCGACGGCGAGGCCTGCGACACCGGCGCCTGCGAGGAGGGTCGTAATATTGAGGTTGAAGATGTTCTGTCCTATGAGGAGAACCGAGAAAACCACCACTACGGTCTTCAGGGTCCTGCTTATTGCCGGGACTACGAGGTCGTCGAGGTCGTTGTCGCTTCTCTTGGCATATGTTCCCACGAGATGATCGACCACGGAGACGAGCCTGTAGGCGGCCCAGGCCATGGCTATTGCGAATATCGCGGTGCAGAGCTTCCACACCATCACGATCATCGTGCCCGACATCAGAGGGAAGATCAACGATGCGCTGAAGTAGAATCCGATTGCAAAAATGATCATCGACACGGGCTTGCCTACCGCCGCGAAAACCAGGTCGTCGACCTCCGTTTCACTCATTTTGGCCATTTTGGCGGCGTAATGCTCCAGAAACCATCTGGAGAAACGCGCAATGAGCAATGTGAGCGCAATGCATCCGAAGAACATGATGATGTCCTTTGCAGTCAGGTTTTCAAAATGGAAATTGCCTTTCAGCCTGTCAAGGACCTTGTCCCAGTATAATTCAATGTTCTCGCCCGGCTGTATGACGGCTTTTTCCACATTCTTGCCGGCTGTCTGCTCAACTGATGCCGGCTTCACCGGATTTTCAGCTTCCTGTCCGGATCCGCGGAGTCCAGAAAGAAGAATTAATGCCGACAGTGAAAGAAGGGCGATTATCCTGAAATGGGATCTCATTATGGAACTCCGTTGAATATGTTTCCTGTAAAGGGCAGAACTATAACTTGTTTTTGGCAAAATCAAACACGGTTTTGTATTCTGCCCCTTTAAAATGTATAGTGGCAGATATTCACTGGAGAAATCCTTCAGTGGATATTTACATGCTTGTACTTGGAATAAAACAATGGATCCCCATGTCAAAACAGTGCCTATTAAACCAGATAATCGAATGCCTTGAAATCGAGGCGGAGCACCATGAATATGCCGAGGTAGACCCTGCCGTACTGGGCAAATTCATGCAGCTTGGCAGGAAGGAGGTCGCGAAGCCCGCAGGCACCGTTGAAAGAAGGGCTCCTGCCCCGTACAGGCCTGCGCCGGCACCGGCATATGTCCCTGCGGCGGAGGTCAAACCGTCAAAAACAATCGAACCAATGAGAAAAGAAACTGTATCGGCGCCAGTTGAAAAGCTGAACGTTGCGGACATGCCATATGAGGCTCTTGAGAAAAAGGCCGCGGCCTGCACGCTCTGCAGGCTGCATAAGAGCCGTTCGAAGCCAGTATTCGGGGATGGCAGCGTCAAGGCGGAACTGATGTTCATAGGCGAAGGACCGGGAAAGGATGAGGACGAGCAGGGGATTCCGTTTGTCGGAAAGGCCGGGCAGCTTCTCGACAAGATGATCGATGCGATGCAGTTCACCCGCAGGGAGGTCTACATCGCCAACATCGTGAAATGCAGACCCCCGGAAAACAGGGCTCCGATGGACGACGAAGCGGAGCAATGCCTGCCATATCTTCTCAGGCAGGTTGAAATAATACAGCCGAAGGTGATAGTCCTGCTTGGCGCGGTCCCCCTGAAGTACGTCCTCGGGCTGGAAGGAATTACTAAAATCCGCGGGAACTGGAAGGAATTCAAGGGGATCAGGGTGATGCCGACGCTGCATCCTGCATATCTGCTCAGGAAGCCTGAGGCCAAGAAGGACGCCTGGGATGATCTGCAGAAAGTAATGGTTGTTTTCGGCAAAAAATACAAGGGGCCGGCCAAAAGCTAGAATTTACTTTTGCGCTCCATATGCTAATTTTACATATTGCCTCCATATCAATGATGCAGGCACGGGGGTTGAATGACAGAATCAGACAAAGGTGTGTTCAAGACAGTCACCAGGACACTCAGGAAGATAACTTTCGGGGCTCCTACCGAGAGGGTTATCACCGAGGACTGTCTTGTGATGATGAACGTCCCGTCTCTCATGGCGAGGCGTGATTCCGCCTATGAATGGGCTGCGTGCCTTCTGAAGAACCTCCTCAACCTCCCCAGGGAGAAGCGGCTCGAGCTCTACAACTCGGTCATAGATCTTCTTGAAGCCTCAGTCGATTCCGGCGAATCGATCATCCTGATCGAGCAGAAATCCGGAAAGGACGCCCTCGACTTCATGAACAGGTATCTTGTCATGCTGAGGGATATCGTCAAGGCCGCCTCGGCGCTCGTGAACTATGAGACTGTCTTCATCAGCAGCGAAATAAAGAAGGAGGGTGGATCACTCCTCTCCGAATCCGAAACAAGGACGGTCAACGAGAACTTCAGGAATTCAGAACTGAGCATCTTCAAGTCGATCATCAACCTGATCGAGATCAACGAGCCCTCGATAAGGACCTACAGGGAGGCCCATCTGAAGAACATCTCCAAGGAAAGCCTTCTGCGGTACAACAAGACGTACCAGGAATTTGAAAAAATCTACAAGGAATACGGCAAGTCCATATTCCCGCCCAAGAACTAAATTTCGAAATCCGAATATCGAAATCCGAAACAATAAAACCTGAAATCCAAATGTTTGACATTTTAAAACTTCGAATTCTGTTCGTATTCCGTGCTTCGCATTTCGGATTTTCGACCGTCTGCCTCATCTCAATCCTCTTATCGGTGTTTTCCGTCCGGCTTTATTCGCAGGATCCTCCTGGAAAGGTTCTGACCCTGGAGGAGATACAGGGGAAGGCGAAGGACGGTGACAAGGACGCCCTGCTCCAGCTTGGCAACGCATATTATTTTGGCAAATACGGGCTTGAGAAGGATTATACTCTGGCCTTCAGCTCATACAGGAAATCCGCAAAGGCCGGAAACAAGGCCGCAGTATTCAATCTTGGACTCTGCTACGACCAGGGGCTTGGGATAGGCAGGGATCCCTTCGAAGCATTCAAATGCTACAAGGAAGCGGCTGGGGCGGGCCTGCCCCAGGCTCAGTACAACCTGGCATTGTGCTACATGACAGGCTATTCCTCCACCGAGGAACCTGACAGGAAATATCCCAGGGATGCCGGGACCGCCAAGGAAATCCTGGAGGAGCTGAGTGAAAAGAACTTCCCTCCGTCTTTTGCGAAACTCGCCGAGGTCTATCTTGGTGGGACTGGCATCGGGAAGAATGACCAGAAGGCTTTTTCACTTCTGGAGAAGGGCGTTTCCCTGGGCGATCCCGAAGCCATGAGGATAATCGCCGACTGCTATTACTCCGGAAGAGGCTGCGAGAAGAACGAAAAGAAGATGATTTACTGGCTGAGCAAGGCTGTCGACGGAGGCAATGCCGAAGCATGCGCCAAGATGGCGTATTTCCATGAAACCGGGCTCTTCTTTGACAGGAACGTGAAAAAAGCTCTGGCACTTTATGAGAAAGCCGCGCTTTCCGGGCTTGAAATGGCACAGGTTAAAATGGGTGACTTCTACATGAAGGGTGAAATTGTCGGACACGATTTCGCCGAGGCAAGGAAGTGGTATGGAAAGGCTGGTTCGAAGGGGAATGCCCACGCCATATTCAATCTTGCGATATTCGCAATGGAAGGATTCGGGGAGGACAAGGATGACGCAAAGGCCGCAAGGCTATTTCTTGACTCAGCAAAGAAAAACGATCCCCACGCCCAATTCAACCTCGCATGCTTCTACTATGAAGGCCGGGGGTTCGGCATGGATAAGTCCGCCGCATTCTACTGGTTCAGGAAAGCCGCCGAACAGGGGGATGCAAAAGCGCAGAGACGTCTCGCGCAATGCTATATAAATGCCGAAGGCACCGTGGAAAACATGAAGCTCGGAGTCGAATGGCTCACAAATGCCGCCTTGAACGGCGACAGACAGGCCGCTGAACTTCTGGAAAGCCTGAAATAACCAGCCGTCATTTTTTATTCCGCACGCCCGATTCCGAATTTGATTTTTGCATAAACTAGGATAGCTTGTAGCAACTATGCTGATAATGGGGGATTTGTTGTTTTAGGCTGAAAAAGCAGTTTCATCTGCTTGCAAATATATGATTTAACCGGAAACCAAGTTACTTATGGAACAGTTCCTCTGCCCACATTGCAATAAGATCTTCAGCGTGCAGCAAAAGCCCGTTGACCTTATCCTTTACTGCCCTATGTGCAACGGAACAGTTTTCCTCCAGACCGATGAATTGCCGCCCGGCGCCAATCTCGGCGGATTTGAAATCATAAAGCTCCTCGGCAAAGGCGGCATGGGAAACGTCTATCTTGCAAAACAGTCTTCCATGCAGAGGCTTGTCGCGCTTAAAGTCCTGACGAAGTCCACAGTAGGTGAGACCGACAGGAACATCATCGACATGTTCAACAAGGAAATACAGCTGTCCGGAAAGCTCAACCATCCCAACATCATCAAGGCCATCAACGCAGGAGAGGATGATCTCTACTACTTCATGGCCATCACGTATGTCGAAGGCGAGGATTTCGAGAAGGTGCTGGACAGGGGGATCGTATTATCTGAAAAAGAGGCTTTTTCGGTAGCGCTGAAGATCTCGGACGCCCTCTGCTACGCCTGGGAAAAGCATGAACTGCTGCACAAGGACATAAAGCCAGGCAATATCATGAGGGACAAGAAGGGCGAAATCTTCCTCATGGACATGGGAATCGCCCAGCATATGGTTTTCGGCAGTACGCAGAGGGCGAAGGAAGTCCTCGGTTCGCCGTTCTACATGAGCCCTGAACAGGGACAGGGTCTTCCTCTGGACTGGAGTACCGACATGTATTCCCTCGGGGCCACGGTTTATCACATGATCGTCGGAGTCCCTCCATATGACTCGAAGGAAGTCACAAGAATCATAGAAAAGCACATTACCGATCCTTTTCCCGAGCCTTCAGAGAGAAACCCCAACCTTAAGCTCAACAAGAATACTGTCAGCATACTTAAAAAGATGATGGCTAAAAAACCTGAAGGAAGGTTCGCCTCATGGAAGGATTTCGATTCAGCCGTGAACAGGGCGTTCTTCTCGCAGGCTCCGGCTGCAAGGAAGCAGGGTCCGACAAGATACGCGTTCTCTGGAAGCAAGGCTCCGAAATCAAGCCCCATCAGCTGGGTGATGATACTCGTGAATTCATTCATCCTGCTGGTGGTTGCAGTCGCCGCCGCCTATTTTATAAACGAATACAGGAAGACAAACGCAGCCCAGACAAACATAAACATAGCCGAAAAATATTACATCCAATATCCTCTCAACTACGACGAGTCCATAAGGCTTTTCGCCCTGGCAAAGGAAACTTCCAAGGACACCAACTTATACTTGAAGGCATCCAGGAGATACGACGAAGTTTCAGCCAAAGGGGCCGCTTTCACCGCGAAAGCCAGGAACTTCGACGAGACCTGGGTAAAGGCATACAGGCTTTTCATTGACAAGAAGTACCAGGAAGCCATTGATCTCCTCGAATCCATAAAGGATATAGAGGATCTCGCCAGGAAAAACGATGCAGTCAAATTCATAAACCAGATAAAAGAAGCCATGAACACCGCGAAATCCGCCCAGAAAACCACTAAAGGAAAATAAAATGCCTTCATCTGCCTTCCCGTCCTGGCTGGAATGCCTTACCTGCTCAAGGAAATATGATCTTGGAAAAGTCCGCTACACCTGTGACTGCGGTGGCCTTCTCGACCTTAAACGCGATCTCGGCAAAGCCGACGGAAGGAAACTCGTTTCCCTATGGGAGAAGAGATGGGGTTTGAAATCAGGGGTCGAATCCTCCGGCGTCTGGAGGTACAGGGAGCTCATACTCGATGTTCCCGACTCTAAAATCATTACCAAGCAGGAAGGCAATACGAGGCTATATCCTGCAGGCAGGGCCGGAAAATACGCAGGCATCAAGAACTTCCTCCTCAAACACGAGGGGGAGAATCCGACTGGCAGTTTCAAGGACCGCGGGATGACCTGCGGAATCACTGCAGCCGGGATCTACAATGCAAAATGCGTGGCCTGCGCAAGTACCGGGAACACCAGCGCAAGCATGGCTGCATATGCCGCCACGGCCGGCATCAAATCAGTGATATTCATCCCTTCAGGTAAAATAGCGTACGGCAAACTCGCACAGGCCCTCGCCTACGGCGGTCTTACCCTGCAGATCGACGGCAATTTCGATGACGCCATGACCCTGGTGCAGGAGATCTGCGGGAAGCTCAACATATATCTGCTCAACTCGATAAATCCCTTCAGGATCGAGGGACAGAAGGCGATATGCTTTGAAATCCTGCAGCAGCTCGACTGGAAAGTGCCAGACTGGTTTGTGATTCCGGGTGGAAACCTCGGCAACAACAGCGCATTCAGCAAGGCGCTTATGGAGCTTCATGAACTTGGAATAATTGACAAGATCCCGAGGATTGCAGTCATACAGGCATCCGGCGCGAACCCCCTATACACGATGTGGAAGAACAACAAGCCGTTTGCACCCGTGAAAAATCCGGAGACCATTGCAACCGCGATTAAAATCGGGAATCCTGTTTCATGGGAGAAGTCACTCCGCGGAATCAAATGGAGCAACGGAGTCGTGGAACAAGTCACCGAACAGGAGATCATGGATGCCAAGGCAATGGTCGACGCCGCAGGCATCGGTGCGGAACCCGCCTCCTGCTGTTCAGTTGCGGGAGCAAAGAAACTCGTCGAGGCAGGTATTATTTCCAAGGATGAATCCGTAGTGGGGATTCTTACAGGCAACGTCCTGAAAGACCCTGATGCCGTCATCAACTACCACACTGACCAGCTCAAAAACATAAAAGGTACTTTTGCCAACAGTCCGAAATCAATAAAGGCGACATTGGAGGCGGTCAAAGCCGCCCTGTAGGGAATCAATACGGCTTTTTCAAAATCCGTATCTTTTGAGCGAATTTACCTGCCCTGGCAATGGAGAAATCTGCAGATTTAATATTGAAGCAGCTTGCCGTTCCCGCACCAAGAGCCTTGCGGAACGCCTCGGCAGGGGAAGTCCCTCTTACAAGTTCGGTCAGAAGAACAGCGGAAACAGTGTCTCCCGCGCCTATCGGGTTGAGAACTTTTCCGCAGGCAGGAATCTTATATTCGCAAACTCCGTACATGTCAAACAAGTAGGCTTTTGACGGACCATCGGTAATTGCCGCAAACCTGACATCATATCTGCGAAAAAAGGCCTTTGCGGCTTCGAATATGTCCCTTTTACCGGTAAGAGAGCTGAACTCGGACTTGTTGACTTTGAGGACGCTGACGCCTTTTTCAAGGGTTTCTCCTATGCCCTTAAACCCGTCGAGCATCACAATTTTTCCTTTTTCCTTTCCTGCAGAGGCAATATCAGCATAAAAACCAGCTCCAACTCCTTCAGGATAAGTTCCGCACAGGGCAATACCGGCACTCGAGGGAATTTTTTCCAGGATTTTCTTCTTCAAGGATCGGACGTACCGGGAAGGAACGGGCGCCGATGGTTCGATCAGTTCTGTCACTTTCCCGGTTTTCATGCAAATACAGGTAGAGCATGTCCTGACCGGCGAATTCAATTCAACGGAGACATGTCTAATCCTTTCCTCGCGAAGGCCTTCCTTGATAAATTCGCCCGTGTGTCCGCCGAGGAACTGGCAAACGGTGGTTTTGGCACCCCATATGGAAGCCGCCCTCGCGAAATTGATTCCTTTTCCAGCTGGAAAAAGCGATACGGAGGAAGCCCTGTTCACTTCGCCAGGGATGAATTCGGGAAAAGACAAGGTTTTCTGCCATGCAGGATTAAGTCCGACGGCAATCAGTTCACGTTTCTGATGGACTTCATCTTGAAGCATCAATCCATTCGCCTTCATGCCAGATGAAACCATAGTCGGAACGGAGGTTCCTTATCTGGACTTTGAGGTAGAAATCCTCGAACTGCTTCAGCGCCCAGAGAAGAGAAAAATACTCGGCGGCTTCATTGTTGCTGAAGGCACCCTTGCTGTCGACAGCATATATCTGGCTGTGAATTGCCACCTCCTTGAGGACTGCAAGGAATAGTAAATATTGTTCAGGAAGCTTTAGAAGTTCCTTATGGAATGAAAAAAGCCGCAGCTTGAGGAAATTCCCATCCTTTTCAGCCTTTTTCGCTTTTTCGGCAGCCTTGGCAAATTCATCAGCAAACATATATAGGCCGATGGGATCTATTTTCAAGATATTCTGTTCTGAACTTATCTTGACGCTCCATTTGCCCAGAACCCCTTTTTCTTCACCCGCAAAAGAAATTTTCATTTCCTTTTCCCTGAAATAAGGCAGAATGAAATTCTCGTAGACAAGGCTTGGAATTTGAGAGGAATTGACTTCGTCAAGAAAAATTTCCATTAGTTCCTTCTGCTTCTTTGCAACTTTAGGATATTTTTCAAGATAGACCGGTGCAAGCTCCTTTATGGACTTCCAGAATCCTGGCAGGGTGGCAGGGTTGTTTTTCTTTGATTTTCTAGTCGCTGCCATAAACTTCCACCATCCATAAGTTTTAGTATATTTGCTTAATATAAACCTTCAAAATACAATTTTCACCCCCGGACAAGCCTTTAATACAAAAAAAAAGGCGGGGTTCACCCGCCTTTTTTATGATTTCAAGTGACTTATTCAGTCTTCAGCGATCGTATCATCCTTCACGCTGTCATCAGGAATAACGCTTCCTATGAGATCCTCCCAGATGAATGAGAATCTATAGACAAGGGATGTCATTATGCTCTGTACTGATTCACCTTTCTTTACAAGATAAATCCAGTTGACTATTATCCTGCGCTCTGCAGCTTCCTTGGCAGTCAGCTGATTGGCGGGTTTCAGGACAATCTTCTCAAGTTCAGCCCTGAAAGCGTCAAGCTTCTTGTAGAATTCATCGCCGATCACATTGTAATCGATCTCACGCTCTATTTCCTGGGCAAGCACCTTTGCTATCTCCTTGGCAGTGTTCTCATCTGTAAGGGCGTCGGCCGATTCGCTTATCGGCTTTGCATTTTCCCTGATGATTTTAAGGAACTGCGGGAAAAGCTCTGTCTTTATCTGTACTATGAGCAGTTTTGCATTCTGGTCGATCATTTCCTTTATCATGTCCTCGACCTTGGGAATAGCCTCCTGAACGGCTTCAACTGCCTTTTCCGCAAGAATCGGGGCATTCTTCTTGGTCATATCCAGAAGCCCCTTGTTCAGGTCGGGAAGCGATTCCTTGATCCTGTTCTTCACTATCGCCGAAACCGCATCGGGAGTAGTATACTCCTTTATTTTAGCGAAAATGATTGACGTATAGGCGAATACGAATAGCACAAGTATTCCGTAAACTATCGCAAAGAGCTTTGTCGTGTTTATCGCCTTGTTCTTCTTTTCCTGCGTGATCTTCGCAAGATGGTCGACTTTGGCGAGAAGTTCTATATTGTTATTGTTATTGTTACTCATTTTGCACCTCCCTGGACTACGGCAGGCCTATGGCCTTTTTCCGGATTTATCTCATATATGCCAAGCTCAAGAAGGGATTCAATAAGCGCAAGCTTGATATCGTTAGTCTCCATCTTTTCCAGCTGCTTCATGTCATCCAGTTCCGAGAACTTGTCAATTGTCTTCTCCATCTTCTCGAAGTCATCAAAGACCATGTTGATCCTTTTCTCCAGGGCGCTGGTTATATGCTCGATGAATACGACTTCTGCGGCCTTCAGGACCTTCTCCATCTTGTCGGTTGAGACCTTTGGATATGTCGTATGTATTTCCTTTTCAAGTTCCGCAAGGGATTCCGCCAGGGCTTTCTCGAGCTCTTCTTTCATGTATCCCTCCATATAGGCCTGGAGGTTGTTGAAGACTTTCTGCCCCTTGGTCCTGAACGAGGGAAGCTCCTGCTTGAATTTGGCGATAAGCTGATTTGTTATTTCAGGGAAGACCTGCTTGATAAGGCTTTCCTCTATCATCTTAACATCCGGATCACTCATCAGCTCCTGCATGTCCTGTCCGAATTTCTTTCCGAACTGGTCAAGACTGTCGGGCTTCACAAGACTCCTGGAGAAGTTCCAGAGGTTCCAAGCGAAAAGTAGAATTGCAAGAAGTATTAGCAACAGCCCAACCCTGGTGATCAGAGCCTGCTGTTTCCTCGCCTTTTCAATTTCCAGAAGATCAGCTTCCAGTCGTGTCACATTCGCCAGAAGCTCTTCTCCTCCATTTGATTTCTTAGCAGAATCAGCCATGATTCTACCTCCTCCCTTTTTAAGTTCCAAATCTAAATTTCTTTATCACTGACCTCGAATTTACCGTTCATTATATACAAAGTCAAAATATTTGTCTACCATTAAATACAATTTTACAGTTAAATTCCGAACTTTTCTGTAAAACCCGGTTAATTCCATTAAATTGAGCATTTCATTGAAAATCGAATCTGATTTTTAGCTTTTACCTTTAAGGAGAATTGCAAAATGCCTGAAGAAACCAAGAAATTCCAGACAGAAGTACAGGAACTTCTGAACCTGGTGATCCATTCGCTCTATTCGAACAAGGACATCTTCCTGCGCGAACTCATCGCCAATGCCGCCGACGCCATCGACAAGGTTAGATTTGAATCGCTTACAAGTCCATCTCTCAAGGCTGAATGGCAGATAAAAATTGAACCCGACAAGACCCGCAACACCTTGAGGATCAGCGATAATGGTGTCGGAATGACAAGAAGCGAAGTGGTTGAAAACATCGGAACCATCGCCAAATCCGGTACGCGCGAATACCTTGCGGCACTCAAGAAATCCGATTCAAAGAACCTTCCAGAACTCATCGGGCAGTTCGGAGTGGGTTTCTATTCGGCGTTCATGGTGTCCGACAAAATTGAATTAGTTTCCAAAAAAGCCGGCTCCGACGAGAAGGCGACCCTTTGGATCTCGCAGGGGGAATCCTCCTATACAATCGACGACGCGGAAATGGTTGAACACGGCACCTCAATCACGCTCCACCTGAAACCCGACTGCAAGATCTACCTCGAAGACTGGAAAATCCAGGAAATCGTCAAGAAGTATTCCGATTTCATAGAACATCCCGTCAAACTCGTCTCCATGAAGAAACAAAAGGATGAATCATCCGCCCTCGAAGAGGAGATCATAAATTCCCAGAAGGCGATCTGGCTCAGGCCCGCTAACGAAATTTCCGATGAGGAATACAAGCAGTTCTATGGACACCTCTCACATTTCGACACAGACCCACTGCTCCATATACACTATTCCGCCGAAGGGACTTCCGAATTCAAGGCGCTTCTCTTCATTCCATCAAAAGCCCCCTTCGACTTCCTCAATCCTGAACAGAGGAAAGCAGGCCTCCACCTTTACATCAAAAGAGTCTTCATAACTGAAAGCTGCCCGGACCTGCTTCCCGAATACCTCCGCTTCATCAAGGGCGTCGTTGATTCCAGCGATCTTCCCCTCAACATCTCAAGGGAAATGCTCCAGGACAACCCGGGTATCCACAAGATAAACAAGAACCTTGTCCGCAAGATAATATCCGAACTCAAGAACCTCATCGAAAAGGACAGGGAGAAATACAATTCATTCTTCACCGATTTCGGCCGTTTCATCAAGGAAGGCGTCCATTCCGATTTCCAGAACAAGGACAAGCTGATCGAACTCCTGCTGTTTGAAACACTTAACAATGCCGACGGAAAACTGTTCTCACTGAAGGAATATTCTGAAAAAATGCCGGCGGAACAGAAGGAAATCTACTATATCTGCGGCGAATCAAGGGCCGTCCTGGAGAAATCTCCGCACCTTGAATTCCTGAGATCCAGGAACTTCGACGTCATCCTCATGACGGATCCAATCGACGAATGGATTCTCCAGTCAATACCCGAGTATTCCGGCAAGAAGCTGAAGTCCGCCGGAAAAGGGGACTTCGAACTGGATGAAAAAACGAAGTCGGAGAAGGAAGACAAGACCAAGAAAGCGGTTGAAGAACATAAGACCCTTGTTGAGTTCCTAAAGAAAACGCTCGAAAAGGATGTCAGGGAAGTAAAGTTCTCCACCCGTCTCACGGAAAGCCCATGCTGCCTGGTGAGCGGAGAGCACGATCCCAGCATCCAGATGGAGAAGATGTTCAAGGCCATGAACCGTGAAATGCCCAAGATGAAAAGAATACTTGAGCTCAACCCGGACCATCCGCTTGTAGCATCGCTGCAGAGCCTCTACGACAAGAACTCCTCGGATCCGAAACTCGCGGAGTTCGCAGAAATGCTCTATGACCAGGCGCTTCTGACAGAAGGGATCCCCTTGGCTGATCCAATAAAGTTCTCAAAACGCGTGGCAACTCTGATGGTGGATGGAATTAAGGGTGAAATTGGCAAATAATCCCCATGCCTGCTTGATTTTTTCCGAAAATCAAGTATTAAAATGCACTTCCTTTTGCACGGGAACCATTGAAGTTAAGACATTTATCCGGAGAGGTGGCTGAGTGGTTTAAGGCAGCGGTCTTGAAAACCGCCATACCGCTTGCGGTATCGGGGGTTCGAATCCCTCCCTCTCCGCCATTTTGCTGTCAGCAAAAATTGGAGTATCGCAAATCTAGAAACTGACAGTCTCAACGGCCATGGGTTTCAGATTGAAACTCTTTGCCGGAAGAGGCTTTCCTGATTTTCCGCGCACGGAAATCTTCGCCTTCTGCGGAGAAGCAAAAAGATTCATCACGAACAGCATCGAGCGCTTGCCGCTGGAACGTACAACCGCCCAGATGTTCGGATTGTCGCATTTCACCGCAGCTTCGCTTACTCCAGCAATCCTGAGCAGACTGCAGAACACATTGCTATGCTCCTGGTAGTTGTGGTGCCACTGGTATCCGAGCGCGATCACGCATCCCCTCCCCAGCTTGCTTTTAAAGCCGACTACGGCATCCTTGTCCACTGCCCTGGCGATGATTTCCGCATTTTCTGGAATATCCATGAACAAAAAATACTTGTCCCTCATGAGCTCATCTCCGATCTTGAAGACGGGACAGATGGTTCTAGGATTAGTCCCAGCCTCGGACCTGACACCTCCAAGAAATTTCGAAAGAACCATGCACGGATTGAAGTTCTCGTCCAAATACGGAATCACAGGAGCGATGATCAGCCGGCCGCCAGCCTTTACAAATTTCACAAGCCGCTCCTGCACATGTTTCGCCATGCAGACTGATGCAGCGACAAAAAGAGGTTTTGATGTCTCCTTGATGATTCCATCGGAATATAGATCCGAGTAGCTCGGGGTGAAGGAATTGTTCAGAGATGTCATTATGATACCCTTTTGCACGAACTGCCAGGCTTCATTGCTGCCGTATACGAAGTCGCCGCGTTCGGAAAAATAATGATGGCTCCGGCTCTTCTCCCAGTCCAGTCCGATATGGAAATCAGAGACCATCCCGGCTTCAGCGAGCCACTTGTTTCCAATCAGGAAATCATGGAACTTTTCCATCACCTTGAAAGTCGGCCGAATCTTTCCGTCGCCCGATACGAACGCGTTGTAGTCGTAGTTGTTCTTGTAGCTGATATTCTGAGGATTGTCCGGACCCCCGGTATAGATATAATAGTTGAAACCTTTCATCCCGAACGCGACGTTGAGCATGTATGCGCAATTCATATCTTCCGGCAGCGATGGCGGCCATGCCGCCTGGCTGCCTCCGGGAAGTTCAAATATCGTCGGAGGAAATCCGTACAGACGGAGCATTTCATTGGAATAAAAGCATTTGCCTGCATATTTCGGAGTCGGATTGTTCTGATCCCAGTCCTGCGAAAGATTATAGTAATGGTCACTGCCAAGAATAAATTCCTTTGAACCAACAAGATCGATGGTCTCATGGAAATACGAGTTCATCGACGGATTGCCGCTGTTGTGCGTGATCGGAAGTTTCACTCCACGCTTCCTGAGCATCGCGATCAGCGTGGCAATATATTCCGCACAGGCCAGGTAGTAGAAATCCTGGTAGTCCTTTATCCGACGCCTGTCCTCTACTGTCTTCTGCGACATATCCGGAAGCGGTATGACCTTGTGGAAATCTGCGAAATCAGTGCCGTAGGCGGAATTCAGGATCCCGATCGATCCATAGCTCTTCTGCAGGAACTCAGGATAGCGCCCGCCCTTCACGCCAATCCCAATGGATGCGCGGTTGTAGTCGAGGCTCCCAAACCATTCATGTATCCCCATCAGCTCATTGTCGACCTGGGCAAGAGCTATGGGACCACCGTTGTCCAAGGAATATCTGTTCATGATTGGAACAACCGCGTCAAACCATTTTGCGGCTTTCGCAAGAAACTTAGGATGGAGATACGAGATTGACTGGTACTGGAATATCTCACCTTTGGCGTTCCTCGCAAGGATCTCATGATAATTCTCACAGAGCCATTTCGGAAGACCATGGCAGTAGAGCTCGGAATAGACATAAGGCCCCGGACGGCACTGCACATAAAGACCTGCATCCCTGCATAGCTTAAAGAACGTCTCGACATCCCGTTCGTCGCAGTCGCCGAACAGGATCTTTCCCTCTTCAGGCTCATGCAGGCACCATGGGACATATGTCGCCACGCAGTTCCCTCCTGCCTTCTTAAAGAGCTCAAGCCTGCGCTTCCAATCCTTCTTCGGCACTCGGAAATAATGAAACTCTCCGGATCTAAGGAATTCACGTTTCCCGTCTATTATGTATGACTTTTCATCCCAGAGAATTTTTTTCATCTTATTTCCCTTCCATTTCATTCCGTCAATATCGCAATCCTGGATTTGCCTGCTGAAAGTTTAAGCTTCCTTGAGCTTCCAGATTTCTCCAGTTTAAGTTCATTCCCGGAGAAGATATCCTTCACTTTGCCTCTCGAGAAGATATCGCCAGAGAAACTCAATGTCGCCGAATTGCAGTCTGACGGGAAAAACACGAACACAACGTCCTTGCCGTTGCTTCTGCCATACCTCGTATAGACATATGAATGGAAATCATTTTTATTCTTGGCGGAGATCTTTATCTCGCCTGTCCCTGCTCCAGCCTCTTCGATGAACTTCAAAATAAGATTTTCAAAGTCTGGATTACAGTCCTTGTCGTATTCATCACCGAGATATGTACCACACATGATCAGCTTGCCCTTGCCGACCTTAACCTGAGACAAGATTGCTCCGTCCTCATCTGCGAACTTCGCAAGAATCCCGCCCTTTGACGCCTTCCAAGGTGAAAGCATGTGGGATGCCTTGAGCTTGTACGTCTTTCCTGCGAACTTCGCAGTGAACACCGGATTTTTCGGAACCTCCCTGCGTCCTATCTCCGGAACACCGGAAATGGTTCCAGGGAACCTATCTTCCGGATACCTGTAGATCCCAACCGAGTCCCAGGCACCATTCTCAGCTTCACAGTACAATGTTCCACCGGCCTCGACGAATTTCCTGAGCTTTTCGGCAGTTGCATCGTCAAGCGCGATCATCCTCGGCATGAAAAGAATCTTCACGCCTTCAAGCTCTTCCAGATGCTCCTCCTCGACTATTTTGAACGGGATGGAATTGCGGATCATGGCCTTGCAGAATCCCCTGATGGAGACCAGTACCTTCTGTGCGGAGCCGTCCTGCGCCCAATACAGGTAATAGGTCTGTGGACTGAACATGATTGCGACTTCAGCACCTGCAGGCTTGTAGCCGTCAAGCAGGCCGGAATATTTCTCAAGAATACTTCCTGTATGCTGCATCGCCGCAATACGTTCGTCAGCAAAACCATCGTTTCCGATGATTCCGAATCCATTCGACTCCTGACCGAAAACCTCGTCCCGCCAGCACCAGAAGAGAACTGTGTCCGCGCCGCAGGCAATGCTGTTCCAGACCCATCTCTGCTGGTCAACAGCCCTAACTGGATTATGGACATTGAAACCGATGCTGGATCTTCCACCTTGAAGTTCGCTGACCCAGAATTTCTTTCCCCTGGCAGCTGAATGGATCATCTCCATGCTCATGGTGTAATCCGTGTTCAGCATGCTCCACCATGATGGGAAATTTGAACATCCTATGCCGTCGAGTTTGTCCGCTATCCCCCAGTCGTTCCCTCGGTTCAATGCCTGCTCGCTGCTTCCTTCCCAGCCAACCTGCATCAGGCATGGGCTCGGACCGTGCGCCGTCACAACCTTGTCCGGATGGACCGCCTTGATGATCTTGTATCTGTCCTCAGCATGCTTATTGGATCGGCATGTCAGGAAATGCGCAAACGACATACTGGACGTATAGGGTCTGGAAGTTGTTTTGCCAGGCATCACATCCTCCCAGGAATCATAGCGCCTGATCCAATCCTTGTTGAGTCCCTCAAGGCTTCCAAATTTCTCCTCGAGCCATTCCCGGTATTTCTTCACAGTGTGCTTGCAGTAGCAGACTGGACCATCGGCCTGGACATTCCAGCGCAGCTCGTTCCAGGAATCCCATCCGGCTATGTTCTTCCTGCTCTTGTAATGGACTGCTGTCTCATGGATGAAACCCGACATCCGCTTCCAAACTTCCGGATGATCGAAGCATCCGCCGGGCGTGAGCCCATGATGGCATTCGTTTCTATTTTCGGAAACAACCTTATGCCCGCGGTTTGTCACAAGCTCACAGTCCGGAACAACTCTGTGTATCCAGTACGGATGGATTTCGGCAATCGTGCTCAGGACAACGTTGAGACCGTTGTCCTCGGCAAAATCAATGATCTTGTCATAATCCTCGAAATTGAATTTTCCTGGCTTCGCCTCCACCCACGACCACATCACCCAGAGCTGGAGGCAGTTGAATCCTGAATCCTTCATCTTCCTGACATCTTCCTTCCAGTATTTAGATACCGGAAACGGCGGACGGTAATATTGCGGACCAAGATTAATCATTTAAAACTCCTTGTATTTCAGATCTGTATTTTTGTTTTCCTAAAGAGTCAACATCCTCCACCAGCAGAAACATCCCCCCGCAGCGCCAGCGTCTGCCCTTCTGTAGATAGCCGATTATAGACCTCTGCAGGCTGGTATCCCTGGGCGCCGTTTCAATATTGAATTTGTCCTGCAGGAATATGAACCACAGGCCATCCTCGTTACCGCTCATTATTGGATAAAGATAAAGATCCTTTTGGATTTCCGGCAGATGCGCACCGGCAGGAAGAGCCTCTCCTATGTCAGGATTAAAAAGCCATGAATGACAGACCACCGCCATCGGTTCGCTTTGCGGGAAATATTTCCTGAAGAATGAGACTCCATCCTTTACTGATTGCGTAAAAATCTCCGGTGTCAGCCCTCCACCCGGCGGAATATGCATGTCCATCACACACGCATCCTTTTCCAGGACGCACTTCCATTCCTTCTTGTCGAGTCTTGTTTTCCTGTTCAATGCCCTTCCCTCAGGAATCACAGGATTCCCGGAAACATAATTTTCATCTTCGGAAAATGTCGAAATCCAGCCAGGGACATTGTCCATCGGCACATTCTTGTTCTTTACATGTCCTTCATCGGTGAATTCAACATTCGGCTCCGACAGAGCAATAACTTTCCCAGTATCCACATTCCTGTATGCCCTGACACCTCCATAATAAGTCCTGAGCCAGAATTCAAGCCGTCCAATCCTCACAAATATGCTTCCGTTCAAATATGTCCGGAGCCAGGTGAACTGCGAGGCATACATTCCAGGAATATTCTTGAAGCCCCTTTTGTAGTTGTCGTTATAGCCTCTGATTTCCTTGAGGGTGTCCCGCGTTGTCTGCTCAGGAATCCCCAGTTTCCTGTGCGATTCCAGAAGTAAAGGAGTCATCGAGAAAGAAACCAGCAGATAGAAGGCACCGCTGCGTTCGCCAAGTGCATTTTTCAGCTGCGGACACGGATGTGTGACGGCTTCACCCTTTTGGAAAAGACGCCAGTAAAAGTACCAGGCAAGCAATTTGAAGTTTTCATTTTCACGGATGATCTTCCCAGCTTCCAAAAGGAATGCCTCATCTACGGGATCAATGCTGCAATACTCGCGATAAGATCTGATTTTATCTTCCGTCAGGAAATCCGGTCCGGCCGGAGGATAATCCTTGATCGCATCGCTCCAGAACTTCTCGTCGGTAGATTCAATCTTGAGATCCTTCTCGCAAATGTCAGTCAGCACGGTGGAAAGAGATTTTAAAAAGTTTTGCATTTTCATTAATCCAAATATTTTAATTTTAAAAATCCAGACTTTCCATAGAAGATATAGTCACAATCATCCTCGGAAATCTGCCGGACCTAGAAATGAACTCAGTTTTAGTGTAACTCGCTTGTAGTAGCGCATGTTTGCGCGTTCTTCATTTTCCAAAAGGAACGCCGGTCTCCAGACCGGCTTTTGCCGACCTGGAGGGTTACCCGCCTTCGGCGCGCCATAGGCGACCAAAGTCGGCGTTCCTTTAAGAACGCTCGAACACGAGCTACTACGAACATGAATCAGAAGTTCTTAATTCCGCAATTTTCATAAAACCATCTATCTACTTAAAATCCAGAATTGTCGGGCTAAAGCCCAACATACTTTTTTCAAATCGAGCTCCTTATCTCGGCGTACGCCTTTGACAGCATATTTTCAAACTTCTTCTCGAAATATCCGGCAAGCTGGGTGCTGGCGATATTCACGACCGACTCGATCAGGAAATCAAGCTTGCTGTCCTCTCCGCTCTTCAACTCGTCCCAGATGTCCTTTTCGCCTGTGAGAATCACATAGTAGTTGATGAATTTGTCATATTTCTGCCCTAGGAATGCCAATCTAAGGAAGAAAGTCCTGAACGTGTTGATCTTCGCCCTGGAGAGCCAGTCCTCGTTGGATGCTGTGATGCCAAGTGCGATTGCGCGCAGGAGATACAGTCTGGGAAAACAGTATTCGGCGACACCCTGCACCGCACGGTAGAGTTTGTCGTCCTTCTTCACCTTTTCGATGAGTGGACGGTATTGAGAAACATCCTGCTTGCTGGAAGGCACGGCAAACTTCTCCCATTCGCGTCTGTTTATCTCCTTCCAGACCGCAGCAAAAACGTCCGTATCCTTTGAAAGCTCAATGAACTCCTTCCTGAGATCGGCGCTATCTACCTGTTTCAGGAAAAATTCCTTCACGAACTTCTCCTTCGGCAGGATTCCGCATTTCGATGCGACTTCCACGATCACATCCCCCATAGTCTCGAGCATCGAAGTGACTCCGCCTATGGCCTTCTCGATATTGAGTCCCCCAAGCTTCTCCGCCATCAGCTTGTTCGCCGTATCGCTCTTGAAAAAATCAGCGTATCCCTCCATGCGATCCTCCAAGGATGATTATTGCTTGTAATCTGATAAGATATTCTGCGAATTTCGCAAAAGCAATTGAAGGGGGGCAAGATGATGATTAACGGCTCAAGGTGAGATCCTGACATAAAGGATTAAACTATTTGAAAAGATATATCATTTCTTTTCATCCTTCTGGTCCATCCAAAGCGAAACCACGGCATATCCCTCTGAAAAATCATAAGTCGATTTATACCTGGGGCTGATTACTGTCTCCCCTTTTTTGTTGATGAATCCCCAATTTTTCCCAATTTTAACACGAGCCTTCCCTTCCTTAAAATCTCCTGGATTCTCAAGAAAGTCGTATGTTTCAAAGATATAGTCTATAATCAATTTCCCTGTTTCATCAATGTATCCCCATTTACCATTCGGCTCCAATCTTACACTTGCCAAGCCTTCTGAAAAATGTCCAGCATCAGCATATTTTGCTTCTATTACAATTTCCCCTTGTTTGTCAATAAAGCCAAGCTTTTTATTGATTTTAACTCGAGCCAATCCAGAAACAAACAGGCCTGCTTCTTCGAAAATGGGTTTTATGACCGCCTTCCCCGTCTTATCAAAATAACCCCATCCTTTAAAAGGTATTGAAAAATCACATAAACCTTCATGAAAATCCCCTGCTCCTCCTGCTAAATCAAAATTTGGGGTAATAATCCATTTACCCGTCTTGTCAATAAATCCAAACTTATCCCCATCATTCGCCACGGCCAAGCCTTCTGAAAAATTGCCGGCAGCATAAGTAAAGGTCGGCTTGATTATTATTTCCCCTGACTTGTCAATATATCCCCATGCATTATTGATTTTTACCTGCGCCATCCCTTCATGAAATTCCCCTGCATTGTCAAATTGGGGTTCGATTACGATTTTCCCTGACTTGTCAATATATCCCCATTTGCCATTTAGCTTTACTTTTGCATATCCTTCAGAAAAATTACGGATCTGGTCAAATTCCGGCTTGATGACAACTGCGCCTGTCTTATCGATAAATCCCCATTTATCTTCTTTTGAACAGAAACCAAGTAATCCTTCTTTAAAGCGCCAATCCAGTTCCTTTGCAAAATCATCTGGCAGTATTTGTTCACCTTTAATGTTGATAAATGTGTACTTTCGATTTTCCTTCTTCGCTTTCCTCAAAAAATCGATAAAATTCCCCTTCTCCATTGCAATACTTTTTTTAGCCTTGTCAATTTTAGCCTGGGAAATAGATTCGTCGGGCAGGATGACAAAGCGAAGGAGAATAAGAAAAAGTATGAGAACAATTATAGCAGGAAGTCCAATGCTGAAAGCTTTCTTCATTTATGGCTACCCATAACCCCCGACTTGAAGCTTCAAGATCATTTACATGTTTAGGCCGCTATTCTGAATAGTCTTAGCTATTTCAGGATTTTAATGTCAATACTGGAATGCTTGATAAGTCTTTTAAAGTTCTCGTCGAAAGTATATATGGTTTTTGCGTATTTATCGGCAAATTTCAGATGAATCAAATCATTTATGTTCTTATTCATATCGAGTTTTTGCCCGAGAAGAAAAGATGAATAAACCAGCTCGGCATCAATACCATATGAAACACATTTTCTGAAAAGATCAACTGATTTCCGAATGTACTGAACTTCTATCCCAAGTTTCGTCATAACATAAATATACTCAGAAAGAACCAAAGGGGAAATCAATAAATTTCCTCCTATGTTCTCGGCAATAAGATTTTCAGATGCTTTCTGTTTCTCGATATCCTGGTTGACTGTCGCATATACAAGTATGTTTGTATCAAGGAATATCATCGTTTACTCCGTCAGCCAGATTGACAATATCAACATCTGTCCTTACATTGGGCTTAGCTCTTTTCCTCGCCTTGATCAGCCTGCTGAATTCACCTTCAATCGAAGTACCACTTACAGCTTTCTTCTCAACGATTGGAAAAGCTATAAGCTCAATTTTATGGTTTATGAATTCATATGGAATGTCCACCTTAATGCTGGACTCCCTTGGTATAAATATCTGCCTTAACATGCTATCCTCCATTGCTTTTGGTGAAAATTACATTCACAATCATATGTTTTCAAGAACCCATGTGAACATTGGCCCTCATATCCCCTTGCTTGCCGGAACTTCCCATATATATTAAGCGCCATTTATTTTCCGCAAATGCAGAAAATTAATTTATAATCAATCTCAACATTGGAGCAGAATACATGAGCAAGGATATTGTCCGGAACGACTGGGAAAACCACCTCCTCACAAATAGGAACAGGCTTGCCCCAAGGGCGTTCTACCTCCCTTATCAGAGCGCTGACAAGGCAATTCTTGAAAAACCAGACATTGCCGACGGATTCATCTCCCTCAACGGACAGTGGGATTTCCATTGCGCTCCGACACCGGTAGAAGCTCCGGATAATTTCCAGGCTGAGAAATTCGATTCAGCCGCCTGGGACAAGATCCCCGTCCCATCCTGCTGGCAGATGCTCGGATATGGCAACCCTCACTACACCAACGTAAACTATCCTTTCCCGATAGATCCGCCTCGCATCCCGACCGAAAACCCGACAGGCTGCTACCGCCGTGAATTCGTGATCGAAGATGCTTCAAAGGACAAACAGATCTTCCTGCGCTTCGAAGGCGTTGATTCGGCATTCCATGTATGGGTCAATGGAAAGGAAGTCGGTTTCAGCAAGGGTAGCCGCCTGCCTGCCGAATTCGACATCACGAAAATCATCAGACCCGGGAAAAACATTCTCGCGGTAAAAGTCTACCAGTGGTCCGATGGTTCCTACATGGAAGATCAGGACATGTGGTGGCTCAGCGGAATCTTCCGCGCGGTCTACATCCTCGCCCGTCCGAAAGTCCATGTATATGATTTCCAGACCATCACCAATCTCGATGACAAGTATCGCGATGCCGTACTGAATTTCAAGGCGACAGTGAAAAACTCCGGCGACACGGCAATCAAGAATTCATCCCTCGAGATCCTCCTTCTCGATCCGGCTGGGAACAAAGTAATGAAGAAGACTGTTTCCTCGGCGTTTGAACTCAAGGCCGGCGAAACAAAAGTACTGGAAGCTTCTGCGAAAGTCGCAGAACCGGAAAAGTGGACCGCTGAAAGTCCCGCACTGTACAAGATGCTCATTTCGCTCAAGGATTCAAAGGAAAATGTCCTTGAAACCATCCCTGTTAACGTCGGTTTCCGTACAATCGAAATGAAGAACGGCAACTTCCTGGTGAATGGCGTCAGAATCATCTTCCGAGGCGTGAACCGCCACGACCACCATCCGGATTTCGGGCGCGCGGTCCCCTACGACGCAATGCTCAAGGATGTCCTGCTCATGAAACAGAACAACATCAACGCCGTGCGAACTTCGCATTATCCAAATGACACACGCTTCCTTGATCTCTGCGACCAGTATGGCCTGTATGTAATCGACGAATGCGATCAGGAATGCCATGGATTCGGCGTCATCAAGAACTGGGACCAGCTCTCCAAGGATCCTGAGTGGAAGGAATGCCATGTCGACAGGATGAAGAGAATGGTCATGCGCGACAGGAACCATCCGTCAATTATCTTCTGGTCACTCGGTAATGAGACGCAGTTCGGCGAGAACCACAAGGCCATGGCGGCGGCCGCCCGCGAACTCGACCCGACAAGGCTTCTCCACTACGAGCAGGATCTCCACGCCGAAGTCTGCGATGTCTATAGCAGGATGTACTCCGACGTCAACTGGATCACGAACTTCGGTGAAGGCAAGGAACCTCTGAAAGGCTGGCAGAACAAGGACATTCCGGTATCGGAGTATGCCGGCAAAAAACCTCTCGTCCTTTGCGAGTATGCGCACGCCATGGGCAACGGCCCGGGCGGATTGAAGGAATACTGGGATGCCATGTTCAAGTACAAGGCGCTCCAGGGCGGATTCATCTGGGAATGGATCGACCACGGCATCAGGAAGAAGACTGCTGACGGCAGGGAGTTCTTCGCATACGGCGGTGACTTCGGAGACGAGCCGAATGACGGCAATTTCGTGACCGACGGACTCGTTTTTCCGGACCGCACCCCTTCTCCAGGCCTCATTGAATACAAGAAGGTGATCGAGCCTGTAATCATCGAAGCCGAAGACATCAAGTCTGGAAAATTGAAAGTTACGAACCGTTACGATTTCAACGGTCTTGACCATCTCAAGTTCGATTATACTGTCGAGGAAGATGGCGTCCAGATTTCTTCCGGAACGATTCCTACTCCAAAGATTTCTGCATGGAAGAGCAAGGTCATCACCGTAGATTTCACAAAGCCCCATGTTCTCCCCGGCAAGGAATACTGGCTTAACGTCAAGGTGACACTGGCATCCGACACGCTCTGGGCCAAGGCAGGACATGAAGTCGCCTGGGCGCAGATCAAGATTCCTGCCAAGGAAAAGGAAATCTCCGCACCGGCTGTGATCATACCGAAAATCAGCTGTACTGAGACCAAGTCCTCTTTGACAGTCTCCGGGAATGAATGTTCGGTTGTTTTCGATTCAATCCGCGGAGTCATATCAAGTTATAATTTTTCTGGAAGAAAAATTATTTCTTCCGGTCCCAAGATGAACTTCTGGCGCGCACCCACAGACAATGACAGGATGGGCTGGGGCGACAACGGCCAGTTTGAAAAGAAGTGGCGTGAAGCCGGACTTCACTGGATGCAGCACAGGACCGACGGGTTCGAATGCAAGAAGCTTGACGCTTCGACCGTCCAGGTATCAATCAAATCCAGGATTGCTCCTCCGATATTCAGCCGCGCATTCAACTGCGAATACATCTACACGATCTCCGGAAACGGTGAGATGTCGATCGAGACCAAGGGCGAACCTACAGGCGAATGGCCGATCATGATCCCGAGGATCGGACTCCAGCTTGCAATTCCGAAGGATTTCTCCAGGGTGAAATGGTTCGGGCTCGGACCTGGTGAAAACTATCCCGACACGCGCATGGCCGGAAAACTCGGTCTGTTCTGCAAATCGGTCGATGAACTCTATACGCCATATGTCTTCCCTCAGGAGAATGGCAACAGGAGCGACGTGAGATGGGTTTCCTTCTGCGATCTCCGCGGATATGGATTCAAGATAAGCGGTGCTCCAATGATCAATTTCAGCGCCCACTATTTCACGGCTTTGGATCTGGATGCCGCAAAGCATACGACAGATCTCCCGAGAAGGGACGAAATAACCGTCAATCTTGATTACAACCAGACCGGAATCGGAACTGCGAGCTGCGGACCTGGCGTCCTGCCGCAGTACCATCTAAAGGCCGAGAAGTTTGATTTCAAGGTGACGATGAAACCGATTAAAATTGGATGAGGATTCTGCTTGTAGTAGGCGAATTTATACGCCTTCAAGTAGGTACGTGCTTCAGCATGTACCATCTTTAAAGTTAAGAATGGCAAAAATGGTACAGGCTGAAGCCCGTACCTACTTTTAAGAACGCGCAATAAATTGCGCTACGAACAAGAACAGCCCTTACGGGCTTGACTACGAACGAATTGATTATAATTGAATATGTTTGGTAGTTAATGCCGTAAGGCATGTTTCCATTTATGTATTTCAAATATGGAGAAGAACTAAATCATCATGAGCAATAAATCACAAATAGTAATGCTTGAGAAGACCGATTCGACGAACCGGTACGCCCTTGCGAATTTCGCAAAGCTGACGGATTCAACCCTCGTCCTGGCAAAAGAACAGAGCGAGGGACGCGGAAGACGCGGAAGAGCGTGGCTTTCGCCGGTTGGAAACATCTATGCGAGTTTTGTCATAAAGAAATCTCTGCCTCCGGCTCAGCTCACTTATATCGGAGCCGTTTCAGCCCTTCAGACACTCAGGCAGTACGCCCCCGAAATCCCGTTCTGGATCAAATGGCCGAACGACCTCTTTACAAAATCCCTGAAGATTGCAGGAGTCCTCTCTGAAAGACATTGCCCCGAAAGCTTCAATAAAGCAGATGGCGCTGTCGTAGGCATTGGAGTGAACCTGAATGCCGGCAAGGATTATTTTGAAGCCAACAGGCTGAAGGCGACTTCAATTTCAGCTGAAACCGGAAAAGAGGCCGATATATTAAAGTTCGCAATATCCCTCCATTCAGCGCTGATCAGGAATTATGGCATTGCAGAAGAGACCCCGGATCTTCTTTTCAAGACATGGAAAAAGGAAAACATTCTCATCGGCAAAGAAGTCGACATAATTCCGGAATCCGGATTCCAGGTTAGCGGAGTATTCAAGGACATAGGGAAAGACGGCGCATTATTCCTGACACTTCCCGACGGACACACCCGCAAACTCTACAGCGGCGATATATCGGTGAAATTCAAGTAGGTACGTGCTTCAGCATGTACCATCTTCAGCTTGAAGAATATTAAGAATGGTACAGGCTAAAGCCCGTACCTACTCCAGTCAATATGCCAGCGCTCCCATGTTTTCTGCTGTAGCCGCGTCACTCTGTTGACGCGCTCTTAAGAAACTCGCAAAGACACGCCAACAGAGTGGCGTGGCTACAGCATGAAATTCAATCACCCATGGTTGTTCCACTTCATTGATCTTCACGTCTGATGCTTCTATCTCCAAAAGGGGTATGACTGCTAATAGACAAGGTAGTAATCTTTTCCGGTTCGGATTCACTCCTATACCACACAGCGAGGTAGCAAGTTGCAAATCCACTGCATGAATTCCATGATTCCATTTTTTTTATATCATATCCCGGCACATTAGGTTCCCCTAAAATCTTATGTAATTCGCTCCTCTGCATTCCACAATGGATGTCTTTCCAGGCATCCGGGACATGGTACGGATAGTACTTAACGGTGATGAAAAACAGGAATCCTATTGCAAACAGGATAATTGCCAACCGTAATACATTCCTAGTAAATCTCCTGAAGGTCCTCTCTCCTGGAACCGAAACCCATATGAACTTGTTCAATTGAAATTCAGGCATAATCTTTTAATTCCCTCGATAAACATCAATTTAGCTGGACTGTCTTTACAGTAACTTGGCCATTCCTGGCCGAGAATCCCTAATATCTCTCGGGCAAGAATGCCCGAGTTACTTCAAGATGTCAGAGTTATCTTCATTTCTTTTCAACTGGCAGTATATAGACCGTTTTATCTTTAAGAGTGCAATAGGCTCCGGCATTCCAAAGTACATTAACAAACAAATTCCATGCTTCTTTTTTTAGTATTTTTTTATGTTCGAAATGAATTGCAACGGCTTTACTCTTTATTCTATCATCAACCACCATTTCTATTTTAAAACAGGGATCTAGTACGCTCACGAACATGCATAATGGAGTTTTATCATTGTAGTTAACGCATTTTTGCGTGTTCTTAAAGGAACGCCGATCTCTAGGTCGGCATGAAGCCGGTCTGGAGACCGGCGCTCCTTTTAAAAACCAAGAACGCGCAAACATGCGCTACTACAAACGAATTCATAAGAAGGAATGTGTTACCTAGGAAGCTTTTCTCTGAGGAGTCTCGGATTGTTTTTATACAGGCTTACTATCAATTCCCCGAAGATCGTATTTGCCCAGGCGAACCATTTCCTGGAAAAATCCTCTGGATTGTCCACATGGAACGATTCGTGTATGAATCCCGTGCCGGCATGTGTATTCTTTAAGGTTTTAAGGCAGTAGAGGATTTCCTTTTTATCGGTGCTCGTAAGCGCCTGCATGACCAGGCCCAAGGGCCAGATCTTCTTTTCACCTACATGCGGGCCTCCAATACCCTTTGCATATAATCCCTGGTTGAACCAGGGATTATGTTTGCTGAGCGAAAAATTCCTTGTATTCCTATAAAGAGGATCGCTAAGATTGCAGTATCCCAGATGAGGAATTGAAAGAAGATTTGGGACGTTAGCATCGTCCATGAAGAGGCTGTTCCCGAATCCGTCGACTTCGAGCGCATAAATTTTCCCGCAGGCTGGATGTGTTCCAATCGCATACTTTTTCACAGCTAAATCGACTTCTTTGGCAAGCTTATCGCATTCCGCGGAAAATTTATTATCTTTGAGTACCGTTGAAAATATATCCTTAAGCTGTCTCAAGGAGACCACCGCAAACATGTTAGAGGAGATCAGGAACGGATAGATGGTTCCATCGTCAGAGGGACGGAACATCGAATGGATCAGCCCGACCTTGCGCGTTGGATTGCCATATCCCCGTCCGCACTGTGTATCCGTGGGATTTACTCCATTCCTCTCGAACTTATACGGGCCTTTGCTGTCTTTACGTTGCTGTTCCTTGAACGTCTTCACGACCAGTTTCATGGCCTTTCGCCACCGACTGTCAAAAATTGTTTTGTCACCGGTAGTCTTCCAGTATCCATGGGCAAGACGTATAACATAGCAGAGCGAGTCGAGTTCCCATTTGCGTTCGTGGACACCAGGTTTCATTTCGGTCAGATCGCCGGACCAATGGCTTTTTTTCTTCGGATCATCATAGAATGCGTTCGCATAGGGATCCAGGAGCACAAACTCAGCCTGCTTGTTGACAACTCCCTTGAGCAGCTTCTTAAGCTTTTCATCCTTTGAGGCGAATGGCAAGTAAGGCCAGACCTGCGCTGTAGAATCCCTCAGCCACATCGCATCGATGTCGCCTGTGATCACATAGGTGTAAGGCTTGCCTTTTTTCTCGTAATAATGGACGGTAGTATCGAGCGTGTTCGGGAAGCAGTTCTCGAACATCCAAGCAAGCTCCTTGTCGGCAATAGCGCTTTTGATCTCAACTATTGCGTCTTCAATCGCCTTGCTTGTGAAGCAGCGTTTGCCCGGACTGGGTCTCTGGGAGGGTAATTTTGATGATTGCCCATTCATAATTAACTAATGTACCCCGTGTTTGTGGTTCAAGTAACTTGGGCTTTCCTCCAAGGAAGGACAAGTCCAGCCCGAGTCAAGATTAACGGCCGCTCGGGCAAGAATGCCCGAGTTACTTAAGACACAACTGAAGTTGTGAACTCCTGCAAGATTACAAATTATATTTATAACGTTTGTAGTAGGCGAATTCATACGCCGTTATCTCTTAAGTAGGTACGTGCTTTAGCATGTACCATCTTTATCTTTAAGAATGGGGACAGGCTAAAGCCCGCCCCTACTTGGAATTCGAGACTCCGGCGCTTTCGAATGTCGCCATCTCGTGCATTATCTTGACGCCTGCCTCTATCAGATGCATTGACAGAGCCGCGCCTGTTCCTTCACCGAGTCTGAGATCGAGATTGAGAATTGGCCTGACACCAAGTGCGTTCATGGCGTTTACATGTCCGGCTTCAGCAGAGAGATGGCTGAAGAAACAGTAGTCCTTAACGTTCTGGTTCATCTGGATTGCCGTCAGAGCCCCTGCTCCGGAAATGAATCCATCGACGACAACTGGAATCTTGTTGGCGGCCGCGGCGAGCACGACACCGCATATTCCTGCGATCTCGTAACCGCCAAGGGCGGCCAGCGTTGAAAGAGGATCCTTCAGGTTCGGCTTGTGAAATTCTATCGCCTTCCTTAGGACGTCTATCTTGTGCTGGAGTTTTTCATCAGTGATTCCAGTTCCTTTTCCGGCAGTCTTTTCAGGATCAAGATTGAGGAAAACCGAATATAGCGCAGCTGATGGCGTGGTGTTCGCGATTCCCATGTCGCCGGTTCCAAGGAGCGTGCATCCTCTTTTGATTTCCTTCTCGGCAAGCTTGATTCCAATCTCAATGGCCTTTTTTGTCTGCTTGATGGTCATAGCCGGACCTTTTGCGAAGTTCGCAGTTCCTGGAGCTACTTTCTTCCTTATGACGCCTTTGAATGGGCAGTCTGCGGCGACTCCGATGTCGATTACCTTGAGCTTGATCTTGCCGTGCCGTGTCAGGACGTTTATCGCGGCACCGCCGTTTGCGAAATTCGCAACCATCTGCGGGGTGACTTCCCTGGGAAATGCGCTGACGCCCTCGTCTGCGATTCCATGGTCACCGGCGAAAGTAAGTATGGCAGGTTTTGCGATCTTCGCAAAGACATCCCCACGCGCGGCGGCATATTTCCTTGCGCAGTCCTCGAGAAGCCCGAGGCTGCCAAGAGGCTTTGTGAGCGAGTTGAGCCTATTCTGTGCCTGTTCTGCGATATTCGCATCTGCTGGCGATATCTTTGAAAGAGTTTCTTCGAGCAGCATGGATTCTCCTTTATTATAAAATTTTTTGCTGTGCAAAAAATTTACTATGATTGTTAACTCAAATCCTGTTTCGTGGTGAAATTTATTTTCCTTTAATGTAAAGGGGCTGTCCGCAGACTGTCAGGACTACATTATCAACGGCGGCGGCGATCTTCTGGTTGACGAGTCCGGCGGCATCGCGGAATTCGCGGGAGAGCTTGTCGGCCGGAACTATGCCCGACCCTACTTCGTTGGTGACAAAGACCAGCGTCGCTTTTCCTGCGGACTTGATGGTGGAAATGACCTTCTCTGTCTCCATTTTGATATTCGTCTCTTCAAACATCATGTTGGAGACCCATAGAGTAAGGCAGTCAACGATGATGAAGTCGGCGCCTTTTCTCTCGGCTTTCTCTATTGCAGAAGCGATATCGGTCTTTGTTTCAATCGTGGTCCAGTGCTTTCCGCGTTCCTTGCGGTGCTTCTGTATGCGTTCGGCCATTTCATCGTCCCCGGCCCAGCCGGTTGCGATGTAGAAAGGCTTCTTTGCGGATTTCGCAAGTTCGAGGGCGTAGCGGCTCTTGCCGCTGCGGGAACCACCGGTGATTAAGTAGGAATGCATAGGTCGTCAGTCTCCAGTCGTCAGTCATAAAAATTAAGGGGGCCCCTTAATTTTTATACCGCCTTAATTTTTACCGGTGCTTCCAAAACCGCCTGCTCCGCGCTTGCTGTCGGCGAGTTCGGACACGTATTCGATCTCAACGTCCGGAAGCTTGCTGATGATCATCTGAGCAACACGGTCGGCGCGTTTGACGCTGTAGGTGGTCTTTCCGGCGTTGAGCATGATCACGCATACTTCACCACGGTAGCCGGCGTCTATTGTTCCTGGGCTGTTGAGGACTGTCAGTGCGTGCTTGAGGGCGAGTCCGCTCCTTGGGCGCACCTGGGCCTCATAACCTACAGGAATCTCCATGAATACGCCTGTAGGTACAAGATGGGGTTCTCCTGGCTTGAGTTCCATCTCGACCCTGGACTTGAGATCGAATGCGGCATCGTCATGGTGTGCCTTGAGGGGCTTGATGTCATCGCATCCTTCAAGCATCTTTATTTTGACAATTGTCTTTGTTTCCATGTCAGTAATCTTTCATTATTTGTATTTTTTCCGTTTTAAACGGAAAAAAATTATCCGAAATGAACATCTATATAATTACACGCACTTTCCAGATCCGGGAGGATCTTGGTGCAGTACTTCACCATCCACGGGGAACAGTCCTTGAACGAGAAAGGCGAAAAACCGACGACGAACTTTCCGAGGTCATGGGCTGCATAGAAGATCTCCATGCTCGTACCTATGCTAGGCTTGGAATAGTTCACGATGATGATGTCGGCATCACGCACATCCTGGAGATCGAACTCGACGATCTCGTTGGCGCTGTCGACTTCCCTGTCGCGGAACGCCCTGCGCATGGGATCGAGAAGGCGGAATTTCTTTCCGAGGAGCTTCTTGGCCTGTTCGCGCCATTCACGGGCGATGCCGTCGTGCTCGTCCATGATGGGACCGCTCAGGTATATGGTTTTCATGGTTTCCTTGTTCACAATCGTTCTTCCTTTATCCAACAGCTTGCTTATAATTTCCTGCGCTCGGGCTGGAAAGCCCGAGTTACTTTAAGAGCATGGGCTTGATGTTCCAGATCTCGTCGGAATATTCCTTGATCGTCCTGTCGCTGGAGAATCTCCCCATGTTGGCGATGTTCATCAGGGCCTTCTTATGCCATTCGTTCTGGTCGAGATAGGTCCTGCTCACCTGTTCCTGAACCGAATTATATGACTCGAAGTCGGCGAAGGACATGTAATAATCGATCTTCATGCTGTCGAGGAGAGGATCGAACACGTGAGGTTCCTTTGTTGAAAAGAATCCGCATCTGATGAGTTCCATGACCTGGCGGAGCCTCGGCTGGCTCTTGAGGAAGTCCTCAGGATTATAGCCGCTCTTGCGGAGATTCTCGACTTCGTTGACCTTCATTCCGAATATGAATATGTTGTCGTCTCCGACAGCTTCCTTTATCTCTATGTTGGCTCCATCGAGAGTTCCGATCGTAAGGGCTCCGTTGAGCGCGAACTTCATGTTTCCTGTGCCGGAAGCTTCAGTTCCAGCAAGCGAGATCTGCTCAGAGAGATCAGCTGCGGGCATGATTTTTTCAGCAAGCGATACTCCGTAATTGGCAAGGAATACGACCTTGAGCCTTCCGTTCATATCTTCGTCCGTATTGATCACGGACGCCACCGAATTTATGAATTTGATGATGAGCTTCGCCATGAAATATCCGGGCGCGGACTTGCCACCGAAAATAATCGTCCTCGGCGTGAAACTGCCCTTCGGATTCTCCTTGATCTCCAGGTAAAGCGTTATGGCGTGGATGATCTTGAGAAGCTGTCGCTTGTATTCATGGAAACGTTTGACATGCACATCGAAGATGGAATCAATGTTGATCTTGATCCCGTTATGCTCCTTAATGTATTTGGCAAGGACTTCCTTGTTCAGGCGCTTTATTGCAGCCACCTGTTCAATGAACTTCCTGTCATTGACATGCTTCTCGAGCTTCTTGAGATCGTCTATGTTGGTAAACCATGATTCGCCGATCTTGTCCTCGATCAGCCTTGTAAGCCCCTGATTGGCCTTGACCAGCCAGCGGCGCGGCGTGATTCCATTGGTCTTGTTGACGAACTTGTAGGGATAATAGTCGTAGAAGTCCTTGAAGAGTCCGTGTTTAAGGAGCTCGGTATGCAGGGCGGCGACACCGTTTACCCTGCTGCTTCCGGCAACGGCTATATAGGCCATCCTGACCTGTTTCTCGTGGTTCTCCTCGATGAACGACATCCTGTTGAGGCGTCCGACATCTCCGGGATACTTGTTGGCTATGCGGCGCAGGAAGCGGTCATTCAACTCATATATGATTTCGAGGTGGCGTGGCAGGAGCTTCTCGAGCATCTGCACCGGCCATTTCTCAAGGGCTTCGCTCATGAGGGTGTGGTTGGTGTACGAGAACGTCTTGACGCAGATGCCCCATGCCTCCTCCCAGTCGACATCCTCCTCGTCGACAAGGATCCGCATGAATTCCGGGATTGCCATGGCGGGATGGGTGTCGTTGAGCTGTATTGCGACCTTCTCATCGATCTTCCTTATGTCTCCGCCGAGTCCCTTGTACCTGTAGATTATGTCCTGGAGTGTGGCGGATACCAGGAAATACTGCTGTTTGAGGCGCAGTTCCTTTCCGCCGTAGTTGTTGTCGTTGGGATAAAGCACCTTGGTTATGTTTTCGGTGAGGGATGCTTCAAGATTGGCATTGATGTAATCGCCGCTGTTGAAGCTGCTGAGGTTGAATCCGTAGAGGGAACGAGCCGCCCAGAGGCGGAGGTTGTTGACATGTGCAGTCTTGAACCCGGGGATCGGCATGTCGTAGGGCATTGCAAGCACGTCCTGCGTATCGACCCATTCCTTCTTGTGCTTGCTGTCGGAATTCCTGCTTTTTTCAGTATGTCCGTAAAAGCGGACCCTGCGCATTCTTTCAGGTCTTCTTATCTCCCAGGCGTTTCCCTGGCGCAGCCAGTGATCGGGTTCCTCGACCTGGCTTCCATCCTGGATTATCTGCTTGAAGATACCGAAATTGTAGCGTATGCCATAACCGAATGCGGGATACTGCAATGTCGCCATTGAATCAAGGAAACAGGCGGCAAGCCTGCCGAGGCCGCCGTTGCCGAGGCCGGCATCAAGCTCCTCCTCCTCGATCAGCTCTATGTCGAAACCGAGATCGTCCATGGCCGCTTTTGCAACATCATAGATCTCAAGATTTATCATTGCGTTTCCAAGTGCGCGCCCCATGAGGTATTCAAGTGAGAGATAGCACACGCATTTCGGCTTCCTGGTGTCGTATTCGCGCCGGGTCTCGATCCACTTGTCGACAAGCAGATCCCGTATGGTGAGGGCAAGAGCGAAATATCTGTCGTGGTTGGATGCCACATCCGGGTGTTTCGCAAGTGATCTTGTGAGGTGGTGCATGAAGGAATCCTGGATCATCTCTTTCGTGACCTTCGCCTTCTTGTCAATTCTGGATTTCATATGAAAATCTCCGTAAATCTGTGTTTTTTTCCTGAACCAGTCAATATTGTTGTTAAGTTATTTTTTTCAATCTTGACAAAAGAAATATCAGCCTGTTATTTATATGCTGGTTTCGATGCGGGCTTTACCCGCAGCCAAAATATCGAAATCCGGATTTTACACAATGGAGGGGCAAACATGTCGAATGAAATCAAGCATCCGCTCAGGCAGCATCCTGAGAAAGTCAGGACCAGCTATCTTACACTTCTCGCTTCAATGGCAAACGCCGACGGCAAGATCGAGGATTCGGAGCTAAATAAGCTGAAAGAGTTCTGCAGGATTGCCGGACTCAGCGAAAGCTCGCTCCAGGAAGTTGTAAAGGCGGCCACTGTAAAAACTGATGTGAATATTCTCGCCCAGCTCCAGATGCTCAAGACATCCAATTTGAAATTCTCAATAATGACCGACTGCCTGTTCATGGCCTGCGCCGACGGCATAGTGGTTTCCGAAGAGGAGAAGGAGATAACGAGGATAGCGGACGCCCTCGAAGTGAAGGAAACCCAGATAAAAGCCATACGTTTCTACGTCGACAAGGTCAATTCCATCGTCAAGGACAAGAAAAAATATGATCCGCAGGCTGTCGGAAAGGAGCTGAAGGAAACGCTAAAGGCCGCCTCCGTGCCTGTGGAAGCCGTCGCCTTCGCTTTTGAAAGTCTTCCCTACTATGAGAACCAGGACATGCAGGAGGTGCTCAAGGCGCTGGGCTACGGAATTGGGATGCTGTCCGGCATAGGACCTCTGATCATGCTCGGGCTGTTCGGCTGGAAGAGCGTCAAATGGCTCGGGAAGAATATTTCATGAATTTGCTAGTAGGGAAAGGATTTCCGCACAAGCAAATTTAATCCTTCAGGAGCATTGTCAGTATCGCCTTCTGGACATGCAGTCTGTTTTCAGCCTGGTCAAATACTATTGATGCATGGCTGTCCATGACTTCGTCGGTGATCTCCTCTCCTCGGTGGGCAGGCAGGCAGTGCATGATTCTCACATCCTTGGAAGCGTTGTCTACCAGGTCAGCGTTCACAGCATATGGCTTCAGCTTCTGCATGCGCTGTTTTGCCTCCTCTTCGAACCCCATGCTCACCCATACATCGGTATATATATAGTCTGCATTTTCAACTGCGGCATACGGATCCTCCTCCCAGGACACTGTTCCGTTGCCGATGCTGTCGTAGTCCAGCAGATCCTGATCCGGACGGTACTTCTTCGGGGAGGAAAGCACGAGGTTCATTCCTGCGAGCTTCGCGGCAAGTATGAGGGAATTGGCGGTATTGCAGGCGCAGTCGCCCATGAAGGCGATCTTGATTCCTTCAAGATGTTCGCTGTATTCGTATATGGTGAAAAGATCTGTGAGTATCTGGCAGGGATGATACATGTCAGTAAGTGCGTTTATGACGGGTATGTTTGCGTATTTCGCAAATTCAACGATATCCTCGTGCTTGAACGTCCGGATCACGACGGCATGGAGATAGCGGCTGAGCACGCGGGCGGTGTCGGGGATCGACTCCCCTCTCCCCAGCTGGAGGTCATTCTGATCAAGGAAGAGCGGGAAACCTCCGAGCTCGGTTATCCCGACTTCAAATGAGACCCTAGTCCTGGTCGAGGATTTGGAGAAGATCATGCCAACGCTCTTGCCGGCAAGGGGCCTGTCCTTGGACTTGCTGCGCTCCCTCTTCATTTTAGCGGCAAGCCGGAAAATCTCCTTGAGTTCGCCCAAGGTTATCTCTTCAACTGTGAGAAGATCATTTTGCATTTTGGAATTCCTGTAGTTGTTTTAGGGATTCATCCAGGATATGTAATGCTTCCTCCGATTCCTTCTTCGAAACATTAAGAGGAGGCAGAAGCCGCAGGACAGTCTCTCCGGCAGTGAGTACGAGGAGCCCTTTCGAACAGGCTATTTTCTTGAGATCGTTCGCAGGCCTGTCCAGGACAACACCTATTATAAGGCCTTTGCCCCTTACTTCCTGTATCGACTTGTATTTCTTTGCGAGTTTCGCAAGGCCGGACATTAGGAATTCGCCCTGCCTGACGCAGTTCTCGAGGATGTTCTCGCTATCGAACGCCTCAATGACCGCCAATGCGGCTGCGCATGCCAGAGGAGTTCCTCCGAATGTGCTGGCATGGGTTCCAGCGCCCAACACGGCACCGAGTTCCCTTTTAACCATGAACGCCCCTATGGGGAATCCATTTCCAAGAGCCTTCGCCATTGAAAGGGCGTCAGGCTGGACACCATATCCCTGCCAGGCGTAGAATGTTCCTGTCCTGCCCATTCCGCACTGGACCTCGTCATACATCAGAAGCAGTCCGTGCTTGTCGCAGAGCTCCCTGACGGCCTTCAAATATTCCTGTTTTGCCGGCAGGATGCCGCCCTCGCCCTGGACAGGTTCGAGCAGTACGGCGCAGGTCTTGTCGTTTATCTTCTTTTCAATTGCGGAAACATCATTGAACGGCACATGTACAAATCCGGGCATGTCCGGAGAAAATCCGGCCCTGTACTTGCTTCTTCCAGTGGCAGCGAGAGTCGCAAGCGTCCTGCCGTGGAATGATTCTTCCATGACAATTATTTCAAACTTGCCCTTCTCTGAACCCCATTTTCTGGCAAGCTTAATCATGCCTTCGTTGGCCTCGGCGCCGCTGTTTGCAAAGAATACAAATCCGTCAAACCCCTTCTCCGCGAGCTTCGCGGCGAGCTGGGGCTGTTTTTCATTCATATATAGGTTTGAGACGTGGACAAGTTTTCCGGCCTGTTCCTTGATCGCCCTGGTTACGGCCGGGTGGCAATGCCCGAGGTTGCAGACGCTGATGCCGGTGCTGAAGTCGAGATATTTCCTATTCAAGCTGTCCCAGACGTATGATCCTTTGCCTTTGACAAGCAGGATCTCGGGGGCATATGTGTGCATCACATACTTATCCTGGCATTCAAGTATTTCCTTGTAGTTCTTCTTATCTTCGGACATTGGTTTCAACCTTGTTATAAAAGTTATCGTTCGCATTGAAAGCAAAAGGCTTAATCTAGCCTATTTCAAGGTAAAAACAAGAATAAGCACAAATATTGACAGGGGACAGATTTGAAGAAAATAGTCTCAGGAATATTATTATTTTTCCAAAAGAAGATCCGCTTTAAATATGCTCAGCCATCTTTTTGAAAAATGATACAATAATTTCGTCTTTTTCATACCTGAAGCATCTGCCAGATCTTCTAAGCTTATAACTTTATCAATAAATCCCAATTTATTAGCCGCCCTTATACAGGCTCTATCTGGAGAGCAAATAAAATAGACGTTTATATTCTGGCTGTTAATATGGGCAAGCAATTCCTCTTCTCCAGGATCCAAGGCTATCTCATTTTCCAATTTCAGCAGCAGATCAGCAATTTCTTTTTGGGTTACAGTCTTAAGGGAGAATTTTTCCGAAATGAATTTCGTATCTACTGGTATATAGTCCGGGGCGGACTTATTCCCCTTGTCCAATTCTTGAAGGCATTTCCTTACCGTCGCCAGTTTTTTAAAATTTCCAGCTAATGTTTTCAGAATTCCGGCGCGTTCAGCTTCAATGATTACATTCGTGTCGAGAAATATTATGTCGTCCCGTTTGATTTGCATTAGGGCTTACCCTGCTACTCATAGAGCCCTTTCAGTTCATATGACTTGAACAAGCTTTCCAAATCATTCTGGCTGCATTCAAGGAGGGACGTCACTTTTCTTATGCTTGCCATTCCCTTGTGAATGACATCATGGAGAATCTTCACGAAACTTTCCGAATACAGAGGAGGTTTAATGTCAGTATCAACGGAATGGCATTCGATTTCTTTTTTATAATATTTATCATCAACGCGCTGGACAAGGTTCAAAATAAATAAACGCCAATAAGCGGCAGATACTGAAACATGGAAATGGTTCGCAACCTTTTCCAATCTTTTCAAAAGATCCTCTTCAGGGTCCAATGAGTTAAAATAATTGGAAATCGACTTTTTCGGCATCAGCAATACAGATGCAAACTTATCAGCAAGTTTCTCTTCTTTAGGCTTGGGTTCAATCTGGGCCTGATCTATTCTTTTCGGCGGGTAGACATCCCATGTCAACAGATGAAATAACTCGTGGGCAAGATTAAAGCTTTGCCGTCCTACTGGCTCATTCCTATTGATTAGGATGCAATTTAAATTGTCAAGTTTGCAGGAGGCTCCGGAAATATTTTTTGGAGCATCTACATACAGGACTGGAATATGCAGATTTTCTTCCAATACCTTCCTAAGATTATCATAAGGAATATCAGACAGTTTCCACTCCTCAACCAGGAATTCAGCAATATCCTCGACTTCCTCATACGTGCTTTGTTTTGTTATCTGCATTTTTTGAGATAAAGCACTGATCCGATGTCCTATCATCCGTGAAAATTCACGGTAGGCAGCTATGAGTTTTTTTGCCTTTTCCTCATATTCGGCAGGCAAAATTGCCTCGGAATTTACCCTCCATGAAAACACTTTCTCCTGAGTAATAAGGAACGGATCGGTAAAGTACTCGAGCGGTTTGTCCAGAATCCTCATCAGGTTGATTAGTTCATCCGAGCTTACTTTGCGTTCTCCCCGTTCAATGTTAGATATGATCTGATGATCGTTAAGTCCGAGTAGTTCAGCCATATTTGCTTGATTAATTTTTTTGGAATCACGAGCGTCACGAACTCTTTCCCCTATGAGCTTTGTGATATTGTCTTTCATACCCACCACTGTTGTTAGAATATATACCCCTGTAAAATGCGCAGATTTATGAATAAAGAATTGATATCATATGCCTTATTATATACATTGCTAACTGGAATTGCAAGATAATATTGCATGTTATATTTTACAAGAAGCGGTCAATCCATCAAATATTCTTCTACCCTTCAAATGCTTCTTTTAACGTCCGTTTATGCAAGCGCTAAACTGGTGCCCAGATAAACTGGCAAGGGAAAAAATGAATATCCAGCTAAGTAGTCTTTTATCTAGCAGGCTTGCAAATTATTCTATTGCCTCTATTCTTAGCTCAATATAAATTAAAACGCGCGTTTGGTAGTAGATTAGCAGAATACCAATTAACTGTTTTTACTTAATTATTAGTCTAACTTCCTATTGAACAGCATTTAATCGCCGACCGGAATTAATTTAATGGATAATATAAGCATTGTTCAAATTAGAAAACGTGCGGAACAGGGTATAACTCGTCCCTTTCTCTGTCAAGGCGATAATGGGAAATGGTATTGGGTAAAAGGGCATGATGCTGGAAAATCCTCTCTGTGTAATGAATGGATTGCCGGACGAATAGCTCAGGATTTCGGATTGCCTATCCCTCCCTTTGTCCAGGCTGTCGTTCCTGAACAGTTGGTTAAATACAGCGCTAGAGATGATATTTCAGAATTGGGTGACGGTATTGTATTTGCATCTGAACATGTTGAAGGGGCCCAAGAATATAATTTATCCAATTTATCCCATACTCCAATAATATTGCAGAGAACTACTCTGGTATTTGACTGGTGGATACAGAATGATGACCGTACCTTGGATGAACATGGCGGCAATGTGAATGTGCTTTGGCTTCCCGAGGCTAAAGAAGCTAGGATCATTGATCACAACATTGCTTTTGATTCTTCGTTTTCGAATGATAAATTAATTAATAAACATGTCTTTAAAGATGCTTTAAATAATTGGGAAGAAAATTTCAACCTTGAACTGGAACCAATTATGTTGGATATTTCCAGAAAACTAGAGAGTTATTTTGCTGAACTCCCTGAGGAATGGACTGACTCAGCAAAATCGTTGCCAGAATGTTCTTATAATAGGATGCGGGCTATCCTTAATCGATTTCAAAACAGGAATGACCTGTTCAGGGATAATACACTATGAATCAGAAACTTACATTCAATTTTGCAGTTTTGCGATTTATGCCTTATCCGGAAACTGAAGAGTTTGTCAACGTTGGAATTATTTTAGCATGTCCTCAAACTGGAACTATTTCATACAAAATGGAATCTCGTCGCCGTGACAGAGTGACAAACTTTTTTCCGGAAATGGATGCTTCCTTGTTTACCGAGGGGCGACGTATTTTATTGCAGGAAATGAAGCGCTTAGCACATGGGCTGAGCCATGATGCGCAATTTAGCCAAATACATTTCCTATTCAAAGAAAAAGAATTTATTCAATTTTTCCGGGAAATCGTAAAGCCAAGAGAAAGCCTTTTCAGGTTCAGCGGTATCGGAACAATTATACTAGGCGATGAGCAACAAGCTCTAGAACAACTTTTTAATTTCTATGTGGAGCGTCAGTTTGCAAAACCGGAGGAATATCACGAGACTGTTATGAAACGAAGACTCGCTTCTATTTTCAAGGCAAAGGAAATTCTCTCCAACTATCACGAAAAAGCATTTGGAAATGAGCAATATCGTGTAAATATTCCTTTTGTGCACGAAGAGAATAACTTGGCAGTCAAAGCCATCAAGCCTCTTGATTTAGATAAAAACAACACGACCCTAATAATAGAATATGGTGACAAGTGGCGCATGCGGGTGGAAAGACTTAAAGCGTTAAATGATTTCCCGAGAGAAATGTTGTTTGTTGTCCGACAAGCTGATAGCGGAAAGAGACTCAGCGCCGCACTGGAAATTCGAAGCGAGCTGAGCAAGCTTGGAGCCATAACAGTTGCAGAACGAGAAGAGGATAGAGTTTTAGAGTTCGCGCAAAATATTTAGTTTTGGATTTCAAATAAGGAACTTTAATTTATTGACAGGATTACAGGATAAACCGGATTCTTTAATCGTTGGCTCCGCTTAATTCTTGAGTTTGGCAGAATTTCTTAAGTGGATTTGAGGTGATACGTTTTCTGGCCTTCTTTTCGAAATATTGGATCAGATTTTGTTTTTTGCCCCATTCAAGGATTTCCGACATTGTTTCAGTGTCCAATGCCGCAAGGCTACCTTCACCAGTGTAAATCGCATAAAAATCAGGTTGCCATAGATCTTTTGGAATCCTCCTGACTTCAGAAACAAATATTTTTCCATCGTCAAGATCGTGGAGGTTATCGTATGAAGCGGAATAGCCAAAGACATATCCCAGGTTTAGGGCGAAGAACATTCTTGTCATCAGCCTAATCTGATCCCCTCCATATTCTTCCCATCGCCAGAGTTCTCTTATAACTATATGCCTTTCGAATTCAATGCCGTTTATCGTGCAATCTTCAGAGAGTATCATTTTCAAGTCAGAACTGGCAGAAAGTTTCCCGACAGGTTTGTAAACAATGAGATTGACAAGTTTTTTCTGCCTCCTGATACGAACAAGCAGATCAACATAATTTCTAATCATGGCTTTATATGCGGATATCTCATTATAAATATGCTCCTTGTCGTCATGAAACCATTTTGGATTAAGATTGAAGGTGTCTGAAAGGAAAACGAGTAAGTCCCCAGTAATTTTTTTCTTAAAAGTTGTCGGATTCTTAATGTCATCGACAGTGATTCCGAAACTTTCATGAAGCATTACAGGAATCTGTGTTCTCTTTATTCCATGGGCGTCGAATACTCTGAAAATCTTTTTGGCAAACTGATCGGTGTCAGCGTTTACAATCCTGTCCTTTATCCAAGCCGCAGAAGCCTTCAACGAATCTACTAATAGAGATTCCAGTATTCCATTCATATTTTCAGATCCTTTTTGAGACTGTTGCAGAGGGAGCAGACTGTTTTCACCCAATACCCATACATAATTTATATTGGTGTCTGATTGAATATACCAGCACGGTCACAGGCTTTAAGAAAGGCTTCCTTGAGGAAGTTACAATCTGCGAATGGACTTTTTGCCGCCTGCCGCTTGAGAGTGTTCAAGAAATCATTAGCAGAGCGACCATCTTCCTTCCATTCATCGAGCACCTGTGTCACCCAGTATTTACCATCACTTTCGCTACAGCATTTGGCTTTATAGCGTTCCTCAATTCCATACACGTCTTCCCACGTCTTGATTTCCTCGCTTAGCTCAGTTGGCCCAAACTCAAGCTGGATATCACCTGGGATGAGGCGATCAATGTCAGGCTTGATGAGATTAATCGTTAATTCAATCCTATAGGTGTGATTTGCATAAGGATAGAAGATTTTTCGACGATTTGTTGCTCCGGCTGGATCTTTTGGTGTGAACGCGGGGTCTTGGCTTGTCTTATAACTACTGTTGCAATTATGGCATGCAGGAACAAGATTGTGGAAATTTATCGAGTTGAACGGGTAAAGTCCTTTGGGTAAATAGTGGTCATAGGCTTCTCGTGTTGAATGATATATACCCTTCATATCATAAATGCCACAAAACGGGCACTTTCCCATTTTATTGGTCGTCATAAATGCCTGATAGTGATCGTCGATTTTTCCGATCTTGTCCCCGATTGCCTTAAGTTCCAGCAAATCTTTCGAATAAAGCCCCTTGAAGAATGTTGCGATCTGGTCACTAAGGTTCTGCCTTATAGCTCGAATATCGGCATAGCGTGCAATTTGCAACGCTGGGTCATTGGCGCAGACCTTTTCGATGTCGTTGTTGGATTGATACCATCGTTTGAACTGGTCAATCTCCGTTGGAGTTAATGTGGCGAAAAAACCAAAGATGCGTTCAACATGTACGTAAAAGAAGTCAGCTCCTTTTGCATCAGAATAAAAAAATGCCTCCATGACTTCTTTGAGCTCAGGGTTCTCGGCAAATAGATCAAGTCTAAAGGCACCACTAATTGGTGCCTTGCACCAAACCTCATAAAAGATAAAATCTATGAATCCATGCATCTTGTCCATTTGGTGGGGAACATATATGTAGGGAAAAAGCATCAGTCTTTCTCCTCCATGCTGTCGAGTATAGTTTTGATCATCAGCACCTTTTCCACCGAATCTCCTAGCTTCTGGTTTATTTCATCAATGATTTGCTTTTTATCTTCACCATTTTTAAAACGTTGTCGTAGGTCATTAATGATTGCCTGAGCTTGCCCCCCGATAGTTTCACGCTTTCCAAAGGTGGTCATCGTAATCTTATTGATCGAAGCGCCCAATGTGTTATAATCCGGATTTGTGACACTTACAGGTCCTTCATCTTTATTAAAGACAAGCACATTTTGAGGTTCACAGTCTGAAATCAAAAATGGTGCATGGGTCGTTATCATAACTTCCACATGCATGTTATTTTCTCCCAAGCATTTTTTAAGACTCGTAATGAACTGGGAACGCCAATCCGGATTTAAATGAGTTTCAGGCTCGTCCAGCAAATACAGGCAATTATTTTCACGGTAGAGCAGGCAGAGTCCAAGACTGTGCAAGATTTGGTGTTCACCATCTGAAAGCATTTTACAAAGTAATGGTTTAGATGTGTCTGTTTTTGTGATCCAGAAGTCTTTGAAACGGATAATTCGCCTGTCCGAAGGTAGAGAGGGGACAGTTTCATTCACATACAGGCTTTCTGACGTATAAAGTTCTTTTTTCAGTTGTTTGCTAACAGAATAGAGGTTCAGATTGAATAAAACTTGGAATGTCTGAAACAATTCAATAGCTGATGAGAAGTTGGAGCGAAAGGCATCTTTTGTGGCATCGTTAACCCAGTAGTCTAAGTAAAGCGTATCTGATTCTTTGTCATGATAATTGCAGGTAGCGCAACGAATCAATCGGTTAATTGCGGGAACGAAATGATCACTTTCTGTTTTTTCAGATTCGAAGAGTTTCAATATAGGTAAAAATAAATGTTTGCTTCCGATTTCGTCTGTTTCTTCAATCAGAATACTTTTGGGAAAATCTTCGGCTTCCATGGGGCTAAGCTCCATTCGCCTGTTAAAAATAACCCGGAATTTCTGTAGGTCTTTTACTTTGGTTTCGGATTTAAGGGGAGACAGCGCGTTCTCGTCTTGCATCAACAGATTGCATAGAAGAATGGCCTGGCTGAACTCCTGATCGAGAAAGGTCAACCTGGACTCGGGTTCTCCTGGATAGGAAAGCTCCTTTTTCAGACATTCCAGATATTCGTCGTATTGGATAAATCTCATTTTGAAAAATGGGAGACTTAATATTTCGTTCTCCCCGGAAGAATATCCCAAAACGAATGCTGGGAGAAGGTCCCGAATATTCTCCCGTTCCAGAGGTGAAATGGATTTGGTTGCATTTAGAACTGACCACTGGGGATTTTTCTTGGCCTCCTTACGTACCAGCACCCGTGCAAGATTGCCAAAGCCTTTTACGGGAAACTGTTCTTTAGCTGGAGTAAAATATTCCAGTTCGAAAGCATCAGGAGAACACCTGCTCGATTGAAATCCTTCCGGGTTCTCTTCTTCGTCAAAGATAAAACTGTCAGGCAGGTTTTGTAAAACAGTGCATTCCAAATGATAAAATATTGAAGCCAGCACCTCGAGTATGTTAGACTTGCCGCTTCCATTAGGACCGGCCAAGACATAGGGTGCATTACTTTCTTGTCCAGAAAATTCAGCCAGCTCCCAATCATTCATGAAATGTAGCTCAAATCCAGGATGTAAACTCCGGAACTGGCTATTGAGTTTGAGACGAATCAATTTCATATCACTTTGCCCTCAGTCAGTGTCAGAAACATCTGATTTTTATCTTTGTTATAAGCTTGAAACAGGATTCCCTCGTCCAACAGTTCAAAAATCAAATTGCAGATATCATCATAATGGGGTGGACGGTCATATGTCCAAGGTTGGGAGTGGTTTTCATATGCATTCTTTTCTGCTTCCCGCATTAGCTCTGAAAACAATATTGGTTCTTGTAAAGTACGAATCAAGTAAAGAAGGGACTCTCGTGAGAACTTAAGATGATTAGTTGAAATCCGCTCTTCAGATTCATGTTCTTCCCAAGTGACAGTAGACTCAATTGGTGTGTTTCCGTTAACTACGACAGTTTCATTTTTGTTTTCTTGTGGCTCCGCATGCATGTTTGATAAATCCAGTTCGTCTGGCAATGATTTCCTTTTTAAGCTCCCTAATATGGTTTCAGTTTTTATATTTTCGGCAGTCGAATCGCAATAAACAGGTTTAAATAACCTTGAGCAAGGCATAGGAGTTTTCGTTATTTTATCCATTCCATTGTCTCCATAATGAACATGAAATGCCTCATATTTAAGCTCCCCTTTGAATGCAAGTTGGCTTAAGGAGCCATAAAGGTTTTCAAGTTCGTAAAGGCTTTGCTTGTAGCGGTATTTGATGCCTTCAACTTTTTTTGCTATGTTTGCGAATTGGGATTGTAGAGGAAGAGAGGGGCATTCTACCAGGTGTAATAATAATCTAGATTTTGAAATATTGGGCATTGAGCCTGCTGCTCCGCCCGCAAGCTTTTGGATTGTTTTCCTCTTGGAGGAAAAAGAAAGAAGTGCTTGTAGGTAAATAGGATTAACAGATTTCTCATTGCGAAGTACTAAGCGAAAGATTAAGTCTGACAACATTAATTTAGGAGGTGTATGCCAAACATAAGCGCATGCTGCTACTAATTCATAAGTGTTTTTTCTTGAAAAAAGAACATCACCTTTATGTACTTCTATACTTGGTTCAGGAGATTCAGTTTCAGGCAAGGCTTTATTCTCTAATGGATCATATATGCATTTTGTCACTGCACCTAGCTTTAATACACCCCATTCACCATCTAGTGCTGGCCTGTCAAGACAAATTGGACTCCACCCGCTTTCAATTTTCTCAAGGATTTCGGACAATGGTTTGCGATTCCATCCCTTCTCATTTCTGACCGGATCCCCGAACATCTCCAGGAAAGTGCTCTTCAAGAATTCATCCAACGCATTGATGCTCCCTTTGCGTTTGGCAATCAGCTTTTCCGCCCGGGTGAGAACGGCGGCAATTCGGATTTGGTCATCGAGGGGAGGAAGGGGGATTTGCAAATCATTAATATATTCATTTTTCAAATTGGCAATATTTGCACCTTGAACAGCTTTTTCTATGGAATCCCTAAAATAATGAGTTTTAAAATAATGATATATATACTTTGGATTAATAGTTGACTTAGGACGTATAAGTTTGCAAAAAGCGCCAAAAGATCCATTGTAATCACTATCAAACTGTATGTTTTTCCCAATTGTCTTTTTACTGCCACTAGAAGCAGTTAAAACAAGATCCCCATTTCTAATAAATTGTTCTGGTCTAATGTATTCGCTTTTTATGTATATAAGCCCTTTGCTGTCAAAACCTGTCTCAGTGATATTATTTGATTTAATAACAGGCACATAGCCATCAAGTTGTTCAGTAATTACATCTTCTGGTTTAAAAGAAATCCCTCTAATTTGCAATATATGTTGACCTAATTTCTGATATTTCATCCTAGAATTCCTTCAAGCTCGCGCAGTTCCGAACTGATTTCACCTTCCATGGTCTTAAGCTTGGCAAGAATCTTCGCTGGTTTTTCATACACCACTTCTTCAAAGACATCCTCTTTGTACTTGCTCATGCTCAGATCATAGTTTTCCGCCACAATTTGCTCTTTGGGCACAAAGAAGAATTTCTCTTTGCGGTCACTCTTTTTGAGCTGATCCCGCTTTTTGTATTGCGTTACAATATCCTGTAAATCGCCACAGCCTTCCTGTTTAGTCCGCTTGTCATCCAGACTATAACCGTCGCTCTTCATGTCGTAGAACCAGACATTCTCGGTTTCGCCGCCCTTCGTAAATATCAGGATGGCGGTGCTTACTCCAGCGTAGGGTTTAAATACTCCGCTGGGCATGGCGATTACGGCTTTAAGCTCGCACTTATCGACTAATAATTTTCTGGCTTCAACAAAAGCTTTGCCACTGCCGAACAAAACGCCCTGCGGCACAATTACGCCCGCAGTTCCTCCCATTTTGAGCAGTTTGTAAATATTCTCGACAAAGAGCAGTTCGGTTTTGGTAGTTCCCAGTTTGAGCGATTCGTTGATGTCACCCTTGTCAATACTGCCGGTAAACGGCGGATTAGCCATGATGATCTGATACTTATTGGACTCCGTAAAACCTTTGCTCAGGGTATCCTTATAATCAATGTGCGGAGTGTCCACGCCGTGCATCATCAAATTCATCAGCCCCAGGCGCACCATGGTCACATCTATATCGTAACCGTAGAGGCTGTCATTCAAGATAACGCTCACCTTTTTAGTAAGCAGGCTGCTCACGGAATTGCGGATGAATCCGTCTTCGTCTGGCTTGAGATTCTTCTTGTTCTTATCAAGCTGTGTCACCATATACTGATAGGCACCGAGCAGGAAACCGCCGGTTCCGCAGGCAGGGTCGGCAATCTGGTTGCCCAGTTTCGGATCTACAAGTTCGGCAATGAGCTTGATGATATGACGCGGTGTCCTGAACTGTCCATTTTTACCTGCTGAGGCGATTTCGGAAAGAAGCATCTCGTATACATCCCCCTGGATATCCTGAAAAGCCTGTCCGCCTGAGTGGGTATCCTTTTCTATCTCCGCAAATATTTCTTCGATGGTGGAGATGGCTTCAACCAGCAAGGCGGGCTTTGGGATTATAAAGACCGCATTCTTCATGTGATGGGTAAAGGGCGATTCATCCCCGTTGAGCGTTTTCAGGAATGGGAATACTTTCATCTGCACATGCGTGAGCATTTCTTCTGCTGGCATGCGTTTGAAATGGCTCCAGCGGAGGGTCTGCCTGTCCACTTTCTGTTCGGTGCCTGGAATCGTAAATTTCCCATCAAACTTAGAGGTGTACTTCGAACCAGTAAATTCGGCATCGGATATGCGCTTGAGGTCAAGATCGTCCAGCCGCTTCATAAAGAGCAGATAGGTAATCTGTTCAATTGCGGTGATAGGGTTGGCTATGCCACCGCTCCAGAACTTGTCCCAGAGCTGGTCGATTTTACTTTTGATTGCCGAATTATTTTGCAACATATTATGACGCCAGCCTTTTTGTTAATTCCAAGATATCGTTGATTTCCGACGGAGTGAACAGACCTCGGATCCCCTTTGGATGCAATACCGTGAAAGGTGATTCGATCAGATCCTGCTTTTGCACGGTTTCTTTTTCCAGTATGACATTTTTAAGCAGATTTAAAAATTCCAGCTGCCGGGAACTGAGAGTTGTATGGCCGTGGATAAACTGTTCAAACGCCCTGGCAACCGTCTCAGGAAAGCTTTCCAGCCTTTCGAGCCCTAAAATATGCCTGATGAACTGGATGAACTTCGCCTTGCGGTTCTTATAAACATTTTTAAGCAGATCCTCGGTGATATGGGGATGTTCATCCTGTAAGACTGCTGCAAGTTCCTGCGCCTCCTTCTCGCTGATTTCCTTCCCCTTTTTGATCTTCTGCAAAATAGGGTTGCTCTCTGTAAATTCCATGATGAGTTTCTCCACCATCTCTCGATACTTGGAAACGCTCACTGCCGAGTGCTCAGGTCCGAACTCCACCATGTCCTTAATTTTCACCAGATCTGTAAAATCAAAATTAGCCGGCCCAACGCCTTGACCTCCACCATCCCGGTATTTCATAAGTGGAGACAGCTTTTCAGCAAGTTCGTCAAACGTTGCATCGGTCGCCTTTGTCCAGTAACTTTTTGTCTGGGCCAGCTTTATAATAGCCTCTTCCCTGGCGACAATATTTACCGACAGCGGAAGTTCGCAGATCTGTTCTACGACATTAGCCTTCAATGTTTCATATTTCTTTTTTTCTTCTGCGAGTTTCGCAAGTGATGTTTCAAGCAGGTCCTTCTGGAAACGCATCGCCTTGAAATCAACTTGAGAGACAGTCCTGAAAAGCGGTTTTATGGAATTACGCAAAAATTCAATCTTTTCATGGGAAAGCTTTGTCCAGAAATTATCATCCTCGATCTTTTGCATGTCTGCAGCGGCCTCCTGGATAACCACCGAGTTTTGGGGGAGTTCCTGAATCTGCATTCGAAGTTTACCTATTTCCTTTTCGGCAATGGCATCATTCTGCGTATCGATTGCCTTTTCAATCTTATCAAGCCTGATACCGACAAACCGCACTGGTAGCGGAATTTGAACAGTGGCTTCCTTGCCTTCGGGATTGAGTTTGAAATATTCGAAATTGTCCCAGCAGTCCAGGATGAGGAACATGTCCTTTTGGGGACACCAGGGTTTTATCTTGTCTGATTCCAGAAGTCGTGTGCCTCGGCCAATCATCTGCCAGAACTTGGTGTAGGAATAGACAGGCTTGGCAAATACAAGATTGACCACTTCCCTGATATCAATTCCCGTATCCAGCATATCCACGCTGAGGGCGATGCGCGGCATATCGTTGCCTTTAAACTGGGCCAGAAGGCCGGTCTTTCCGTACACTCTGGGATCATCAGACACAAGAACTTTGGCAAGCTCCCCCTTGTACTCAGGATAAAGGGAATCGAAAATCTGTTCAATCCTTCTCGCATGCGGGATGGAAGCGCAGAAGAAAATGGTTTTGCCGGGCAAGACACCGTTTGAATCCTTTATTGATTCCTCCATGAACTCTTTGACGATAAGGGCGTTTGTACCTTTATTGATGACAGTCTTTTCAAGCTCAGTGCCTTCAAAATTTATCTCCGCCACCTCTTTGCCTTCAAGGATCAGCCGTTTCTGGTCTTCCAGCGAGATTGTCCGTTTGCTGATGCCTTCAGCCTGGAACTTGGTGTGTATCTTCATCACCTGGAAATTGCACAGATAGGGAGGAATGTTATTAACCGCTTCCTCGTAGGTATAGGCAAACGTTGGGACACCATCATCACAATTAAAAAGCTTGAACGTGTTGTGGTCAATTATATCTGTCGGAGTTGCAGTCAGCCCGAGACTGATCGCCTTGAAATAATCAAGCACTTCCCCGTAGGTGTTATATATGGAGCGGTGACTCTCATCAATCACAATCAGGTCAAAGAAGTGGGGAGAAAGCGTATTGCCTTCTTCCCGGATGATATTGAGCATTGTGGGATAGGTTGAAATATAGATGCGGCGATCTTTGGCTATGAGCTTTTCACCTTCCTTAGGCCAGCGGGGTTCATTGGGTAAATGTTCCTTGAAAGCATCAAGTCCCTGCCCCCGTAAAGCAATCCTATCCACCAAGAATAATACCTTTTCTGCATGTCCTGCACGCATGAGGGCATCTACAAGGGCAATACAGGTTCTAGTTTTTCCCGTTCCCGTGGCCATTACCAGAAGGAAATTACGTTGTTTCTTTTCAATACCTTCCATCACCGCGCGGATTGCACGGATCTGATAATCCCTTCCGGCGATTTCCGTATTTATGAGCTCATCAGCAAGCCGTTTCCGGTGTTCTCGAATATATTGAAACCGCTCCAAGTCATCTCGTGTAGGGTAACCGACTACTTTTCGTGGAGGATAGTTTTCCAAATCCCAGAAGAAAATCTCAAGACCGTTGGTATAAAAGCAGAAAGGAAGTTTGCAGCCAAATTGCTTTTGAATATGGTAACAGTACTGTTTAGCCTGTTCCCGTCCTAACGCAGCATCCTTGGAAGTCTTTTTAGCTTCAACAACACCCAGAGGCTTCCCATCCCTGCCAAACAGGACATAATCACTGAATTGATGTCCTTCGTAAGGTGTTCGCGGCTCTGCCACACCATTTGGCAAGGGTACGGAAATATCAAACTCCTGAGAAACCTGCGCGAGATTGGCGACATCCCAACCTGCCTCTTTGAGTTTTGCATCTATAAGTTTTTTTCGAGTTTCTGCTTCAGTTTTCAAGATATGCCCTATTTTCAATTCATCCATAGCTTTGAACTATCAGGCCGGGGCGGTCTTATCAGATGATTCGGGCTTGATATTCTCATCCTTGGTGGTGAGCACGCTTATCAGATAGAAACCGATTGGAACTCCCACTATCATCCCCCATATCCCGAAGAATCTCTCCCCTATCAGGAGAAGGACGAGGATGAGGAGAGGATGGGCGCGGAGGGCTTCTCCGGTTATCCGTGGATTCAGGACATACGCCTCGAAGGCGTGTATGGCGGCGACAAACATGATCAGCTTGATCACCAGCACCAACCCCCCAACTTGGACAGCAAACATGAGTATCGGGATCGAACTGAGGAAAGTCCCCAGTATGGGAATGAATCCGCAGATCAGGACAATGGTCGACAGAAGGGCGATGTTCGGAACTTCGAAATACCAGAGGCCTATCGCTGTCAGGACTGTGTTGCATAATGCGATGATGGCCTGGGCCTGGAGCGCCTTGCCAAGGATGTTCGCGAAAGCCTGCAGGTGTGGAGCGGCGTCAAGATAGAATGTCCTGATCCGGCTTTTTTCCAATTCACCCATCTTTGCCGCTATCTTCTGCCAGTCCAGCACAAGAATAAACGAGAAAACAGTGGCTATGAGCAATGAAACGGTGATCTTCCAGCAGAGTTTGACTATCATTATTATCGAATCAAGCACGTGCGGCATCGCGGTTTTCACGGTCTTGCCAGTTTCAGTCTTCAAGCTCTCCAACAATACGGCATATTCTTCGGAACCCAAGACAGCCAGGCCTTTTTCCTCGCCTACGATGTTCTTGACAACTGCGGCGGCGAATTTGTTTATCTTATCGTTAGTCTCCTCCCTGCTGTCGTCGGTGAAGTCCGAAAGTATCCTGTTCGACTCGGTCACCAGCTTCGGCCCTATCCATGCACCGATGCCGATGACCGCGCCAATGAACATCATGAAGAACAGGACTGTGGCGAGCCGGTAGTTGATGTTCAGCCTATCAGTCATCCACACCACTACGGTCCTGGCGACATAGGTGATGAGGAAAGTCTCGAATATGAGCAGGAAAAAGGGCTTCAGGAGGTAGAACAGCCCGACAAGGATAGTCCAGAGCACCATCTTCTCCCAGTGTTTTTCAAAAAAATTCCTTACTCCGGAGCTTTCCATACCTTAAAATCCCTGCCTTTATATATATGAAGATACTTTTTCAAGCATGATATTTCAAGGCTGGGTAGCGGGGAGGACTCCAAATGAAATAAAATGCAGATGGCCTGTAAAAAATCATGGAACATGTTGAATTCCTGGTTTTCCACCGCTTAATTATGCGGCTCATGCAAAAATGGAACTGCAATGAATAACTATTTGAAGACAACTGGAACTCTAATCATAATGCTCACTTTTCTCGGACTAGGCTGCGATGACAAGAAATCCGGATCCGGCCTGGACTCTGTATTCTGGAAAATTGAATATCAGGGCAGGACATCATGGATCTTCGGTACGATGCACGCCCCGAATGAGGCATTCAGCAGGATTCCCGAACCTGTCAAAAAAGCCCTTGCCGAAAGCAAAGTATTCTTCTCCGAGATAGAGCCCGACGAGAAGAACCAGGTCAAGATAATGCAGGGGATGCTTCTCCCGGAAAACGAATCTTTGGAGGGCAAGATCGGCAGATCTAAATTCACACAGCTGAAAAACATCACTGGGAAATTCGATCCTCCTCTCTCCCCGTCATTCCTCGACAAGAACAGGATATGGGCCGCGTCCCTTCTTATCTCCTGGCCAAGGAAGTCCTCTGATCCCGTTCCGATTGACGTGCTCCTTTATGAAAAGGCGAAACTCGGTGGATGTGAAACCAAAGGCCTTGAAACGCCGGAGGAACAGCTGGCTCCCCTGGACAGTTTCACGGAAACCGAGCAGATCCAGCTCCTCACAGAGGCGATCGGGGAAGCTGAAGACGGCTACAAGATGCTCAATGGCCTCCTTCAAAAATATATCTCCCAGGATCTGTCCGGAATGGCCGAGGAATTTTATTCCCGGAAGACCAGCTATACTCCGCAGTTCAGGGACAAGTTCATCGACAAGCTCCTCAAGGAGAGGAATGATCTGTTCCTGGAAAGACTTATGCCGACCATAAGGGAGAAGGACTGCTTTGTCGCAGTCGGCGCAGGTCATCTTATTGGCTCAAACGGGCTTATTGCCCTGCTGGAAAAATCCGGATTCAAGGCGACTCCGGTGGAATTCAAATTCAACGTGCCAATCCAGAACCAGCTGCCACAATTTTTCTATCTGTTCCACTTTTAGCGGATATCCGGAGTTTACATTATTAATTATTCATACATTAAGGATGAATTCATATGAGCAGCAGCGACATCAACGAGACCCTTGCAAACATAATGGCGAGACGGAGCGTGAGGATGTACACGGACCAGGATGTGTCCGACGGGGATATAATGACAATCCTGAGCGCTGCGAACCAGGCGCCTTCAGCGCACAACAACCAGTCATGGAGATTCGTCGTAGTGAAAGGTGTAAAAAAGGGGGAGCTGGTCGATCTGGTCTCCAGGCGCGCCGGGGATTTTCCCCGTCCATCTTCCACGCTGCTGCGCATGGCTTCGCGCAGCATCGCAAGCTCGCCTGTGACGATCGCCGTCATCAATACCGGAGAACTCATCAGGCACGGAACGGAACTATTTGATGTAGACAAGGATATAGCCTATGACTTCTTCCGCACAATGGAAATCCAGAGTTCGGCGGCCGCAGTGGAAAATATGCTTATCGCCGCAACTTCGCTGGGGATTTCAACGGTCTGGCTGGGCATACTCTTCCTCATCAAGGACGATGTCCTTGATCTCCTAGGGGAGAAAGGCGAATTCATGGCGGTAGTCCCGGTCGGATATGCCTCCCGACAGTCCTCCGGTCCCACAAAACGCCCCCTTGAAATGATTGTAAAGAAGGTGGAATAAGACACAAGGGTATTATCATCCTGCCCGTTGATTGAGGATAAATGAATACTCCACCCCCTTGATTTATTATGACTCATAAGTGAGATTGAGTCGTTTATAAATTTTATTATAGGATAATCATAAGGAAAAAACATGTCAGAATTTAAAAATGTCACAGTGGTGAAGAAGGCCAATGTTTATTTCAACGGCAAGGTCACAAGCCGGACGGTGCTGTTTGCCGACGGGACAAAGAAGACGCTCGGGATCATGCTTCCCGGTGATTACGAGTTCGGAACCGACTGCAGGGAGATCATGGAGATACTTGCAGGAGATCTGGATGTCCTCCTTCCCGGCTCCAGGGAATGGAAGACCTTCAAGGGAGGAGATTCGTTCGAGGTTCCTGCAAAGGCGAAATTCTCGCTCAAGGTAAAAGTCATTGCCGACTATTGCTGCTCATATCTTAAATAGATGGAAAACATCATGTATTTCATTAAGCCATCGTTCCTTATTGTCTTATGCCTTGCTGCTTTTTTCAACGCATCCTCCGCAACAGTTGCTGAAAAAGCTCCAGCTGCAGCCGTGGAGTCAAACACAAGATATTATGTGTCCGAAACCGGGCATGATGCAAACAACGGGCTTAGCCAGGAGAAGCCTTTCCGGAGCATCCAGCGCGCTGCGGATCTTACGAAGCCAGGCGACATTGTATATATCATGAACGGTACTTACACCAAGGACGAACCTACTGGCAACATTCTCACAATCACGCGTTCCGGAAAAGATAATGCATTTATCACATATCAGGCTCTTCCCGGTCAAACGCCGAAGCTTAAGTCGAAGAACTGGAATGCCATCAAGGTCGAAGGAGCGTCTTATATTTCAATCGACGGCCTTGAAATCGAGGGTAATTCCGACAACATCAAAATAGAATACGCCCTCGTCCAGAAGGACAACAGGAACAATCCCGCCACTTCGGGAAACGGAATATTGATCTGTGAAAAGGGGGGTCAGAATCCTCATCACATCACCATAAGCAACTGTAAAATATACAAGTGCTGTGGCGGGGGGATAGCATCAAAACATGCGGATTATCTGACCATTGAAGACAATATCGTATATGAAAACGCACTCTATTCGCCCTATGGCAACAGCGGCATCTCCACATACCAGAACTGGAATTCCGACAGCAATACCGGCTGCAAGATAATAATCCGCAGGAACATCAGCCGCCACAACCAGAATCTCGTGCCATTCTTCGCGGCAGGCGGCATCACCGACGGCAACGGGATAATTGTAGATGATCTGCAGAACACACAGGGAAGTTCAAAGCTTGGCGCCTACAAGGGCCGGACCTTGATAGAAAACAACGTCGTCTACTGCAATGGCGGACGGGGCATACATGTGTTCCACAGCGACAATGTCGATATCGTGAACAACACCGTATACCAGAACTCCCAGAATCCTAAAATCCCTGAAGGTGAAATCAGCGTTCTGTGGGGAAGCGAAATAAAAGTATTCAACAACATCATGTATGCATCCAAGGACAAGCCGGCAAACTCAGTAAATGAGGCGAAAGGGACAGTCTTCGACTACAATCTTGTTTTCAACGGGAATTTCACCGGCCCGGTCGCCCACAATGTAATTGATAAAAATCCTCTTTTTACAGATGAGGCGAAATTTGACTTCACCCTCCAGAAGAAGAGCCCCGCAGTCAACGCAGGCACCAGCGAACTGAGAGTTACCAGGGACATGCTCAACCTACAGCGTCCCCAGGGTTCCGCTGTCGACATCGGCGCGTATGAGAGGAAGCAGTAAATTTTCTTGCAAGGCGTCTCCGCCTTGCAAGAAAATTTAAACCTGTCTTCAGATTTTATGCCATGTACTCGAAATTCTGTTTCATTCCCTTGTCCCAGCCCTTCCAGAGGAAATCCTGTTCCCTCTCCTCGGCGATGAGCCTGAAAGCATAGCGGACCTGCTCCTCATAGAATTCACAGAATGCTCCGCGGTTCGTGATGTCCTTGTTGTTCATCGTGTAGGCCTCGGCCGGACACGGTGCACCACAAAAGTGCTGGATCGCGCAGTTCATGCATGGATCCATCTGTTCTGTCTGGCGTTCCGAAACCTTCCGGAAGACTTCAGTCTCAAGCACCTTCGGGATCTTGTCCTTGAAGATATTTCCGCCTTTGAACTCTTTGACTCCGACGAACTCGCTGCATGGGAACATGTCGCCGTTGGCGGCCACCGCGAAGAAACAGCGTCCTCCTCCGCACGGGGAAATATCGCACATGAGCCTGCGGGCCGAAGGAGCGACGATTCCGAGTATGATGTTTGCGAAGTTCGCAACTATGATTTTGCGGCCGGTCTTATTGTAGAGCTCCCAGCTGCGTTCAAGCGCCTTGATGTAATGTTTTGCGGCTTCGGCATCGTCGGGTTTGACGGTGCGCGATTTCTCCTGTGTGCAGCGGATGATGTTGAGCATGCATACCTTGACTCCGGACTCATGGAAGAAGTCAACGGTCTCGGAAAGCCTGCTCATGTTCTCGGTAGTGATGGTGCAGATCACGTTGAATCCGGGATGATCCTTCAGCCTGTCTATCACCTTTACGATCTGGCTGAAATATCCCTCGCCTTTCCAGTCGCGGCGGAGCTTGTCGGCTGTCCTGGCGTCCGGGCCATCGATTGAAATCCCAATTCCAACCTTGTGCTTCAGCACGAAATCAATGGCCTCGTCGTCGAGCAGCGTAGCATTGGTCTGGATTCCGAAATCAAAATCTCCGGAGAACTTCTCTATTCCAGCAAAAACGGCCTCCTTGTTCGTCAACGGTTCGGCGCCATGGAAGATAATCTGGGGATTGCGTCCTTTTGGAACAGTCGTCTTGAAATATTTCTTCAGGATTGAAAGACCCTCGATGAGCTTTTCAGGAGACATGTTCGCGCCATGCTTCCTCATCTTCTCCGGTATATAGCAGTAGGTGCAGTTGAAATTGCAGCGGTCTGTCGGGTTGAAATAGACGGCAGAGGGCTTGAGTCCGAAGCGGAGGGTTTCCATCTCCTTGATGAACTCATCCTCCTTCTTCTTGAACGAGGAAATGAATTTGCCGTCGGATATGATCTGGCCGAGATGATCCTTGCGGGCCAGGGTCCAGAATGCGGTTTTCGGGTTGATAATCGCGGTGAAATCCTTGTGTCCGATGTCGATGACAAGAAAGTTCGGACCGTATCCGGTGTTGATATAGTTGTTTTTCATATAAAATTTTGCTTTCACCCGTGCAGACAAACAGCGGCCGTAAAAAAATACGGCAACTGCCATGTCCGCGCAGGCAAAATTTTATTTTATTTCTCCTTGATCAGGATGTAGTGGGAGAGTCCTGTTCCAGTTGTGGTGCAGCTCTTCCTGTGTGCGATTGCTTTTCTTGTGGTTCTCTTCTTCATTTCCGTCCTCCTCATTTAAAGTTAATAAGTTACCAAGTGTCCAAGTTGCATTATTGCCGGGACCTACAGCTGGAATCCGGGCAAAAAAAACAGGGTTCCGGCGGACGCAGCGCGTCCGCCGGAACCCTTTACCATTAGATTCCAGTGTTATTTCCAGTTCGTCTTCTGGCTTCCGGATCACCCCTCCCGAACTGTCTTCCCGAAAAGTTTTCAACTTCCAGTGACCGGCCTTTCGGCCTTATGCTCAGGAGATCCCCGGTTACAGCGGCGGGACCGCGACGGATTCACACCGTCTTCCGTTATTCTGAAAATAATGTGCTAATCTATTATGCTTGAAAAAACATTTCAAGAACATATTCTCTCAAATGTGTAAAATCTCCATGCTTCATGGAAATAGGAGCGGCAATCGAGTATAGTATCAGACTTCGATGGGGAAGATTATAAATGGGGGAAACCTGAGATAATGGCCATGCCGCTTGTACAGGCTTTTTTCGAACATCAGCTCGACTACATATTTTTCATGTATGGGCTGGCATTCATCCTGCTCGGCTCTGTCTGCATTATGATAAGGACGTCGGGAAGCCTGAGGCTCTTGAATCTTGGCGTGTTCGGGATCATCCACGGCATAAACGAATGGCTTGACATGCTTGCAATAAGCATGGGAGATAATCCGGATTTTGCCAAGATCCGCCTCTTCACCATGGCAATGTCATTTATTTTCCTTTTTGAATTCGGCAGGGATAATCTCTTCGGCAAAAAACATCAATGGCTTATTTTCCCGTTCTTGTCGATCATCGGGGCAGGCATCCTCGAAAGTGCTGGAATTTTCCATAAGGCCGAATTCGGTTTAAACGACTTGAACGCCCTGACAAGATATTCAATCGGATTCACCGGCGGCCTTCTTTCCAGCATTGCTTTTTACAGGCACTGGAGGGAATTCAATCCACCAAGAATCTCCCTTGCCGTGGCCTCCCTGTCCATGCTTGCCTATGCAATAGCCAGCGGACTGATCGTTCCTGCCGCGTCATTCTTCCCGGCCAGATGGATAAACCAGGCCCTGTTCTTGTCCCAGGTGCATATTCCAATCCAGCTTTTCCGGTGCCTCCTTGCATGTTTGATAGCGACCGCAATATGGAATTACACCGAATATTGCAGGTTTTGGAAATCGGATCTGGTCATAAAGTTAAAAGCATCCTTCACGGTCTGGATGAGCATCATGATTTTCGTCGTCCTGGTTATAGGATGGATCGCCACCGAATATCAGGAAAGACAGGAGCGAAGGGAACGCACCGGCGATATCTTGAAAATTATCAGTACCAGTACCGCGGCGATAGATTCTGAAAAGGTCAACAGTCTTTCAGTCACAGCCGAAGACATCAATAATCCAGACTACATCAGGTTGAAGCATCAGCTGACAAAGATGCAGCAGGCTACTCCCGGCTGCAGGTTCTTCTATATTACCATGATGATTGGAGGAGAAGTCTTTTTCCTGGTTGATTCGGAACCTCCTGAAATATCCCGCGGGGGCAAGAACATTCCTAATCCGGACTATTCGGCGCCAGGCGATCCGTACGCCGACGCCCCGGAAGGACTCAGGCGCGTATTTTCATCTGGAAAAACAGAAATTGTCGGGCCGTTCCAAGACAAGTGGGGGACCTGGATATCCGGTTTTGTCCCCATGATCGGCGGCGACGGCAACGTTCTGGCCGTGATGTGCATGGACACGAACGCATCCGAGGCAATTATGTCAGTTGCCCATGAAAGGCTCAAGCCGATAGCCCTGACGTGCCTGCTTGAACTTCTTCTTATTTCACTAATGTGCTACATCAGGAAAATCGCCGAGTCGAGGGCCCTTCTCACCGCGAGCGAGTTGAAATACAGGAAACAGTTCACTGAAAACCAGGCCGTCATGCTCATAATAGATCCCCTGAACCAGCAGATACTTGACGCCAATCCGGCCGCATGCAACTATTATGGATACAAGCTGCATGAGCTGACATCCAGGAAGATGGATGAGATAAACGTGTTTCCCCTTGATGATTTCAACAGCCAGAAGACCAGCAAGAAGGACTGGGACTCAAATATCTCCACATTCTCGCACCGGCTCGCAAACGGGGAGGTGAAAGACGTAGAAGTCTATTCAAGTTCCGTATCCGGCGGAGGGAAGGTGCTGCTGAGCCTGATTGTCTTTGACGTAACAAAGCGAAGGAAAGCCGAAGAGGCGCTCAGGGACAGTGAAAAAAAGTTCAGGGAGCTCATCGAAGGCCTTTCATCATCGGTGGTGGTCTTCACTCCGGACATGACCCTTTTCCTTGCAAATGCAAAAGCCTATGAGATGCTCCTTTTCAAACCTGACACCCGGATGTCCGACAATATCATCCTCGATCCCGATGTGTCGTTCATAAACGAGGACGGCACCGGCTTTTCCGTGAAGAAAACCGTGTCGGACAGCATTCTCAGCGCCCGGGAGCCCGTCAGGAACATCGTCGTCGGCATACGGAAGCCTTCCGAGCCAGTACTCTGGACATTGCTGAATGCGTATCCTTCATTCGACTATGTGGGCCATCTCATGCAGGCCGTCGTGACCTTCACCGACATAAGCGAGCTCAAGAAGACGCAGGAGGAACTGATGAAGGCAAAATCCGACCTGGAAAACGCCGTAATGACGGCAAATGACTATGCTCTCAAGGCAAAGGAGGCAAGCCAGGCAAAATCCGAATTTCTTGCGAACATGAGCCATGAGATCAGGACTCCCATGAACGGAGTAATAGGGATGACAGGGCTTCTGCTTGATACCGAGCTCAATTCAGAGCAGAGAGAATACGCTGAGACGGTAAAGTTATGCGGGGAGACATTGATGACGCTTATAAATGACATCCTTGACTTTTCAAAGGTTGAGGCTGGAAAACTGGTAATTGAGACGCTTGACTTCGACCTGAGGGTGACCCTTGAGGAAATAAGCGATCTCCTGGCCCTGAAAGCACAGGAGAAGGGCCTTGAATTCCTCTGCATCATTGAACAGGACGTACCTTCACATCTCCGGGGGGATCCGGGAAGGATCAGGCAGATAATCCTAAATCTCACTGGCAATGCAGTGAAGTTCACATCCAGGGGTGAAATTGTCATCAAGGTCCAGAAAATATCTGAAACAGACACCTCTGCAAGCCTGAGGTTTGAGATCTCCGACACCGGAATCGGAATTCCTGAAAGCAGGCTCACCTCGCTCTTCTCGCCTTTCACCCAGGTCGACGCCTCGACAACAAGGCAGTTTGGAGGAACGGGACTCGGGCTGGCAATTTCAAAGAAACTTGTGGAAATAATGGGAGGGGAAATCGGGGTTGACAGCAAGGAAGGATCAGGATCCACCTTCTGGTTTACCTTGCTCCTTGCAAAACAGCCCAACGTCAATGCCATACCTCAGAAATCCCTTGAAAACATTTCCGGGCACAGGATACTTGCCGTGGACGACAATGAGACCAGCAGGAAACTACTATCCCTTCTTCTGGAATCCTGGAGATGCCGGCACGACGAGGTGCATTCTGCAATTGAAGCTTTGAAAAAACTTGTAGAGGCCTTCGACAAGAATGATCCCTATGAAGTGGTCATCCTCGACATGCAGATGCCAGAGATGGATGGTGAGTCGCTGGGAAGGCTCATCAAGGAGGATCAGAGGCTGAAGAGCACTCTTCTTGTAATGCTGACCTCCCTCGCAAGGCGTGGAGATGCCGAACGCCTCAGCAGGTTCGGATTCTCCGCATATCTGACAAAACCTATCAAGAAATCGCAGCTCTACGACAGCCTTGCCACCCTCCTTGGAACAATAATTTCAGGCAAGGAAATTTCAAAGAAGAATATTCTTGCCCGTCATCCATCTGGTCCGCAGGTGAAAAACAATGCGCGGATCCTCCTCGCGGAAGACAATATCACGAATCAAAAGGTAGCCCTAGCAGTCCTAGATAAACTCGGTTATTCCGCCGACGCAGTTGCCAATGGCATTGAGGCTGTGAAGACACTGGAATTTATTCCGTATGACATTGTTCTTATGGACTGCCTGATGCCGGAAATGGACGGATATGAAGCCTCAAGGGTGATCCGAAGCAGGGATTCAAAGGTAATCAATCATGATGTGATTATAATCGCCATGACAGCAAACTCAATGCCGGGCGACCGCGAAGCATGCATCCGGGCCGGAATGAACGATTACGTTTCAAAACCTATAAATCCCTCGGAACTGGCAGAGGTTATTTCAAAGTGGTCTGAAAAACTGCAGGGCAAATGATTCGAAACGAATCATTTAAAAATGAAGATTCCGGCTAAAGCCGGTACTCCAAACCGCAGTTCCACAGGTCATGCAATATCATCGGGATAAAACAGTTTGGAGTCCAGCCTTTAGGCGGAAACGTTTTAGAATTATGCAAGTTTTGAGTTGCAACAATCCATCAATCCAGCAATCCAATAATCCATCGGACGGCAGTGATTTTAGCCCAGCAGCTCTCCGATCATATCAAGAAGTATCTTTTCAGCCTCTGAAACATCTCCGGCCTTGATGAATGCACCGGCGGCCAGTTCATGGCCTCCTCCGTTGAGGGCCCTTGCGACTTTCGCAACTGAGTATTTCTTGTTTTTCGACCGGAGTGATATCTTGAAGCCGTCGTCCTTCCTGTACAGGATGACGGCTATCTCCACCCCCTGTATCTGCCGCAGAATGTCTATAAGGGATTCAGTATCCCTCTTCTCCACTCCGAATTCAGCGAGTATCTCGTCGCTGAGATATGCCCAGGCATATCTTCCGGAAAAAGACGTGCGCAGATTTCTGGAAACAAGCTCAGCCTCCATCCTGACAAAGTTAAGGGGCTGGGAAAAGAACAATGCGTTGATCAAGCGCGAATAGTCTGCGCCTGCGGCCATGAGCCCGGAAGCGTTTTTCAAGGTCGAAGCCCCCGTATTGTCAAAACGGAAACCGCCGGTATCCATGAGCAAGCCCATCATCAGGAATGTCGCAGCCGTCTGCGAAATCCGCATTCCGGTGGAATCCTGCAGGGTCACGAAAATTATTTCAGCGGTCGCGGCCGCATCCGGAATTATGAAGTTCTGTCTTCCGAAAAGCTTGTTGTCCGGATGATGGTCGATGTTGATCAGAGGACATGAAAGCAGCTTTTCCTTCAAGGACTTTTCAATCCCTATCCTGTCGGACGTCGCAGTGTCAAGGCACACGATACAGGAGTAGGAACCCAGATCAGGGGCCTTGTCCGTGATAATTCCTTCAGGCACGAAAGGAGCATACCGCATCGGCGGTTTTTCCGGGAGATATGCGTCGGCCTTCTTCCCATTCTCACGGAGGACGGTAAAGAGTCCGAAGAGGGATCCGATAGCATCGCCGTCCGGCTTCTCATGGGTCAATAAAAGGAAATTGTCATTTCCCTTGATTACTGATCCGAGTTCATCTAAAATATTTTTTGTCATACGCTTAAGGTAACATTTACATTGCAAAACTCAATTCACGAAGGCAAGGTGGGCAAGGTAAAACAGACATTCCTGTCTGTTCGCATTCATTTTTTTCTAATAAGTAGATACGTGCTTCAGCATGTATCATTCTTTGAATTTATGTTTTTTAGATTAGAAAAAGCAAAAAAAACATAGGACAGGCTGAAGCCCGTACCTACTTCTACTTCGCGAATCCCGCTGCCACGACATTGATTACCCTGCCGCTTGAAAGAGAGATCTCAACCTTTTTAGCCGATACAACGGAATAATTTCCAGCATCTGCGGAACTGCCTGAACCAGCTGCGAGTTTCGCAAGGACTTCAAGCTGTTCGCAGGCAAGAAGAGAAATATTATAGCCATCGGTGGCTTCATCCGGATTACTCAGTGATGCTACGGCGACTATTCCAGTATTGCCTCCGTTTATGGCAGGTTATCTTCTATCATTATCTGGTTGGTATGACACATATATGACACGGACTATCATCGTCCTCTTTGTCTTCGAATCCTTTATTTCGGCAAGGTAGTCTCCGGAGCCAAGCTTTTCAATTAATCTCGGCTTCAGCGAAACCGAGGCAGGAATTATGAAATGGGAGGACCTGTCCGAGATGAGCTCGAAAATTCTGAAGGCGTAGAACCCGTTGTCCAGGAGGACCACCGTCCCCTTATGGATGCGCTTCACAAGACTGGTGAAGAGGCGTTCGTCCGATGTGCATGACTTGCCGAAGGCGAAGGCAAGAGGAGCTCTTGTGAAGACGGAGAACAGGCAGCAGAACTCGACCCCCACCGGACCGAGATGTTTCCTGACCTTGTGGCACCCGAACTTCTCCCAGAGCTCAGGCCATTCAGGCAGGGCCAGGGTTGTCTTGTCGGCGCAGACCAGCCGGAATCCCTTCCATCTGTTTTTGTCATCGGTTAGGAGATTTTCAAGCCTTGAGACAAGACATCCGAAGAGCCTATGCAGATGGCTTAGGGGAAAAGCGCGCTCTGGCCTTGCAGAATCCGGCCGGGGATAAACTCCAATCCTCTCCGGAATCGAAGGAGCTCTGCCTCAATATCTCATGGATGCTCTTCTTCTCGGTGTTGAGGGCCACCGACAGGAAAAGGAATATCATTTCAGCCGTCCCAATCTTACCCTCCCGCCTGGTTTCCCCTGATTTCCTCCTCTCCGAACTTATTTCCTCGATGATTCCGGAACCAAGCCATTCACGCATCTTTCCAAGCTTCATTTCCTGACAGCCTTTCTTTTAAGATCAAATACTCCTCCCCCCTTCATTACCAGAAGCTCGCCGTCCTTGGCCTTCTTGCCGAGGGAACTGGCTAGGCTGTCCCGGTCGGCAACCCTGCCGTACTTCTCCATGAGCGTTTTGCTTATCTGATTCAGGTGCAGGGGTTCTCCGGCATCCTCCAATATCTTGACGCTAAGGTCGACCAGGGAGTCCTTGCGCAACCCCCTCTTAATCCTCACCGGCGGCGGCAGCTCCTCCGTCCCGATCATCTGCCGTATCGCCCTGAGCTGCAGCTCCAGGTGCGTCTCCATCGTCTGGAAAATGATCTTCCTGATCTCCGATTCCTTCATGGCCCCTCCTTTATATTTAATTATAATATACCGTACCACGGCTAATTATAATTACATCATTAAAAATTTAAAAAGAGCTAATATTATTGCTTGTTGTTTATTATATAGCATTTGCGCTTAAGTTAACGGCATTGGTGCCATGCTGAGGATGATGTTGATGATTAAGCGGAAGTGATCTAACCGTTGCTGCGTTTCTCCCAGGAATATAGAAAGATTCCAGGGATTTTCATTTGCGGTCCTGTCATTGACGATGGAAATTTCGGGGACGCAATAAAATCCAAACCCAGATTGTCAAGTTTAAAACAAGCTCCAACATTCCATAAGGCAGCTTTGCCTACTGGCTTATTCTGCAAAGCAATGATATATTAAAGGAGCAAAAAGAAAAGGCAGGACACATGAAAACAATCACCGTACCGATTCCAGATAACATTGAAAAAGCAGCGCGCAATTACATAAATGCAGGTTTTTTTAAATCTGAATCTGACCTGCTGATGGCCGCCACAGTTGACTTCATTCATCGGAACCGGATAGAACTCGTCGAGAAATATGCCTTGGAAGATATTGAATGGGCCAAACGAAAAGCTAAGCGATGATGAAAGTAATCGTGTTGATTTCTGGTTGCGCACGGGTTGCCTCCATGGAGGAGAATCTGAAGCGTTTGAACTCTTCAAGAGATTAAAGGCCGACTGGTATTTTACTGATGACGCAGAAGCAAGATTGTTTGTTTCCGAATTCGGATACGAAGTCCATGGAACATTGGGAGTTATTCTTTGGAACCTGGCAGAGAAGCACATAAATAAAAACCAGGCATTGGCTTCCATATCTGAACTTAGAAAATCTTCTATTTGGCTTTCTGAAAAAATTATTTCTCATGCCATTAATGCAGTAAAGGAAATCTCCGATTCCGGGAAATAATTACGTTCTCATTCTCATTGAAAAATTAAAGTCCCATGCTGGGGAAGTTATTGATGATAAGCTCTAAGTATTGCTGTCAAGAAAGACTTTGTCACCTATTGGCTTCCTGCCTGTCAAATTTAAAACTTCTTGTTTTTAAAAACGGCGCCAGACCCTTAAAATACCATTATTATTGGACTTTTCACATCGGCGACTTATAATTTGACCATGAACAGGGCATTGCTTATATCTTTATGTCTCATCATAGGATGGCTGCCATCCGTGTCAGGCATTTTTGTCAGCCCGGGAGAATGGTACCAGGCCTTGAACAAACCACCGCTGAATCCGCCAAACTGGATTTTCGGTCCTGCCTGGGCTATCCTCTATACACTGATCGGGATTTCACTATATTATTTCATCAGGAACAGTTCCGGCAAGCCTGAAAAGAAAAGAGGGCTTGTGTTCTTCACTATCCAGCATATCCTCAATTTTTCGTGGACTCCACTATTTTTTTATTTTCATTCCATTTCAGGAGCGTTGGCGGTCATCCTCCTGATGCTGGTTTTCATAGTCCTCACCGCCATCGCATTCCACAAGGCCTGCAGGTTGTCTGGAATCCTGCTTCTCCCATATCTCGCATGGGTGCTTTTCGCGACATATCTCAACCTTCTCCTATTTATATTGAACAGGTGAAAATGCGCCTCCACATCACAAACGGAGACTGCGCTGCAGACGCCTTGAAGAAAGCCGGAATTGAAGACGAAATACTTCCCTGGCGGGATCTACTGCACGAGGGTCCGGCTCCGTCAGGGAAAACGCTGCGCCAGATGTCCAAAATCCGCGCCAGCTTCATCATGAAACTATGGCCTCATATCAGGAATGTCGACAAAGGATTCAGGAAAAGGGACAGGACTCTTGAAGGTTTCAGAAAATTTGATGAGACGGTATTGTGGTTCGAACATGACCTGTTTGACCAGCTCCAGCTAATCCAGATACTAGACTGGTTACATGGCAGAAAGCTGGGTAATTCAAAACTGAGCATAGTCATCACAGGCGAATACATTGGACAGGACATCGATCTCTGGAAATATTACCGTTCCAGGAAGAAAGTATCATCTGGCCAGCTGAAACTTGCGAAATCCGCATGGACAGCTTTCTGTTCCCCTGATCCCCGCGGCCTTCTGAAAACAATCCATGGCAAAACCTCATGCCTTCCTTATCTCTCCGATTCCCTGACCAGGCATCTACAGCAGTTCCCTTCACATGAAAACGGCCTCAACAGGACTGAGAGGCAGATTCTGGAAGCCGTAGTCTCCAGGATTCATTCTCCCTGCGGGATCTTCAAGGAATGTCAGAAGCTGGAAGAGCCTAAGTTCATGGGTGACGCCACATTCTGGATCTATCTGGAAAATCTGATCAACTGCAAACGTCCTCTCCTAAAGACAAAAAACGGCAGACCTTTTCTTGATCCTGCGAAGTTCGCAGATGCTGATGGTTTTGACAAACAGAAGATCCTACTTACAAAAACTGGATCAAAGGTCCTGGAAGACAAGGCCGACTGGATAGAGCTGAACGGAATAGGCAAATGGCTGGGCGGAGTCCATCTCAGTAAAGACAATGTGTGGAGATGGGAGGAAGAAAGCGGGATAATTCAAAGGTTGTCTTGAAAAAATTTAGAGCAAACTAAAGTTTGAACTCCAACATTTGTCGGTGTGCTGAGGTTGGAGTCCAAGCTTCAGCTTGTGTATTCTTGATGGGGAAGTGCTTAACTTAGCGACATTCGATCCCGACCCCGATAAATTGACACAACATCATTTTTCACGGGTCATGGAATCTGAACTTAACAATCAGTTCAAAAGAGGCAGTCGCCTCGCAAATGACCATTAAAAAAAATCCGAACGGATTTTTTTTTAGGATCAGATCGGTCTTACGCCTGACAATGCATGGCCCTTATCAACTGTGCAGAGGCGCTTGATGGAGGAATCCGTGTTCACATGTGCGGCAACGACCTTTCCAAGGATGAGAGTGCAGTCGCCGGGCTTTATTATATCAATCATCTCGCATTCAAAATTCGCGACGGCGTCGGTGAGGAGCGGGGCTTTGACCTTCTTGCCGCTCTGGGTGTCCAGGCCGGCCTTTGAGATCTTGTCGACTTCATCTCCGTGGCAGCTGCCGGCGATCAGCGTCTCTTCCTTCATGAATTCATGTGGATACGCGACGACAAATTCCTTGGATTCCCTTATCAGTTCGAAGGTGTGTGAATCCTCGTCAATCCCGAGAATGAACATGAGGGGTTCGCCGGACGCGATGCAGGTCCATCCGACCGCCATCACATTGGCCTTCCCGTCTTTTCCACGGGTTGTGACCAGCACAACCTGTTCAGGATATTTCCGCTCTATCGCCTTTTCGATTTCGACATGTCTTTGCATGGCACCCCCACCTTTCTAAGAATTCGCAGTTCCGCTGGCAGCAACTGAGCTTTTCTTCAAATTCAAAAGATAAAATTCAAACCGGTCTGGCTTCGTTAAGATTGAAGTACAAGCTTTAGCTTGCGTAATTTAATTGAATACCAGGACACAACTGAAGTTGTGAACTCCTACATAACTCCTCATCAGCCACGTGTTTCTGCAATCAGCTCTTCCAAATTCTACTTTTGCTCTTTTTCCATTTCGGAAATTATTGAAAGGACACGATCTCCCTTTTCAATGCTGTCATCTATTACGAACTCGAGCACGGGCGTGTATTTCATGATGATGTCCTTGGCTATCTTCGTCTGGAGATGATGCCGGTGCGTTTCCATGAAATGGAGGACTTTCTCCTTCTGCGACATCTGCTTTCCGCCGAGGATGCTTATGTATACCTTTGCGTGCCGGAGATCAGGAGAGGCGACAACTTCGCTTACCGTCACCAGGCAGTTATCCAGATGGAAATCCATTCTTTCCAGCAGATCCGCTATTTCTCTCCTGAGAAGCTCGTTTATCCTGTCGAGTCTGCTGTAGTTTTTCATAATGTGGCTTTTTTGAATTCAACTTCGTAGATCTGAATAAGATCGCCTTCCTGGAAATCAACGAAGTTGTCAAGACGGATCCCGCATTCCAATCCCTGCTTCACTTCCTTGACATCATCCTGGAAACGGCGGAGCGAGTGCACTGCTCCGTTGAAGATGAGTTCGTTGTTCCTGAACACCCTGGCCTTGGCGCCTACACGTACAGAACCTTTCTCCACCATGCATCCGCATATCTTCGGCCCTTTTGTAAGCTCGAATATCTTGAGTATCTTCGCCGATCCGACATCCTTTTCACGCTGTTCAGGAGCGAGTTTTCCGGCAAGCGCATCCATGAGATCTTCTATCAATTCATATATGATGCTGTAAAGGCGTATTTCAACATTCTGTTTCTTGGCGATCGAGTTCACCCCTGCGTTCACGCGGACATGGAATCCGACGACGATGGCTCCGGATGCGGCCCCGAGGAGCACATCGTTTTCAGTAATGGCTCCGATGCCTGAATGCAGGACATCTATCTGTATCTTGTCTGAAGGGAATTTCTTCAGGGATTCCTTGATTGCCTCGATCGATCCCTGCACGTCGGCCTTGACTATCAGGTTGAGTGTCTTCTTCTTCTCCTGCTGCAGCTGTTTCATGAGATCTTCGAGATTCGCACTGGGTACAATTGCAGGATTGTCAGCTTCAAGCCCGCTCATCCTCGTCTGTATCTCCCTCTCGTCGGCGATCTTCCTGGCATCCTTCTCGGCGCAGACTACGAACGTGGCTCCGGCCTCGGGTACTCCGGACAGGCCGACAAGCTTTACAGGCGTACTCGGTCCGGCGCTGTCAACTTTCTCGCCGAGTACATTTATCATGGTCTTGACTTTTCCGAAATATTTACCGCAGAGGACGCATTCCCCTTTCTTCAGGGTTCCGTTCTGCACAAGGACGCTTGCAGTGGGGCCGTGGCCCTGTTCAAGCTGGGCTTCGAGGACAACACCTCTGGCCGGGCGTTTCGGATTGGCCTTGAGCTGCAGCATTTCTGATTCGAGAAGTATTCGTTCCAGAAGCTTGTCTATGCCAGTCCCCTTGATTGCGGAGACTTTGACAGTTCCAACTTCTCCACCCCATTCTTCACTTGAGAGTTCGTACTGCTGCATCTGTCGCACGATCTTTTCCGGATCCGCGCTCGGCAGATCCATTTTATTCACGGCAACGATGACCGGAACCTTTGCGGCCTTCGCATGGTTCAGGGCCTCTATGGTCTGGGGCATGAAACCATCGTCAGCGGCGACGACAAGTATGGCAATGTCCGTGGCCTTGGCTCCGCGCGCCCTCATGGCGGTGAACGCCTCATGGCCGGGAGTGTCGATGAAAGTGATTGTCTTTCCGTGGATGTTGACTACCGACGCACCAATATGCTGGGTGATTCCACCAGCTTCGCCTGCGGCGACATTGGTTTTCCTTATGGCGTCCTGAAGGGAGGTCTTGCCATGGTCGACATGACCCAGGAAAGTAACTACTGGAGGCCTGTCAACAAGATCTTCGGGCCGGTCCTTGTCCTTGTCGAGGACATCTTCAGGAGCTGGCGCATGTTCATCCTGCTTGGCAACATGTCCGTCCTTCTCACGGCGGTCAACGACAAGATTGAAACCAAATTTCTTGCAGAGCTTTTTTGCGACATCCGGGTCGACTGTCTGGTTTATGCTCGCGAGGACGTTCATCGTCAGGAGAGAACTAATTATCTCATTTGGCTTCTTTCCGAGCACTTCCGCAAGCGTCTTGACAATTATAGGAGTCTTCAAGTGAAGTTCGCTCTTCAATTCAGCTTCCTTGGCGGCGGCGGCCTTCCCCTTCTTCTCTATTTCCAGGAAATGGTCGTCCACCAGGTCTACAAGGGTCATGTCAATTTCACTTGACGCGGTACTTACGGTCAGACCAAGATCCTTGAGTTCCTTGATAACCCTGGTGAGAGGGAGATTGTATTTTTTTACAATATCCTTGACTTTAATTTTAATTTTTCCACCCATTTACATCTCTAAGTTAGATTATTCAGACTTTTTTGAATCAAGGTTTTTAAGCGCCTTGACAACTTTTTTCGCATCATCTTCAGAAAGCTCGGGTATTTTTGAGATATCCGAAGCATCCACAGCCTTGAGGCCTTCGACCGACAGGAAGCCTCCGCTGACAAGCTTTTTGGCGACCTCCGCGTCGATTTTCAGGATCTCAGACAGGGAAGCAATGGTCTGCCCGAGCTTCTCTTCGAAAGTGACCTCGACTACCGGCGTTTCGGCATTTATGTTTATTTTCCATCCGAGCAGTTTTGACGTAAGCCTTACATTCTGGCCGCGTTTGCCGATCGCGAGCGAGAGCTGGTCGGGCGCTACTTTGATATCGATTGTCTTGGTCGCTTCATCGGTGCTGATATGTTTCAGCACCGCCGGCTGGAGGGCTTTTGATGCAAAAACCTTGACATCCTCGTCGAATGGTATGATGTCAATCTTCTCCCCGCCAAGCTCGGAAGTGATGTTTTTAACCCTCATGCCGCGCATTCCGACGCAGGCGCCTACCGGATCAACATGGGAATCGGAGCTGCAGACGGCTATCTTCGTCCTTGAACCGGGTTCACGGGCGATGGCCTTGATCTGGACTATGCCGTCATGTATCTCGGACACTTCCCTTTCAAAGAGCCTGCGTATGAAATCGTCGGATACCCTGCTCAGCACAAGGCTTGGCCCCGAGCCGGCCGGGTCTATCTTCTTGAGTATGGCATTGATCCTGTCGCCCTGCATGTAGTTCTCACCGGGGATCTTGTCTTTTGGAGAAAGGACTCCCTCGGCCTTCTGCATGTCTATTATGATGCTTCCGGCTTCAAAGCGCCTGACGATGCCGCTCACGATCTGTCCGATTCTCTCCTTGAACTCCTCGAATACGATCTCCTTTTCAGCCTTGCGGAGCTGGTTCATGATCGTATTTTTGGCATATTGGGCGGCGATCCTGCCGAAATTCTTGGGTGTAACCTCCCATTTGACGACATCGCCGACCTTGGCGTTCGGATAACGCTCCCTGGCGGCACTTAAAAGGATCTGGTCGCAGGTGGGTGTGGAATCGACCACTCCAAGCATGGCCCAGGCCTTGATCTGGCCGGATTCGCGGTCTATCTTGACATCGAGTTCGCTTGCGGGATGTATGCTTTTCTTCGAAGCTGAGAGAATGGCCTTTTCGATGGCCTCGATCAGCACTTCCCTGCTTATACCGCGCTCCTGCTCGATATAATCCAAGGTTGCCAGAAGTTCATTATTCATAATCATCGAAGTGCTCCTTATATATTACCCATACAAAATAAAAGTGGGCATATACCCACTTACCATGATACTGCTCGCTGTTAATTTATTGTAACCTTACATTATAACACCTCAAACCTTCTATTACAAATGCAAGAACCCTTAAAATTTAAAGGCTACCATCATGAACTGCGCTTGATTTTTCCTTTTAGCGTGTCATTTTACTGCCCGTCACGCGGAAAAGAACGTGTCCTATGATGTAAATTGAATGAAGAAAGGCAGAGTAAATGCATACCAAATCAGCGGCGAAAAGATTGAAGACAAGCGAAGCGGCACGGATAAAGCACAAATCCACCAGGCGCTCCATCAGCACAGTAGAGAAGGAATTCAGGGCGACTTTGAGTTCAACTGAACCAAAAAAAGATGCTAAGAAGCTCTTTTCAGAACTCGTCTCCATGTTCGACAAGGCTGTCAAATACGGCTCCCTCCACAAGAACAAGGCCGACAGGAAGAAATCCAGGCTGGCGAAACTCCTCGCCCCAAAATCGACAAAATGATTTTCCTGAAATATTCACGTTCCGCTTTTCCTGACACACATGAAAGGCGGAACGTTTTTTATTTATGATTGACTGCCATGCCCATACCAACATGAGCTACTGCGCTGAAAATGCGCTGACCCCCGAAATCTATTCAGATCTTGTCAAAAACAATACCGAAGTGGACGCAGTCTACGTGACCGACCACGGGATGGCGGTCTATTTCCCTTCTGAAATGGCATGGAGCTGGCAGTACATAACCGACAGCAGGATCTTCGACCAGCACAAGGACTGGGGCAACAGACGCCTGGAAGAGCACCTTGCGAACCTCGCAAAATTCAGGAACAATGGGGTTTTCCCGGGGCTTGAAGTCGAAATGATGCATGATGGACGGCTCACGATCGATGATCCCTTCAGGGCCAGGATCGACATACTCATTGGAAGCGTCCATTATCTTCCCATTGACATCGAGGAGGACAGGAATCTTATCCTGAGTGACTGGAAGAGGCATACGATAGAACTGATCAACAGCGGCATAGACGTCCTAGGACATCCTTTCAGATGGATCAACAACCAGTTTCCGGTTTCACGGGCAATTGTCAGGGAAATAGTCAAGGAGGCTAAAGTGGCCGGTGTCGCCATGGAATTGAATGGCCATTTTGTCGTGCCTACGGACATCGACATGCTCCAGGAGGCTGTTGAACTTGGTGTTCCAATCTCAACCGGAACCGATTCACACACAATTGCTGAAACCGGAGATTTCACCTATCATCTTGCAACGATCAGGCAGGCCGGGCTCAGCCTCGCCGAGATCAAGCTGTTCACACCGAAAAGAAAATAGTCCATCGTTTGTGTTAATTCAGTTATCCTGTTATATTCATCAGAGGCGTTTCTCATTCCTAAGTTTTCTCTTAGAGGATCATATGGACAAACGGGATCTGGCATCTGAAATCAAGAAGGCCAACAGGGAAGTGTACAACTCCATCACTCCGGAGAAGTACAACCTGAACGAGAGCATATTCAACGATGGGCGCAAAAAAGCCTGCGGCGCCATTCTGGACAAGGCCATACAGAACTCAGGGAATGAACGCTTCCTCGACATCGGCACCGGCACCGGGAACCTGCTCAGGCTATCCTGCGACAAATTCAAATTCTGCGCGGGATGCGACATAAGCGAAAACCTGATGGCGAAAGTCAAAATTGAATTCCCAAAGGCCCATCTTCTTGCAAGCGACGCTGAAAACCTGCCATTTACGGACTCGAAATTCAACTGCGTATCCTGCTACGCCCTGCTCCACCACCTGCTGGACCATGAGAAGCTGTTCAAGGAATGCTACAGGATCCTGGGCAATGGGGGTACTCTGTACACGGACCACGATCCGAATTATTATTTCAACAGGTTCTACCATGTCTACTATAGAATAAAGTTTTCCGGTAAACACGGATTCTCATCCGCCACTGAGGATCTGGCAGAATACCACAACGTCTTTTCTCCTGGAATTGATCCTGAACATCTAAGGAAGCTGCTGCTGGACATGGGATTCAGGAAGGTCGATGTCGTCTACCGCATTACCGACAACAGGAACATGGGTCTGGTTAAAAACTGCTTCCTCGCCTTTCTCAGGCTGGCGGTCAAAATCATACCTGTCAGGAGCTTCCATACGCACTTTGCGATAATCGCAGTAAAGTAAAACAGTCCTGAAGACTGTTTTACATCAAGGAATCTCATGGATTTAAAAATACACAGGATTGAAAACATTCATGTCGAACCTCCAAGGAAGGACATCCTTTCCAGGTTGAAATTCAATATACACAAGACCAAGCTGGACAAGAGGAGCCTTGATCTTTTTGAAAAGACCATGGGCTACGCGATGTCCCTCTGCGAATGCAAGGGCGCATACAGGTTCCTCGATATAGACAGCAAATCGGACGCCAGAATTGTGCTTTCAGACGGAACCGTATTCAAAAGTGCGAGTCTCGCAAAGCTTTTGAAAGCCAGTTCAAAGGTTGTAATGATGGCATCGACGGTCGGCAGCAGCCTAACCGATGAGACAAACCTGCTAATCGTGAAGAACCGGGCTTCAGAAGCCGTGATTGTCGATGCCGCGGCATCTGAAATAGCCGACGAGGTGATGAACCATATAAACCTGATGTGCGCGAACATCGCAAAAAGAGACGGATTCAAGCTCACCAAGATGCGGTTCAGTCCGGGCTTCGGCGATCTGGGCGTTGAAAACCAGAAGCAGTTCTTCAGGACGCTCGAGCTTGAGAAGATGGGCTTCCTGCTGACAGAAAGCTTCATGATAGTTCCGGAAAAGTCCGTAACCGCCCTTGCTGGAGTGGAATAAGTAGAATCAGAAAAACGGCGTCCCGGAAAATCGGCGATTAACATTTCATAGATTCACTATCTTAAACTCAGAAACTATTGCCCTTGTACCTTTCCAGGAGATTCCTGAAGAGCCTTTCTTGCCGCTTCTTGATCAGTATCAGCATACTCCTCTTTTCCCATCCCTGGAGTTCCAAATCTAGTGTCATGTATCGCAAATAGGCCGAAATAAAACGTGGGGGATTTTGGATGTTCAGTCTGTACGACTCCGCTAAGGCGATGCTGAAGCATCGTTGTGCGGAGGCGGACGGGCTGAACGCCGAAAGACCCGCGCCGTAATACGGTTATGCCTCTTTTTACGCGGCCTTCGTCTTGGCCGGAACCGACGATACTTCAGTATCGCCTTGTTCCATCCAAGCCGAAAACGGATCTGAATAAGCTTCAACTTGCCATGGAATATATCGTGCATCCCATTGCATTGTAAGGCAGCCCATAAGTTGAAAAAGAGAGGAGTATAATGCTGCTTCTTTGTTTAAAAACGTCTGTCTGATATATTTGTCTTTAAGTTTTTCCTTACTATCCATTGAATCGAGGGAATTTTCCGGTTCTTTAATCTTTTTTTCAAACTCCGTTTCCGCTTCGACAATTGTCCTATGAAAACTGCCGTCATATTCCCAGGTAGCTTCACCAATTTCATTGGATTTACAGCCCGTAAGAATTAAAGACAGAAGCAGCATTAATATGTATTTATTTTTCATCTGTACCTATTATCACCCACAGATGGTTGACAACCCTGAATTTACTGTAATCTGCCACATAAGAACTTGTATTTCAAGCAGTAGCAGGAGTGGAGTGACTGAACAAGTGTGGCGCAGGCGTCTCGCCTGTGATTTAGAATTTACAAGAAGAAAATACAGGCGGTATCCCACTCATCCGACGGGACATGCGCCTGTACCACATTTTTCCAGGGAGATTAGGAATCCGCAGATGTCGTTTACTTATTTTCTGTCTTTCCAAGCTTGTGGATGCCTGTGTGCATGAAAAACAGATAGAACTCTTATCTTGTCAGTTTCTTCAACAAAGAATACGCATCGTGGACATCCAACTCGGCTTCAGGCGAGAGAAAGATTCGAAGCATTTCTTTTCTTTCCGGACTTTATGCGTTTTTTAACTTCCTCCCAGGGAATGCCTTTCTTGGGATCCGAATGGTATGCTTCCAGGCGCCTGTCCAATTCCTTTTTTTGTGCATCAGTAATCGGGAGCGCTTCAGGAATACTGGCAATGGAATCCCAAATGTCCTCTACAATGAGAATCCTCTCGGGAACATCATATTTCAAAGCTTCTGTTATTATCGATGAATTCATACTAAACAAGATACCCTTTCTATTTTTGTTTTCAAATCTTGCATGAAGAAGTTAATATTGCCTGTCCAGTCCCACCAAAATTCATAGACAAGCATGCCTTTCTCGGGAGCTGGTGCAGTCATTTCATCCGTTCCTCGGCTGTTCTATTGCTCGGATATTTCCTCATGGAGAGAGAGAGCAGGCAGATACCGGCGATGAAGAGGAATATGCCGATCATGTCGAACCAGACAGGCTGGAACTCGACTTTTGTCATAGGCTCCCCCGAATTGAATCCGGAAATGCTGAATGGCAACGGGATGAACTTGCATGACCAGGATGCAAAATTCAGGAGCCCATGCAGGAATATGCACAGGAGCAGCGATTCGGTTTCGGCGAATATCCACGCCAGAACGATTCCTCCGACAAAGGCGCCTGCGAACTGATACGGATTGAGATGATAGATTGCGAACAGCAGCGCTGAAAATATTATCGCATTCCTTTTAGAGTAATTCTTGAGGAATCCTCCGAGTATAACTCCACGGAACAGGAGTTCCTCGACGATCGGCGCCATGAACACCATGAGGATGAAAGCGCCTGTCCTGCTCGAATAGATGCTTTCAAACAGCTTCGCAAGAAACTGGGGTGGCTGGAAAATCCATCTGGTGAGGTTGTCGACATCCGAAAGTACAATTGATGAGCCGGCGGCATATACGATCAGCGAGAGGATCATCGCAGGATGGAGGGCAGCAAGCCTGAAAGGCCTCTGGCAGGAAAAATCCGTCATGTAAAAAAGAAACATGCATAACGGCACAAAGGCGCCCAGCATGAGAAGGGAATTGAGGGACAGGCTCACAAACGCATGGTATTCCTTGCTGGCTGGAACAGCCAGATTGATAAGAAATGAGAAAACCGCACTCGCTATACCAAGGAATAACATCAGGATGAGGCACATGAAAAGCAGAAGGAGAGCCTGCCACATGCAGGGGAATTTCTGGAAGAAGCTTTTCATCATGTCCCTTGGGCTTTACTGGGACCTTATTTCATGGCATTGGCGATCTCGGTGAAGATATCGTCCAGGGATTTTGTGATTCCCCAGTCCGGGAAATGCTTCTTGAGCTTTGCCAGGTCTGAGATGTAGCAGATATGATCTCCCTTGCGGTTCTCTTCGAGATATTCGTAGTCGAGCTTCTTTCCTACGATGTCTTCGGCGAGTTTGATCGACTCGAGCATGGAAATGCTGTTGCCCCTTCCACCGCCGAGGTTGTAGACTTCACCGCACTGCGGATGGAGGTAGAACTCCTCGAAGACCCTGCACACGTCGAAGGAATGAATGTTATCGCGAACCTGCTTGCCCTTGTATCCGAAGATCCTGTAATGGCGTCCTTCCTTGACGCATTTGATAAGGTAGGCGAGGAATCCGTGGAGCTCGGCAGCGGAATGGGATGGACCGGTAAGACATCCTCCGCGGTAGCATGAGGTCTTCATCTGGAAATATTTCCCGTATTCCTGGACCATTACATCGGCCGCGACCTTGCTCGCGCCGAAGATGCTGTGGAGGCACTGGTCCACGCTCATGGTTTCGGCTATTCCGTCCTTATATTTCCTGTCGGCATAGTCCCAGCGCGTATCCAGCTCCTTGAGCTTCAGCCTGTTAGGAGTGTCTCCGTACACCTTGTTCGTGCTCATATAGCAGAAGGGCGATTCAATGGCGTAACGGCGCGTCGCCTCGAGCATGTTCATGGTGCCAAGGACATTGACGTCGAAATCATCAAACGGGCGTGAAGCCGCGAGATCATGGCTGGGCTGTGCGGCGCAGTGTATTATGAAGTCCGGCCTGAATTCCTCGAAAAACTTGAGGATAGCCTGCCTGTCGCGGATATCGATGCAATGATGCTTGAAATTTTTCGTGGCTGACTGGATCCTCTTCAGGTTCCAGCTTGTATCGCCATCAGGACCGAAAAAGTCCTTGCGCATATTATTGTCAATTCCATATACCTTCCAGTCTTTTGAATCAAAATACGTAACGCATTCGGAACCAATCAGGCCGCTACTGCCCGTCACAAGAAGTTTTTTCATTTCCACACCTTAAATATTGAGTTTGCATACAGTAAGCCGATCTCATCTGTTTTCAAAATCAGATTGCCTGATTTCATCCGTTCCTGAATACCGGCTTTGTCATGATGATTGTTTTGCCGGTGATTATATGGTGGGAAATCAGTTCACGGTACAATTGAAAGGTCACTTCGGCTATTTCTTCCAGATCTATGTCCACAGTCCACAGCCTGGACACGGGAATCGTGTTGTCGCATCCTACGACGATAATGTCTTCGGGGACCTTCAAGCCGTTCATGGCGAGTTCCGCCAGGAGTTTGACGGCCGTCGGATCGTCCTCGCAGAAGGCAATATCCACGTTTTTTTTCCTTGATGACGAGAAAGACACGAATGATTTTATGTCTGAAAACGATCTGCGGTCTTTAGGTCCGACCGGATGAAGGCCATTCTTCTCCAACACTTCCCTGACGTGAGAGAACTTATCATCCTGGGACTCCTCCGGCATATGGGTCAGGAAGGCGAATTTACTGCGTCCCATTGATATCGCGCGGGCGGCAATCTTCAAATATGAGCTACGGAAATCTATTTCTATGTTTGGAAACACGATGCCTTCAGGGAAAGCGCAGTTGATCCCGATAATGTTGTCCTCTACAGCCACCTGGTTGATGAAGTCCGTGTCCATCTGGCAGACCATTATCGTGGCTGAAGGGGAGAACATCTTGACAATCTCTATATTTTTGTTGAGCATGCCCGATATTGAGACATGCACGTTGTCCCTGTTGAAGCGTCTTGTGATCTTTTCAGTCAAGCCGCCGAAATACGGATTGTCGAGATTTGGAACAAACAGGGAAACAAGCGCAGGATATTTTCTTCTTTTGACTCTCTGGAGATACTTTGAGCAGGATTCTGAATCTTTTGTCTTCATAGTTCATATCCTTTCTTGAAGGACTTATATCTACCGTGTTCAATTATAGTCCGGAAGCATACTTATTTCAAGAGGTATTTTAAAAGCCGGTACAGAGAGTGATGCCAAGGCGCGGCTTTTCCGGAAAGCAGGTGTTTTCCGATCGGGCAATATTGCCGCATTATCCCTGTTTTTTCCAATCCAATGTTTAAAAGTTGCCTGTTCATGATATCTTGTCTAGTTTGGAGTTATGTGTTTAACGGGGGTTGTGCAACATATGATTCAAAATATTCTGATAAACCCTGATTCCCTCCTCAAGAGCGAGGAACAGAAAAGGGCCCGTGAGCTTCTGAAAACCGGAGCGCTTGTATTCTGTTCCGTCGACAAGGACGGCAAGCTGCGCTCAATCCTCAAGGACAGTTCGAAATCCGTTATCAATGTTGAGGTTACACCGAAAGAAACCGATCTGTCCTTCAAGTGCACGTGTGGTCACCATGAAGGGATCTGCATACATTGCGCTGCAACAATACTCCATTATGTCAAGTACTCCCATATCCCTGTCAAGAACAAGGGAATTGAACGCAAGCCAAATTTTTCCGGCCTTGTCCAGAAGGGAATCAGCGACTTCCTGGAAGCCACCCCCGACGAATTCAAGGCAAGGGTATTTCTTGAACTTGCAAGCGAGATGCCGCACAGCCCGAGCAGATGGGCGAACTGCGTCTTTGAAGTCAACATCATGTTTGAAAAACGCGAATACAAGGGCTCCCTTGGCAATCTGCGCCAGATACATTTCAAGGACATCCTTGGCGGGAGCATGCAGATCTCGCATTTTCCGCCCCAGGACAGGCAGATCATCAGGTTCCTGGCTATAAACGCTGAGGCTGACGGCTTCAAGCTGAGTTTAAGTTCCGAGACTGCCGCCGAATTTTTCCACAGCCTTTCCGGATTCGACAATTTCCGCTGCGGCAAAGAGAAGATAACCGTGCACAGGAATCCGGCGCTGCCTGTTCTTTCGGCCATTCCCAGCGGCGACGGATATCTCCTCAGGCCTGGGATAGAAACTGAAAAGGGGCAGATCCCCTTCAAGGATCCACGCATCATCATGGGCAAATCAGGCTGCTGGGTCGGACTTTCAGGAGACTACTGGTGGATACCCGCTTCGATGGACCTGGTCTGGCTGAGGAATTTCCTTCACGCCAGGGAACAGGTCTGCAGCAGGGAAAAAGCAGAACAGATAATCTCGAACTTCTCAAAACACTCGGTGAAGACCGCAGGAATCCATGGACAAGACCTGCGCTACCGCGACTTCATCCCGGTCTATCATGCGAAATTTGCACAAGACAAGTCCCTGCAGCTCAAGCTCTGTTTTGATTATGCCGGCTCAACCGTCTATCCGGCTGACAAGAGGCTCGCCGAATCGTCCGGCAAATACTGGAAGAGGAACCTGGAGAAGGAACGCGAATACGAAAATGAAGTGCTGCTTGCCGGGTTCAGGAAGAAAAACGGGGGGGAAGGACTCTACACCATAAGCGATACTGAGGCATATGGACTTTTCTTCGAGAAGATCATGACCAGATGGATTGATGAAAAGAGGGAGGTCTACATCTCTCCTGAATGTTCATCGTTCATCAAGAAGGGGGACCTGGACGACTTCGTCCTCAGGTTCAGGAATGTCACCGAGGAGAACGGTTTTTTCAAGATAAGATACCAGATATCCACGATGCGGGGGGAAATAAGCTGGAAACAGCTCACCGACGCGGTCAGGAACGGCAGGACATTCATAGAAACGAGGACCAGCAATTTTGGCAGGATAAGCGACAGGCTTGGAAAATTCGTCAGGGCGGTAGCCGATTTCGTCCAGATCGATCCCGTGGACGAGGACGTCATAATAATCTCCAGGGCGTCCGCCCTTTTCTGGACCGACACCGCAAAGGAGCTGCTCGGGGAGACGCCTTCGGAGTTCCTCGAACTTAAAAACAGCCTTGACAGGACATCCGACGACGAATCGGGGCTGTCGGACTTCAATGGAGTCCTCAGGAACTACCAATTGGACGGATTCAAGTGGATCCGGAAAATGGCTGAGAACGGGCTCAACACAATTCTCGCGGACGAGATGGGCCTTGGAAAGACAATCCAGGCGCTTGTCATGATTGCATGCTACAGGCGGCAGCATGACTGCCAGAGCCTGCCGGTGCTCATTCTCTGTCCAAGCAGCCTTGTCGAGAACTGGGAGATGGAGGCGCAGAAGTTCGTGCCTTCATTGAATGTGCTGGTACTGAAGGGTCCGGACCGTGCGGAACATATCGACAAGATCAGCGGGTCCGACATCGTGATAAGTTCATATGCGCTGGCGAAAAGGGATGTTGAGACCTACAGCAAGTTCAACTTCAGCTACCTAATCCTCGACGAAGCGCAGCACATAAAGAATCCAAGCACGGCAAACGCCAAGGCATGCAAGTCGATCACGGCGGAACACAAGCTCGTACTGACTGGAACCCCTCTTGAGAACTCAGCCGAGGAATTGTGGTCCATATTCGATTTCCTCCATCCTGGAATGCTGGGATCATACAGGAGCTTCCGTCTCAGGTATTCAGGAATAAGGGACAGCGAGGACAAACAGCTGGAACTTGCCGCGAGGGTCGCTCCGTTCATCCTGCGCAGGAAGAAGAAGGAAGTGGCGGCTGAACTGCCTGAGAAGATCGAACAGGTCATCTACTGCGAGATGGAGGACGAGCAGCGGAATTTCTATTCCGAACTTCTTGAAAAGGGACGCGACGAATGCAACGACTTCCTCAAGGGCAGGATCACCAAGTTCGACATCCTGACAAGTCTTCTGAGGCTGAGGCAGTTCTGCTGCCATCCGGCACTGCTCCCTGAGAACTTCGGGGTGAAAAATGCGAAATCCGCAAAAATGGATCTGATGCAGGAGCTTCTTTTCGAGTCCATCGACAGCGGACACAGGCTATTAGTTTTCAGCCAGTTCGTCTCACTGCTTAAAATAGCAAGAGGCTGGCTCGACGAGCAGTCGATAAAATATGAATATCTGGACGGCAGCACCGAGAACCGCATGGAGCGGGTGTTAAATTTCAATTCCAGTCCGGATATACCGGTATTCCTTTTGAGCCTCAAGGCAGGCGGAAGCGGCCTGAACCTGACCTCGGCCGACCGGGTGATCATATACGATCCCTGGTGGAACCCGGCGGTGGAAATGCAGGCGACCGACAGGACCCACAGGATCGGCCAGGAGAAAAGCGTATGCAGCATGAAGCTGGTGGTGAAGGATTCCATCGAGGAGAAAATGCTGTCGCTCCAGCGCAAGAAGCAGACATTGTTCACCAACCTGCTGGACCGCGTGCCTTCGTCGTCTCTAGGACATCTCAGCAACGAGGACATCGAGTTCCTGCTCAGCCGCTGAGACCCGCCTGGGGCGGACGGGAACAACTTCTTTTTCTTCGGACATCGAAATTGCTCCAATTGTTCATTAATATATTTGAAAGAATTGTTCCTGTGAATTAAGGTTTGTCCGCGCAGAAATAAAATATCCGTCAAACTATAGGGGACACTAGAATGGTGACAATTAAAACCAGCATGGGCGACATCGAGATCGAACTCAATGAAAAGGCGGCTCCAGTTACAGTGATGAACTTCCTGAAGTATGTCACCGACGGCCATTTCAAAGGTACTATTTTCCACAGGGTGATCGATGGGTTCATGATCCAGGGCGGCGGATTTGACGCCTCGTTCAGGCAGTCGCCCTGCATGCCTCCAATCAAGAATGAAGCCGGCAACGGGCTCAAGAACGACCGCGGCACCATCGCCATGGCGAGGACCCAGGTCGTCGACAGCGCGACAGCCCAGTTCTTCATAAATCTCTCCAACAACGATTTCCTCAACCACAGGGACAACTCCGCCGAGGGCTTCGGCTACTGTGTTTTCGGAAAAGTCGTCAATGGAATGGATGTTGTCGACAAGATAGCAAAGGTGAAGACAGGTTCAAAAGGCATGCACGACGACGTGCCTGTATCCAATGTAGTCATCACTGATGTGGTAAGCGCCCCATAAGGCATCCCCATCAGCCCGCGCCGGGAAAATAAAACACTCCTGCTTTTTCGGGAACCTCCACTGTTCCATCCGCTGCCGCGCGCCTCCGGCGCGTGACACATGCGCCACTCTGGGCGGACAGCGCAAAACAGCGCTCCACAGACCCATGGACGAATGTGCAACCCCCTAAATGCCAACAATATACAATCAAAATCAACCACATGTCACCACTCCTCTTAACTTTTACCATCAATTGTTGTATAATGAGAGTCGGAAGGGGGTTATAGAAACAAGTATTGCGGAGCGTAAACAGGGGGCAACAACAAAGGAGGGAAGCCATGAAGAAAATAGATTGGCATCTTCTCGTAAGAGAACTTCTAGAAGGACTGTTCCTGTCACAGCAGGAACTGGCGGAACGCTGCAGGGTAAGCCAGCAGAGCATTTCAAATTGGAAGAACAGAACCAGGAATCCGGGAATCTTCGCAAAGAAGAAGCTCTATGAACTTGCAGAAAAGGAAGAGATCGACATCAGCAAGTATGAGACCGACCCAGCAAGAGACGTAGTCACACGTTATCTGGAGCAGAACAAAGGGAGGGAACTGGTACGCATTTTCGAACTTTTCCAGAAAATGTCCCGCAGCGAAAGGCTCAAGCTGCTGAAATATGCGAATTCACTGACAAAGTGAATTCCTAGGAGGATTCTCCCCTCATTTCGCAGACAGTTCTTGATATGATCTCGGATGCCCTGTCAATTTCCTGGGATGTGTTTTCACATCCTATGGAAAGCCTGACGGCGGAGTTTAAGAACTCAGCCGGCACTCCCATGGCTTTAAGGACATGTGAAGATTGGGAGGCGCCCGAACTGCATGCGGCACCGGTTGAGACTGAGATGCCTTCCATGTCGAGCCTGACCGCAAGCGCGTCTGCTTCTATGCCGGAAAAGCTGATGCTTAGGGTATTTGGGAGCCTTTTATCCGGATCTCCGTTCACCCTGGCTCCACGGATATTCTTGACCAGCGACGACTGAAGTTTGTCGCGCAGCATCCTGTCCTTGATGAAATTCCCCTGAACATTCTTCACCGCCATTTCGCATGCCTTTCCAAGTCCGACTATGCCGGGAATATTCTCCGTCCCCCCCCTCATCCCCTTCTCCTGGGAACCGCCACAGACAACGGGTTCGACTGAAATACCTCTCCTGAGATAAAGAGCCCCCACCCCTTTCGGAGCATAAATCTTATGAGCTGATATTGACAGCATGTCGACTCCTAAATCCTTGACGCTGAGCGGGATCTTTCCAAACGCCTGTATGGCGTCGGAATGCACTGGAACTCCTTGCTCATGCGAGATCCTGACAATATCTCCGAGTGGCTGTATGACTCCTGTCTCGTTGTTTGCGGACATGATACTTACAAGAAGTGTATTTTCCCGTATGGAGGATTTTAATTCGTCGATGTTCACGATTCCGCCTCCATCAACGGGAAGATATGTGACTTCGACGCCTCTTTTCACCAGGAGCTGGCACACATTGAGGACTGCATTGTGCTCCGTAGCGTTTGTCACAACATGCGGTGTCCTACCTTTTACAGCTGATTTCGCCAGATATCCTGCAATTGCGAGATTATTTGATTCGGTGCCACCGCTCGTGAAAACTATCTCGTAATTGGAACATCCCAGGGCCCTCGCCACCCGCTCCCTCGCAGTGTCAAGCGCAATTCTTGCCTTCTGTCCGTGCATGTGCAGGCTTGATGGGTTTCCGAAATCCTTGGAGAAAAAAGGCAGAATCTCATCCATCACTTCGGCGTTCACAGGAGTCGTCGCATTGTAGTCCAGATAAATTCTTTTCATAAAAATTCCAAGGTTGCAAATATGTCAATCTACAGTAAACTAATGCGGAAATTTGAAATTGAAACAGGTAATTGCAATGAAAGATCTTGTCATAGCCGGAAAAAGACTCAGGAACAGGCTTTTCATAGGTACAGGGAAATTCTCGTCATCCAAAGAACTCCGGCTTGCCCTGAAGGCTTCAAAAACCGAACTTGTCACTGTCGCGCTCCGGAGAGTTGAACCGGGCAGGCGCTCCGACAACATACTGTCGGCCATAGACCGTTCAATCACCGTTATGCTGAACACCAGCGGCGCGAGGAACGCCGAAGAAGCAATGAGGATCGCGGATTTCGGCAAGGCCGCAGGATACAGGTGGATCAAACTTGAAATCCATCCAGACCCCCACTACCTCCTGCCTGATCCCATTGAGACATTGAAAGCCGCAGAAATACTGGTGAGGAAGGGTTTCATTGTCCTGCCGTACATAAACGCCGATCCGGTACTTGCAAAAAGACTCGAGGACGTCGGAGTTCACGCTGTCATGCCTCTTGGCTCCCCGATTGGCAGCAACCAGGGCATTAAAACAGAGTGCATGCTGAGGATAATCATCGAACAGTCCCTCGTACCAGTAGTTATCGACGCAGGAATGGGCCTTCCCTCCCATGCCGCCGCTGCAATAGAGATGGGAGCGGATGCGGTGCTGGTCAATACGGCAATAGCATCTGCTGAAAATCCCGCCCTCATGGCGGAGGCCTTCGCCCTGGCCGTCAGTTCAGCTGAAAAGGCCATGAAGGCAGTCCCTCCTGCCGTATCAGGAAGAGCGTCGGCCACATCTCCGATGGAGATTTTTTAACGATCATATTTTTTTGTTCAACAAAAAAATTAGGATAGAAGTCTCATGTCCATGGCAATTATAAAGACGATAGTCCTTCTTTCCCTGTCGAATATCTTCATGACATTCGCGTGGTACGGGCATCTGAAACATCTCAACAGCAAGCCATGGGTCGTGGCGGCCCTTATAAGCTGGGGAATTGCATTCTTCGAATATATGCTGCAGGTGCCGGCGAACAGGATAGGTCATTCCGCGCTCACCCTGCCCCAGCTAAAACTCATGCAGGAAGTCATCACGCTCCTGGTCTTCGTGCCGTTCTCGCTGTTCTATATGCAGGAAGGAATGAAGTTAAATTATGTCTGGGCGGGACTTTGCCTGCTTGGCGCTGTATATTTCATCTTCAAAACATAAATTTTGTTGAACCAAAATTTATAAAGGGAGAATTCATGAACAAGCATTTCAAAAACTGTCTCATTGCATCTTTCTCCTTCATAGCTTTTGCGGTTCTTTCACAAGACAAGGATTTTTCCGGAGATTTCAACAAAGGGAAGGTCTCCAAGCCTGAAAACAAGAATGCAGAAGATGGCAAGCCTTTTGAGTCCGACAAGAATGATGTGAAGAAGGACAAGACGGAGCCTGAAAAGAAATCCGAACCTGTCACCCAGGGGCTTTCGGACGACGAAGCTTATGAAGATCTGACAAAGGCGATCCGGATTGGAAACTCCGACAGGGCGGATGCCATACTGACCGCATATCCGAAAATATTGAACAAGAAAGATAAATTCGGTAACACTCCTCTATATAATGCGATTTTCGCAAACCAGTACCTGGTGGTTGAAGTCCTGCTGAAAAGAAAAGCCGACATCAAGCTCGCCAATGTGAACGGGGATGCGCCCGTCCACAGGGCTGCACAGACCGGCAATGTGAAAATAATCGAACTTCTCCTCAAGTCCGGGGCGGCGGTATGGACTGCCAATGCAAAAGGGGAATCCCCCCTTGCCAAGGCGGCCTACTCCGGACAGCTCGAGGCCGTAAGGTTCCTACTGGAAAATAAAGCGGAAATAAACACTCCTGATTCCAAGGGCGACACACCTCTCCACAAGGCCGCGGCAAAAGGCGAAAAGGAGATAGTGAAATACCTTCTTGACAAGGGTGCCGACGTGAATTCAAAGAACAAGGAAGGCCAGAAGCCCGCCGACATGGCGAAAAAACCCGAGGTCAAGGAATTGTTCTAGTGTCATGTATCGCAAATAGGCCGAAATAAAACGTGGGGGATTTTGGATGTTCAGTCTGTACGACTCCGCTAAGGCGATGCTGAAGCATCGTTGTGCGGAGGCGGACGGGCTGAACGCCGAAAGACCCACGCCGTAATACGGTTATGCCTCTTTTTGCGCGGCCTTCGTCTTGGCCGGAACCGACGATACTTCAGTATCGCCTTGTTCCATCCAAGCCAAATCCGCATCAAAAATAGACATGATTTTATTCGGCGTATTTGCGATACATGACACTAGGCGGAAGATGACAATTAAAAACAGGTGGCATAATGCTTGAAACAGTCAGATGGGTTAATTCAGAAAAGAAACTTTTTCCTGCTTCAGGAAAAAGTATTAAAAATTTACTGCCGGGGAAATTAAGGCTGATAGATCAAACCTTGCTTCCGGAGCGGCTGATATACGTTGAAACGGACGATCGGCAGGAAATTTTTGATTACATAAAACGCCTGGTCGTACGGGGCGCACCTGCAATCGGATGCGCCGCGGCTCTCGGGCTTGCAGCGGTCTCACAGCACAGCAAATCGAAAAAGACATCGGAATTCCTCCGCGAGATCCGCAAGACCGCGGATTATCTGGCATCATCGAGGCCGACTGCCGTCAATCTCTCATGGGCTTTGAACCGTTCAGTGTCTGCAGTTGAAAGCTCAGTGGCAAATGGGACTGGTGATGTTGAAAAACTTAAGGAGATCCTCCTCCAGGAAGCCCTGGAAATTGTATCTGAAGACATTGAAATGTGCAAGTCCATCGGCCGGAACGGAGCAAAGCTGCTGAAAAACGGAATGGGGGTGCTGACACATTGCAATGCCGGCGCCCTGGCCACGGCTGACTACGGAACAGCATTGTCACCCGTCTACACCGCCCATGAAAAAGGCGTGAAGATAAGGGTCTACTCTGATGAGACACGCCCCCTGCTCCAGGGTTCAAGGCTTACCGCATGGGAGCTCAAACGAACCGGAGTGGATGTCACGACGATCTGCGACAACATGGCGGCACAGGTGATGCGCGAGGGGAAAATAGACATCGTGATCGTAGGCGCCGACCGTATCGCCGCGAACGGAGATGCGGCGAACAAGATCGGTACATACGGAGTTGCGATACTCGCAAAATACCATAAGATCCCATTTTATATCGCCGCACCATACTCGACCGTAGATATTTCGATAAAGGAAGGGAAAGGGATTCCTATCGAGGAGAGGCACGGGGATGAAATAAGACGCGGATTCGGCAGGCTTACCGCCCCGTCTGATGTCCCAGTATACAATCCAGCATTCGATGTCACCCCTCATGAGCTGATAACAGGAATCATTACCGAAAAAGGCATAATAAGCAAACCCTTCATCACCAACATCAAAAAAATGCTTGGCGAAAAGCTCTCATCCTGAATATTCTTTATTATTGCTGATTTTGTGCTAGATTAGATGTTTGAACACAATAAATAATGGTTTTGGCACGTTTAACGGGATTGGCAATAAAATCAAATGGCTATGATTTCAAAATACTCTATAAGATTTATATTCTCCTGCGCCGGGATCACAGTTTTTTCGGCATGGCTCTGTGCTGCAGAAGAAAACGCCCCGAAAACCGATCAGGCAAGGGAGAAGGACAAGGAAGAGGTGATCCGTAAAATCGAGGACCTCCTTGTTCCGACTTCGCATCTTGTACAGGAAGGCAAGGAACAGCCTGAAATGGCTCCCTACTTGAAAATCATTCCTGGCGCCGACGAGAGGTCCACTGTCATCTACAGATGCCGCAACGTCAAATCCAAAGCCATACTTGACGCGCTTGAGGGAATGGTGTCGACTTCCGGAACAGTCGAGGAATCCGCCGACCAGAACATGGTTGTGATCAATGATTTCAGCACGAGAGCGGAAGATTTCAAGAGCGCCCTCATGGCGATGGATGTGAAAAACCCCCAGGTCCTGGTCGAAGCGAAGATAGTCGAAGTCCTGGTAGATGAGGGAATGCAAAGGGATGTCCAGGTCGAATACAACAAGTTCGATGCAAAAAAAGGGCTTACCAGCACGTACGGATACAGTCTGAGCGCCCCTACCCAGAATCCGCTGCCCGACCAGGGATCAGGATTCAATTTCTACCCGTATTCCAAGGGGAGCGCAGCCGGCAGCCTGAAGGATCTGAACCTCTTCGTGAAATGGCTCAAGACCACGCGTGACGCAAAAGTCCTCTCATCGCCTAATCTCGTGGTTGACCTGGGGACGACGGCAAGCATGGTGGCCGGCGAAGACGTGCCGATCATACAGACACAGGTGAACGGAGGCACAGTGACGACGTCAACCCTTTTCAAAAGAATCGGCGTGAGATTGAATGTCACCCCTGTCCTTATCAACGAAGATTCCGTAAAACTTATCATAAATCCCGAGGTGAGCTCCATAACCCGCTTTGAATCCTCCACCCAGAACAACATCGTCGTCAACAATCCTGTCATCGCGATAAGGAATATCAATACTGAATTGACAGCCGGAGACAATGAGATAATCCTGCTCGGAGGGCTCTATTCGGACGGCATCATAAAGTCGACCAGGAAAACGCCCGTCCTCGGGGACATGCCGGGGATAATCGGGGATCTGTTCACCGCCCTTGAGCTGAGCGACGTCAAGAAACAGCTTGTCTTCTTCATGAAGATAAACATCATCAAGAAGACCGGGACAAAGGACGGCTTTGTAGGATACGACATCAACAGATCGGCCTCCGATGTGCTGGAAATGGGGGAACTCCTCTACAAGGACAAGAATCTCTTCCCTGTGACGAATTTAAGAGACAACAAGGCTGTAAAAGACAGTAAAGAAAAAGAAAATAAAGATAACCAATAAGCACAGTCTCCCGTAAAAATGAAAAAACTTGCGCTAGCGGCACTCGCAATAATAATTATAACGGCAGTGGCTTCATATTTCATCTTCCCTCTCTTCTCCTCCGTGGACAAGAAGGGTGAAGACGCCAACAAGGCTCTCGACAGGTATTACACAGTCAAAAAAGGACCGATGACCATAAGCGTGCTTCTCACTGGGAATGTGAACGCCAAGCTCAAATACAAGCTCGCCCTTGAAGCCGCGTTCAACACGAAGCTGAACTGGGTCCTCCCTGAGAACACCAAAGTAAAAAAAGGCGACGTCCTCGCCAAGTTCGAGACCGAGGATCTCCAGATAAAGATCGATGAATACAAACTCAACCTCCAGAACACCCAGAAGGAACTTGAAATAGCAGTACAGGAGAAGCTCATCCTGGAAAGTTCAAACCAGGCTGAGATAAAGACAGCAGTCGATGCCGTGAACGACGCAGAAGCGGCATTCAGCAAATACAGGAAGCTTGAAGGGCCGAAGGACGATGACGCGCAGGACGTGAAGGTTGACGACGCCAAAAAGCTCCTGGACGACGCCAAGTCCGCTTTCATTGCCTCAAACGATGATTTCGCAAACACTGTGTTCATGAAGCAGGAAGACGAGGACGATGCGAAAACGAAGCTTGACGGTCTCCAGAAGAAGTCGACAAGGGAGGGGATAAACTATGCCAACTCCATCCTTGAACGCAAAATCTTCAAAAGGTTCACCTATCCGAACAAGATAAGCCAGCTGCAGAACGGCATGGACCAGGCGAAACTCAACCTCAACAAGACAAAGATCAAGACCGCATCCCAGCTGATACAGAAGGAAAACGCCATCAGCAAGATCGAGGAGGCCAAAAAGAAAATTGAAAGAGACCTCAAGAAACACCTTGAATACCTTGCCATCATGGAACTCATCGCACCTGTCGACGGCATAGTGACCTACGGGGATCCCGACAATAGAAGATGGGGGGGCGGGCTGGAAGTGAAAGTCGGAATGGACATCAAGAGGAAGGAAGTCCTGATCACTATTCCGGACATGAGCAAGCTCATCGTGGAGTTTGACCTCCCCGAACAGTACAGGTCAAAAATCTCAATGTCGGACCAGGTCATAATCACTCCTGATTCCATACCGAACCTTAAAGTGAACGGGAAAATAAGCAAGATTGCACTGCTGCCTGTAAATCTGATTTTCTGGGATAGGACTTCTCCCAAGATATATAATTCTGAGATTGAGCTGGACGAACAGAACACCGCGCTGGTCAGCGGCATGAGCGTGCAGATTGAAATTGTCACCCAGACGCTGAAGGATATCATGGCGGTCCCTATTGAATCGGTATTTGAGGAGGAAGGAAAATATTTTGTCTATCTTAAGACAGGCGACAAGCCTAAGACCGCAAATGTCACACTTGGTATTTCAAATGATAATTTTGTCCATATAAAGAGCGGGCTGAACGAAGGGGACAAGGTCTATCTCTACAGGCCGTTCGAGAACAAGACAAATTAAACATGAACAGCCCACCCATGGAAAATTCAGGCGAAATAGTCAGGCTTGAAAACGTCAAGAAAGCCTATCGGATGGGAATGAACGACGTGCCTGTGCTGAAAGGCATCAACATCGTCGTAAAAAAAGGGGAATTCGCAGGGATAATGGGTTCCTCAGGTTCCGGAAAATCAACTCTTCTCAATCTTCTTGGCCTTCTGGATGTTCCGACCGAAGGGAAATATTATCTTATTGACAGGGAAGTAAGCCGTCTTTCCGACAACAGGCTGGCCGAACTTAGAAATTCATGCATTGGATTCATATTCCAGAGCTTCAACCTTTTCCCGCATCTGAATGTCCAGCAGAACATCGAAGTCCCCCTTGTCTATGCCGGAGTCCCAAAGCATGAGCGGAACAGGATATCTTCCGAACTCGCCGAGAAGGTCAAGCTCACCCATAGGCTCAAACACCGTCCTACCGAGCTGTCCGGAGGCGAATGCCAGAGGGTCGCAGTCGCGCGTGCGCTCAGCAATAATCCGTCATTCCTTCTTGCGGACGAACCCACTGGAAACCTGGACGAAAAGACAAGCGCCGAGATCATGGAGTTATTCAAGACTCTTCACAGGGAGAAAAACGCGACAATCCTCATGGTGACCCACAATCCCGAACTCAAGCCTTACTTCGACAGGGTCATATATCTCAGGGACGGCAGAGTCGTGGGAGAAGAGGAATTCGGGGCATGAATTCAAGTAGGGACGGGCTTTAGCCTGTCCCATGTATTTTAGGCTTTAAAGGAAAGAATGGTACATCCTAAAGGACGTACCTACATAACACTATCATGCTTGTAAACGATCTGTTCAGGCTTTCATTCCATAACCTGCTGCTCCACAAGATCAGGTCGTTCCTGACGTCGCTGGGAATAATCTTCGGAGTGGGGAGCGTCATATCGATGGTCGCCATTTCAGAAGGGGCAAAAAGGCAGTCCCTGGCGCAGATCGAGGCCATGGGCATCGATAAGATCATAGTGTTCAGCAAAAAACCCCCTGTCACCGGAAAGAGCGACAGCTCTTCCACCCAGGGCGGCATAACGGAGACCTACGGGCTCACTCAGATAGATCTTTCAAACTTGAAGAAGTTTGACAACGTAGCAAGGATAACATCCCTCAGGAATTCAAGAAAGAAGATCCTGAAGGGCACCACGCGCCTTGACATGCTTCTCGTCTCCGTCGACATCAGCTTTCTTGATGACACAAAATGCAAGCTCCTGGAAGGAAGATGGTTTAATTCGATAGACGAGGATAACTATTCGAACGTATGCGTCATAGGAAAAAACATAAAACGCAATCTCTTTGAGATCGGGAAAACCGGCATTGTCGGAAGCATGATCAGAGTTGAAGGCGCACTCTTCAAGGTCATAGGGATAGTGGAGAACAATCTCGGGACGCAGTTTCCGGAAGTGAACAGTCCCAACGACATGATAATAATTCCAGCCTCAACATCGGACAATCTTTTCGGATATAATGCATATCAGGGACAAGGGCGTCGCCAGATGACGATCACCCATATTGAGTTCGACGTTTTCATAATCAAGATCACGAACATCGCTTTTATCGACGATACCGCCAAGAGGATAAAGGGCTACATGGACAAGACCCACCAGAAGGAGAAGGACTGGGGAATCATCGTACCGTTCGAACTTCTCAAGCAGAGGGAGCAGACGCAGAACATATTCACGGTGATCATGAGCTCCATCGCAGGAATATCGCTGCTTGTAGGCGGCGTCGGTATAATGAACATCATGCTTGCGAATGTCTATGAGCGCCGGAAGGAGATAGGTACCAGAAGGGCGTTGGGAGCAAAGAAGAGGGACATTCTCAGCCAGTTCCTGATCGAAACAGTCTTCCTGACCCTCCTCGGAGGCACGATAGGCATCGCGATGGGAATCGGGATTTCCGAAGCCGTCACCCGATACGCGCAGTGGCCTACGGTTTACACCTTCTGGAGCATCGCCGTTTCGATAATAATCTCAGGGCTGGTCGGTATAATTTTCGGAACCTATCCGGCATGGAAGGCGGCACAGCAGAACCCAATCGAAGTCCTCAGGGCCGAGTAAACATATCTGGAGTCCTTGGATGATTGGATTAATGGATTGCTGGATGGTTGCTTATCAAATTACATAAGCATAGAACGATCCCGTGAAAGAAACGCATAACTACTTTCTAAATATCTGCATGAAGAAGGACATATCAAGTTTTTCTTTGAGTTCAAACCCAATCATCCATTAATCCAACAATTCGCCGAAGGCGAATAAATCCATCCATCCGTCATCCCGTAAGATGACGCTGAATCCTTTTCGCATATTTTATCATCTGGCTCACTACAAAAGTCCAGGAAGGACCCTTGATGCAATCAGGACTGGCGCTCTTTATGAAGGCTTCTTTCAGCTCCTGCAGGTCAACGGCCTTGGATTTATCAAAGTCGACAAGGGTAAATCCATTCCCGATTTCAAACAGGAAATGGGCATCGCTTCCACCGGTGATGCATTTCCCGCATTTCCCGCCCAGATCATCGGCGATTTTGGAATTTTCAATATTATGTGCATTTCTCGTCTCGATCCCGTCGAGTTTCTTCAGGATGGCTTCAGGATAATCGTAATGTCTCCGATGGTATGGATGGGCGAGTACGGCTATCCCCCCCTGCTCATGCGCCAAATCTATAACATCCTCAGCTTTCCTGGTTTTTATCTCGTCTTTTATGAAGTATAGGAGCATGTCTCCGAACTCAGTTCCAATTTCCATCCCTGGTATCATTATCATGTCAGGATACTTCTGCCTAAGCTGGACATAGTCGACTCGAAAGACATTGTGATCAGTTATGGAAAATCCATTGAGCCCCTTTCTCCTCGCCGTCTCAGCTATTGCTTCTGGAGATGAAATGGAATCATAGGAATGGTATGAATGCACCTGCATGTCAAGTTTTATCATATAGTCGCCATCTCCATCATTTCCTAAACAGGTTTTTCCACACGTACACAATACCGGGAAGGGGATCTTTCAACGAAAAAATTCCATCAGATATGAATGGATTCAGAAAATCACATATGAACTTAAAAGAATAACCTATCTTGCCAGATGACTTTTCTAACTCCTGTAATCCCGCCATTAAGTCCATTCCCCGGAATTTAGTCTTGACACCCCCCATGTACCTGCCATCTAATTTTCCTATAATTCCAGTCAACAGCTGATAATGAATATACGGAATATTTATTCCGGCATGCCTGGCAAGAGGAAGAGAACCCCAATATCTGGGATTTATTTCAAGGAACCTGATTTCGCCATTTGAGTTCTTCTTGAATTCCACCATGGCCGGCCCGGTCCATTTCAAATGATCGAGAATCTTCCTCCCATAGCTGGAAATAATATCATCCTTGACTGTCATGCAGTATGAACTGGGCCCGCCTGACACAGGGTACTCCCTCAGGCGCATATGGGTGATTTCAGCCGAACACCTGTTATCCCTGTCATATATCGCAGACCATCCGAAACCTCCTCCTGAAAGATATTCCTGAACAAGGATGTCCTTACCGTGAACCTTGAGGCGGTTCCACTGTTTCTCAGCATCTTTTTCAGATCCTGCAATACCATACCTATCCTGTGGTTCGAGCGCAAGATTTTCATCGTTGGCAAGCTTTAACACGACAGGGAATCCATAGTCATTTAGGGCCTTAGGTGGATTCCCCCCATTCTTTAAAGTTAATGTCATTGGACAGGGTATGCCTAATTCTGCTACAATACCCATGGAAGACGGCTTGGAATTAGCCTTGTAGAATGTTTCTAGGGGAGGAAGCAGGAATTTCTCCGGGAATCGAACGACCGCCTTATTATAAACAGCTATGTTCGTATTTGTGGATACAGGAAAAACCGTCGTAGCCTTTTCGCAAAGCTCAAGAAATCGGTCTGAAGAATAATCTAGTACCAGTTCAAAACCAGAAGAGTATCTGGAACTGGAGGAAATAGCGGATTTCCGATAGCATTCCTTTTCAACATTGAGGATCCGCAGCCCTCTTTCCCCAAGGGCCCGTGTCAGTTCAAGAGACACCCGCTGGGATGCATCCGTAACAATCGCATCATAATGATTTTTCATTATTTTTATTTCCTGCCCATATAAAAGAAATAGCTGGACATCTTTTCAGCACGTCTTTTTGTCAACAGATAATAGTCGAGTAGAATAAGCGGATATAAAATCCATCCTAGCAGCTCGCGCACCGAAGCATATATCAGCCGATTATTGGAAAACGGGCATAGGAGAGCCCCGTATTCCTTCAAAATCCAGATCAGACTTCCTGTCGGCCCTGAAGCAATCTCAAGCTTTTTTTCATCCAAGCCATCAAAAAGCCGTCTAATTCCATCTGGAGTAAACCTGAAGTAATCCTTTGGATTTTCATGAAGCACCTGCATGAAAGGTACTGTAGCAACCACGAATCCACCTTTTTTCAGGACACGTTTTATTTCATTTGTTATTGCAAATGGATCGGGAACATGTTCAAGGACAAGCATGATGAACACTCCATCAACACTGCCATCCTCGAATGGAAGGAATTGCCCATCGCAGACCAGCTGGGTATGGGGTCCATACTCCAAATTTGCACAGAAAATTGCCGGATGATCCAGTTCCCCTGTCCCTCCAACATCAATATAGATTCCTTCAAGGCTCATTTCATCATATATCTTCTTCAACACCCTCTGTCTTTTGAACCATTTGAATGGCGCCGGAGACTTTAAACGCTGGATAGTGTCGTAACTTAAGAATCCTGGCATCACTTCAGAATCATGCCACTCGGAAATCTTTTTCTTCAGTTCGACCTGTTTTGAAGAGGAAAGCATTAAAGGAACACCTTCCTGGATCAAATATTTTTCATTGCAGGTAGTACAGGAAAGGGAATCTCCCGGGCTGTCAATCAGCTTGGAGTGGCAATACGGGCACCTTAACACCTTGAATATTCTTCCCGGTTCCGGCATAATCATGTTTTCCGGTTATTTGAACGTAAACATCAGTCAATATTTACTTTTGCGCGCGACATGCTAATTTTCAGAGGTTACCATAAGCTGAAAGTTAAGTTAATTCAATTAGGCGATACCATTTCAAAAGTTCGATTCCGGAAGGTAGCGTAAGCCTCCGGCTTGCGCAAAAACAAGCCGGAGGCTTGTCCTACTTCAACTTTTCTATGGGAAAGGTCCAGTTTGATGAAAAAAATCGGACTTGTAATTACGCGGATGGTGAAGGGCGGAGCCAGCCATATCGTCCGCTCAATAATCCATGGTGGAAAAGACCAGTTTGAATTCACCTTGTTTGCAGGTCCTCAGAATATTTCTGATAATGAACTTGATGACTTAAAGCCTGATTGCAAGATAAAACTCATACCTTCTCTTGGGCGGGAAATAAACCCTTTTAATGACTTAATGGCCTACCTGCACCTTAAAAGGGAGTTCATAGCCAATAAATTCGACGTCGTGCATACCCATACCTCAAAGGCTGGTTTCCTTGGAAGATTTGCTGCTTCAAAAGCCGGCATACCCAGAATAATACACACCCCTCATGGGACAATCTATTCCGCAGATAGCAGGATAAAGGGCGTTCCGGCATTATCTATAGGCAAATATCCTTTTCTTGTTGCCGAACGCATCGCTGGCAGAAGACAGAACTTCCTTACTGTCCTGAGCAGGAGTGAAAGGGATATATCCATAGGGCTGAAATTGTCCACCATCGAGGATACCGTAATAGTTCCAAATGGTATTGATCTTGCAAAGTTCAACCTTGACAATGCCTTCCGGTCCCAGAGTAGAAAAACCCTCTGTCTTTCAGAATCCGACATTCTGATATTTAACGCAGGCAGACTGTCCCATGAAAAGGGCCATTCCGTACTCATATCCTCATTTAGACAGGCATATAGTACAAACAAGAGCCTCAAGCTTGGGATTGCAGGAGATGGGCCTCTTATGCAGGAACTTGCTGGAGCTAATAGGGATCTTATCAATTCGGGTGTTTTCAAGCTTTATGGGCACACCGACGATATATGCCTTTACCTTTCAGCCGCAGATATTTTCGTAATGCCTTCTTTCTATGAGGGTTTCGGATTGTCCCTGCTCGAAGCCATGGCGTCAGGACTTCCAGCTATCGCCTCCGATGTCGGTGGCATCCCTGAAATAGTCGAAAATGAAAAAGATGGATTTCTTGTAAACCCAGGAGATGCGGCGGCAATAGCCTCCAGAATCCTCGAACTCAGCTCTTCCTCCGATGCCAGGTCAAAGATAGGTTCATGTGGAAAAACAAAGTCGCAAGGATACAGCGTACAGGAGATGCTAAGAAAATATTTTGCGCTATATTGATAGATATTCAATACTTTGTATTTAATATTTATTATGACTGAAAAACTAAAAAACTATCTCCTATTGTCATGCGTGTTCATGTGCGCCATGATCCCTGATGTCTTTGGAGCCCCATCCACGACCTTGGCCGAAGCACAGAGAGGTGTCAGAAGCTTCGTATCCATATCCCCCGACAATCCTTATCTGCCGGTAATTATCCTTATAGGAGTATTTCTAGTCCTCGCCACTTTCTACTTTCCGAGATTAGGCCTATTTATAATGCTTTTCTTCATAATGATCTCCACAGACCTTCCAGTAGGCAAAGGTGACAAGGTACGTACCGCAACAATGAGATACGAAGATGTCATCCTGCTCCTGGTTTCAATTGGCTGGATTTTAAATAGGGCAAAAACAAGAACTCTCTCCAGCATAAAGGACTGTCCTCTATACAAGCCCATCCTCGCCATGTCCGCAGTAATTGTCCTTGCCACAATACTCGGTTATTTCATGGATACCGTCCAGCTCAAAAACGGGATCCTCTACTCAATGAAGCGACTGGAATATTTCTGGATCTTCTTCATGACTTTCAATCTCATGGAGACAAGGGACGATGCATGGTTGTCTATACGGCTTTTTCTAGGAATAGCGGCAATAGTGGCAATGATAGGAGTTACCCAATCCATGCTATTTCCTCTTACAGATCTGGCCAGAGGTGGGGCTACGGCTACGGCCGGACTTGGAAGAGCTAACACTCTCGCCGACTTCTATCTGATAATCCTAGGAGTTTCCCTTGGACTTTTCATCCATAGCCGGAATAAGAAGTGGATGACAATTTATATCGCACTAACCAGTTTATTCATTTTTGCGCTGATAATGACAAAATCCCGCGGGGCCTATGTCAGCATTCCTTTTATTCTCTTAACAATTCTATTCGTTTCGAGAAGCAGGAAGTTTATAATAATCATGGCAAGCATAGCTTTGTTTTTTTCCCTGTATTTTGCAGGAAGCTTTTTTGTTACAAACCAGATGGCCGGCATACTCGTCAACAAGCATAATGATGATATCAAATATCAATTTTCTTCCATTGGGGAGGTTATGGAAAAGGGGCCCAAAGCGGATTCCTCGATGAACGCCCGCTACACCGCATGGATAAATACCTTCCCTGAAATGATGAGACATCCGCTTCTCGGACATGGCGTAGGCTCAATCCCGTTATTTTACTTTGACAATCAGTATGTCATTGAACTTTATGACACAGGTTTCATAGGGCTTGCAGTTTTCCTATATTTAAATCTCATCATATTGCTTTCCGTACTAACTTTCTACTGGAATTCCAACGATGAATTCTATAAGGGGCTTTCCCTTGGTTTCCTTGGAGGACATGTTGGAATCCTAATACATGGGATGACAGTAACAAACTTCTATACTATCATCAACATGGAGGCGTTTTGGTTCATATTGGCTATCATCATGCTTCTATACCATTTGGAAACCCGAAGAAAACAGACAGAACGAGCCGTCCCATGAAATCAGAATACCGGTTCTGCCATGATAAAACGCTTCTGGCATATTTGACGGTTGCATTTGTGAGTTCGTTGATCCTGCTCGCGTCAACCCCCTTCGGCATCGGCATCTCCCCTGATTCCACAACATACATCGATGCCGCAAGGAACTTGATCAATGGCAACGGCCTGACAGTCACTCTTGACGGAAACAGACCGCTCACCCACTTCCCCCCCCTCTATTCGTTCCTGCTCTCAATGCCCGGAATTGCAGGAGTCGATCCTGCTGACACGGCAAGATATCTGAACATCATCCTTTTCGGATTGAACATATTCCTTTTCTCCCTCGTCTCAAGACAATGCTTCAAGAACGAGCCATACGCTGTCATCCCCGTCCTCGTGCTCTTCGTCTTCTCAGAGTCGAACTTGCTTGTCCACTCAATGGCGTGGACAGAACCGCTTTTCCTCTGCTTCACCCTTTCAGCATTCCTGTTCCTGTCCAGGTTCATTGAAACAGACAAGATGAAATATCTTGTCTTGTCTGGAATTCTAGTATCCTTTTCCATGCTTGCCAGATATGCAGGAGCTGCGGTTGTCCTTTCAGGCGCACTTATTATCTTCCTTTTCCACGAGAAGGCGTCTTTCAGGAAAAGGTTTTTCTACATCGTCATCTTCGGGATTGCGTGCTCCTTCCTGGAAACCCTCTGGCTCTGCAGGAACATCCTCAGCGCCGGCTCCGCCACAAACCGAGAATTCATATTCCATCCGCCAAACTCGGCGCATCTGAACCAGCTCATACGCACATTGCTCTCATTCTTTTTCCCGAATGAGGTCATCGAACCGTTGAAATCACTAAGGTTTGGCCCAGGAGGGAAACTTATTCCGCCCATAATTGCATTAGTTGCATTTTCAGTTGTGTCATTAATCCTGTTCAGGTCTAGGCACAAGCTGAAAAACATATTCTCTAACATCCCGCTCCTTGTAAAGATGCTGCTCATCTTCAGCACTGTCTATTTCCTCTTCATAATGATCGTAATAACGTTCTTCGACGCGAAGACCACACTATGCTTCCGGCTGCTTCATCCAGTGACAGTTTCATTCATAGTGATATTCCCGTTCTTCCTGCTTAGAACATACAGGATTACAGATACGAAATGGGGCAGGATGGCAATAGCAGTAATCGCCGCCTGCTTCCTTGTCTCATATCCGGCGAGAGGTCTTATGCTCGGGATAGGCACATTCAATTCAGGCTTCGGCTACCACTCGAAAGAATGGAGCGGCTCGGAGATAGTTAAAATGATAAAATCACTCCCAAAAGATATTCCGGTATATTCTAACGCATCCGATGCGATATTTTTCCTGACCGGCAAGATCACGCTTCCGATACCGGAAAAGTACTCGCAGCGCAGGCTCAGCGTAAGATTCAGCTCCGACATAGGAGAAATGAGGGACAACCTCGGCAGGAAGAACGGAATACTGGTATATTTCAACAGCATCCCTCCGGGCAATATTCCCGAGGAACAGGAACTCGTGATTCTGCTTCCCCTAGCGGAATCGCTTAAAAAAACGGAAGGCACGGTATATATTCTGAAAAAATGAAATCATCATCGACAGATCTGAAGGTCTCCGTAATTATCCCTTCCTTCGACGGGAAACGCAACGGCAATGTCGAAATGCTCAAGGAACAGCTGGGGAACCAGACCCAGGCTCCTTTTGAAATCATCGTCGTTGTCGGAGTCTCCCCGAACGGCAAGGCCAGGAATGAGGGTGTCAAAAAGGCCTCAGGGAATTTCTATGTCTTCATCGATGATGACGTAACCCTCGGAAACGACAAAGTCATCGAGAACCTCCTAAGACCTTTCCTGGAAAGGAAAGATGTTGGCATGACCGGCCCTTCACAGCTCATCCCCGACAATTCAAACTGGTTCCAGAAAACCTCTGCAAAACAGGTACCCCGCTCTCTTTTCCCGATCCAGAAAGAACTTGTTGACAGCGACATGGTATCTCATATGTGCCTATGCATGCCTGAAAAACTGTTCAAGGATATAGGCTGGGAGAACCCGGACATCATAGCGGGAACAGATCCTGATCTGCGCCACAGGGTAAGACAGTCTGGACTGAGGGTCTGCGTCGCTCCGGATACCTGGGCATATCATCCGATGCCCGAGACATTCTCCAAGCTCATGAGACTGGCATATGCCAAGGGTAGGAATTCCGCTACGGTAAGATTCAGGAATCCAGAACTCATCCTGGAGCTTAACGACGGGTTCAGCAAGGAATTCGCTCCGAGACGGGGATTTTTGTTCAGGATATTCCGGACTGGGTTCAATATGCTGAAGGCCCTGGTCACTTTCAAGATCATAGGATTCGCCTATCTATTCTCCTATTATCTTGGAAATACTGCGCAAAGCCTGAAACATATGCCCAGGAATTAAATTACACATATCTGGATTGGCAGGAGGATGGGGCATCATCTGGACTTTGTAGCGCAGATGACTGCAGAAGCTATCTGCATCTGGTTTCTTTCATTGCTGAAGCTGCTGTGCAGATAAGGAACGGATTCATTCAGATATTTATCATCAAGGAGGCTTGATGGAGTCATTTGGACATCATCCCACCCATTTTCCTCGAAAAGCTCCACAAATTCAAAAGGCCTTTTCCTGTTTGGCATTCCACTGTACGAGAAAAGTCCGTAGAATCCCGCACCATACCTGTACATGTTCAGCGGATCCAGGTTCCTCAACCATCTGAAATGGGTAAGGAAATCAATTCTTGAGACCAGAACGCCTCCCGGCCTGACAACCTGGTCCAGCTGAGAAAGCATCTTATGCAAGTCGTTCACATGTTCAAGCGAGAAATGGCTGAATACTAAATCTATGCTTTTACGTCCGAATATGTTAACCATATCGGGATTGGCGCTGCACACGTAGTTCAACCTGTCATTCCGTCCTGACATCGTCCTCTTCAGCTGATATTCCAGAAGAGCAGACTTGTCCGGATCAGCATTAATCCTCTTCATGAACCTCTCATAGAATTCGAATGGCACCGAATGGATCAGGTTATTCACATCAACCGCATTATATTTCGCTATGTCTTTTGACAGGAGATACAATCCGGTTCCCAGATCGTATCCTGGCCCTATTTCAAGTATCACCCGGCCTTCGATGGAGATACCGCTGCCGCTTCCTGCGTATTTCGCAAGGCTGGAAATCCAGTATTCATCCACAATTGAAATGTCATATTCTATTATCCTTTCCATCTCTTCAAGCGAAGAAACCCTGGTGACTCCGTATCCAAACAGGAGATATTTTACCTTGTAGAAAAACATGAAAACGATCCCGGAGAGGAAGAACGCTGAGTTTTTCACAAATGACGAAATCCTTCGAATCATTCTGGACATATTACATCTCGCAGCAGTTCTGTTTGTCTTTCAAAAGTTCATTTCGTACCGGACACAGGTCCCGTCTTGACGACAATTGCATGCCCGTTAAGATTATAGACGGTCATCGCTCCGTCCATGGCTCTTATAGAATTGACATATTTCATCACTCCGTCGCACTGGCCAAACCCGTAATCATCAAATACCACAATACCTCCAACTTCCAGCCTGTTCCATATCCATTGGAACACGTCCCTTGCTGAATTGAAAACATCCACGTCTATATGGCAGAACCTGAATGTCCTGCCTTCAACAAGACTCTGCGTATCTTCCGGAAAAACACCCCTGAGCACCTTCACGTTGGAGAGTTCCATCCTGGTCAAGAGCCCTTCAACAATCTTCTCGGTAGTGTCCTGGTGCTCACCTCCCTTGTATTTTGAATCTTCCTTTCCGGCCTTTACCACGCCCGAAAAGGTGTCACACAAGAAAACTGTCTGCCCAGGAATGGACATGGAGGCTCTTTTCGCTATCAGGGCGCCCGTACCGCCTCTCCAGACGCCAACCTCTATCAGATCGCCGCTTGTATGTTTGCACGTTTCGCCGACAAGCTGCCATAACTCATGGCAGCGGTATATGTCTACCATGGTAAAATCCTTTATTTTACCGTATGTATCCAGGAATTCCCGGTCTGTCCTCCATGGAGCATATCTGAAGACCAGCAGCAAGGATTCAAATCCTGGTCGGTCACCATATACTATTTTCTGGCTCAACGGAAGCAAATATGAGTTGAAAACCCTATAAAGTGTCCTTATCATGTCGTATCCCAAGCTCCCTCAAAATATTTTATGTCTATGGATATTCAATGGAACATTTGAAAACTAGCATGCCGGACACGAAAAGTAAATTTCCGGACCCTTGAAATTCATTGACAGATTCCGGCACGGAACTCCTGCTTCGCAGATCATATGCAAAATCAGCCACAGTGTTTATCTCAAACTCGTAAATACCCGAAGGAAGATGTACATTCATACATTGTTGATCTGCCTTGTAATTTTTTACATCATGGAAAGCGATGTTTATGGATTTTTCCCTGAAAAGGATTTCCCATGTATCGATTTTCCTGCTTTTCATCACCCTGCTGAAAAGCATCCTTTCAATTGCGGTAAGAAGCTCCATGGCGGCCTGCTTCGGAGCCACTGACGCCAGCGACGCCTACTTCGCCGCCTTCTTCGTACCACAGCAGCTGAGCGACTTCTTCATAGGTGGCATCCTCTTCATAATTATCATCCCAGTATTCCAGAAGAGGATATCCGACGTCGGATCCGAAGAAGCATCCAAGGACATTTCGGCCCTCCTGAACATTTCAGTGCTGGCAATGGGGATCATGACCATCGCCTATTTCATCCTAGCTCCATGGCTGATACCGTTTTTCTTCAGCGGATTCCATGGCGAAAAGCTGGAACTGGCGGTATGGTTCTCAAAACTGCTGTCGCCAGCTGTCCTTCTCATGGGCCTATCCCTGATATACATATCCTTCTACCATGCATACCGCGACTTTTTCATACCATCGCTTGCCTCCCTGATGTTTCCCCTGAGTTCTCTCGTCTCAATCTGGATGCTCCCCGACTCATGGGGCATAGAAAGACTCATTTACGGAAATCTGGCAGGCTCAATCCTCGGCGTCTTCATCCTCATCATAGGAATAAGCAGCAAACTCAGGTGGAAGTGGAACAGATGGGAACTTGGCAATCCTCTTATCAGATCAACAATCCTCTTATCCTGGCCAGTCATACTTGAATCCACCTTCTCAAGGATACATCCTTTCGTACAGAGGAACATCGCCTCGGAATTGCCTGGGCAGGGCGTTATTACGCTTATCGAACTTTCCTTGTTCGTGGTGGGATCACTCATCGCCTTCATTGCAGGCCCCATAGCTACCGCAGTATTCCCTCTCATGGGTCAGCAGAGACTCGACGAAGACGAGCAGACTGTCTTCCAGACATTCCTGAAATCCCTTAGGGTAATGATATTCATGATCCTTCCTCTCAACATGCTGCTTCTCTTCGAGTCGGGAGACATCGTCAACCTGCTCTTCAGATACGGCAAGTTCACCGACGAGTCCTGTACGGTCATGGCCAACATCCTTCTCATACTTTCATTCATCATCATCCCCAACTGCTTCTCTTCCATAGGCAGCAGGGTTCTGTTCGTCTACCACGAGACGAAGGCCATATCCTTTACTGGTATAGCCCTCGGCCTCTTCATTCTCCCTTTCTATTTCATCGCCGCCAAGTTCGCAGGCATATACGGGCTGGTGTCGGTAGTTTCGGCAGGAGCATTTCTCTCTGCCCTCCTGGTCTTTACGATCCTGAAAGTGAAACACCCCTCTGTTTCCTTCTCGCAGCTCTATTCCTTTATCCCGCAGATGGCAGCCTGCGCAGTAATCATGGGAACAGGCATGAGTCTTGCGAAATTCACCTTGAAGAACCTCGAAATGCCGACAGTCCTGAGATTCTCTATCGTATCGCTGACTGGATGCATCCTCTTCATCCTCGCCGCAAAACTGCTGAAAATTGACGAATTGTCGTATATAGTTAAGCGTATCCCATATGTCAAGAACTTGGCGGGAGTTGTCTAATGTGCGGAATAACAGGAATACCATGCTCCCGCCACGCAAGAATGCAGGACAGGATCAAGGGGATGACTGAACGGTTATCACACCGCGACCCCGGCGGATGGGCCTACATCTCCCTGCTGCCCTGGAAAAATTCATCTGCAGGAGGAGCCAAGTAATGGAAAAATCCAAAATCCGGATATGCATGATATCAGAAGCCATTTCCTCGCATACGCAGAGGATCACTGAAAGCCTTGCCTCGTCGGGAGGAGTGGAACTTCATCTGGTATCTTCATATCATGCCGAAATCAAGGGAGTCGTGATGCATCAGATGCCAATATATGATGGCAATCCGCTTAAGCAGATGATCAATATCCGAAGGATAAGAAAGCTATTCAAGGAGATAGGACCCGACATATATCATCTGTTTGGACTTTTCTCGGTTTCCAGCATCGGTTCCATGAGGCTAGTGAACGGGCTTTCCCCACTGATTGTCTCAGTATGGGGTTCTGACATTGACTCAGGAGCCGAAGCAAGTTTCAAATCCACCCTGATTCGTAAATACATCCTCTCAAAGGCCAGTCTTGTCATCTCCGTATCGGAATATCTCGCAGGAGAGACAAGAAAATACATATCCCCCAAGATCAGAATTGAAGTAATCTCCTGGCCCATCCATGAATTTCATCCTCCAGAAAAGGCAAGGCCCGGCAATGGAAAGATATGCATTGGCTTTGCGAAGAAACTCTATGCCCTTTCGGGACCCGACATCCTTCTGAAAGCCTTCGCCGCCGCAAAGTCCATCAGCAAACAGGATATCCTCCTCAGGATTGCCGGCGACGGTGCAATGGAGAGCGAACTTAAAAAAATGGCAGATCAGCTCGGTGTAGCAGACTCCGTAGAATGGCTAGGACGCATTGAGGGCAAGAAACACATGAGGGCCTTCTATCATTCTGTAGATATCCTGGCAATGCCATCGAGACGCGAATCTTTCGGCATGTCTGCGGCAGAAGCTTCCGCCACCGGGCTTCCCATCATTGCATCAAGAGTAGGTGGCCTTCCTGAAATTGTGGAAGACGGAGTTAACGGGTTCCTTGTCGAATCCGAGAACGTACAGGGATTCGCCAAAGCCATTTCAACACTTGCTGGCGATCCGGAACTTAGGATAAAAATGGGGCAGAAAGGTGTGGAAATGGCTGGGAGGAAATTCAGTACCGAGGCCACAGTTGGAAAACTGATCAGCGCCTATCGGCAGATTTTGGAAACCCGGCGCACGACCTGATTTTTGCAACAATCCTGACAGTTAAGGCTGGAAATCCATCTGTCCTGAGAATGTTGCACGCTCCTTGCCAGTACCTGTAGAGCCCGAAGAACGATTCATTCATGTCATACTTCACCATCAGATACAGGAGCCGGCTTCTGTAGTTTGACAAAAGCATCTGGTATTTGAATAGCCTTGCCTTATGGGCTTTGTCAAGATTAAGGCTTGATTCACCATAGAAATTTCCCATTATGGCATGTTCGGGATTGAAATATCCATCCCTGACAAGCCGGTCATAGAGATCCGTCCCTCTCATCGGATAATATGTAGTCGTCTGGACCGAATCGGGCCGCGCCTCCTTCAGAAGCGCAAGCGTCCTGAAAATTGTATCCCTGTCCTCGCCAGGGAACCCGACCATGGTGAACGCGTGGCTGCGCAGTCCGTATTTCCGTGCCGTCCTGAAAGCGGATATGATAGTTTCCTGCGAATGCAGCCTGTTCAGAAGATTCCTGCGCATTTCCTCGTCGCCGGACTCTATGCCAATGTGTACTCTTATTGCGCCTGCCTCCCTGATGAGCCTGACTTTCTCATCAGTCATGTTCTCGGGCCTTTCCATGAAAAAGAAGGGAAGTCCAATTTCCTTCCTGTATGTTTTACCGAACTTCGCAAGCCGGTCGGTATTTGTAAGTATGACTTCATCCAGGAAGAACAGTCCTTCTGCCTTATAGATCTCATTGAACAGCCTTATTTCCCTAATAATTCTTTCAGGCGACTTCTCACGCCTCCATGCACCTTTTCCCTTGAAAAGCTTTCTCAGGAAGTTGTTGTTGCAATAGGCGCATGAAAAGGGACAGCCGCGGCTTCCCTCGAAGGTTCCAATTATCTTCTCCCCTTTTTCAAAATGCCTGGAAAGGGGCGAACTGAGATAATAGGTGTCGTCGAATATCTTCCAGTCCGGGATCGGCAGAGTGTCAAGATCGGATACAAGCTCCCTCAGTTCGTTCCTGATTATCTTCCCTTCCTTGAAGACATGCGTTCCCCTGATATCGTCAAGACTCCTTCCGTCCCTCGCGTTTCTCAGTATCTCCCTGAAGGTCTCCTCCCCCTCGCCTATAACCGACACGTCTGCTATTTCAAGCACTTCATCTGGTACCGCGGTGACATGAGGTCCTCCGAAAATCCTGATCGGCCTCCCCCTTTCCATGCCTTCGAAGAGAATTTTGACAAGAGGCCATTCGTTAGTCCTGCACGAAACAGCGAGGATGTCGGGCTCGTATGATGACATCTTCTCCTTGAACGCTGCAAGCTCTTCTCCCCTTGGGGTACTGTGGAAATCAATGACCTCGCATTCGCTTCCCTCCTCCTTTGCAACCGCTGAAAGCATGCATATCCCAAGCTGCGGCGCCAAATTCCTCTGTATGTCCGGATAGACAAATAGTATTTTCATGTTGATTTCTCCATTTCAGGCCCCTCCTGCTTAGAAACATGTACCAGAGAATCTATATAATGGATATCCCTGACTGCTATTATGTTATAATATCCGCTAAGATTGCATGTGTCTTTTGAAACTTCTTCACATCTCCTGTCATCGAACAGCCTGAAGCATTTGAATCCTGATTTCCATATGAAGTCAAAGACGTCTTTTGCATGATATCCGTACTTGACGAAATGTTGTTCTGAAATTTCAACGTTGACGCATCCTGTCCTCTTCAGCGTTTCCATGGCTCCTTTAAGGACAAACAGCTCATAGCCCTCTACATCGATCTTGAGCAAATCTATCTTTCCGATATCTCGGAGCAAGTCATCCAGTTTCCCGGCTTTTGTCGGAATTCCTTCCCTGTCGTCCACTATCCTGTTGCATTCATCCTCCTCATAATCGCTGAAAGAAACCGGGGCTTCTCCATCTCCGACAGCAACATTGAATGTTGATACGTTGGCAAGTCCGTTCAAGGAAGTATTCCTGTTCAGATATCCGAATATCTCAGGATGGGCCTCAAAGGCATAGACTTTTCCACCAGTCCCTGTCCTGAGGGCAGCGGAGATGACGGTTGTACCGATATTAGCTCCGACATCTACAACGATATTTCCCGGACGTATGCAAGGCAGCATATCATATGGGCGCGAACCCGGCAGAAGCCAAAGATCGGCAGATATCGACGTAGGAAAGAGATATAGCCTGTACCCGCCTGCGTCGAATTTGATGAACGGGCCCAGCCCAGCAATCCTCATGATCCTCAAAAATACGTAATGAAAGGGTTTCCGATGCGAAAAGAGGTTCCGCCAATATCCGAAGCTGAATACTTTACCAGGAATACCTTTCTTCATGGAATCCTCTTTAATTACAGCCACTTCCCGTTACCCCGATTATTTATTGACTAAATCTCTACTTGCTTCATATATATAGAAATCAGAGAGCGATCCAGTCTGATCTCTGCCATTGAATGGGAATCTATTCGGAATATGGCTTTTAAGTTTCCAGTTTAAGGCAAATGCATCAACCCATCTGGTGAACTTCCTGCGTTTTTCATGATATATATGTTCATCGTCATAATCCGATGAATATATAATAACAAATCGTTCCGACGAACTGAACAGCCTTTCCATATGGGAATTATAAATATCATCCTCGATCAGATGATAGATAACATCCATTGAAAGCGTCAATTGCGCCTTTTCCCCCATATATTCAGACATCATCTTAAAACTCTTGGTCTTGTCATTCCTAAAGAAATCACTGCATATTTCTATCGCCTTTGGGCTTATGTCAAAACCCACATATGATGGATATTCTGCAAGTTTCAATTGATTCCCGTCACCGCACCCATATTCAATTATTGAAGTGACCCTATTATCCTTTACAAACCCGTTGATTATTTCCGCCTTGAATTCTGCAAGCCTGTTATACGATCCTTCCCCAGAATTTCCCCCTGTGGCATATCTTTGGATCCAGTAACCCTCAGATCCCGGAAAAGGTTTTTGCTTGAAAAACAAATTCCTATGAATCCTAGTTATCGCAGGTCCGACCACCGGTATTCTCTTGATTATTTCCCTCATGCCATGCATCCTTCGAAGAAATGATAGATTACCGCCCGAAAAAAACTCTTATGTCATCCGGGAATGATTACTTTTTCGACTTGGCTTTGGACATGATTTCAAGCATCCTTATTGCAATATGCCGCCAAGTATAGTTATCCTCTATAAGCCTGCGCCCATTCTTCCCGAGCCTTTCGCGGAGCGCAGGATCCTTTAGAAGCCTTATGATTGCATCTGAAAGCTCAGTATTGCTTGCGGGATCTATGACAAGGCCGCAATCGCCCTTCTCGACTATATCGGATACGCCCTCGCACCTGGTTATGATCACCGGCGTCCCGGCTGCGGAATATTCAAGCGACTTCATCGACGACCTGTATCGTCCAACTCCCATCTCGGCTGGATACGGCGTAAGTCCGATATCAAAAAGGCTGCAGTATACAGGAACCTTTTCCCAGGGCTGATATCCGGCAAAGATAAAATTGTCCTTAACCCCCGCCTTCTCCGCCATTTCTGGCAGCTTGTCACCCCAGATACCATGCCCGACTATCACGAACTTCGTATTTGGAAACTCCTTTATCACGGCAGGTGCGGCCTCCATCATCTTGTCTATGCCGGACCACGGGAAGATATATCCTACAAAACCTACGTAAAAAACATCTGGAGGAAGCCCTAACTCGGCCGCAGCCTTCTCCTTCGGAATAGGCCGGCACCTCTCGGCATCGACACCGTTATAGACGAAATTTGCCACACCTTCCCTTATCTTGTAATCCGCAGTTATCTTCTCCCTGATCACTGGTGTCACACAGAAAAGAGCATCGGTAAGCTTATAGTTGATGTATTCGAACATCCTCACGATCCATATCCTGAACTTACCATGGCCCCCCATGATCATCTCGTCGACATAGTATCCATGGACATGCATGCAATGGACCGCACCCAGCAGCTTGGCAGCAAAAACTCCAGTTATGCTGTAGAAAACACAGTTTTCGTATATTACGTCACACTTTTCCCTGATCCCGTACCACATGAGATACAAAAAAAGGGAAATCTCCATGGTTATCAGGTTCAGATACTTCATCTTGATAAAAGGCAGATAAACCACCTTATAAGGAAGACTGCCCCTGTACGGCTTCTGGCTGGCCACAAAAAGGGTGAGCTTGTTTCCCTCCCCCTGCAGATTCCTGCATACCTCAAGAAGATGAACCATTCCTCCGGGAGTGCTCTTCTCCCCGGAAAGATCACTGAATCCCGTAACGAAAATATTCATTTGATGCTCCTATCATTGATGAATCCAATTGTGTCGCCTACTATCTTCTTCCATGTGAGATTTCTTTCGATGAAAGCCCTTCCTCTCTTTCCCATGCCAGCCCTTTCCTCCTCCTTCATACCGTAGAGGAGCTTCACTTTATCAACAAACGAATCCCTGTCCCCCTTCTCATACACGATACCTGATGAGTTTGCAATCAGAAGTTTGTCCACTCCCGGATAGTTTGTCCCTATGACCGGCCTCTCGCAGGCCATGTATGAGGCAAGCTTGAGCGGGGAGACTTCATATGTCGGATCCTCGAATTTCAGGGTCGATGCCGCCACGTTGAAACAGGATATGAACTGGGCTGCGTCGTCCCATGGGATCTGCCCCGGAGCGGTGAACAAGTCTCCGAGTCCTTCGTCGGATATCCTCTTCTTCATCCGGCTCCATATCGGTTCCTGTCCTCCCCCTATCATGAAATGAACCTCCGGAATGGAACTCTTTATCCTCCCTGCGGTATCCATCAGTATGTCAATATCCTGCCATTCGAACAGGCTCCCGAGATATCCTACTATGAACGCATTCTCCGGCACTTTGAATTTTTTTCTGCTTTCCAGCATGTCATAAGGATGGAACCTGCTCTCATTTACCCCGTTCGGCACGATCTTTATCTTCTCCATGCCCACATGATACCTGCTTTCAATCCAATCCCTGATCTTTGCCGTTACCGCAATGACACTTCCTGCATTCTTATAGACGTATGATTCAACCAATCCTATGATGAATAATTTCAGACGACTATTTTCGCTGAGCTTCAGTTCCTCATCAAGTATTCCGTTTATCTCGACCGCATACGGTATCCCGCTCTTGCGCACAGCAAATACCGATGACGGAGAGATCAGGGAAAACCTCTCATAGATTATGTCCGGCTTCATTTCACGCACATGCTTCTTAATCGTCCTGTGCGCCTTCAGCAGCCTCGAAACATATGAAATCCCTGAAGATGACGGTCTTTCAGTCTGAACAACCTTGAACTTTCCATCCCATCCTATTTTTGCAAGAAAGACCGGATCTATTGAAGTCACTATCTCGATCTCGTGTCCAAGCTCAGCAGCAGCTTCCACCCACTCGCGCGTATGATATGGCATATCGCCGTATTTATGGAAAAATATGTAAAGTATCTTCATCCGCGTTTCCCTTTCAGGATATATCCGTTGGAAAATAAAGACGGACACAGGAGGGAACCCGGGTTCTTGTCATAGAAATATTCCACTTCCACCCATTTCCTTCGCTTCAGGATCTCCGAAAGATCCTTTGCCGAGACAAGAGCTGTATGACCGCCGGATTTTCCTGACCAGGCAATATTATATCTCAAAGGATTCCTTAATCTAAGTGCATCGAGCATCCTCTTGACAACCAAGCTCAGTCTTGTCTTGTTGAAATTATCGGTATGCATGAAAATCATCGAGCCAGTATCGGCAACTTTCTCGATTTCCCCGAAAAGCTTTTCCTTATCGTCAATATGCTCCACGACGTCAGCCAATGTGATAAGATCAAATTTTCTTTCGAAGTTCGGTAGCCCCAACGCATTTCCCTCGTTGAATTCTACCCTCATGGCATATTCATATTTCTGCATTAAGAATTCTTTTATCCTGGTACTCTCCCTGATATTCCTGTCAATCCCTATTACATTCATCCCCTTCTCGGCAAGCAGATATGACAATTGCCCGATGCCGCATCCTATGTCCAGGCAGGTCTTGCCGCCCGGTTCTATATATTTGCATATCAATTCACTTATCGACCTGACCCTGTCAAACTGTACTCCCAGGAGGTTCAGAAGCTTTTTCTGGTTCTCGGGAAGCAATGAACTGAATGCTTCGGATTCCTTTAGGAATTCAAAATGCCCGAGAAGCCCCATGAAATATGACATATCCTTATCTTCCTCGAAATATGTCTCAAAGACAAGAAATATAAGAAATTCTCTCGCTGCCTCTATGTTGCCGCATTTCTGTACAAGCCCGCTCAGCCTCCCCTTGTCTCCTGGAATAGCACCAGCCTCTATTTTTGTCATCCTCTCAAGCGTCCTGTCAATGCAGGCTTTCTCCCTGAAAAGACCTTCAAGCGTCTTCCTCGCAAATGCAATATCCTTTTCCACTTCAGTTATCATCCTTTCGTCCCCTTGCATGAGAATATGCACGTGAATCCTAAAAACGTGTCAGGCTGGTTATGGTTGAATTCATTCATAATCCTTTCCATGGCAATTTTTTCCCTACTGGCGAAGGCCTCAATTTCATGAAAGGTCATGAACCTGTCCGAGATGTTCCTCCCCAAAAAGGCAGATTTAGGGAACAGCGTGTGCAAAATCACCTTGAGCGGATAAAGGGCTCTGCGGATCTCGCAGTGTGCAACATCCAACAATAACCGCCTCAGATAATAGCCCGAGCCATGGTTGTTGAACATTACAAGTCGCCCTCCAGGCTTCAGTAGCCTGGCAAAAACACACATGGCCCTGCCCGTATCAACATATTGAATTACAGAATTGCACAAAATCAGGTCCACGCTGAACGCTTCAAAACGTGCCGGCAAATTCTCATATGTATCATTTATGAATAAACAGTTGGCAATCCCCCTCTCCAGTGCTTCTTTGCCAGCATGCTCCATCAGATATTTATCCTTATCTATCCCGTACACTTCGGCCTCCGGATTCAATTTTGCGACGGCAATCATCCACTGACCGGATCCGCATCCTACGTCTACAACCCTCTTCATCCCTTCCAACCTATGCTTGCACAGCGCTTCGACGTACTTGTCTATCCCGAGCGAATAGACCTCCCGCGAATACGCATCCAATTCGGCCTTCCTCTCAAGACTTGTACATCCGTCATCCATTCCTACACATCTCCAAGGCTCTCGCATTATCCTTTGCTATTTCTATCCTGGGGTTATTAATGGCCATCATGAAGACGTTGCGCCAGAACCCGTAGTTCCCCGGAAGAAAGTTCCCTATGTGCGTCATATAACTGTGAATAATCGGATTGCATAATGTCCGTCGCAACCGGATATTGTTCAAAAGAGTCCTAGGTATCATGTGTTTTGAAACGGTCTCAATCGACACCTCCCTTATCTCAATGTCACTGTTGTATATCCCGAGTTCCTCGCGTTCGACAAAATCAAGATACTCTGAATCATCCCATGAATAAAGATGATCGTCATAATGAATTCTTTTAAACGACACGAGGTATTTAACACCGAATTCGGAAGCTAACCTGTCGGTCACCCCCCTCTCCCAGGCATGGAACGGAGGAACAAACAGTGAAGGGAACGCCAAACCCCAATCCTTGAATATCTCTGCGCTCTTAACAATACGCTCCCTCTGGATTTCCTCTGAAACAGTCGTATTGCTGTCAAGACAAAAGAACTCTCCGATATGACCTTCATGACTGTGCACAAGGCCATGGTATCCGATCTCAATGTGCTCCTCATTGTCCTTCAGGAATTCGACAAGATCATTCGCATATCCAATAGACTCCCCGCATCCTGACAAATTCTTCCTGTCAAGAAATTTCATCGTCAGGCATATGGGAATTCTCATCCTGAACTCCTTCGCCAGTTTCAATATCGATTCATATGTGTCCATTCCAACAGGCCGTCTCTTTCCCTGCTTTCCAGCATCAGGGAAGGCTCCGTCATCAATAATTATGAAAAATGGATACTTCTTCATTGCAGATCCTTTACAGTTCAACCATTAGGCTCCTGCTTCAGCTTTGAGCCAAAAATACACGAAGGACAAGATCTATTAAGCACTAATCTACACTAGCAGGACACTAACATGAAACATATGCGTTGAATATTATTTAGTGTACCCTTAGTGTCTGTTAGTGGTGAACTTCTCTTCTTTTGCCTGTCCTACCGCGATATGTCCCTGGAATTCATTCAATTTCTCCACGTTCATATTCCAGTTGAATATTCTCTTTACACATTCCAGGGATTTTTCACCCAGGCCTGCCAGGGATTCCCGGGTTGAAAACCTTATCAGATTCTCGGCTATGGCATCTTCGGAGCACCCTTTTATTATGAGGTCCTCGGAAACTTCCCCGAGGATTTCGGGGGTGCCTCCTATATCCGTACCGATCGCCGGAATACCGCACGCCATAGCCTCGACCGTTGAAAGTCCGAACCCCTCAAGCTCCTTCGTAGGCATTATGAATAGATCGGAGGCGCGATAGCATGAGGGAAGTTCTGCCTCATCAACGAATCCTGTGAAAATTATATCCTTGTCCATATCAAGAGATAAGGAGAGACTCTTCAACTCTTCAAGGAGGATTCCACTGCCCACTATGAGAAGCTTCATGTCCTTGCCCGTCTTCATCTTGGCAGAAGCAAACGCCCTAACCAGGATGTCCACTCCAGTCCTCGGAATAAGCCTGCGGGAAGTCATGAGGACGAAGCTTCGTTCTGGAATACCAAATTTTCTCCTACATTCCATTTTTTCAATTTCATTGACTGCAGGAGAAAATTTTTCAAGATCCGCTCCGCCTGGAATAACAGCTACGGGCTTGCCCGCGACTTCGGGATGGATCTCCAGCATGAGGTTTTTCATGTATTGAGAAAGAGTAATTATTCCATCACAGATTTCAAGGGCTTTCAGTTCCCGTTTTCTTCTCAGCCAATATAGTATCCTATTAAACGGAAATGCTTCATTTCCGTTTACCCTGTGTTCCTCGCACCAAGGAGAATGGAAGACATATAATTTTCTTGCTGGAAGTTCTTCCAGCAAGGAAATTATACCAAAGATAGCCGAAGAAGAATGAATTATAATGATATCAGGTTTATTCTCAGCCAGATAGGCCTTGGTCAGCTTCCTGATAGAATTTCTCCGATGTAAATATTTTTGGTAAAACCAAAAATATTTGCAGTCATAATGATGGAACTTTATGCCGTATGGATTATCATAATTCCCAGTCAGATCATTCCTGCAGATGACATCAATCTGGTGCCCCTGGGCTGACAGGACTTTTGCGGTTTCGATGAAGACCCTTCCGGCTCCGCCGAAATTCTCAAAGTTAAAGCCATCTATGAACTCAAGGATTTTCAAAGGCATCCCCTATTTTTAATCCGTACAAAATACTTTTGACAGGATTACAGGAATTCCAAGATAGGAATATAAACCACGAAACACACCAATTACATGGAAATTATGATTCTTTAACCACTAATCTACACTAACAGGACACCAATATAATACACTGCCGTCCCATGGATGATTGGATGATTGGATTGATGGATGAGGGATAAGACTAAAAACAGCCTTGATAAATTATCTGGAATGCCTTTCTAGAAATTCTCATGTATCTCTATGACTTCTGTGTTATCTTGAACTCAAACCCAATCATCCATTCATCCAACAATCCATCCATCCGTCATCCTGTGGGATGACTCGGAATATAATATATGATCTGTTAGTGTACCCCTAGTGCCTATTAGTGGTGAACTTCTTTTCTTTTGCCTGGCATCTGATAATAGGCTTCTGTATAGTACTGGACCACTTTGCCGATATCGAAGTCCATGGCTTTTTCTTTTGCGTTTTCAGACAAAACTCTACACAGGCTTGGATTTTCCTTTAATTTCCGTATTCCCTCTGCCAGCTCCTGCGGATTTGAAGGTGGAACAAGAAGCGCATCCTTTCCATTTTCCACAATTTCTGTAATCCCGCAGACATCCGTCGCGAGAACTGGAATTCCAACGGCAAAAGCCTCAAGAAGGCATATCCCGAATCCTTCTTCAATCGACGGCAGCACCATGATATCGGCAAGAGAAAGAAGTTCCGGCACATCCTCCCTGCCGCCGAGGAACACAAACTGCTTTTCCAGCCCTCTCTTTTTGACTTCTTCGACTACAGCCTCTTTTCCAGCGCCAGCGCCAATCAAGAGAAAACGGATATTTCCATCATTCAAAATTGACGCCGCATCGATCAGATATCCGTGTCCTTTTTCACTCTTGAAATTAGCCACTGTAACAGCACAGAAATCATCCGGTCCAATTCCAAGGCCTGATCTTTTTAATCCACTCATGGAAAACCGTCTGCGAAATTCGCAGACGTCTATTCCGTTGTAGACAAGATGGGATCTGCCTTTGAATGAAGGATACGTCAGTCTGAACGAAGTCTCGACCGCACGGGAGACTGGAATTATCATGCCAGTCCTCCTGATCACCCATTTACTCCATAGCCCCAGGAGTCCTCCGGTATCCTTCTGGGCCGCATGGACGTGCATTATCCTTGCGGGCACGCCTGCAATAACAGCTGCGGACTGTCCAATAACATGCGAAAGGATGAGATGCGTGTGAACAATGTCAATATTGTTCTTTCTGAGAAGCCAGGCAAGATAAAGTATTTTGAAAGGCAAATTGAATTTATTTATATTGAGGAAATGAACTTCAAATCCCTTCTTTTCCAAACAGTCTGCATAATACCCCTTGCCGAACAGGCAGAAAACAGAGGGATTTATCTTTTTACGGTCAAAAACAGGTATTGCCGATGCAATGGTCGTCCAACCGCCGAGCATCAGATCATCAAAGATCATCGCGACATTCAACGGCTTGTAAATATTCACTGAAGCATATCCTCCAGTGAATATTTACATATAAGAATGTGATACGGCCGTCTCGGCTGTTGCTGAACGCGCATGATAGATGAATGTCTACAGACTGTTTGCATTATGAAATTTGAACCTGTTCGTAGTTAAGCCCGTAAGGGCTGTCCTTTGACCTTCACTTTAATATACACCGCTGGTTTTTATATGGAAACGCCATTAGTTTATAAAGTAACGGATGAATGGATTACTGCACAACTGGATAACTGGGTGATGCAAACAACATAAATGCATAAACTAGAAGATAATTTCGTATGTCCTTCATGCAAAGGACGGCTGTCACAGGCGGCTGAGGTTCTATCATGTCCCGGATGCGGGAAGAATTGCAGGAAATGCAGGGATGTATGGGATCTGCGGACAGTCCTTTCCGATTCCGCCACAGGCTGGAGTGCGGAAGCGTTTGATCTCGCTTACGAGGAATACGATGGTGGTGTCGGCTTCAAGGACAGAAGGACGTATGCCGCGGGCGAAGGTATTCCCATTGTCGCGGATGAATATCTCGAATCCGAAAAGGAACTTGTAATAAAGAACTTCATTAGTGATAAAAAGCCTTCAGCCCTGCTGGATCTAGGCTGCGGATCCGGCTGGTTCTCCTTTGAAATGTCCGAATGCAGTCCTGGAACTGTTATTTATGGGATAGACGTTTCCACATACAGGACGGACCTCTTCAGGAAGCAGATAATGTCGAGGAACCGCCAGGACAAGATGGCATCTGCGGCAGCCAATGGAGAAAACCTTCCATTTCCCGATGCTTTCTTTGAAGTTGTCGTAATGGACGAAGTCATCGAGCATCTACTGGAACCGGGAAGGACGCTCAAGGAAGCAATGCGGGTGCTCAAGCCCGGTGGACATCTGCTGATAACTACCCCCTCAAGGTTCATGACAAGATTCTGGAAAACTGCGGCGATCGTGCCAACTTTCATTAAAAGACTTTTTAAAGGGGAAACACTTTCAAGACAAAACACAGCCCGTCTGCGTGAACAACTCTTTTCATGCCATAAAATACGGAGATTGGTAGAAGATTCCGGGTTCGAGACTGAAAAGTGGAAGAGAGTCATATTCATTCCACACGAGTCCTACCTGCAATTTATACCTATATTTCTACTGAAAATCATGATATTCATAGCTCGAATTATAGGAAAAATACCGTTTCTGGGATTCCTCGGGCTCCACCATTTTATAATTTTAAAGAAAATAAAGCAGGTACGGGCTTAAGCCTGTACCATTCTCAAATTCATGGTACACCCTGAAGGCCGTACCTACTTAGGCTGAGCTTGTCCGAGACTCGTGCGCCGTGGAGTATGGACAACACTACATTGGAAAAACGCAGGAAGGACCTGTCCTGAGTTTATCGAAGGATGCCTGTGCTACAGTCTTTCGTGGTGCTATATTAACTGCAGACATATGAAAAAGATATTTATAATTTTTATTTCGGTCCTGTTTGTGCCATTGCGGGCGTTTCCCCAGTCACAGACGTGGCATCCGGGCCTGTTCAGGATAAACACCTCCATCAGCGCCGGGGATGAAAATATTGAGAGGGTCTCTTCAAAAGCTGACCAGATCGGCATGGAGTTCATCGTGTTCAGCGACCAGTTCCTCGTCAGAGGAGAATACGGACTGCCTCCTTTCAGGAACATCCTTAAGAAAAGCATCGACAGACAAAGCATCTGCACCTATGGAGTTGATGAATATCTCAAGAGGATTGAAGATGCCAACAAGCAGTTCCCCAGGCTCGTGCTCGTCCCCGGAGCCGACATAGCTCCACACTACTATTGGACCGGGTCTCCATTCAGGAACAATCTCACCACAAGACAGTTCAGCGAACAGCTCACGGTATTTGGGATCAAAGATGCCGACTTCTATAAAAAGCTCCCGGTGATCCACAACAGCTATATGTCTTTTTCATTCTTCAATTTCATCCTATCATGCCTGCCTCTGATAATTTCAGTACTAGGAGTATTCGTTCTTATATCGGTGAGAAAGCCCTATTACGCCGATGCCCAGGGCAACAAGTATTTCAAGCACAAGACATTGAGGATCTCCTCCGGCATAATATTAGTTTTAACTGGATTGCTTTGGTGCATTGACAACCGGCCGTTGTCATACAAGTCTGGATTCAACCAATATTCTGACTATGGGCAGGCCCCATATCAGAAAGTCATTGATTACGTAAGAAAAACAGGCGGGGATTCTGCAGGCATAACATGGTCTGCACCTGAAGCAAAAATGAGGGATAGGATATTTGGCATTAACCTCCTCTCCGTACCTTATCTTGATGATATCGAAAGGACAAACGGGCATAATGGCCTGGCAGGAGTCTACGGAGATGCATTCCATGCGCACGAGGCAGGAAAGACCTGGGATAAGCTCCTTCTTGAATACTGCTCGGGAAAACGAAGCGTCCGTCCGGTCATCTTCGGAGAATCCGACTACCACGGACATGGCGACATAGCATTCATACAGACTGTCGTAAACTGCCCAAAGATCACTTTGGAGAACGTTGTCTATTCCCTCCTTGAAGGCCGTTCCTATGCGATCTCATTAATTGGAAAAAACCGTATAGTCCTTGATTCTGCAACCGTCGAAAACGGCATATGCGTTTCAGGACCTGGCGAAGTACTCAAATACAGCCCCAGATCTCCGATAGTCCTTAATGTCAAGGGTAGGGTGGAACCTGAAAACAAGGGTGAAAAACATCCCGGGGAAATCAGGATAATCCTGGACGGCAAGGAGATTGAAAGAAAGATGATAAACCTAGGCAATTTCACACTTATAGAACAGATACCGGCATCAGCTCTGGATAATAGGATTTCGAAACATTACGTCCGGTTTTATATAAGATCGCCAAGCGCCGGTTTCCTTCTTTCAAATCCTATTTTCATCGAAATGTGAATATGGCTGACAGGCAGAAGAAAAGAAGTTCACCACTAACAAGCACTAAGGTTACACTAACGATAATGAATCCCAATTATAACAAGGTAATGAGTTGAATGTTATTTTATTCCAAAAATAACATTCAACTCATGCATTATTTTAGTGTCCTGTTAGTGTAGATTAGTGGTTAAAGAATCTTATTTTCAGCGTGTTTTCCAATAATCCACGGGACAACAGTGAAAAAACATCTTAAGTTAGCGGCCATCATATTGATACTATTCGGCCTAGCAGCCAGAGTTACGGTTGTCTGGCTCAGCGGCCCATCCCCCCATTACAATGAGAATATAAGCGTCGACGAGGTAAACTATCTCGAGCTTGCATCAAACATCGCAGATTTTAGAACCTATGGAGCCTGGTCTGAAGGTTTCTTCACCCAGTCGACAAGATCCCCAGGATATCCGGCCTTTCTGGCGTCCATGTATCTGTTCTTCGGGAAAGACTCCCGGTGGCTGCCGCAGATTTTGAATCTGCTGCTCGATCTGCTCAACATCATCCTCGTCTACATGGTCGGAAGGAATATTTATGATGGCAGAGCCGGGCTAGCCGCTGCGGTCCTGTATTCAATCCTCGGAGCCTCTTTCATATATGTGAAATTCGCAATATCGGAACTTTTCGCATTGGCACTACTTCTCTCCTTGTGTTTTTTCCTCACATGCCTGAAAAACCACTACAGAAGTTCAATTGCAGGATTTATCATTGTCTTCGCCTATCTGATACATACCAGACCAGCGTTCCTCCTTGTCCTTCCCCTGGCCTGTCTATGCATATACTCCTGCATCTCTTCCGAAAACAGGCTCCACAGGCTTTGGAAGTCGATCATCCCCATAATAGCCGTCCTGCTGCTATGCATCCCATGGGGCGCAAGGAATTACATGCTCCACAAGACGCTTGTGCCGGTAAGCACTTTCTCGGGCTGGCATCTGATACTTGACGCAGAAGGCGCGGACGGGCTATCTTTGAAAAAACTCACCGACCACGTCTATGATCCCAGGCGCAAAGGATTCACTGAAGGGGAGTATTACAGCGAAAGCAAGGATCTTTTCATGAAGAGTTTTTTCAGAAATCCTGCAAAGCTTGTTTTTTCCGGGATATGCAGGTTCAGCTATTATTGGGTTCCCCAGCAGCCATATTTCCGTATTTTCCAACCGAAAGCCTATGTCATGCCAGTCTATGTCACAGACAGGATATTCATGCCTTTCCCTGATTTCGAGGGGATATTATACCTGTCCCTCGCAATCCTTGGCGTCTCCGCATATAGACTAAGAGCCAAGTTCGCACCTGCCGCAAAGACATGGATTATAAAAAGTTCTCCATTGCTGCTTCTTCTTTCCTTCTATGCCGTCGTCCATATAATAAGCATGCCTCTGGAGCAATACAGGTTTTTAATTGAACCCTTGTTCATTATCCTCCTCTGCGGTTTCACATTCGATATTTTCTTCCACGCGAAAAGCAGGCCCATCTACATGCTTGTTGATATCTTCTACATCATGCTCATACCAGCTTTCCTATGCCTGATGCTCGTGGCGCTCTTCATAAACAAGCCCGGCAGAATCATATTTGAATATCCCGAAATGCAGCTCACTCCGGGTTCCGTATCCTATTCCGGCATTCGCGACCTGCAATGGAAGAGCCTGGGAAGCATACCTGGAAAAACAATTTGCGAAACGAGCGGTGAAGTCAGATACATCGTCAAAGGCCTCCAATTCGATGGAAATGCCGGAGGCGCAGTTGAACAGGAAGATTCCGCCGCAGGAAAACTTTATGTCATGCTCCACGATCCTAAAAATTCCATGGGCATTGGAGACATGAAGCTTAACTTCAAAAATGGTAAGTTCCCTGTGAACGGTGATATCATCAAAGTAAAAGGCCCTGTCCTATCCGGACAATGCAAAGAAATCATCATGCAGGTCGAAAAATGGGAGAAGTTAAGATAATCACAGATACTTCTTCAAGCCCTTCTCGCCAAGACGTCTCACTATGTCCCTGACCTTCTCGGAACTATCCTTGCTGGCGACGAGAAGCACATCCGGAGTATCTACAATTACCAGGTCTTCGACATCTATAAGGGCGACCATTTTCTTGGATCTCACATAATTGGACTTGCTGCCGAGGGTCTCGCTTTCACAGAGGATCGCATTGCCATCCTTGTCATGGTCTAAAATATCCATCAGTGCCCGCCATCCGCCCACATCGCTCCATCCATAGTCGACCGGTATCACAGCCCTGCGGTCACTTTTCTCCATTATTCCAATGTCGACCGGGAGTTTCGGCATCTTGGAATATTCAGCTGAAATATCCGCGGAAAGCCCTTTTGAGTCCCACTTGGCGGAAATCTCTTCAAGAACGTTATGAAGTTCAGGAACCAGCTTCCGGTAGGCGTCAAGTATTGAATCGAGTCTCCATACGAACATCCCGCTGTTCCAATAGTAATTTCCCATTTCACATAATTTCACGGCTTTATCATGGTCCGGCTTCTCCTTGAAGCTTGCCATTTCCAGGCCGTCTCCGATCTTTTTCTTTCCGGCCTCTATGTATCCGTATCCCGTGGCGGGATATTCAGGTTTTACGCCAAAGGTCACAAGATAACCGTCGCGCGCCAGAGCCTCGGCCTTGTGAATACTTCCAATAAACGAGTCCGTATCCTTGATCACGTGATCGGAAGGAAGGACAACCATGATGTCGTCTCCCTTGTATTTCCTGCTGAGGAAAAGCGCGCTGAGGGCTATCGCCGGAGCTGTATTCATTCCAAAAGGTTCAATTACAATGTTCCTTTCAGGAAGATCAGGAAGCTCCCTTTTCACAAGAACCGCCTGCGCGGAAGATGTCACAACATAGGAGTCTTCGCATTTCGCCAGATGGGAAAGGCGGTCGAGGGTCATTCTGATCATTGATTTGTCTGAAACAATCTTGAGATACTGTTTCGGATTCTTCTCCCGGCTCTCAGGCCAGAACCTGGTACCGGATCCCCCCGCCATTATTAAAGGAATCAGCATGTTCGGAAATCCCCGTGTTAAGAAAGTATGAGACTCAGGAGGAATATATCCCCGAAGACGGTCAAATCAAAATTATCCCAAGGAAACCTCAAGGTGATTTTCAATCAGGAAAGCACAGATAACGGCCACAGCGGGTTTTTAGTTCGATTTCAAAATCATACCATCCGCCACTCTTCCTTTTCAGCTCAAACTCCTCTCCGGTTGCAAGGTCGAGGGCCTTTTGCGAACTTCGCGCCAGCCTGACCTGTATCTTTGATTTAACCAGCCTTTTCACATGGCTGAATAACAGGAAATAATCCTTGTTTCCACGGTGCACCATCTCCTTGAAGGCGAAAGTTCCATCAGTCCTGTATTCCTTCGGACCTATTCCAAAATAACGACAAATCTTGAGCAGAGTATGAGCGCCTATCTTCCCGCATTCCTCATAATTGTATTCGGGATCCAGAGAATCCGGCGAACTGTCGAATCCAGCAAGAAGAACCGAACCTTTTCCGTACTGCCTCTGGACAAGTACCGGCACCCCCTTGGAATCTCGTACCAGGACCTTGCCTTCGGCAATTACCTCGGAAGCACAGCCTGTCATCCTGCCTCCGCCGAAAGCTGCAGGAAAACTGACATCCCTTTTCTTCCATGCGCCGTATTTGACATCAGTCAGCCCGAAAACCTGCCTAAGAAAAGTCCTCTGCACTATCGAAGTGCCAATTTCGCAGGTGTGGGGAAAGACAAGGATGTTCAAACCCTTTTCAACACTAAGCCTGAGCAGGTGATACCAGTATTCGTCATCAGGAAGGAGAAGCCCTCCACCGCCACCAGTAACGGTCCTGTCTGAAAAATCATACGCCGGGAGCGCCATAAGCCTATAACATGAAAAATCGTAACGCTGCCTGCTGCAGATGAGATCCACCGGAATGTCCGTCCTAGTTGCGACATTCGCAAGCGATCTGAAATTGTTCCATTCAAGCCTGTCAAAGACCGCAAGCTCAGGCCTGACCCGTTCCGCCGACATTATCGTCCTCCTAATGAAACCAATTCTTGCAATATCATCGCCATAGAGGCCGAGATCCGCGCCGGGAATGGAATTATAGGTGGCATTGAGCCTGACAGACTGGAAAACCGCATCATCGTACTGGCGGTATTCCCCGCCTACCTGCCATGCCTCACCGCCCCAGGTCTTTCCAGCATTGTGGTAGGAGACATATTTCTTGTCATATACGCTTTCCTCGAGGAGATGCTTGGCCTTGGCCTCGCAGAAATAAGTGCTGAGATCGGCTATTGAGCCAAGTCCATGCCCCGGAAGATCCGGAGGAAGTTTTTCCGGCGCATTTCGCTTTACTATCCCGTGAACTTCTTCAATTCCGCCGCGGATCGACCAGGTCCTGAAATCGAGATAGACCCTGAACGCCTCCTTGTTCTCGGAAAACGGCACTGGTATTTCTTCATAGTATTTGAATTTCCTGGAAAACAGTTTTCCAATTGTTTCAAGGCCCCACCCGAGTTCATTCTTCAGATAAAGGCAGAAAGCCTTTCTTTCCTGAGGTGAATAGTCGAAGATTGTGTTGTCTCCGCCGTAATAATAATATCCGTACGGGAAGTCAGAATTTCCAAAGTCGAGAATGAACCTTGAAAGATTCTTGGAATCCGCATACCGGCTGGTAAGATTTTCGAGCATCCCGAAATAATGATCCCTGTAGAACTTGCTCCAGAGGGTCGGAAAACAACCCTTGTTGCCGAATCTGTCTATCGCCGGCTCCTTCAACGACCACCATGGAACTCCGCCGTCGGCAAGGCCGGAGCCGCGGGTCGTCGGGAACATCCAGAATTGCAGCAGGAACTTCTCCTTCTCCGCGAACTCCAGCAGCTGATCGGTCGTCGACCAGTCGTACCTGCCGGGTTTCGGTTCGAGATCCTCCCATGGGATGTTCATCCTGACGTACTGGCATCCGCGCTTAACCATCTCCCTGCAGAAGAATTTCAGCTCTTCAGGCATCTTGGGCGTCTGGAACGCCCAGTAAGTCGAAAATCCAAATCCTGCATGCTTTGCGGCATCCGCAGGTATTACGCGCTGGATAAATCGTGCAACAGATTCCTCTTTCCCTTCCATTTGTATCTTCAGCTCATAGGCATAAATCCCAAACATGGAATTTATTTTAAAACTTATTCTCCTGGTGAATACCTTGCCCGAAGACAGGCTGATATTGCGAAATTCGCAGATCTCCCTGTCATTGCAGGACAGGCTGATCTTGTCGAGAATCATCCTGCCAGCTGCAAGATTTCTCACACTAAATGAAAGTCTCTTTTCCTCGCCTTCAACACTTATCGCATCAACATCAACCGAGCCTGAGACATCCGCAGGCTCAAGCCAGCGGATCAGCTTCCAGACCATCTCATCAATGCCCTTCCACTTCCTTGTAAGCAACCCGGGATTCCATTTCCACTTGAGCTGGTATGCTCCATCAACGTTCTCCCTGGGTTCTCCTCCGTTGAAACCTATCATTGCGAACTTCGCACCAAGGAACTTCCCGCACTTCCTCTCTATTGCCACTACTGCCGAAGACCTTTCCGCATGGCTGCCGCTTCTGATCCTCAGAAGCGCATGTGACTCATCGGGAGGGAATGCCGTGACCCTCAGCGCAGGAAAAGTTTTTCCCATGAAGAATCCGGCATCCTCAAGTCCACCAAGAATCTCAATTCCTTTTTCCGTCAACCCTTCTATACCCGGCCGGTCGGAGCTTATGTTGATATCATCGTAGCACCTTGTCAGATGGAACCTGTAAGCCTGCGAATTCCGCAACGGATACCATTTGTCCCTGCATGGGAGATCCCCTAGGAAGAACAGCGAACCTCCGGCGGAATGGAATTTCAAGAGCGCATCCATAGCCCTGACTGAAAAATTGCCGTTCAAATATGGAACCATCAGGACATCGCATTCCCTGCGGGAAATATTTTCAATCCCTCCATGATCCAGAAAGTCAAAGCTGCATTTTTTCGAGTGTAGAAGCCTGTCAAGATCATTAGCGTTGTAGTCTGGCATGGCCTTGAAGCCCGGATCCCTGAATATGGAAATCTTCATGCTCATTTCTTATTCTCCTGCTTGTCTGGAAGGAGGAAGCCGAAAATCGCCATGCTCTGTGCCTGGTTAGGCACGACCCCTTCATCCATGCCTATGGCAAAATGATTGTCGACAAAAGTGTAGAGGCTCGCAAAATTATCCTGTATCTTCGGATAAGCTGTCTCAAGAACCCTGTAGCCGTCGCCCTTCTGTACCGGACCCTCGACCTGCTGTCCGTCCACGACTTCCCCCTTGTGCCCGTACCGGCTGTTGTGCAGGGGCGCCCGGACAGTCCTCGCGCCAGCCCCGACGATATAGCTGAGGTTCATCGGATTTGCACCGAGCGTGTTGTCGCAGGTGCGCACTATCCAGTAAAGATATTTCTTGTCGCCGGTAAGCTTATATGACCAGAGGATCACCGGAAGGTGGTTCTCGTATGCTCCGGTTCCCCAGTTGATGGGAGACCAGGGATGCCTGATGAATGCATATCCCATCTTCGAGCAATGATCAATGAAAAGGTCCGCCATGCGTATTACCGCCTTCTTCACGTTCTCCTGCACGACCGGATCAACATATTCGGGCTTGCACTGCAAATACGCCCAGCATGCCAGCTTCTGGTCATATTTTCCGTATTCATCCAGTGCTGCGTCAAGCTTCCTGGCAATTGCGCAGACATCCAGGAAATCCCTGTTGTACTTCGCATCGCCGGTAGTGCAGAGAAGCTCCGCAGCGGCATAAGCCTTCGGGCTCAGATAGAACATCCCTTTCTGCTTCTCATCCTTCAGCTTGTCTGGATTCTTCCCGGCCCATTCATAGGCTTTTTTTGCACGAGCGAGGAAGTCATCTGCCTCCTTTTCCCTGCCTATTGATTTCCAGATCCTCGAAGCTTTCGCGAAAGCTCCGGCAAAATTATACGATCCTGCGGCATCCTTCGGGTATGCATAATCCCCGCACGGGTCAAGTTCCACCGTCTCCATGAAATTAGGATCCTTCGCGCTTTCAGTGCCGTTATAGACTCCTCCATCCTTGTCCTGGAGATCAAGCCAGAGCTTCAAAGCCCAATATGCTTCATCAAGTATGTCGGGAATCCCATTTCCCTTTTCGGGTATGTTCAACTGCCCGTCAAAGAATTTCTGCGGAACGATTTCATAGACATCCATGAGTTTCTGCGCAACGTCAAGATGCGAACGCGGATTGTAGTCGCCGGCGTCATGGTGTCCGCCAGAAGCCTGTATAACTACTGGTTCATCGGGCTTGTCAGCTTTCATTATGACATTTTTACCATCAGCAAACTCCCCGTCGAACCTGGATTTTTTCGTGAGATTCAATCCCTTGTCATGGCACGCGATCCTGCGCCATTCGGAATAAGGAGGCTTGAGTTCGATCCCGCAGCGCTGGACAAAAACGCCGTATGCCTGCAGGTCAAAGGCTTTCTTATACACATCATCCCCTATTTTGAATGAAAGGCTCCTTCCTACACCGTCTACACTTATGTAATAGCTTCCAGGTTCTTTAATGTCTGTAAAATCGAGGACATAGACATTCTCCCCGGAATGATCGACCTTGTATATGCCCTCATCAAGTTTTCCTGATACATGCACAAGCTTGCTTTTCCCTGTGAATACGGTTTTCCCATCCTTATCGGAGCAGACTTTGAATTCAGGTTCTGAAGCAAACGCCAGAGCCGGCCCCATCACAGTGCCGGAGTCCTGCTTCAGCACCGAATTCTTCATTTCGGGAAAGGAACCCATCCATCTTCCAAGATATGCTGTTTTAACTGGTGAAGCCGCAAGATATCCGATCTGGTTTACCTTTATAGAATTGCTAATGGCTGATTTTTCACTGAACTGTACTGAGGCCTTGTTTCCAGCGGTCGTAATGTTCTTGGAAACTTCAGCCTCGATCTTATCCCCATCCTTCAATGGCTGTGGAAGCTGAAGGAATATCGAATGCATGGCAATTGCCTGAAAAGGCCAGCCCTCAGGAAGATATGTATCGACTTTTGAGTGCCTTCCATAATTTAAAGGCTTGACTGCCGTGCCATTGACCTTGATGGTATAATTGTCCAGATTCCCACACGCAGCAGCAGAGAATGCAGGACCGAACTCAAGCATTATCATCCCGTTCCCAACCGACTCAAGCTTGCGCAATCCCAGTACAGCCATCTCCACCGAACCATCAGAAACACTGGATTTTTTCGAGGAATCAAAGATGAAGCTGGCAGCAGTATGGCCCCCTGTCACCAACAGCCCTTTTGCACCCTGTCCGACAACATGGTATTCAACTCCATTCAACATTGGCGCAGGCAGTTCGAGCGTTACAATCCTTCTTTCAAATTTCTTAAATGGGCATCCAGCAGGAGCCTCGGCCTCAAGTTCCGTCTTCGCGTCGGCCTTGAGCGGAGTGACGAATTTTTCATAGGCATAGTTCGGATCCTTGAAACTGATGATCCTGTATGCGAGCGGATCAGCCGCCGCAGGAGTGGAACTCATTCCTATCACAAGCTGGATCTGCGACTCGCTCAATGGTTTTGCGCTTCGGACACCAAGGGACGTCCTGACAGCCACACGGTTGTCCGGCAGATTCTGGAAATCCTCGACAGGTCCTGCGGTCAGCAGCGGAAGAACTCCTAAGGCGGAAAGAATTATCGACGCAGCAAATTTGATCCTCATATCGCTCCCAATTTTTGAATATTGTCGCACATGTTAAATTTATACCTAAATCTTCATTCCAGAAGCACCCAGCCAGGAGCTGCATCCCATCCGGTGAACTGCTGGATGTTTTGATTCGGAGAAAACCTTGCAGCACCATCCAGTGTCAGATACCCATATCCCGAAGGATGCCCGTTCGCCTTGCAATATGGAAAGACATCGTTCACATTCGTGGGGAATTTATAATCGCATATGATGACAAGCTTGTCCGGGCGGGTATTCTGCGACCAGTACTGTTGCCAGCCTGAGGAATAGTTCGCCACAGTCCTCGTACCAATAGTTGAAAGCTTCCTCCAGCCGGGGGATCCCTTGAAAGGGCCTCCAACAGCTGTCTGCTCAGTTGAAAAAGCATGTATATATCCGCGCCTGTAAGGTGCTTCCTTGTATGAGGTGCCTGATGGCTCGAAAAATGTAATGCTGTTGTTCCTCCATCTCCTGATGTAGGCTGGACAACAGTAGTTCTGGACCTTTGCCTCGGCTTTGACCGTGCTTCCGTTGGCACCGGCATTATAGTTTTCGGAATGACATATGCCCCATCCGTTCTGAGTCTGGGTCATAGGATCCATATTGTAAAACGTCGCAAGATTCTGCTGATTGGATCCATCCCCCTTGTCAGAGGACAGGCTGTGGCTGAAAAGATATTCCCATTCACTTGTAGCAGTTCCTCCTGAAACAGTGCTAGTAACGGCTCCTGGGAGCACTTCTGCATTGTCCATGGTATAACTCATCACGCCGAGGCCATGCTGCTTGAGCATGTTCAGGCAAAGCGCCTGATATGCGAAATCCTTTGCATTCTTCAGGGCGGGAAGCAGCATTGCGGCAAGGATTGCGATGATCGCAATAACCACCAGCAACTCAATGAGTGTAAATGTCTTTTTTATTTTCATATTTGAACCTCAAGTTTTTATGGCAGCCAGAAGAATCCTTCCAGCTCGCCGTATTTCTTAGGTTTTCTCTCCTTCAATGCCTTGTCCGGAGTCCATCCCTCGCCTAGAAAAGCTCCGAGCATGAGAACCGTCTGCCCCATAGTCTCATGGATTGTGAACTCGTTGCACTCGGGATTGATGGACGAGTGAGGGCCAAGCTGCCGCCACATCGGTATCTCAGGCTTGTCAACCTTGAAACCCTCTGGAAGGAAATAGAGCTTATGGGATTCCTTGTCATTGTCCACGGAGAATATTTCCATGCTGTACACATTTCCCCTCACACCATATGGGACATCGACAATCCCGTATGTTGTTATACCCGGGACAGGTTCGTCTATCCCGTCGGACCTGCTTTCCATGTCCTGGATCTCGCAGGGGAAGACCTGTCCTATTCCGGTCGTCTGCACCATTCCGAGCGGGTTGCACCCCATCTGGAAATCAAGGTTCAAGAGCGCGGAGTTCTTATATTTATCATCCTTGGTCAGGAAATACGCCAGTATCGCATATTTGGCCCAGGTGGACGGGACGCCGGATCCCCATGAACGCGATTTTCCATCAAACCAGAAGTTCCTGTATGGTGAATTCTTCTGCGGTTCCAGCTCCTGGTCTGCAAAAGAGATCAGTTCCTTCCTGGCCTGCTCCCGGAGTCCTTCCCTGGCCCCCTTCAGATCAAGCCACGCGTATTCGAAAAGCCCCCATTGGACAATGAGATAATTCGGCCATGACTTGAAATACCTGATGCTGTCAGGAGCAAACTTTTCCTCGGCATCCTTCAGGAAGGCAGGATCGTTTGAAACAAGGTAGAAATTCACCGCCGCCTGCAGTCCGGCAAAACAAACCCTTTCATCCTTGCCCTTGTAAATGAGTTTGACTTTTTCCTCCTTCTTCGTCTTTTCATCCTTCATATCTATGGTCAACTCGGTCTTCTCCCTGGAGTTCGCGGGATTCATCGCCCACTTGTAGGCGGCCAAGGCTGAATTATAATATTCGTCAGACATCTTCCTGTCGAAATCCTTTATTATCCTTGCGAAAGTCGCAGCGCTGGCCGCATAAAACATCGTGCTCTGGCGCGTAGGGATGGATCTGCAGAAATTCAATTTCTCGAATTCGGGCATCTGCCTCTTGCCCGGATGCTGGGTAGTTTCAATCCTTCCGCTGACGCCTCCGTCCTTGTCCTGGGATCTCTTCCAAATGTCTATACCATATTTCGCTTCATCGAGGATGTCGGGAATTCCGTTTCCGCTTTCGGGGATATTGAGCTGCCCGTCGATGAACGCCCTGGGATTTATCTCGTAGAGTCCGAGCATGTCCCAGACCGGCCTGTGATGATATTCGCCGCGGTCATAGTCGGCCGCATCATGCCATCCGCCCCAAATGTCGAATTTCTGCGAGAGATCCGCCGTCTGCCTGATTATCTCAAAATCAAAATTGTTGCTGTTCTTCGCAGCCTTTTCCCCGCTGTCCAGGAACCATTGCCCTCCTCCTCCAAGAAGCTTGCATCCATAGACTGGCGGAGGATGGCAGAGACCTCTTGTCCACGCAGTATATTTCCCATCAAGCGCACAGCCGCAGCGCTGATGGTACATTCCCCTCATGGCAGTGTAGAACGCGGCGCCGACGGCATTCTTCCCGATCTCAAAATCCCAGCTTCTGCCGAGTCCTGGAATATATATAATGTACTTGCCAGGCGTCTTGAACCCGCTGAAATCCATTTCATAGACATCCTCGCCTGAATAGCTCTGAGAAGCCTTGTATCCCCATTTCTTCTCATCCTTGGCCCTGAGGACGATCTTTCCAGTGAAAGCTTCAGACAAGTCGTCGGTCTTTAAGATCCTGAACTCAGGATACTTTGAAAAGTCAACTGCGCCTACCGACGGAACCCATGCTCCAAGATATGCAAACTTCTGCGGCGCATCAGAAAGGTAGCCTGCCTGGTTGACCTTGATAGAGCGGTTGACGGTCTTCCTGTCGTCAAAGACAAAAGTTCCAGACCTGCCGTCATCCTGCTTGATAGTATATTTTTTCCCGTTCTGGAGCGGAGATGGAAGATTCAAATAGGCATAGTGCCCGACTTCATAGTTGAAACATCCGCGCAACGGTGACGCCTCACGGTGCTTGCGGTCGCCCAGCGAGTTCACCCAGTGAATTGACCTCACAGGATTCTGCGGTTTTGCGAATTTCGCATCGTCCTCGGATAGAACCGAGAAAAACTTCGGATCCGACATCAAGGCATGTTGCTTGCTGAACTTCTCGTACCCGTTCTGCCACATCCTTGCACGCCTCTTTATGGCGACCCAGTTCGGTTTCTCATCCTTCTCCATCTTCTCTATTTCAGGCAGGATCTTGTCGAATTCGGCCTTGTTGTCACTATAGATCAGCTGGTCCGTATCGTCCATGTAATCGTTCACCGCTACAATCCAGTCAGGAGTCAGGACATATATCCTGTCGATTTTATTTTCCGCATGGAGACATGCGGAAAATAAAATTACAAAAACTGATATTGATGTTTTCATGTTCATATTGATATCTTATACTTTCTTGGTTTGGTCTTGTCTTCTCCGGTATCCTCGAAAATCCGCGTAGCCATCAGCTTTTTGCAGTACGGCGCAGGCATCTTCTGCTTCCCCCGTAGCGGAGGAGGAATACACATCCTCATGCAGTTCCCCATCGCATGCGTCATCTGCGCCTGGAAACCGGCAAGCTTGTTCTTCTCATAGAAGGCCGAAAGGAACATCTCGTCCGTTATCTCACCCTGCTCCGGCGGAAGAATTCCTATTTCCTGCCCTCCCATCGCCGGCCCCTCCTCTGGGATGTTGTTGACCTGCTCGGACCATCCGCAGCGCCAGTGATCAACTTTGGCATATTCAAAGACACGCCCGCCTATCTGGATCTTTTCGAGATGCTCAGGCTTCACATCGATGGCCTTCACCGGACAGCTCTTGAAGCAGATCATGCATTTGTCACAGAGCGAAGGTCCGCTGTACATCGGATCGGCATCAAGAGGAGCTTCAGTCACAACCGATATGAAGCGCTGCCGCATACCGTACTGCGGGGTGATGCAGAGTGCATGCAGCCCGAACTCCCCGAGTCCGGCGGCAACCGCAGCATGACGGTTGGAAAAATCCGCGCACCACTCGGTCCTTATGCTCTTGTAGGGATGAAGCCTCCAGCGCCCCGACACCATCATGGGGACGGTCTTGTACCCCTCATCTTCAAGGAGCCTTGTCACGCGGAGCGCCGCATTGTAGAGGTTCTTTCCTATGACAGTGTTCTGGTAGTTCTCTATTGAAAAGATACTCTCCGCATCGCCTGCACCCGCATTTGCGAACATCGCATCAGGATATCTTATCGCCATCGCAATCACGGCATTGGCCTCTGGCAGATGGGCCTTCGGATATACCATCTCAGGTGCGTGCGCATACCTGTCAATCGATGCGACACCGACAAGATCCATCCTGTTATCCTTCGCCAGCTTCTTAACTTTGTCTGTAAGAGCATTCATGTATGAATTCCTTGTTTATTGACATCAGGCTGCGGATTTCGCATATTTCTTAATGAGATCCACTCCCCGGAGATGGGGAGGCACGCATTCGCGCTCACATTCCCTCATCGAGTAGGTGTACCAGGTCTGAAGTCCGCCCTTCTGTCCTTTCTCGGACAGTGCTTTCCTGACATCGTCCTCTGTAATTTCTCCCTTGGGCGGTTCGATGCTGACGTTCATACCGTGGAGTTTCGGACCCATTTCCGCGTTCAGCATGAACTTCCTCGACCACATGCAGCGCCATCTGTCTTTTCTGGATACATTGAAATTCCTGTCCCCGACAACAACCTGATCATAATCCTGGGTGGTGATGGCGTTCATCTTGCAGGCCTGCACGCACTTCATGCACTTGTCGCAGAGTCCAGCGCCATCATACATCTTGTCGGCTTCGATCGGAGCGTCTGTGACAACCGAGGTGAACATCTGCCGCGTCCCGTATTTCGGCGTGATGACAACTCCATTGAATCCAATCTCGCCATGTCCGGCGGCGACTGCCGCGATATCGTTCCTGAAATCCTGGGTCCAGCATTCCTTGATGTCCTTGTAAGGTCTGACTCGGTACATCTTGGTGGTGATGGGTATTGCATTGAATCCGAAGTCCTCGAGGGTCCTCGCAACATCCATGGCTGCCTGCAGAAGGGCTGTCTCCATCGCGTTGTTCTCGTACATGTCCATCGACATATAGGATTCGGCCTTTGTCTTCCCGGCATTCTCATACATCGCCAGCGGATAACGGATCCCTATGCTGACAACACATTTCGCTTCCTTGAGATGGGCTTCCGGGCGCATCCTGTGATGCACTCCGTTGAAACGGTCCACGGATGCAAATCCCGTAAAATCCATGCAGCCTTTCGCGGCCACTTTCCTTATTTCATCCTTGAGCTTCGAAAGATCTGTTTTCATAGTTCTCCTTGATGTTTCCAAGAACACTCGACTATCATCACTTCATATTTATTTATTCAATATTATTGAGGTTGAGGTAAATTTATCAGAACGTCTCACCCTCTACGATGAAGGGCTTCACGTTTACGACATTTCCATCGAATTCAGCCTTGTCGAATAAATAATCCACCGCAACCTGTCCGGCCTCGGTCAGATTTGAATTCACAGTAGTTATCCTCGGGCTGATGCTTGTGGCTGCAGACATGCCATTGTAGCCGGCGATAAAGAACTGTCGTTTTGGCCCGGATATGTTGACTATCCTGCGGGCATATAGATCGTCGGTAAACACCGCATCGAATTTTTCCTTGAGGATGAACTTCATGTCCTCTTCCGCTGTTGAGGTGCTCCTGAAGGAAAGCTTCATGTCCGGATCAATGTCAACGGCTTCCCTTACAAGCGTGCTGTAAAGCCTGTCACCATGGCTCTCCCATCTTTCCATGTATCCATTGAGGAAGAGTATCTTGCGGCACTTCTTTTCGGCGGCGCGCCTGAGAAGGAGCAGGTTACCTGCAAGACGATCCTGTCTTACCTGGAAAATTCCGTCCTTCAAGTTCCTGTCGATTATGGCGATCTTTATGTCCTTCAGCCTTTTGATCTTTTCCAGAAGACTCATGGATTCAGGACATATTTTCTCGTTGATATCCATCGGAGGAACCAGCACGAGCCATCTGCTCCCGCGGTAATTGATGAATTCGTTCACGGACTGTATGAACTTCCTCGAATCCTCGTCCGAGGACATTATGATGACTTCGTTGCCGAGCTTGTCGGCGGCATTCCTGACACCAGCGGCAAGATGCACATATATCTGCATGTAGACGGTATTGAACGGTGCGACAATTCCAATCAGGGCCTTTTCACCACGGTGGGTAACGTAGTAGCCCTTTCCATGGATGCCGACGGCAAATCCGTCCTTGACCAGCTCCTGCATGGTCCTGACTATGGTCACCCTGCCCAGGGAGACCTTTTCATCGATCTCGGCAATTGAAGGAAGCGGTGTTTCAGGCTTGTAGACCCCCTTCCTTATTTCACTTATGAAAAAATTCTCAAGCTGTGCATATAAGGGAAGAGATCCCTTATTGTCCGCCTTGAATCCCCTCAACTTCGTCTGCCTCATCCTCATGACACACCTCTTGCTATGTCTTATTATGTCTTATTATATCATATCGCAAAAACGGTTTCAAGACGGCAAGATAAGATTTTCGGGGAAATCTGCGGAACTGGGCAGTGCGTCAGTCTTGCCGGAGGCGGGATCGCCGCCAACTTGGCGGCTCCAAGAGCCCCGAGCGCCTACCGCCTCGGGGCGTTCCAAGTTTAATAAAGACTGAAGCATTACGGGATTGGCAGTGCGTCAGTCTTTATTTCTAAAGGTAGGGACGCCTCGCCGAGGCGTCCACGGCGCTCTCGGCGAGAGCGCCCTACCTGAATTCATCGCATACAATAGAAACTGACGTGTTGCTGAACTGGATGTAAAGTTCGCGGTCACGGAGAAGACATCTTAATTCAGAAGCTTTTCGAAAATGTGGATATCGCCTCTTTGACCTCCGGCAGTCTGAACGCCTCAGCCGGCACTTCGCCCGGCCTCAGACCCGGATAATCCTTCAGGAATTCCCCGTTGTGCAGATATCTGAGATGCTCATGGACCTTTCCGTTAGCCATGGCGATATAAAAGATCTTCTCTTCTGAGCCCGTTTTCACGAGCCGCAGCCTCGCACTGGCAGGAAGACTTATCTTGAGATCCCCGGACTTTATCCTGTTATCATCCAGGAACGTCCCGTCGGCCGTTTCAAAGATGATCCTGCCTCCATGCCACCGACTGCCGGTGGAAAAACTGAACTTGCATTGAGTCATGACAGGCTTGAATTCAAAGCCACTGTCCTGGATATAGACAGGATTTGTGAGAGCCGCATGCCGGATATCCTTCTGGCTTGCCGCATCTATCCTGTCGTTCTCCCCCAGCGTCCTGGCTATGACATAGTCCGGCAGATTGCCCACCTTCAATTCGAATTCAAGGATTCCTCCGGTGAAGTTTTCTACAGTGGCAAGTATCTTGCCACCTCGTCCAATCAAATCAAGGCGTGATATTTTCTTCTGGCCCAGTACCGGATATGCTTCAACCCTGGAGACAACCCTGTCTCCGGTCCGGCTGTTGAGGATGCCGCCCATAGAGACGTCATCAACTTCAAGAGTTAGAAAAGCGCCTGAGGAGGCGAAGTGACAATTCTTCTTTACGGCTGATACTATTTTCTTGTTTGACAGCTTGCCGTCAATCCTCATGTAATTCATGTAGACATGGTCATAATCGATCAGCCTGGCCTGGTCGAAACACGCATCAGTCTCTGCAAACCCCGGGACAATAGCCCCGAAATCCAGGAGATAAAACCATAGCTGCTGGTAATTCCTGTGGAAAGCATCATATCCCTGCACGACCATTCCTTCCAGAAATCCATCGGCAAGAAGATGCAGCACTGCTTCAGACGCGATGTTGGTGACAAATCCGCCTTTTCCGTCGGACCACCAGCTTGTCGGATGCGCCCATACGGCGACCGCACCGGCCTTGCGCTGCGTGGCGACAACCTCAAGATATGCTCGCCTGGTATGCGGCCTGCCTGTGATGGAATTAATCTCCCTGCACGGATCTTCTTCGTAATACGAGATCGGCCTGTCCTGCGAATAATCATGCCATGCTGGAAAATCGTATTTGTATCCGAAATACCAGAGGTGTCCGAAACGGCCCTTGGGATTTTCATTGTCCTGGTAGAAAAGAGTTTTCCCGTCCGACATCCTGTTCAGATCATCGAACAACTTCTTAATTTCCTTTTTATCCATGACAGACTTAGGATTCATCTTCCCGGAGCAGTAGAGGTCGCGTTCCACCCGTTCATAATGTCCATAATGTCCGGCGGAAACCGGTTCCCACGGCGAACCTATTCCCGCAGCAGACACGTTGTATTTGCGGCACCAGGCGACAAGATTCTCCTTTGTATTTTCGAAGGGCGATTCCTTCGAGCGCAGCATGTGGGTATGGCTTACGATACCGCGCCATTCCTCCATCAGCCCGCGAGGCATGTCTTTTCTGGTTTCCCTGAGAATTTTCATTTGTGTAAATTGAATTATTTTTAATAACCAATGTGACTATTAGTAGGAAGCATGATAAAATATTTTCAATAAATAATTATATTTTTTTGTTTTATTTTCCAAATTTCCTTCTGGGGGCTAAAGATGATCGAGTGGATAAGGATAAAAAACCTGGCGCTTATCGAGGAGGCCGAGATTGAGTTCAAGTCCGGCTTCAACGTCATCACCGGCGAGACCGGGGCAGGCAAGACAATACTGATCGGCGCCATCGGAATGCTCCTGGGCGAGCGCGCCGACAAGGCCTCGATAAGGACCGGCTGCAGTTCCTGCGAGATCAGCATGTCATTCGCCCTTCCGTCGTCCGTTTCAAAATCCGTATCTGAAATCCTCGACACCGCCGGCCTCCCTCCGGTCGAGGACAAGCAAGTCCAGATCAGGAGGATCATAACTGCGACAAGTTCCAGGAACTTCATCAACGATTCACCCGCAGCACTCCAGACTCTCAGGAATCTTGGCAATATCCTCATAGATACGCATGGACCGCATGAACACCAGTCGCTTCTCAGGCAGTCAGTCCAGCTCGAACTCCTCGACAGATATGGGTCACTCGAAAAGCTCACATCCGAAGCATCAGGTATTTACGAGGAACTGAAAAAGTCCAGGATCGAACGGGAAGAGCTTGAAAAGGGAATACCCTCCTCTTCCGAGGCGGAACATTTCCGTTTCATTGTTTCCGATATCGCCAAGGCAGGCGTCAATGCCGATGAGGAAGAGGAGCTCATAACACGGCACCGCCTCGCATCAAACTCCCACGATGTCCTGGAAACTGCGAAAAACGCAGCAGGGATGCTGAAGGAATCCGAAGGCTCGCTCACCGACAGGATCAGCGAGATCTACCGTGTCATCCAGGGATTTGAAGGTGCTGACCCCGAGATGGCCGCAAAATTCCTCAAGCAGTGCGAGTCACTCACTGAAACCGCAAACGAGCTTGCCGATGGCATACAGCGCTATACAGGCAACATTGAACTTGATGAAAAGGAGTTTACGGAGCTCGAAGAGCGTCTTAGGATAATCCAGAATCTCAAGAGGCGGTATGGCCCCACCCTGGCGGATGTCGTGAATACTGCTGAAAACGCAAGAAGGAGGCTCGACGAATTCGAGAACTTTGAAAGCATCCGATCCGGCTTCATCGGAAAGGAAAAGTCCTTGAACGACAAACTTTTGAAGAAATGCTCCGAGATCTCTAAGAAACGCCGCGAGCTTTCTGCGAAATTCGCAAAGAAAGTATGTGGCGAACTCCGCAAGCTCGGATTTGCCAGATCAGATTTCACGGTTGACTTCAAACAGACTGAGCCGGGCCCTTCCGGATTCGATGTCGTTGACTTCATATTCTCGCCGAACCCAGGCGAGACCGCCAAGCCACTGCGCGAAATCGCAAGCAGCGGTGAAATCTCCAGGGTGATGCTGGCGCTCAAAACCGTGCTCTCAGCGGCCGATTCCATTCCTGTCCTGGTCTTCGACGAGATCGACGTGAATATCGGCGGAGAGACAGCGATGATAGTCGGACAGGAACTCAAGGCCCTCGGCAATTCGCACCAGGTCCTCTGCATTTCACATCTTCCCCAGGTCGCGGCATGCGCCGACACGCATTACAGCGTCGAAAAGTCGGTCGTCAAAGGCCGGACCTTCACGGCAATCAACGAACTGAAGAATGCCGACAGGAAATCCGAGATCGCCCGCATGCTGGGCGGAGGCAAAGCCGCCGAAAAGCACGCCGAGGAAATGCTGGAATAGCCCCTACCCATCTGATTGACGAATAATTGATATTTTCTAAAACTATCAATGCGGATTGATGCAAATGATATATAATATGACTTCCATGCCTACAACGGGCATTACCAGAAGAAACAGGAGCAGAAATGGCCATTATACTTCTTTTTGCAGGTATATTAATTGGTTTTTTCCTTCCGGGATTCCTTCTGAACAGAATTATCAACCGCGACAACGATTTCGCTTCCGCCTATATAGTTTCAACAGTAATTTTGTTCCATGCAATATTCTGGACTGGTGTCTGCGGTTTTAAAACGAGCCTTGTTTCAATCGGCATCATACTCATTTTAACCAACCTTTCCCTTTTCTGCTACTGCCTGGCAAAAGGAATTGATTTCAAGACGTCGGCACCCACCCATTTTTCTTTGACAAGAACTGAAAAACTGGCATTGATCCCTGTTCTTCTCAGCGTCCTTCTCATATTCCTGAAAAGCTCACTTTTCCACACGCCTGGAGATCAGATCTTCAGGTGGTACTTCCTTGCTTTTAGGATTCTTGAAACTGGCTCCTTCTCCTTTTATCCGCCACTGACCGCCGATGATTATAATTTATATTTCTATACCGACTCATTTCCGCCGATAGCGTCGTTTTCCTATTTCTGGCTCTACTCTTTGTTCGGCAAGGCCGAGAATGTCCTTGTCTGCATTCCTGTCACAATTCAATTCATACTTATCCTCGTTTTTGGATATCGTCTATCCACATCACTTTTCAATTCTAAACGGACCGGTATTTTCAGCATACTTCTGATGGGTTCATCCGCGCTGCTGTTCTATTCCGTCATGCTTTCCCAGGAAACCGGAATAACAGCCCTGTCCGTGACAGCCCTTGTTTATTTCCTCGTCCGCAGAAACCCTTGTACAAACGGCGACGCCATGATGGCCGCATTTGCGGCTTCTCTCGGCGCCCTGTCGAGAGAATATGGGGGGATATTCATCGTATGCGGAATAATCGTGATCACGTGGAGGAGGATTCCACTTCGCATTCTGTTCTACTTTCTTTTATACTGCGCTATTTTCACGATTCCCTGGTATATTCGGACCTTGATCCTTACCGGAAACCCCTTTTACAGCAATCAAGTCTTCGGATTGCTTGCAGTAAATCCCGTACACACAGGAATTCTTGATGGATACAGGGAGGCGCTCGGACTGAAAAGATATTTGGCATGGGATATTGTCCTGCCTCTCGCAACAGGTATTTCATTGGTCCTCGGCATTCCTTTTTTTACCGGGCTTATATCGACGTTCATGCAGATCAAAAAGCTTGGATTCTTCCTGCTGATCACCGCACTGATGTTTATTTTATGGATGTACTCCCTCCAAATAGTGCCAGGCGGACTTTACCACTCGATGAGAATACTCAGCCCGGTCATTGCCATACTTGCCATATGCGGATCGTACTTCCTTGACTATGTTTCCATGGAACGGCCTAAACTGCGCCTGGCATTGCTGTGCATTCTTTCATGCATGTGCCTGCTGACACTCATCCAGAACATAGTCGCCCCATTCAATCCATTGACTTTGAAGTTCAAGGAATGGCCCATGGCGGCAGGCATAGTGCCTGAATCTGCATCGATTCCTGAGCTCGACATGATTCAAGCCATTCCGGAAGGCTCGAAGATCCTTTCGGATAACGCTCATTTACACGCGATCCTGGCCCTTAATGGCAGGGAGAACAGAAATATCAGGGTAATACCCGTCTGGAGCCCCGAGGTGCAATTTCTCTTTGAAAAGGAAATGTCTTTCGATGAAGGCGTCTCAAGATTAAAAAAATGCGGGATCAATTATGTCTTCCTCATGCACAACGACAACCTGAACATGATATATCTGCGCAAATTCCAATTCTTCCAAAAATTGCAGTCTTCATCAAAACCGCTGGTTGACGGAACCCTGTTTGAACTGCCATGAAACTGCAAGGACTCCTGCCCGGCACAGGGACATAGGGAAGAAATCCGGACATGGCGGCAATCAACGAACTGAAGAACGCCGACAGGAAATCCGAGATCGCCCGCATGCTGGGCGGGAAATAGCTGGTATTTTTCAGCCAACATGGACTTGCCCGCACCCGGGAGTGGCATATACAACTTTCTGACGTGCTATGACAAGGATTTATCAATATGAGCACGTGATAGTGTTCTCATAAATGGCTACTTGACTTTACTGCCCAAGGCCTCTATGTCGGCAAGATCCTTGTGCCTTGAAACCGCTTTCTTATTCCTTATGAAATCCTTTTTAGAAATAAAGAAAACCTTATGCCCGTCGAGTGAACTCTCAACCTTGTTTTTTTCAACTTCAGTCCATTCAACGCCTGTGATTGAAGTAACAATATCGATTCTTACCGGCGGAACACCGAGTTGGATCACATTGTCAGGTTCTGAAAAATCAGATTCATTTAGCTTTAACGATCCGAATCCAAAACTTTTCAGGGCGGAAAGTATTTTCAGCGCGTTCTCACGATCAGGCTTTATGAATAAATCTAAATCGCCGGTATATCTCGGAGCTCCGAGAAAAGCAAGAGCATATCCGCCGACAATCACATATTCAACTCCGTGAGAGTTGAACAACTCTATAAACTCTTTGAAGTCCTTGTGTATTTCCATGATACTGCTTCCTGAGAATTTCCACGGCGCTTATCCGTTCGGACGGGGTCTTGCCAAGCCAGTACTTCACGTCATCCTTCTGAGATGGCTTATTAAGCTTCGCTATTTTAACGCATTTGGCAATCATACTAAATACTTTACATTATCAAACCGTCTTGGCAACCCAAGTTCAGACTATATATTTCGATATTAAAAATGATGACAACCTGTAAAACCTTCCTGATCTGCCACCGCGGGGCGCTGGGGGATTTCATCCTGGCCTGGCCGGCGATGCTCATGCTCAGGAAGCATTTCCCGGAATATAGGTTCATCGGGCTTGGACGTCCTGAATATATGAAACTCGCGGTAAAGCTCGGACTTCTGGAGGAATTCCATGACGCTGAATCCGCGTGCATGCTGGATTTCTTTGAGAATGGAATAATTCCCGAATCTCTCGGCAGTCCTGAAAAAGGGATATTGTGGTTGAAAGATGCAGGCAAGACCGTGGAACTCCTGAAGAAGAATTCCAACTGCTCTTTTGCGCCGATTGAACCTTTCCCCTCGGAAAAGATCCATGTAGCAAAATTTCATCTTCGTGAAATTTTGAACTATCTTAAAATAAAAGAATCATTTAATCCCATAGAACTGATACCTGATAATTATTTCCCTGCGAAGAATATCATCCTCGTCCATCCCGGGAGCGGAAGCTCAAAGAAGAACTATTCGCCGGAGTTCTATCTGGAAGCTGCGAAATTCGCAGAGGATCATTTCAAGGCAGGGCGGTTTCGCCGGAACCGCCGTCTCAGAACGGACGGCTCGGAGAGCCATCCCTACCTTAAATCCGACAATTTTGCAGCCGCCCTGGAAGTGAAATTCATCCTTGGCCCGGTCGAGATCGAAAAGGGCATTGCAAAATATTTTCCCGATACCAGAACACTGACACCTGAACACTCTTCCGCCCTTGCCGATCTTCTATGTGGAACCCGTCTTTTCATTGGAAACGACTCCGGAGTCGGACATCTTGCCGGCTTCCTCGGAGTTCCGGCAATAATCCTGTACAAAAGCACAGATCCGGAGATCTGGGGTGTTGTCGGAAGAAAAACAGCCTACCTCAAAAATCCCCTTGAAGGTCATGCCTTGAAAAATTTGAAGGATTTTTTTGTTTCAGGGAACATTTTTTGACTTTGCATGTCAAATTATACGGTTTTTGAAGATTGGATGGATGGATGACTGGATGGATGGATGATTGGGGTTAACCAATATAAATGCCAAAAACACATATAGTTTTCCTGATTCTGTTATTTATTAAACGCATTCATCCACCCATCCATTCATTCATTGTTTTAAACAAATGGAGTTTGTCCTTATGATAAAAGTTGAGAATCTGTACAAATGGTTCGGCAGCAAGCTTGCTGTCGAGGATGTTTCCTTTGAAGTCTCAAAAGGCGAGATCCTCGGGTTCATCGGGCCGAACGGGGCAGGCAAATCCACCACGATGAGGATAATAACCGGATTCATCCCGGCTTCAAAAGGGAAGGTGTCCGTAGGCGGGTACGACATCGACAACGATGCGGTAAGAGCAAAATCCCTGATGGGCTACCTTCCTGAAAACGCACCTCTTTACGCAAACATGACGGTTTATGGGTTCCTGAACTTCGCCGCTGAAATCCGCGGTTTTTCAGGAACCAGGAAGAAGGACAGCATTGAACATGCGATAGAGACCTGCTTCCTGAATCCAGTACGCCACCAGACGGTCGATACGCTTTCAAAAGGCTATAAGCACCGCACCTGCCTGGCACAGTCCATCATCCACGATCCCGACGTGCTCATCCTTGACGAGCCGACCGACGGCCTCGATCCGAACCAGAAACGCGAAATCCGCAACCTGATCAAATCCATGAGCGAAAAGAAGGCAATAATCCTTTCAACCCACATTCTCGAGGAAGTCGACGCTGTTTGCTCGAGGGTCCTGATAGTCGACAAGGGCAGGAAAATCTTCGATGGCACAGCGGACCAGATGAAACAGAGATCGGAAAATGCAGGAATGTTCACATTGGAATTCTCCAGCGGCAGCCCGGCGGAAATAGCTGGAAGGCTGAGGATGATTGACGGTGTCAGCAGATCCGAGGCGGATTTGGACGTCAAGGGCGCAGTTGTGATAAAGGTCATGCCTTCGAAACAGGCCGACAGGACGGAAGTCCGCAAAAGGATATTTGAAGTCGTGAAGAACCAGGAATTGCCGCTGACACAGCTGAAAGTCGAGGAAGGCAGGCTTGACGAAGTGTTCTATGCGATGACCCGGGGAGATGCGGCATAGAATCTTTCCTATGAAGGAAAGATTCTATAACTGAAGACTGACGACAGATAACTGACGACTTTAACACGGAGGCTTTATGGTTATATCAAACATACGGGCGATAATAAAGAGGGAGCTGTACACGTATTTCAACTCCCCTGTCGCCTACGTTTTCATAGTGATATTCCTCGGATTGACCGGGTTTTTCACATTCATGATGAGCAATTTCCTTGAGATGAACGAAGCCTCCCTTTCCGGATTCTTCCAGTGGCATCCATGGTTGTACCTGTTCCTGGTGCCGGCCGCGGGAATGCATCTGTGGGCGGACGAAAGAAGAATGGGGACACTGGAGCTTTTCTTCACGATGCCAGTGACATATGCCCAGGCGATAGCCGGCAAGTTCATCGCCGCCTGGATTTTCCTCACCATCGCCCTGCTGCTTACGTTCCCGATTGTCGTAACGGTCGCATATCTTGGAAAACCCGATTATGGAGTGATCATCTGCGGATACCTGGGCAGCATGCTGCTTGCAGGTTCATATCTGGCGATCACGGGGATGACTTCGGCGATCACCCGCAGCCAGGTGGTGAGTTTCATCATATCCGTAGTCATCTGCCTCTTCCTGATCCTCGCAGGCTGGCCGCCGGTCACTGACCTTCTTGTCAACTGGGCTCCGGTACAGCTGGTCGACATTGTTTCCGCGTTCAGCGTCATGCCCCATTTCTCAAACATCCAGAGGGGCGTGATCGATCTCAGGGACATAGCTTATTTTCTTTCGATCATATTGTTCTGCCTGATGACGACAGGCATAATTCTTAAAAACCATGCCGCTGGCTGAAACACAACAGGGAATGAAACCATGAATAGAAGAAGCAGAAGTCTGATATTTTCGGCGATAGGGATAGCGGTACTGTTCCTGATCTTTGCAGGCGCCAATTTCATCGTGTCCAATTTCAACATAAGGGCGGATCTCACCGAGGAGAAGCTGTTCACGCTGTCTTCCAGCACAAAGAGCATCATAAAGAAACTGGACACGCCGGTGACCATCAAGTTCTATTATACAAAATCCGCGAACATGCCGGGCTACCTGAAGAACTATGCCTCGAAGATCCTTGATCTCCTGAAGGAGTACAAGCAGATCGGCGGGAACAAGATAATGATTGAAAAATACGACCCCTCCCCTGATTCGGACGCCGAGGACGCGGCTTTAATGGACGGTATCTCCGGACAGCCCCTCAACACAGGGGACAAGATCTATCTTGGAATCGCCGTGCAGATGCTTGATCAGACCGTGGCTCTTCCATTCCTTTCCCCCGAGAGGGAACAGCTGCTTGAGTATGACCTCACCAGGGCCGTCTCCCAGATCTCAAGGGTGAAGAAAAGCGTCATAGGCCTGATGAGCGCGTTGCCGGTAATGGGACAGAAGCCAACTCCGATGATGATGCAGATGGGGCAGTTCAACCAGCTCCCCCCATGGATCGCCTTCAAGGAGCTCCAGACAGATTACGAGCTGCGCGAAGTCCCGATGACCTCCGACCAGATAGATCCCTCGATAGAGCTGCTTGTAATCGTGCATCCTGCAGGGATATCGGACAAGGCCCAGTATGCGATCGACCAATACATCATGAAGGGCGGCAAGATCCTCGCATTCCTGGATCCCAACTCCTTCTATGCTTCCGCCATGTCAAAAAATGACAGGGGCCAGAAGGCCCCCCCGATGACAAGCTCCAATCTCGACAAGCTCCTCAAGGCATGGGGCATCGAGTACAATCAGGACTTGGTAGTTGCGGACATGACTTATGGAAGAAGGATAGTGACGCAGGAAAAGAAGCTGACTTTCCCGACAGTGATAGATCTCCTCTCCGCAGGGATCAACAAGGAGGAGGTCTTCACCTCGCAGCTTGACAATGTCACTGAGGTTTTCGGAGGGGCCTTCACCGGGGAGCCCGCTCCTGGATTAAATAAAACAGTCCTTCTGAAGTCCACAAGGGACTCGCATCTTACAAACTCCTATATCGCCAGCGATCCCGTCATGTGCGTAAAGGAGTTCAAGCCGGATGACAAGGAATACTCCCTCGCCATCAAGCTTTCCGGGAAATTCAAGAGTGCATTTCCGGATGGCAGACCTGCTGATAAAAACCAGGTGACAGGAGAAAAGAAACCGGAGACCCCTGAATCATCGTCAAGTTCCCTGAAGGAGTCACAGAAGGAATCAGTGGTGGTTTTGGTCGGCGACTCGGACATGCTCTATGACGAGCTCTGTGTCAGGTCGACCAATATCCTGGGGCAGGTCATCACGCAGCCTCTCAACGACAACCTCAGCCTCTTCCAGAACCTTGTGGGTTTTCTGGCCGGCGACAGCGATCTGATACAGATCCGGTCGAGGAAGGTCATATCGCGCCCTTTCACCGTAGTAAAGACAATACAGTCCATGGCTGAACAGAAATACAAGAACAAGCTGCTCGAACTTGAAGATGATCTGATGAAGGCGCAGGAGAGGCTGGCAAAGCTCCAGGAGCAGAAGACAAAGAACCAGAAGCTCATACTGTCGCCGGAACAAAAGGAGGAGATCAGGGTTTTCAGGCAGAAGGAGGCGAAGGCCAAGGTCGAGCTGAAGAATCTCCGCAAGGATCTGCGCCAGGACATCGACACCCTTGAGACAAGGCTTAAATGGATGAACATCGGGCTGATGCCTGCGATAGTGATCCTTTTCGGACTCGGTCTCGCTCTCTACAGAAACAGAAGGAGTTTTGTAAAATGAACAGGAAGCAGCTTGCCATGTCCCTCGTCGTTCTAACCGCAATAGGACTTTCAATTTATTTTATTTTCAAAAAGGACAGTTCAACATGGAACAGCAGCAAGTACAGCGCGTCAGGAGATAAGCTGCTGCCAGATCTTGACGTCAACAAGGTAACAGCTTTCACCATCTCCTCGGGGAAGCTGGCTGCTACGGTCAGGAAAAACGAAGACGGGACCTGGTCCGTATCAGAAAAGGAGTCCTATCCCGGAGATTATCAGAAGATATCGAATTTCCTGACCATATTGACCGAGATCAAGACCGTGCAGAACATCAACGCCGGCAAATCGCAGCTGGAAAAGCTCAACCTTGGAGAGGCCGACAAGGAAAAGGGGACAGCCGTTCTTGTTGAGCTTTCCGGAGGAACCGGCAAAAATCCCTGTTCGCTGCTGCTGGGCAAGGGCCATTTCAAGAAAGAGGAAAATCCAAATCCCTATTTCGGCGGTGCGGCACCCGATGGAAGATACACAATGGTCTGCGACGGCAAATTCCAGCCTAGACTAATCAATCAGCCTCTTGAAGATGCTTCAGCCGACCCGCTGGTCTGGACGGACAAAAGCCTGTTCGTCATGGATGCCATAAAGACAATCGAAGTCCTAAGGGGCAAGCCTGAAGGGAACTGGAAGATGATCAAGGACGAAAAAAGCGGAAAGCTTGTCCTGCCTGATGTCAAGGAGGATGAGATTCTGGATGAATCCAAGATCCAGCCGCTCAATACGTTCTTCAAGAATATCTCTTTCAAGGATGTGGCCCAGTGTCCTGCTAATTTCGCAGGTGATTCTGTAAATATCGAGACCGTTGACGGGTTCAAATATGAAATCAAGTTCGCATCAAAGGAAGGAGACTCCGAAAAATATCTTGTGAACGTGAAAGTCTCCGCCTCGCTTCCGGAGAAGCGAGAAGCCGGCAAGGAAGAAAAGCCGGAGGACAAGGACAGGCTCGACAAGGAGTTCAAGTCAAAGACAGACATGCTCAAGGAAAAGCTCGAGCACGAAAAATCCCTGGGCAAATGGCTCTATACCATGGCAAAGAATGATCTTGCGCCGGTTCTAAAGGTCCGCAAGGACTTTCTGAAGGCCCAGGAGGGTAAAAAGCCTGAAGCTCCAAAAAACGCGGCGCCAGAAAGGACGACCGATGCCGGAGCTGCCATGGAGGAATAGAAAATCCCCGATGCGGCAGCCTGATTTAAATGTAGTGCATCAGTCTTTATTTCTAAAGGTAGGGACGCCTCGCCGAGGCGTCTGCGGCGCTCTCGGCGAGAGCGCCCTACCTGAATTCATCGCATGCAATAGAAACTGTCGTGTTACATTTAAATATCATCACCCGGCTTTTTTCCTGAACAGCGGTTTGACAAGGGAAACCGACATGAGCAAGATCAGGGCACCCGCGGATAACTGCTGCAGCAAAGTCGATGAACCCTCCTGATGGCAGACGGTCTGGACTACGGATTCATATACTGGCCCAATACTGTTCAGGATGGAACCAAGGACAAGGGCTGATACTACGATTGACCCAAGATAAATGAGAGTGGCCTTCCTGCCTATCAGCTTCCATACAACCGCAATTGAAGCTGCATTGGTAACGGGTCCTGTCATAAGGAATACAAATGCGGCCCCCGGTGACACTCCCTTGGCAACCAGGGCTGCGGCTATTGGGATTGAAGCAGCAGAGCACACATAAAGAGGAATACCGAAAAGCAGCATGATAAGCATTCCCGTAAGCCCCTTGCCGATATCTCCGGCAAACCAGCTGTCGGGCATGGCAATGGATATCACGGACGCTATCAGGATTCCCACAAGAAGGGATTTTGCGACATCGTCCATAAGCGTGATAAAACCATGCACAAATATCCTCCTGAAGAGGCTTTCCTTCCTGGCATGGGATTCACAGCACGGTTTTTTCTCATCCTTCACATGGCAGGAGCACTCTTCCTTCTTTTCGACGTCTTTAACAGGTGAACCATCCTTGTCAAAAAGGTCGACCATCATACCTCCGAACACGCCGGAAATAAAAGCTGCGATCGGACTGAACAGTGCAAAATAAGGCCCTAGAAGGCTGTAGATAACCGACATGTTCTCGGCACCGGTCTGCGGGGTGGAAATCAGGAACGACACGCCTGCTCCTTTACCTGCGCCATGCTTCCTTAATGCAGCGAAGAGAGGGATGACGCCGCATGAACACAATGGCAGTGGAACCCCGAAAAGGGAGGCCTTGAATACCTGGAGGAATCCCCTGCCCCCCAGATGGCGCTGGACAGTTTCGGGCGAGATCAGGACAGAAAGGAGGCCGGCGCACAGGAATCCGAAAAGCAGATATGGCGCCATCTGGCACATCGTGGACCAGCACTCGAAAATGAATCTTATGACGATATCCATTTTTATATCATCCTGCATGCTTCTTCATGTCATCGTATTCCAGCTCATCGCGGATGCCGAAGCGGGTGAGGCAGAAATCGTATTTCACAGGATCATCGGGATTGAGTTCTGCGAACTTGGCGGTTATCTCCACCGCTGACTTGAGGTTTGCCTGTTTCCGTTCCGTGAACCCCGCACGGCTGCAGATGTTCCACATGTGCACATCTACAGGGACTATGAGTTTTGATTTCGGGACATCGTCCCAGCCACCGGGATCCACATCATCCTTCCTGACCATCCAGCGCATATAGAGGTTCAGTCTCTTGCATGCACTGCCCCGGCTTGGACATGGCAGCAGATAAGTCTCTCCATTCTTGAAGCCGGCGCCCATGATCTTCACGAAGTTGCCCATCGCCGGAATCAAATCAGGATCACTGTCGCTGTATCCCGCCATGAAGCAATTTTCGAGCGAACCATATTTCCGTATTGCGGATTTCGCAGAAAGCAGCAGGAGGGAGAGTTCCTCCCCTGTCGTAAAACGGTGCTTGAAGGCCTTATAGCCTGAAAGCAATTCGTCCTTTCCTGAATTCATCAGGAAATCATGAGGGGAAGCCCCCATCCTGTCAAGGACCTTTGTGACGCTTTTCAGGATCTGGTTCACCTTCCCATAGGCGAGGGAGGAAGCTATGAGACCTGCAATTTCCCTGTCTGCGGGCCTGTCGTATCCATAGAGGAATTCCAGCGGGTCAGGATGGACAAACTCCCTCCTGTTGAATTTGGAATAAAGGATTTCGAGATGTTTTACTGTGAATTTTTCCATGTAAAATCCCTTGCAATATCCTGCAAAGGATTTTAATCCTGCTTGGAGAAGGAGTCCTTGCCTACTCCGCATTCCGGGCATGTCCAGTCATCCGGGAGATCGGCAAAAGACGTTCCTGGAGCTATCCCATGATCGGGATCTCCCTTTGCAGGATCATAAACCCAGCCACACGCATCGCATACATATTTGTCCATAAGAACCTCCTGTTTTAATTCTCGATTATTAAGCGTCAAACTTGGTGTTTGTGTCTTTAAGCAGGGCGGTTTTAAACCGCCAAATAATTGTCGGGTTAAAACCCGACATACTTCCAATAACAAATATCCTCGTTATGCCCAGCTCAACCGTTGTTTAGATTAATGATTTTCCCGCGAAGCGTTGTTCCGACCAGTCTGCCAAGCTCCATACAGGCATTCAAGTCGGCGTCGGCCGGCACATATTTCACCCTGATGCCATCGTTGACAAGTTCGACATTCATCGCCTTGAGACAGTCGTTAAGCTGTCCGAGTGATTCACCGCTCCATCCATATGACGAGAAGGACGCTCCAACCATGTTCAACGGGCGCAGCCCCTTGACGTAGGTCAGCACATCGGCGAGCGTCGGAAATATATTGTTGTTCAAGGTCGGCGAACCGACGATGATCGCACTTGACTTGAGGATTTCCGTGGCAACGTCGCTCCTGTGGCTGACGCTCATTGGAAGGATCTTGAAATCCACTCCTGATTCCCTGAGCCCCTCTCCTATCGCATTTGCCATTGACGCCGTACTGTTCCACATCGTGTCATATACGACAACAGCCCGGGGAACCGGCTTGTGTTCGGACCATTTCCTGTACAGCTCGATTATCTTTCCAATGTTGGAACGCCAGATCGGGCCATGGTCGGTCGCGACCAGCTTGATCGGAAGCTTCATTTCTCCGACTGCGTCGAGAAGCTTGATTATGAGGTTGGAGTATGGCATCAGGATGTTGGCGAAATATTTTTCCGACTCCTCCTCGAGCACATCCCAGACGTTCTCGTCGTCAAAGAGCCTGTCAACCGCCAGATGCATCCCGAAAGCATCCTGGGAGAAGAGGATCTGCTCCTCCTTCAAATAGCTGAACATGCTGTCCGGCCAATGAAGCATCTTGGTTTCAATAAAGGTCAGGTTCATGTTGCCAAGAGAGAGATTTTCACCGTTCATGACAGGCGTGATCTTCGAACCTATCCTCAACTGCGATTCCAGAATCTTCTGCCCCATCGCGGATGCAAAGACCTTTTCAGGCTTGACGATGTCCATGATCTGGGGCAGGCATCCGGAATGATCCATCTCGGCATGGTTCGAGACTATGTAGTCGATCCTGGAGGGATCCACCACCGACGATATCCTGGACAGGAGCTCGCCCATGAATGGAGTCTTCACAGTGTCGACGAGAGTTATCTTGTCGGCCATGATCAGATAGGCATTGTAGGTCGTCCCCCTGCTTGTCTGATATCCGTGGAAATCGCGGGTGGTCCAGTCGACGGCGCCGACCCAGTATACATTGTCGCTTATTTTTACAGCTTTTCCGACGTTGTTCATATATTACCTTATATCATGGTGCGGCAGCGCCGGGAGCCTTTATTCCACCGGGAATGACCGGGAACATAAATATCCTCTGGGCCTTTTCCCTGTCGAGCATGAGAAGCGCCTCCTTCGAATCCTCTGCAAGCTTGAGCTCGTTTATGATCTCGTTGGCGTTCGCCTCCTCCTCAACCTGTTCGCTGATGTACCACTGCATGAAATTCCTGGTGGCGTAATCCTTTTCAGCTTCCGCGAGGGCGGCGATGTTGTTTATCCTTGAAGTGACGATTTCCTCATGTGCCAGCACGTTTTCAAAAGCCGCAAGCGCGGACTTCCATTCCGATTTGGGCTGGGCAATCGCCTTCAGGGCGACCTTGCCTCCGCGGTCGATGATGAAATTGTAGAATCCCATGCCGTGGACGGTCTCCTCCTGGGCCTGGATCTGCATCCAGTTGGCGAAGCCGTTGAGCCCCTTGAACCTGAGGTGGGCGGCCATCGCAAGATAGATGTACGCCGAGTACAGCTCGAAGTTGATCTGATCGTTTATTGCTGCTTCAATTTTCCTGGGTATCATGGTCATGCCCTCCAGAGGCCGTGCAGATTGCAGTATGCACGCACGATGAGCTTGTCTGTGAAGGGGACATAGAATTCGGCCTCAGGAGCCTGTCCGGGCTTGAGATACTTGCGGTTCACATAGTCGCCGTTCACAACTTCTATCCACTGGATGTAGTGTTTCTCCTCCATCGGATGGGGAACTGCTCCTACCGTGATCTTGACGCCGACCTTGCCCTGCTGGACAACCGGGACATGTTTTTCCTTGGCGGCGTCGACGCTGTTCTCCTTGAGGACCTGCACAGGTTCTCCGCAGCATGTGATATCGGCGCAGTCTCCGTCGGTAAGGACTTCGAAAGTAACCCCCTTGCAGCACTTCAGAATTTCAAGTCTTTTAGCCATTTGCCTTCCTCCTTTTTTATGTACTACCGTCCAGCCGAAGAAAACTAGCCTGCAAGCAGGCGTTTTTCAAGTCCGGCTGGTCACCAGTTCTCCTTTTTAATCTCGAAGTACGACTGCGGATGCTGGCAGGCCGCGCATTTCTTCGGCGCTTCGTTGCCCTCATGCACATATCCGCATTTCCTGCACTGCCATTTGACCTTGGCGTCCTTCTTGAACACCTTGCCTTCCTTCAGGTTCCCAAGCAGCGCGCTGTAGCGGTCTTCATGCTCTTTCTCGGCCTTTGAAACCATCCTGAAGAGGACTGCCACATCCTTGAAGCCTTCCTTTTCGGCAATATCGGCAAATTCCGGATAGAGACTGCTCCACTCATGGTGTTCACCCGCGGCGGCATGGGCGAGATTGTCCTCGGTGCTTCCAATTCTGCCGGCCGGATAGGAGGCCGTTATTTCAAGATCCCCTCCTTCGAGATGCTTGAAGAAGTTCTTCGCATGTATCCTCTCCTGATCGGCGGTCTCCTCGAAGATGGCAGCTATCTGCTCGTATCCCTCCTTGGCCGCGGCTCCAGCCGAATACGAATAGCGGTTCCTCGCCTGTGATTCCCCGGCAAAGGCCTTCAATAAATTCTTCTCGGTCTGCGTCCCCTTGATGCCACTGGACATTTTAAAACTCCTTGTTGTTCCATTTAAGATTCCATTTTCCAATATAAATAATCACCGAAGGCATCCTTCGGTGATTGTTTATCCGCATTTCCCGCATTTCCCCATGAAGACAATATTCATGTCCATGACATTCCTGTTGAGCCTTTTCGTCTCCCTGAGATATTTATCGAGCGATTCCGCGCCCTTGGGGATGAAGTCGATCACCCTTCCGCAGCTCGAGCACTTCAGATGGCTGTGCTGGCTCGTGTCGCCGTCAAACCTCATCTGCGTGCCGCCCACCTCGACCTTCCGTATGAGCCCGGACTTCGAGAGCACTTCCAGGTTCCTGTAGACGGAGGCGAGGCTGACCTTAGGAGTCTTCCTGCGTATGATCTCGTAGAACTCCTCGGCAGTAGGATGGCACTTGAGCTTCTTCAGCTCATCCACCATCATCCTTCTCTGTGTCGTCAGTATCATCTGCGCCCTTCCTTAATAAGAATGATTCTCATTCTGTAGTATACAACATCCGGCCATGTCAGGCAAGAGCTGAATCAAAAGAATCCCTTAAAATTCCAGCTCGGATTTGACTTTTGCAGCCTCCTGGAATCTTTTAAGTCATGAATCCTGATTTCACAATGGTGATTGAAACAACTCTTTACTTTCTCGCGCTCATCAATCCAGCGAGCAAGATATTCCTGCTTTCCTCCATAGATCCGCCGATCGACCGCAAAAAACTCTTCGGCCTGTCAGTCCAGTCGACCGTAGTGGCGTTCATAATCCTGCTCATGGTGACATTCATAGGCAGTTTCATCCTGCGGTCGGTCTTCCATGTTGAAATCTACTCCCTCAAGGTCGCGGGCGGCATAATCCTGTTCATCATAGGCCTCCAGGCGGTAAGAAACGGAAGATTCTACGAGAGCAGCCTCCATGGAAGCCTTTCAGACATCTCAGTAGTCCCCCTCGGCGCCCCTCTTATTGCAGGCCCTGGAACAATCACAGCCGCGATATCATTGAGCTCGTCGTCAGGACTCTGGCTTACAACGTCGGCCATAACCCTGGCACTGGCGCTTAACTTCCTGATGATGATAAGCTCAACATGGATCGCGAAAATCCTCGGACGCTTCCATGTCATCGGCCCGCTGATAAGGATCACGGGCCTGATAGTCGCGGCAGTAGCCGTCCAGATGGTGCTGGGCGGCATCGGCGACTGGTATTCCCTTGTCAAGGTAAAATAATCCTGTATTCCCATCCCCTTGAAATCTTATTTCGATTCTGATACAATGCCGGCATGGGTTCGGGGAAAGCACCCTGAGTGCAGATTTATTTATTTTTTTTGTAATCATGCCTTGCATTGCTAATATTAACGTTAATATTAAATACAAAACGAGGCGGTGTCTGATATGATAAACATGATGGCAAAAAATGTCACTCTGAAGGAGATTGCCAAGGCCTGCGGGGTCACGCCTCAGACCGCAAGCAGGATACTCAACAGCACGCAGGGGCATCTCTACCGCAAGGAGACCAGGGAACTCGTCTCCGAAACCGCCCAGAGGATGGGATACCGCCTGAACACCTCCGCACAGGCGATGCGCAATGGAAAGCACAAATGCATAAGCCTGCTCGGAAGCTCGGTGCACTGGAACAGCTTTTTTTCCGGAGAACTCCTCCTTTCATTCCAGAAAACCCTTTCAGCCCTCAACTACAACATCATCATAAATGTCCTGCCCGGAGAGGAAGCCAGGGCCGGAGAGGAACTTCCAAGGATCTTCAGGGAGAATTCGGTCGACGGGGTGCTTGTCGGAATAACCCATATCATTCCCGACTGGCTCGAAGCGATGATAAACAACATGAACGTGCCTGTCGTATGGGTCGGCTCGAAGCATGAGAAGGACTGCGTGCACCATGACGACTTCGACGCGGCCTACAGGATAACAAGACGGCTTCTTCTCGGCAACCACAGGCGTATCGCATATGTCGACTATGCCATTCCATTGGAAGAGGCCAATCTCAAGTCGGCGCATTTCAGCGTACTTGACAGGATGAACGGATACAGGAAGGCCATGGAAGAGGCGGGAGCCGAACCCCGTGTCGTCAGAACCAGGAAGAAGATCCCCCTTGATGAACGCGTGGCCTACACCACGGACAAGCTCCTGAAGAATCTGAAGCCGACGGCAGTGATCACGTATGACATGCCTTTCACGGGAACACCGGTGCTGTATTCAATATACCGGAACGGATTGAAGGTGCCGGACGATATTTCCCTTGTCTCATTCACCCCGTATGAATGGATGGAGAACGATCTGATAATTTCAAGCTACATTCCGTCGAGGCTGAACGTCGGGGAAATCGCCGCGAGGCTCCTCTACGACAAGATAAACAACGGAGGACAGCCAGCGAAACCGGTAGTGCTTCCTTTCGATTTTATTGAAGGCAACACCGTCAGGGAACTCAGGCATTTAAAGGAGAGGGGTGGAAAATGAAGAAAATCAATTCTAGTTCTTCCTTTTCAGGGAAAAGAAAAAATAAATTCACCCTGATCGAGCTGCTGGTGGTTATTGCAATCATTGCAATTCTCATCTGCATGCTCCTCCCTGCCCTGAAACAGGCAAAGGAGATTGCTTTGAGCACAACATGCAAGAGCAACATGAAACAGCTGGGAGCGGCAATGATGATGTATGTTTCGGACAACCAGGGATACTATCCTCCAGGCTCGCCCACCTATTCCAATTTTACATGGAATGGGGTGACGAAGTCCTCGGCGACTGTGCCGTGGTATTCGGCATATTTCATTGGCCCGTATTTTGGAAACACCAATATTTGCGCGACATCTTTTGATCAACCCTGGCAGACGCCGACAAACAAGGCTGCCTACTGTCCAAAACTCCTGGCGTTATACAACGGTTTTCCTGGCAATCGTACCTGGATAGGATACAACGGCAGGTTTCCCAACAATTTTTGCTATGGGGGCACGATAAGGCCCTTCACGGCGATATCGAACCCAACGAAAGTGGTTTTGTTTGTCGATGTTGTAAGCGGATACATATTTGAGCGCTGGTATATCAATGAAGCGGGCTACGGAAGCACCTCATGGCCTGAATACCGGCATGTTAATTCTGCAAACGTGACATTCCTCGATGGAAGCGTCAGGGGCACGAAGAGCCTGTATAATGAAAAGATAGACGGACTTGTCACAAACGCAGCGCAATGAAAATCACATAAACATAAAAGGATAAAGCATGAAATTGAAACTGATTCTCGCAGGATTATGCGCGATTGGAACCCTTTCGGCGGGCGCCGAGGACAAGATGCTGATCGACTTCAAGAACCCGGATTCCGCAAAGAGGATAAGCGACAACGGTCCCGACACGAAATTCGCGATTGTCGGCGGTCTGAACGGGAATGTCCTCGAAATCACGAACACCCCCGGATCAAACGGTTATCCCGGTGTCAAGATCACACCGGAAGACACCCACTGGGATCTTTCGCAGAACAGCAGGATAGAAGTGGATGTCGCCAACCTGTCCGATACGAACATCACAATATGCCTGAGGATCGACAACCCCGGCGACTGGAAGGCCAATCCATGGAACAGCGAGAATTTCGCTCTCGGCGCCGGAAAATCAGGGACCGCGAAGGTGTCCTTCGGATACTCATGGGGGAAACCCGGATTCAAGCTTGATCCGTCAAAGGTCAGCCAGATAATGATCTTCACTTCAAAGCCTAAGAAGGAGATCAAGTTCCGCATCGATGCGGTCCGTGCCGCCGGAAAAGCCGGTGAAAAGCCCAAGGGGACCATTGAAAAAATAAAACCGAAGGATGGCGTAGTCCTGGCATTCGGCGGAGGATATCCGGAAGACTGGATCGACAACCGGGGCACGAAGACAGCAATCGCGGGGAATTCCGCGCAGATCACATTCTCGACCGATCCCAAGGACAAATGGCCTGGAGTATTCTTCAAGGCGCCGGAAGGCGTGATCTGGGATCTTTCCGCCTGCACACAGGTCGAATTCACCATGATGAACACAGGCGCGAAGCCTGCCAGGATCTTCTGCAGGGTCGACAACAACAACGCAGACGGCAAGAAGCACTGCGCGGTGGCGGACGCCACGATTGAAGCCGGAGCGAAGAAGACCGTCACCGTGCCGTTCGTTACCGACAAGATCTGGGACGGGGAAGTGAAGGATTCCGGATTCAAATTCTCAAGCAGCGATGTCATCGGACTCCTGATATTCATTGAACAGAACGGCGAGGAGAAGAAAATAAACCTCGAATCAGTGAAGGCTGTCGCATCCAAAGGGCCCGCATTCCCTGAATGGCTTGGGCAGAAGCCTCCGGTCGACGGCAACTGGACAAAGACCTTCGAGGACAACTTCGACGGCAACGCTCTTGACATGACGAAATGGACCCTGCCGAACATAAGGGAGAACATCACAGAGAACACGTTCCCCATCGAGATCGAGGGCGAGAAGAGCTGGTGGGGCAGCCCTTCGGTGCATGTGGCGAAGAACGCCTCGGTCGAAAATGGCTTTCTGAAATTAAAGACCGACAAGCCGAAGGAAATTCCGGAAGCCCTTCCGAAATTCAAGGATATCAAATATACAACGACGGTCGTCACGACCTTCGGCAAGTTCACGCAGAAATACGGATATTTCGAATCGCGGATGAAGCTGCCTACGACCATCGGCATGTGGCCGGCGTTCTGGCTCATGCCCGACCGCGGCAAGGAGGCGGGAATATGGTGGAAGAGGCAGGACACCGCCAATGGGGGAATGGAGTTCGACATCATGGAATATCTGGTGCGCTACGGCGCCTACCGCTACAACATCGCCTTCCACTGGGATGGTTATCAGAAGAATCACAAGGTCACCGGCTCGGAAAATATCTATTTCTATGCCGACAAGGACGGTTTTGTAACTTCAGGTCTGCTCTGGGAGCCCGGCAAGATCACAATGTACTGCAACGGAAATGTGGTGGGGACCTGGAAAAACGACCGCATCGCGAGCGTCCCCGAATACATCATGTATACCATGCCTATCGGCGGATGGGGAGGGAATACGAACGTGGATGACAGCAAGCTGCCGGCATATTTCACCGTCGACTACGTGCGTGTCTGGCAGAAGGACGAATGGAAATAAAAATTACGGATGTAATTTTTATGATTTTAATTCTATAAAGGAGCGCTGGCGTCCCGCCGGCAGAATAACCTTGCTTTAAGACCATGTTTTAGATATAATCATAAAAGGGAATACAACTGCAAGGATGGGATTTGATGAAGAATAAATTTACATTGATCGAACTTCTAGTAGTGATTGCGATAATCGCAATTCTCGCCGCCCTCCTCCTGCCTGCATTGAAAAACGCGAGGGAGATGGCAAAGACCTCCCTCTGCATCAACAACGAGAAACAGATGGGGCTCATGTCCGTAAATTATGGCGACGACTACAACAACTGGTTGCCTGCGGGTTGCTGGACAGGAAACCGCGGGCCCGTTTCCACTGGAAACTGGGATGCGTCCATATGGAATGTCTGGCTCTCATTCCTCTACCAGCCGACTAAATTCATCCAGGAATACGACAGCAGCAGGATTTATGGAACAGTTTTCGACTGCCCATCGAGACCTTCTACAAGCTGGTACGGCGGCAATTACGGATGGAACATAGGACTCGCTTCACCATGGAATTGGGATGGAAGGTACGAACATCCCAGCATTGTCAAAATCAAGAACCCGGCGGTCAAGGGGCTTATAGCTGATACCAGCTGGTTCTGCCTGATGATATGGGACTCAAACCAGCTCAGACTGCAACATCATTTCAGAGTCAACCTTCTCTTCTCCGACTGCCATGTTGATACGATAAGCAAGCTGGACTATATCAACACCACCAAGGGAAGAGACTACCAATGAAGGCTTGCACGCCGCATATCTGAGCGGCGAGGTTAAATACAAGGGCAGGTAGATGCATCCCCCCGGGACCGTATTGAACTGCGAAAGAATTATAAAAGAAAAAATGGACACCGATGAGAAATAAATTCACATTGATCGAGCTGCCTGCAGCTGGCAGGAGAAAAACCTCTGTTTTTACTCTTATCGAACTGCTGGTCGTGATTGCGATAATCGCAATTCTCGCGGCCCTGCTTCTGCCGGCGCTGAAAAATGCTAAGGAATCCGCCTGGGCCATCTTATGCAAATCAAATATGAAACAGCTAAGTGCTGCATGTCTTATGTATGCGGGAGACCATAATGAATATTTCCCTCCTGTCACTCGCTGTGTCGATATTACTTGGAAGGGAACGTATCATGACAATGCCTGGCTGAGGTGGGGTTCTGTAATTTATCTTGGACAATACATGAACAGCACTTCGGGTTGCGCATCAGCGTTCGGCACAGGTGATCATGCGCCTACTAACCTTGCCTTTTTCTGTCCGAAGTGGTATAACAAGTCCTATTGGTATGGAACGGAAAACCTCGGCCTAGGTTATAGCGCCTGTGGCGACTTCAATGGCGGGAATGGAAATTGGCGGCCAATAAGCAGGTCAAAAAACTCAAGCAGGATTATAACGTTTGCCGATACTCCCGGTATATGGCAGTTCAACTCTGTCGATTATCTTGGACAATACCCGCCGTACCCTAGACACAATAATTCCTGCAATGAAGCATTCATGGATGGGCATGTAGATTCCTCAAAAAACTTGTTAGTAGATTTTAATGCTGGCCTTTTCGACAAAACAATGAAATACTGATATTTCGTGCGACATAAGGAAACATTCAATTTCAACATCAAATTAATTATATGCATCTCAAATCCAGATTCTCTTTCACACTGATCGAACTGCTGGTCGTGATTGCGATAATCGCAATTCTCGCCGCCCTCCTCCTGCCTGCATTGAAAAGCGCAAAGGACACTGCGAAGAGAATCAACTGCATCAGCAATCTCAAGCAGTACAATCTTGCGATCAACACATATGCCACCGACTCAAGCGGCGAACTCGCCTTCACCCAGTCAGGCACATGGACGCTATCCTATTACATGTACCAGTCAGGATATATAAATCTGTCGCCCAGATCCTTCATGTGCCCTGAAGCCGAGACTCCTGCCGGACAGAGCGATGATGAAAGCATCAAGCGCTGGGTCTACTCGGCGAACTTCCAGGGCTATTACAAGGGGCTGATATGCGCCTACACATGGAACCAGGCAAACTACGCTCCAGGCGACAAGGGCATCAACATCTATTCCCTGAAGAACCAGATGACAGGCGCAAAGGTCAACGCGGATCCTGCGAATTTCGTCCTGGTACTTGACGGGAAAAGAAGCGGTTCCAAGGCCAATCTGCATGTCTTCAACTTCTGCAGGGCCAGGGCCAGCGGACTTCCCTGGACCATCCACAGCAGGAATACTGCCGTAGTCAGCTCCTACCTCGACGGCCACGCCGAGTCATCCCTGTGGGGCGACCTCAGGAATTCATTGATATCCTCCCTTGAAACAGTGTACGAACCGCTGGAAGTATGGCCGTGATTGATTTCCGGATGCGGACGGGGTAAGTTTCAAAACATATTATTGTTATAAAAATTACCGGAGGGAATTTTTATCATGGAATGGGACAAGCTTACATCGCCTGACTTCGCAAGGGCCGTGAAAAAAGCTCAGGGGGTATGCCTCCTGCCGATCGGCTGCATTGAAAAGCACGGGGATCATCTGCCTCTCGGAACCGACGTGCTTTTCGTCGACAGGTTCTGCTGCCAGGCCGCGGAAAAGGAGCCTGCAGTCGTATTCCCCTACTTCTATCTCAGCCAGATCAACGAGGCGAAACACCAACCGGGAACAATAGCTCTGAAGCCCGAACTCCTGCTCCCTCTGCTGGAAAACATCTGCGACGAGATCTCCAGGAACGGATTGAAGAAAATAATCATCGTCAACGGCCACGGCGGCAATGCCTCGATGCTCTCCTATTTTCTCATGACCCTTCTCGCAAAGGAAAAAGACTACACCGTGTACAATGTCTACTGGTATGACGGCGCTGGAAAGGCCTGCAAGGATTTCCTTGAAGCAAAGCACGACGGGCACGGCGGAGAAATCGAGACAAGCGGAATCATGCACTACTATCCGGAACTCGTGACGACACCTAAATCCAAGAAGTCCCTGCCCCTCAAGCGCCTCACGCATCTCCATGAAAATGGAATCGCCACACCGGTCGACTGGTATTCCAATTATCCGGACCACCTGAGTTCCGACGGGACTCCCGGCAGCGCCGAAAAAGGTGCAAAGATAGCCGAACTACAGATGAAGAAACTGATCAGGCAGATCCAGCTGATCAAAAAGGACAAGACAACCCCTGCCCTCTACCGTGAGTTTCTGAAAAGGGCCAGGTGATATTCCAGGGAACCTCTAACTGTAACCTTTTCGCTGTATCTCCGTATTATATGGCAGAAAGCAACAAGTATAATTGAAAATTTGACAAAGGTAGGGCGTCTCTCGCCGAGAGCGCCACATCAAGAACGGACGGTTCGGCGAACCGTCCCTACCTTAAATTCACTAATTATGCAATTGCTCAACAATCATTCCAATAAATTTAAATCTTAATCAGGGAGATGGGAAAATGAAAATGTTCACAGCGTTGATTGCCGGGCTTGCCATGCTGTTCACTGCACAGGCTTACGCAGGAGTGATTGAATCGCTGCCTGCGGAGACAAAACTGGTTGCGAAAGTGGATTTCCAGACACTCAAGGATTCGGAGATCTACAGGAGCATCCATGAAAAGCATGCCGCAAAAATCCTTCAGGGCGAAGCATTCCTCCTCCAGGCCGCCGGACTCGACATCAACAGCGTCAAAGCCGTCTGGCTCGCAGGCGTCGAGCAGAACAGGGGAATCATCATCATCGAAGGGGATTTCAATGCGGTGAACATATCAGCCGCCATAGGCGCCAACAAGGAGAATGAAATCCTGGGAAGGACCGACTGCCTTTTCTCGGCCAGATGCCCTGACAAGAAGCAAAACGGCAAGAAAAACCTGGTCATGCTGGTTGATGCAAAAACCGCCGTGGTCGGAAATCCTGACCTGGCAGAGGAATTCCTGAAGAACTTCAAGTCAGGGAAAAGCCTGCTTGCCGCAGACAAGCTTGCATCGCTTTCAGATTGCTTCAACGGTGGCAAATACCTTATCAAGGCGTCGCTGCTGGGGTTCAAGCCTGAAGACGTGGTCAAAAATCCAATCCTGGCGAATGTGGCAGCCGCCGAGCTGTGCATCAATGCCGTCGACGGCCTTTCAGCCGATGCAAAGCTCCTGATGAAAGGCGAGGAGAACGTCATTGCAGTCGAACAGATCCTGAATGGTTTCATCACGATAATAAAGGCGAACCCGAAGGCCGATGAGAAGAACAAGGAAGTTCGCGACGAGTTCCTTAACAACCTGTCCATAGTCCGCAACGGCCCTGAGCTTCTTGCCAGCACGAAGATCAGCAACAGCGTTATTGACAAGGTCATCAACGCCAGGGGCCAGGAGCAGGAGAACGAATAAGCCCAGATAAATTGACCCGATCAGAAAAAAGGACGCGGCTCAGGCTGCGTCCTTTTTTATTTCCTCGAACAGCCTTGCCATCTTCGCGTGATCCTTGATGCCCGGGGATGACTCCACTCCGCTGCTTACATCGACTCCGAACGGCTTCACAGAATTCACGGCCTCTGCGATATTCGCAGGATTGAGTCCGCCTGCGAGAATCAGAGGTGCGCTTAATTTTCCGACTGCGAACTTCGCAAGATTCCAGTCGGCTTTCGTTCCCGTCCCGCCGTATTCCTTTTCGCTGAAGGCGTCGATGATGAATTTCGAGGCGGGGAATTTCCTGTAAAATAAAACCTCGTCTTCTGTTTTCGGCCTCAAGGCCTTCCAGACTTCTGCGAACTTCGCAATTTTTTCAGCGAATTCCGCAGTTTCCTCGCCATGCAGCTGGACTGAATCGACACCGGCGGCGAGATACTCATTGACTTCATCCAAGCTCGGATTCACGAATACCGCTACCTTGCGGATCCCTGTTTTCAAGATACTGGTTAAATGCAAAACCTTTTCAGGAGTGACATATCTCGGGCTCTTTGGATAGGCTATGAAACCGATGGCGTCTGCACCGCATTCGGCCGCAAACAAGGCGTCTTCCAGACACGTCATACCGCAGATTTTGACGAAAATTTTGTTTTCACGAGCCATTTTAGTTGGATTTCCGCGGGTAGGAAAACCCGCGCTCCTTTAAATCCTGAATCTTACAATCGGAGCATTTTTATCAAATTGATTGCTTAAATTAAGGGAAGCCTTGAATTTTACAATAGAAAAATTAAGTTATTTAATTCAGATTTCAGGGCGAATTTACCTGTCCAAAAAGGGTGCAGGTTTTCTATTGTTCACCTGCCTGTTTCTGAACAAATAAGTATGTCAGACGTATCCATCAAAGTTATTCTGCTTGTCCTGCTGTTTGTTTCAGCAGGATACATATTCTATCTCCGCTACAAGAACTTCTCTCTGAGAAGCACACTCGACGACACCCTCCACAAGAAGGCTGAAATCGGCAATTTCCTCAGCATTTTCTCGAAAAACCTGAAGACCGTGGAGGAAATCGAGGATTCAATGAACATGACCGCCCGCTATGTCGCAGACCTGGTAGGTTCGAGTTCGCTGTGCATATTCACCATGGAGGAAGACGACTGCCTGAAGGCCGCAGGCATTGCCGGAGCATTCCCCCCTCTCCATAAATCGACGGAATATGTCCTTACAAAACCCCGCTTCATCCTCGAATCCCTGCGCCGGGAGAAAATAAAACTCGGCGACGGAATCATCGGAGAGGTCGCCCAGTCGCGGGAGTCGCTTCTCATCGAAGAGGCATCCGCCGATCCCCGCGTGGCCGCCACCGGCAGCGTCATCCCGATCGAGACTCTCATGGCCGTTCCAATGGTGAAGGAGGGCAAACTGATCGGAGTCGTATGCGCGGTCAACAGCCGCGAGGACGGGAAATCATTTTCGCCGGAACAGTTCAGCGCCCTGAAATTCATGGCGTCCCAGGTCGAGCTCGCCTACAACATCGTCAAAGTCTATTCAAACCTGAGCAAGCAGCAGAGGATAAACCAGGAACTCGAATTCGCAAAACAGCTGCAGTCCTCCCTGCTTCCCAAGGAATGCCCCGAATGGGGGCAGTTCTCCGTGCATGCGTTCTCGAAATCGGCGAAGGAGGTCAGCGGCGACTTCTATGATTTCGTCGAGGTCGACAAGGACCGCATGCTCGTGATCATCGGCGACGCCTGCGGCAAGGGCATACCGGCCTGCCTCCTGATGTTCATGGCGAGGAGTTTCATCAGGGCCAACATCGAGAGATATTCAACGCTGAACGAGCTGATGCGCGACCTGAACAACAACCTCTACAGGGACACCAGCGCCGAGAGGTTCATCACAATCGCATGCTGCCTGCTCAACAGGAGGGAGAACACCATCGAATACGTAAGGGCCGGCCATACCGAGCTCCTGCTGTGCATGCCGGCCCACAACCACAAGCTCAGGAAGATCTTCACCCAGGGTACGGCCCTAGGACTCATGCCCGGCGACATGGTCGAGGAGTTCGAGACCTTCACGTTCTCCTTCTACAAGGACATTTCAATCCTGCTCTACACCGACGGCATCACCGAGGCGCTCAACAAGAACGACGAGGAGTTCGGGATCGAAAGGCTCAAGGACAATTTCATGTCGTCATGCGAAGGCAGGAGCGCGCCCCAGGAGACGATTGAGAAGATACTGCGTTCCGTGGACATGTTCGTCGAAGAGACCCCCCAGTCCGACGACCAGACACTCGTCGTCATCAAGCACCGGGACAATTTCGTGTAGGGCAGATCCTCCCGGCGGAAATATTTCCGCACGGGATTATCTGCGGAAAAATGCACCGTTTGTAAATATCAGCTGAAAAATGCCATTCAGTGAATATTTATATATGGAGAAATGATGAATCGCAAGAAAACAATCCTCCTCATATTCCTGTATGCCATACTCCAGTTCCATCTTTTCTGCCAGGATCCTCCTGGTCCGGTCAAGCAGGAAGTCCAGCCTACGGGCATCGAATCGAAAATCGGATATCTCTCCTTTGCCGAAGAGACCGCCGTCCAGCCGGATATCCAGAAGATCTTCATAGCCCCCCAGACGAGGCTTCCAATCATGTCCGATGCCGGCGAATATTACCTTTTCCTGGTGAAGATCGATTTCTATTCCGTCTGCTGCCTCGTACCGAAATACCAGAAATACATGGTGCTGATGGAGCCTTCGAAGGACGGGCGCTTCATGTATTTCCGGGGCGGAATCGAAGCGGAGATAGTTCCGTTCATGATCCGCGCCGGCGAAGACATGCCCATAACCGGCTCCGACGGGAAGTCCTACTTCGTCTCCGTGAAAAGACTGGGGACGAACGTGACCGTCAAGATCCCTAAAGACATGGAGGGGCTGGCATCAAGCAAGGAAAGCTCTTTTGCGAAATTCGCAGCCGAACAGAGGAAGAAGGGACTCGGATACTACAACGGGACATGGATTCCGGCTGCACAGGCCGAGGTACTGCGGAATTCGCAGCTCGACAGGGAAACGGCAAAACAGAGGAGATGGGACAATCTCAAGTCCCAGGCCGAAGCAGGCATACTGATCCTGAAAATCGGAAAAGTCCTCCACGGTTCATACAAGGGCGCCGACAAAGTCTCCATCCTCTTCGAATCCGAAGGAGTCACCCGCCAATACGGAACCGACGATGTCGTCGACATCGATCTGAAGAAGGCGCTGTCCATAGGGAACCTGGATTCCGCCGACAGCCTCGTGTCAAAGGCAAAGGATCTCGCCGCAGGATATCCCGGAGAGGCCAGAAGGTGCACCGAGCAGGCTCAGACATGCCTGAGAAAAGTCAACCCCTCGATAAGCGAGCTGATGGGAAAGGCCATGGACCTCGGGGCGCAGATCACGAAGATAAACAGCGGCATCGACGATGACCTCAAAAGCAGGAACCTGGTGCTCTACAACTATGAGGCCTTTCAAAAGGAAACCCTTGAATACCATCTCAGGAACGGACATGTGCTGCTAGGGAAGAAAACATGGATCCTCCCCGAGCAGATGTGCAGGAGATGTTCTGGATCCGGGGAGATAGCATGCGCCAAATGCCAGGCGACCGGAAAGGTGAACAAGAAATGCCCCAAATGCCAGAACGGCAGGATAACATGCCACATCTGCGAAGGAAGCGGGAACCGGACATGCAACGTGTGCAGCGGAGTCGGAGAGTTCATCCGGACGTGCAGCTACTGCGGTGGAAGCGGGGTGGTATCCGGATATTATTCATATCCCTGTGGAACGAACATATTTCTTTCAGGCGGCACGTTCATGGTCGGGACATCCTCATGGTACGGTTATCCTTACTACACGACGAAGACCTGCCCTGCCTGCAACGGCAACGGGAGGATCAGCATAGTATGCACATACTGCGGCGGCTACGGGAAGATGATCTGTCCGAAAACCGAGAAATGCGACTTGTGCAACGGCGTCGGATTCTCAAAGGCCATGTGCCCTGACTGCGAAGGACGCGGCAGGATTATCTGCCGAGACTGCAAGGGGAAGGGATTCAGCGGCCAGGCGCAGAAATTCCCGGGGGAAGATGAGAAACCTCCATTACCTACAGACACTCCGCTTCCCGCCGGCGCCGGAAAATCCCAGAAGATGGCGCCATAATTCCGCTGGTGCGGAATTATAATATAAATAAACTGCAAGGCAATTTATTTATTCTTCCTCGGCCTGTATCGTCTTGGTATAGTTGTCTATGATCTGCTTGGCCACGATCGACGGAACCTGCTCATATCTCGAGAATTCCATTTCAAAGGAACCGCAACCCTGCGTAAGGCTGCGGAGTTCGCTGGCGTAGCGCGCCATTTCCGCGAGCGGGACTTCGGCGTTGACAACTTCCATGCCCTCTTCGACGGTCACTCCGTGGATGCGTCCGCGCCTGTGGTTCAAGTCTCCGGTGATGTCACCCATGTACTTTTCAGGGACCATTATCTTGACCTTCTGGATGGGTTCGAGGAGAATAGGCCTGGCTGACTGGACGCCCTGCCTGAAGGCGGCCCTGGCGGCTATCTTGAACGCCATTTCAGACGAATCGACATCATGGTATTTCCCGTCATAGACGGAAACTTTTATGTTTTCCACGTGGCAGCCTGCGAGAGGACCTTTGAGCATCGCCTCCTTCACGCCTTTTTCAATGGCGGGAATGAAGTTCTTGGGGATGCTTCCGCCGAACACGTCGTTCACGTACTCGAACCCGGCCGGATTCGCGGACACGCGCAGATACACCTCGGCAAACTGTCCATGTCCACCGCTCTGCTTCTTATGCCTGTGGTGCCCTTCGCCGGTGGCCGTCACTGTCTCCCTGTAGGGGATCTTCGGACTGGCGAGATTGACATCGACCTTGTTTGTATTCTTAAGTTTCTTGACAACCTGATGGATATGCTGGTCGCCCATTCCGCGCAGAAGGAGTTCGTGTGTCTCGTCGTTTCGGTCAAGCTTGATCGTCGGATCGCTGTCGGCGATCTTGGTGAGACCTGCCGTGATCTTCTCCTCCTCGCCGCTCTTCACCGCGGTGATCGCATAGGACATCACGGGATTGGGGAACGGGATCGGCTCAAAGAGCATGTCGAAATGCACGTCCGTGGAAAGCGTATTTGAAATTTTCGTGGTCTTGAGCTTTGGAACCGCGACGATGAAGCCGGGAAGAGCCTCGGTGATCTGCGTCTGTATTTTTCCGTTCTCGACGGATATGGCGGCGTATCTCTCCTTTTCCTTGGTGGAAAGGTTCTGCATTTCAGATTCTGCAATGAATTTACCGCTGTAGACACGGTAGAAGGTAAGCTGTCCGATGAACGGATCCACTATCGACTTGAAGACGAAGGCAACTCCGGGGCCGTCCTGCCTGAGGGCGAGCTTCTTGCCGTCCTTCATGAGTTTTTCACCGGCGGCGAGAGGATCCGGGAAGAGGGTTGCAATCCCGTTCATGAGTTCTGCAACTCCAATGTCCTTTGCCGAGCTTCCTGCGAAAACAGGCACAAGGGTGCCTTTTGCAACTGCCTTTGCAAGGCCTTTTGCGATCTCCTCGTCGGTGAGGGGCTGCCCTTCAAGATACTTCATGGTAAGCACCTCGTCGGTCTCGGCGACCGCATCCATGATCTTCTCCTTCGCCTCGGCGACCTCTGCGGCCACTTCGGCCGGTACATCCTTGTCGGAAAGCACGTTCACGACCTTGGTGAAAGAATTCTCCCTGCCTACCGGATATGTGAGAGGGACGCACAATGTCTTTCCGTAGGATTCCTGTATCTGTCCAAGAACCCTTCCGAAGTCTGCAAGTTCGCGGTCAAGCCTGTTGATGAAGATCATCCTTGGAAGATTTCTCTCCTTTGCGAGCTTCCATGCCCTGCTTGTCCCGACTTCCTGGCCGGTGACGCCGTCGACCACGATGAGGACTGAGTCGCTGGCATGTATCGCCGCAATGGTCTCTCCTACGAATTCGCCGTATCCGGGAGTGTCGAGGAAGAAGAAATGGTGTCCGTTGTTCCATGGGCAGTTGAGGGCGGTGGCGTAGATGCTGCTGAGCTTCTCCTGTTCATCCGGAGTATAGTCTGAAATACTGGTCTTGTGATCGACGCTTCCAAGCCTCTCAACGGCCTTCGCCTTGAAAAGCATGAGATCGCATAGAGTCGTTTTACCGCTGCTTGTATGGCCCGCCACAGTGAAATTCCGGATTTTATCAACAGATGCTTTCATCAGAGAACTCCAGGTTTTTGTTTATACTTCAGACAACTTAGGAGCCGTACAGAAATAACTTTTACATTTGCTGGCTGGGATTTTGGATTGATTATCATGATGTTTGCGAGGAGCATATCTGAAGATATGCAACGAACAAACAGCGTGATAAGCGGCCAAAAGAACGCCAGCCCCTCGGGGCGGAATTCCATGTATTTGTCTTCTTAGTTGCTTCACCCCTTACGTATGTACCATACGCGCGGGCCTCGCGCCTCGAATACAAACACCTGTATTTTCCGCCAAATGTCAAAGTTATTTCTGCACGACTCCCTACGGCTTGTTTCAAATTTTTCTGAAACCCATTCTCCGCCTCAATGAAACCCCAATCTTACACCGAAGAGGAACTACAAAGATAGCCGAAAGATTTGGAATTGCAAAAAAAAGGGTTTTAAAGCAGTTTATTTTTTAATATATTATACAAGCAGGAAAACTTGCATTTTCCGCCTATGGTTGTATATAATTTAACTGGGGGGAGGATTTCGGGTAGTTCCATAATCATATCATGTTTCAAGGAAAATGCAGGATTCTTCCGAAAATAGCACCGACGCAGGCGGCAACATCACTCCGTATGATGTTGTGGCAGGCACGCACGTAGGCCTCGTACGCGATGTGAACGAGGACAGCTACGGTTACTGCGTCGACGACCACCACAGGAACTGCTTCATCGCAGTCGCCGACGGGATCGGCGGACATGACAGCGGAGACATCGCCAGCAAGATGTGCACCCGCACCCTCCTGATCGCCTGGAAGAAAAGCCTCCTCTGGCGCGGCGGCACGATCGAGGAAATGAAGAATTTCCTGGAGATCGAAACTGCAAACTCAAATGAGGCGATCTACCGCCTCAACAAGACTTTCAATGTGCAGCACCCCATGGGCACCACCCTGATAGCCGCGATAATCACGCCCGATTCCGTCGTCACCGCCCATGCCGGCGACAGCAGATGCTACAGGCTCCGCAACGGAATACTCGAATGCCTCACCGAAGACCACAGCTTCGTCGCCGAACTCATCAAGAGGAACATCATCAGCAGGGAGAAGTCCAAGAACCATCCTTTCGCCCACATAATCTCGAAGTCGATCGGTACAAACCTCGAATTCAAGTCCGAGGTCAACGTGTTCGACAGGAAGCCCTCCGACAGGTTCCTCCTCTGCTCCGACGGCGTGAACGTGCATCTCGAGGATCCGCAGATCGAGATAATAATCCATGACGCCTCCAACCCATACGAGGCTGTCAAGAACCTGATCTACGCGTCACTGCGCGGCGGCGGCGAGGACAACATCACTGCCGCCTGCGTGTTTGCATAATTGAGCCGGATTGGCTCGATATATGGAAGCAAATGAACAGCCCTTGCGGGCTTGACTACGAGCAAATCCAGAATTCGTTGGTAGTTAATGCCGCAAGGCATGTTCTTGGATTGTTTTATTCTTTTTGAATTTAATCTCAAGACACTAAGGAGACCTGCCATGAGAATTCTCTCTTCCATCTGCCTGCTAACAATGCTTGCGTTCACTGGATTTTCTGCGGATGACGCCAAAGACGCATTGAGGGTGAAGATCGAAAAGATCACGATCGAGAAGATCGAACTCCAGGACGTAAAGCTTTCCAATGCAATCGCACTGATAAAGGACCTCTGCAAGAAGTCCGATCCCGAAGGCAAAGGCATCAACATTTCATTCATAGCGCCAAAGGATGACAAGGGAAAAGCGTTAGATCCCGTTATCAAGAACGAGATCAATCTCACGAACATCCCACTAAAAGACCTCCTGCGCTACATCTGCGATGAAACCGGCATGAACTACAAGGTGGAGGCGTTTTCAGTCGTCATATATCCGAAGAACATGGCCACCGACAAGATGGAAACCCGCAGCTATCCCGTGGCCCCGGGGACAGTTGATTCCATCGAGAAGGAAAAGAAGTAAGCCAATTGCGCAATATGTAACGTTATTGCGGAGAGTTTTGCACTTATAGCATTTGTTCGTAGTAGCGCATGTTTGCGCGTTCTTCATTTTTCCAATGGAGCGCCCCGAGCTCCTTACGGCCTCGGGGCTCATTTAAGCCGACCTGGAGGTCGGCGTTCCTTTTTCAATCAGAACGCGCAAACATGCGCTACTACCAACAAAATCTCCTTCCGCTACACTCATGCTAATCCAGACAAGTTTCTGCTGATGACATCATATTTTTGATCTCAAAACCTTCCCCCATAATTTACTTTTGCGCTCAATGTGCTAACTTTAGGAGTTTTCCTAATTCAATATATAAATTTACGAAGGAAATTTATGAAAATACTCGTCACCGGCGGCGCAGGCTACATCGGCAGCGCCTGTACTGAATATCTTCTCGACAAAGGCTACAAAGTCACCGTCTTCGACTCTCTTGTCACCGGACACCGCGACGCCGTCGATAAACGCGCCGAATTCGTAAAAGGCGATCTGTCCGACCGCGACCTCATAATCTCCGTCCTCAAGAATGGCGGATTTGACGGCATCATGCATTTCGCCGCATACTCGCTTGTCGGTGAATCCATGACCAATCCCGGAAAATATTTCCGGAACAATCTCGGGGCAGGAATAAACCTCCTCGACGGCGCAGTTGAAGGCAAGGTCAAATCCTTCGTCTTCTCAAGCACCTGTGCGACTTATGGCGAACCTACCCAGATCCCGATTCCCGAAACGGAAAAGCAATCCCCTATCAATCCTTACGGCGAATCCAAGCTCATGTTCGAGAAGGCTCTCAAGTGGTACAACCAGATCTTCGGAATAAAATATGCCGCCCTCAGATACTTCAATGCCGCAGGCGCTACAAAGCAGTTCGGCGAGGACCATGCCCCGGAAACACATCTTGTACCGCTAGTCCTGAAGGTCGCCCTCGGCAAGATGAAAAGCATAAAGATCTTTGGCGAGGACTACCCTACTCCCGACGGCACCTGCATCCGTGACTACATCCATATCCTCGATCTCGCCCAGGCCCACGAACTCGCGCTCAGCGCTCCGCGCAGCGGACACTACAACCTCGGGACCGGCAACGGATACAGCGTCAAGGAGATCATAGACGTCTCACGAAAAGTCACAGGACATGCGATACCCGCTGACATCGTAGAACGCCGCCCCGGCGATCCACCGCGCCTCATCGGATGCTCAACCCTCGCCAAGAAGGAACTCGGCTGGAAGCCCCAGTTCGAAAATGTCGAGGCCGTCATACAGTCCGCCTGGGACTGGACAAAGAAGAATCCCGAGGGATATAAGAAGTAGACCACGCCTTCTGAATAGCTAGAATGCGGGAAAGTGAAAACCTTTTAAGGAAAGGTTCTTTCCTTCCCCGCACCCCAACCCTTTCCAAACCTGCTTGCTATTTCATCTGATTTATAAAATTTGCGTCTGCAAATTTTATCCGACCATCGCGACGAAGATATCCTCTATAGTCAGTGTCTGGATTTCACTCGTCTTCGGCTTGTAGCGGTCGGCAATGTCCTTCAGGATCTCCTTCTTGAAGTCCTTCACTATCACCGATACTTCGTGCCCGGAACTCTCCTTCTTCAGGAGTCCGGCAACAGCGATATCATCAGGGATCTTGTCATCGAAGATCATCCTGATCTTCTTCACATTGTTCTTCAGTTCCTCTACGGGCATTGAAACAAGAAGATTCCCTTCGTGCATGATTCCTACGTGATCTGCCAGCTTCTCGACTTCGTTGACAATATGGGTGGAGAAAAATATTGTCCGTTCCTTTTCGTGGAGAATCTCGATTATGCTTTCCATGAACTCCCGTCTGACCACAGGATCGAGTCCGGATATAGGATCGTCAAGAATCACAAGCTCGGGATCCTGGCACAGTGCAAGGATGAGCGCGACCTGCGCATACATTCCGCGTGACAGGTTCTTGAGTTTCAGATCCTTTGTCAGCTTGAACCGGGAAAGCAGGCTGTCGACAAGCTTGTCATCCCATGTCTGGTAGAACGACTTGTTGAACCAGATGAGTTCTCCGATCGTCATCCAGTCGTACATCTTCTGGTTCTCGGCGACAAACCCGACGCGGCTCCTGACCGACACCGGATCCTTCTCCGAATCGAACCCGAGGACTTCAGTCTTTCCGGAATCCCTGGCGAGCAGGCCCATGAGCATCTTTATTGTCGTGGTCTTTCCTGCCCCGTTCCTCCCGAGGAAGACATATACGGACCCCTTCGGCACCTGGAGGTCAATCCCCTTCACCGCCTCCTTCTTCCACCCGTATTTCTTTTTCAAAGCTGTAGTTGAAATAGCAAAGTCATTCATAAGATTATCCTTTCGTTATCTATCCAAATAGATTCCTTCACTTCTATACCAACTTTTCTGCATATCACTGGAAATACCGAATCCATCACCAACTCTGCAATACACCATTCTCTTTTTGCTAAAAAGATTCCCTGGTATTTCCGGTATGATATCTGGAACCAGCTGTTCAATCTTATCTGGATACTCACCGTTCTGTATTTTGAATATCTTCAGGGCTGCTGAAAGCTTAAACAAATCAATATCTGTATTTTTCAAATCGTTCCTGTACGCAAGTTCGTAACGGAAGACATCTGTGGCATAAATGAAAACATTGTTCATTAATATCTTTTCCTTGAGCCCAAACACAGGATATTCTCCAAATGCAGTTGGATCTGGCGGTTTGATTTCCGCACTATTCTTAAAATCCTTCATTAGACTTGTCGACTTCAGGAGATAAGAAGTAGCATCTTTTTTCAAATATGGGCTCACGATGAAATTGGTATATAATCTTGCAGATTTCGGGTCAAATCCTACATATGCCCTTTCCTGTAGAAGTCTTGCATCCATCATTTCCTGATAATACTGAATATAGATCATTGGAACGCTGCCAGTGAACCAATTCTCTATGTAATCAAGATTTTTGAAATCATCCGCCTTCAACATGAGATCTTTTAAATACGGGATCATTTTGGGATCCTCAGGCACATTCAACAGGCACCTAACCATATTTGAATAGTCAGAAGAATAACCGTAGCTTGATGTTATATAATAAACTCTCAACCGGACAAGATCTGGTATCATCTTCAATCCGACATTCATCGCTTCCAAGGCTTCTTCAACTCTACCTTCTTCAGATAATGCGGAAATCCTGCATTCAGTAAACATCAGGAGATTTTTAAGATTTTTGTGGCTTTCATAGAAAGCATTAAATTTTACTGCGTCATTCCATACGCTATATTTTTTCAGCGCAGTTCCCTTTTTAATAAAATTACAAAGATTCATAATTTCTTTGTCCTCAGCGAGGAACTTAACTATTTTAGCCCTTTGCTCTTTGGTAAGCTTAATAGTATCTGTCTGAATATTAAAATTTCGCAATTCTTTCCAAACAGAGCTATTTCCAGCTTCTCGTGCCATATCGCTTGAGTCATATTTAGCTTTGATGACATCCAATTTCCTTTCCGCTTCCCTGAAATTTGCTGCGGCATTCTCTTCGTCTGGAATTCTTTCGCATAACTTATCGAGAATGTTGAAATCAAATCCCGCCTTTTCGGCCTTCGCCTTTGCGGAACTGAGCTGGAGCTGGGACTGGATGCTTATAATGAGATGGAAGGACCATGCTATAACTAGGATTATTGCCCCTGCTCTGGCGAGAACCTTCCAGGGCTTTATATCCTTTACCAGTGCTCTCTGCCATGCAAGATAGCTTAATGCCAAGTTTGTAGAAATAAGCAGCAATGAAATCAAGGGCATGACCAGTTCCCATCTGCAATAGTAGTAAATGCATACCATGAAAGGGCATAGGCAGACCAGTTCCGGAACAACTATCAAAGGCGCCAGGAATATTGAAGCAAGTGTCTGCCTAGTAATCAAGGAAACAAAGATTATATAGCTATAGGAAAGTACGGACAATGAACCTGCATACGTCACAAGGATAGCATAATCCCTGAATGTGCCTTTTTTACCCATTTCACTGGGATCGGTGAGGACGAATGAAAGGATGTCCAACGCGATTAGCAGGCCAAAACCCGTAAAGTATTTCACAAAGAATATCTTTGCCGTCTCGCATGGTTTCGTGAGTAGGAAGCTCTTCGTGTTCTGCGAGAACTCGCTGGTGAATATGATTGACCCGATAAAAGAGAAGAAAATCGGCAGCACGGTCCAGCCTGTGACGGCAAAATACATGCCGAGATCTTTGTGTAACGGATATGCATTCAAAAGAATTATGCTCGCCGCCTTGACGAGTATCAGTAGCAGCACGGCGGCAACGAGGAACATCCTGTATTCCCGCAGCTCCTTCCAGATTAGTGCTTTCATGGTGGCCTCCTATATTTTACATTTCAGCTTTTCAACAGGAACGGCGGTTTCATCGAAACTCGCCCTACCTTTAAAATTACAATTCGCATGTTGTCCCTATGTCGTCCTTAATGGATTTGTCATCAACTCCATTTTTACCTACGCTATAAACTGTGAACCCATTCCCTTTTCTTTCATAGATGAAATTATTTCCGGAAAATGGGTCTAATGGCAGCTTATCCATGAATTCTGGAACAAGCTTATCAAGACTTCCAGGATATTCTCCATGCGTCACCTTATAGACCTTCAACGCCAGGGACAGTTTCAGATATTCGTCCGTAGCCCTGATGCGATTATACGAGTATAAAACCCTATTGCCCATATACCGGGAAATTATATAGCTGGGCATATCCTCGCGATTATCTTCTTCTATATATTTACGGTCAAGCTTATAATATGGGATATTACACAGTCTCAACCTCTCCGCGTAGAAGTTTATGAAATAAGCCGCATCACGGTTGAGAAGAGGAACCCCTATAATGTTCCTATATAAGTTGAATGCAAATTTCTCAGGGATCCTCTGGAATCCCAGTTCTTCAGCCGTGTAAAAATATTTCTTGTTCCCAGTTCCAAAAAGGTCCCCGTAAAAGCATGTGTACCCATTAATAAATCTTTTTTCAGTTAATTCGTCTTTGACATATTCATCCAATGTCTGCTTCAATATTTTCTCAAATTGCTTTTCGCTGGGCACCATTGTTATTACCGATTCCAGCAGCATGCGCGGATAAATATAACGGTCGCCATATCTGCTCTGCAGTATCCTATTAATTTTCAGACAGCAAAGGGCGTTGTTCAATACTCCTGAATAATTTTTCTTTTCAACCAGCAAGAAATCGTTTACTTCAAATATTCTGCTCATGCAGCCTCTGTACTCAATTCCATAGGTCTTTGATGCTTCGGTTTCCGTAAACACGTTGCATTTACTTAAGAAATCCAATACTTCCTTGCCTTCCGTAAAGGATCTGCCGAATTCCTCTCTTTTCTTGTCGTCAACCTCATCTCGCCATATCATTCTGCATGGAGACGTTGCCTCGTATGTGACATGGACATAGATATTGTTCAAATATTTCTTTTCTATCTCTTCTGAAAGTTTGAGAATTCTTTCAAGGGCGGCATTTCCATCTGTATAATACGTTTCTTTCGCTGAAAGGCTGATCCCTTCTTTCTGCGCTGTTTCAAGGGCTTCCTTGAGATTGGCATATGAAATGACCGTAAAAACTCCATGGACGGCATAAAACAGTATCAGCATTCCGGCCAAGGTTGCCAGGACAGCCTTGACAGCCCCTGATTCCCGCACGACAGAATAATCCCATATCACATAGCAGAAAACGCCAAGTACCATGATCATGAAGGACAGACTCAAAACAAAGAAAGAGTTGAATGGATCCAGTCCAAAATAGAAGAAGACAACTATAACTGGCAGGCATAGCATGATATCTAGAAATAGAACAACCGGAAAAAAGATGATTGATACAATAGTATTTTTAAATATGAGCGAACAAAGGAGAATTGAAAAATAAACCACTGTTGAATTTACGAGTAAAATATAGATTGGGATGATAGGAACAATATCCTTGTCGAAACCCAGCAATACGCTCATCTTGTGGTTTGGAATATAAAACACATAATATGACAATACTGAAAGCGAAATCATGACGCAGATGCCAATCAACACCTTGGTGATGAATATTTTCCATGTCGCCATAGGCCTGTTCAGCAGGAACTGTCTCGTACCCTGGGTAAATTCAGAATTGAAGGCAATCGCACCGACGAAGGCAAATAAAAGGGGGAATATAAGTATTCCCAATGCGAGACTCCAAAGATCGACCTGCATCCTGGTATCACTAAATAATCTAGGGAAGATGGCCTGGCATATACGGACTAAAACCACAAGGGACAAAGCCGCCAAGAAGAACATCCTGTACTCCCGCAGTTCTTTCCAGATTAGTGCTTTCATGGTGCTCTCCTATGTTTCAGTTCTTCCTACCGGCGAAAGTCGCGTAGGCGTTAAGCTGAGATCTTTGCCTCATAAGTAGGGCGGTTTTTACTTGTCATGAGCCTGTCGAATGGAACCGCCAACTAAGCGTCGGGTTAAAACCCGACATACTTTCAAATCATAAATCATGCTCAGTAAAAAATTCTGAAAGAATTTTTTTTATTTCCGTCTTCGTTAGCCCGTAGTTCTCCGCCTGGCCTATCAAGTTCTTCAGTGATTCCCTGATGATCTTCTTCTTTTCGAGGGTGGCGGAACCGGAGAACTTGTCGGATATGAAGTTCCCCTCGCCCCAGCGGCTGTCGATCACTTCCTCGTGCTGGAGCTCCCGGTATGCGCGGGCGACGGTATTCGGGTTGATACGGAGTTCGACGGCGAGATCCCTGACGGATGGCAGCTGGTCGCCGGCCTTCATCGCGCCGCAGAGGACCATGTTCTTTATCTGCTCGATGATCTGCAGATAGATCGGAACTCCGCTTTCAGTATTCAGTTTGATGTTCATTATTGGGACCTGCACCTAGAAATTCATTGTTCATCTCTTAACTGTACTATTATTATAATACAGTAATACACCGCTGTCAAGAGGCCCTGAAAAATAAATCAGTATTTTAGGCAAATCAGCAGGTAAACTATGAAACCTATCGGATGTGAATATTCGAATCTGTTCATAATAAGTATGCCGGTTTCGCCGAAACCGGCACGAGGCGTTTTCATCGAAAACGCCATACTTTAATACAAAATGTGTTGCTGCCTAAAGTTCAGCACTCACCGTACACATCAATAATTCCTGCTTGAATATGTCCTTTGACTCTTTATACTTATGGATGCAAAAAACTAAGGCAATATTATGGTTTCTGGTGAGGATACTGCTTGCGGCAGGGATCATCGGCTGGCTGGTCAGCAAGAACTTTGACAGGCTTTCAGAGGCGATACACAAGATCAATCCGATGTGGTTGCTTGCCGCAGTACTTCTTTACGGCATCCATCTGCTTGCCGGCGCGTGGAGATGGCAGATACTGCTCAAAGTCCAGAAGATCCATCTGTCATTCTGGGAAGCATTTTCCCTCACGATGCAGGCGACCTTCTTTTCACTTGTCATTCCCGGTGGAGCAGTCGGCGGAGATCTCGCAAAAGCCGGATTCATATCCTCGCGGACCGAGAAGGGTAAACGATTAAAGGGCGTATTTACAATTCTGATTGACCGCGTCATTGGAATGATCGCATTGTTCTCGCTTGCCGGCGTAGTTGGAATAATGTCGATAAGTTTCCTCAGAAGCCTTTCAGGACTCATGGAGCTTGTCCTGTACGCCCTGTTGGCCGGATGTTTCATGGGACTGGTATCAGCGGCAATACTCTTCTTCCACAGGAGCCTGGAGAAAATAAGCCTTGTCTCATGGGCCCTGTCGCATGCTGACAGGCTGTCAAAGGGCGCACTCCACAATCTCATGGAGGCGATGGACGATTTCAGGTCAAAATACAAGGTGCTTCTGTTCTGCCTCGCGATAAGCGTGGTTCTCGTGCATCTCAATCTCGCAGTCGTCGTCTATCTCATCGGACACGGAACAGGAGCAGACAGCCTTACCTTCCCGTTTTCCATACTTGTCACATCTCTGGGAAATACCGTCGGCGCATTGCCGATAACGCCTTCCGGCGTTGGAACCAGGGATTATGTTGTCTCACATCTCCTTAGCGCAGGCGGCATTACCGAACAGTCCCTGCTGATCCCATTGATCTACACGGCAATATTCCTCTGCTTCAACCTTTCCGGCGGAATCATCTTCATATTCAGCAGGAAGAAGAAAAAAGAAGACAGCAGTCAGAGGACAGAGGACAAATAAGATTGAACATTCGAATGTCGAACAGCCGAATATCGAATTACGAAGTTCAGACGGAGCGCTGGCCCTGGTCGCCGTAGGCGCTGCCATAGGAGCCTGTCGGACTTGGAGAAATTGTTTGTAGTAGCTCGTGTTCGAGCGTTCTTAACGGAATCTCAAAAGACTGAAGAACGCGCAAACATGCGCTACTACGAACGAATTCAGTTCTTCTTGAACTCATTCCTAAGTCCGACAAACACCTTCGGCAGGTAAACGTCCCGCCGGCAATTATCTTAATTCGGTGTATAAAAGTGGCGCAGATAAATCAAGAACCACGCAAATATCTTTGCGGAATCCGCTGATTCGGGCTAGATTAAGGGTTCATGTAAAACAACTGCAGGCGGACCTGCGTTACCTTTAAGGATTCACCATGAACAAAAACGTTTATCTGAACATCATCGCTACGATACTCCTGATTGCGGTAATAGTGATCGGACTCGCCGTCGTCAAGTCCGTAGATCTCATGCGCGACCGCGCGGAACAGGCCACCAAGCAGCTTGATTCCATACAGTCGAGGATAAGCAACCTCGAAAAGAAGATTTCAGAAGGACAGGTCTCATCTCCAGCACAGTCCCAGCAGAAAGTCCAGGAGCAGAAGACCGACAAGGCTGAACCGCAGCCTGCGAAGATCGCAAACCTCCAATACTACGATCCCAACGCCGAATCCGGCGGCAGGCTGATCACCTCTATCGCAAGCGAAACTAAGAACATGAACTATCTGATAAACAACGAGTCTTTTGTTTCGGCCATATGGGATTACGCGACGGACTCGCTGACCGACAGGAACCTCGAGCATATGGAACTCTTCGAGCCCAAGCTTGCGGAAAGCTGGTCCCTTTCGGAGGACAAGACGACCTACACGATAAAGATAAGGAAAGGCGTCCTATGGCATGACTTCACGGATCCGGTGTCCGGGAAGAAGTGGAGCGATGTCGAGGTAAAGGCGCAGGACTTCAAGTTCTACGTAGATGTTATAAAGGATGAAAAGACCGACTGTGCCGCGTCCCGCACATATTACCAGGACCTGGAAAAAGTCGAGGTTGTGTCGGATTATGAGTTCAAGGTGAAATGGTCCAAGCCATACTTCCTGTCGGAATCGATGACGCTCGGGCTGAACCCTCTTCCAAGACACCTCTACCATGCATACGAAGGACCGTTCGACGGCAAGAAGTTCAACGACGACCATGAGAGGAACAGGATGGTGGTCGGATGCGGCCCATATCGTTTTGACCGCTGGGACAAGGGGCAGAGGATAGTGCTGAAGAAATGGGAGAAGTACTATGGCAAGAATTACGGCATCATGCCCCCCCTTGAAAATATTGTCTTCGAGATAATCCCACATCCCAACACACAGTTCCAGTCGCTCACATCAGGCATGATCGACAGGATGGGATTGACTCCCGAGCAGTGGGTCAACAGGACGAACACTCCTGAGTTCGACGAAAAGACAGGCAAGATCTCAAAATACAAATATCCTTCGCGTTCATACAGCTACATAGGGTACAATCTCACGATGCCACTTTTCCAGGATAAGACTGTCAGGCAGGCGCTCACGCATCTGGTGAACAGGGAACGCATCCTCAAGGAGGTTTATTACGGACTCGGACGGATCGTCTCAGGTCCTTCCTTTATCGACACGCCATATTATGACAAGAGCATCCAGCCATATCCTTTCTCTATTGAGAAGGCGAAGGAACTTCTGCTGAAGGCGGGATGGAAGGATACGGACGGAGACGGCATACTGGACAAGGATGGAAAGAAATTCGAGTTCACGATTCTTGGAGTATCAAACCATCCATTGCAGGAGAGAATCCTGCCGATCGTCAAGGAAGACATGGCGAAGGCCGGTATCGTCATGAACATCAGGTTTGTCGAATGGTCCGTATACACGCAGCGTCTTGAGAACAAGAGTTTTGAAGTCTGTATTCTCGGATGGGGCATGGGCATCGAGGACGATCCCTACCAGCTCTGGCATTCTTCAGAGGCCGAGAAGATGGGGTCCAGCAACCACATAGGCTTCAAGAACCAGGAAGCCGACAGGATCATTGAAGCGATCAGGCCCTGTTTCGATCTTAACAAGAGGATCGAATTGTGCCACAAGTTCCACCGACTTCTGCACGAGGAGCAGCCCTACACATTCCTGATATCGCCGTATACTCTTCTTGCGCAGAGCAAATCATATAGGAACGTCAGGGTTTTCCCTGGCGGAGTTGAAACGAAGATAATGTGGTGCCCGAAGGCCGAACAGAAACCGGTGCAGGGTGGACAATAAGAAGAAAGACCGAAACGGCGAACCGGAGAGTTGAATTTGAATCCGTTCGTAGTTAATGTCGTAAGACATGTTCTTAATGCATCTGTTTTGAATTCTTTATGATGAGTCCTCCTGTCGGAGGACGAATCTTTGGTGCGCAGATCATTCTGCGCTTTGGATTCCGATGGAAGAGTGGAGAAAACAACAGCTATTGCCTTTGCTAAATGCTATGACGTGACGAACAGCTGTAAAAACAAAGCGGTGAATAATCACCGCAGTCCAAAGTCAGGCCGAAGCGCCTGACGTAAAAATAAAAAGACACTAAGCAGGTAATCATGTCCTGGACAGTGCTGGAAAATGCGTATGGTAGACAGGGCTTTAGCCTGTCCCATTCTTAAATGCGAAGATGGTACATGCTAAAGCACGTACCTACTTAAAGGATAAATCATGAAAAATAAATTGACAGATCTCAATGCATACGTAAAAGACTGCGGGAAGGTGATGGTCGCCTATTCCGGAGGGATCGACTCATCGTTCGTGCTCAAGCTGTGCGTGGAGGCTATCGGCAGGAAAAACGTGCTTGCTGTAACAGGCGCTTCCGAAACTTTCACCGACGTCGAGCTTGCCGGCGCCAAGAAATTCGCAAAGTCAACAGGTGTCGAACATGTGATCGTGACGACGCGGGAGATCGACAATCCCGACTTCAGGTCGAACCCCCCTCTCCGCTGCTACCACTGCAAGAAGGAGTTCTACACGAAGCTTGCGGAAGTCGCGGAAAAACGCGGTTACAAATACATTTTCGACGGTTCGAACAAGGATGATACTTCCGACTACCGTCCGGGCCGCAAGGCAGCCCAGGAGATCGGCGTCATCAGCCCTCTGATCAAGTTCGGGATCGACAAGGTTGAACTTAGGAAACTCGCAAGGAAGATGGGAATAAAAATATGGGACAAGCCTTCGAATCCCTGTCTTGCAAGCAGGGTTCCCTACGGTGAGGAGATTACCGAAGAGAAACTCGGAATGATATACAAGGCGGAGACCTTCATCAGGAACAAAGGCTTCAAAAACGTCCGTGTCCGCCATCATGGGAAACTTGCCAGGATCGAAGTGCCAGAAAAGGAAATAACAAAGCTTCTGAAAGAACCTCTCAGGAGCGGAATCATAAAGGAGCTGAACAAGATCGGCTTCACGTGGGTGTCAATCGACATGAAAGGCTACCGGACAGGAAGCCTGAATGAGATACTGGGATTGAAGAAAAATAAAGGATGATAATTACCTCTATTTGTCTGGACGCCACCAGTCATTCGACCACGACGTAATATCTATCTCATAATAACTTTGTGTTTCCACGTGTCCATCGGCACAGACATAATTGGGTTTCAGGCTGTGACGCTCCCAGCCATAACGCCTTTGAGCATCCCAGACGCCACCCCACGGGGTGATTCTTGGACGTGCGCACCAGTCATCGTTGAATTCAAAAGTCCCATCTATAAATTCGACCTTTCTATCAGGCTTCCTTATCTTGCGAATTTGTATCGATGGCGGCTTTGGCGGCCAAGCTCCAGCGCCCAGCCCGGTGCTTCCAAAACATTCGTTAAGCCCATATTTTCTGTTCTTCTCGGATGGGCATGCGGAAAAGATCTCTATTGGAACATAGTTTCCCAGCCCATACCCCTGATATAGCGCCTGGCCAAACCATGCTGCGGGAACATCATTCCGCCACCAGCACCACAGCGACGGCATCCACTCGTCATTGTCATCCACATAGTTCAACATCGCCGAATGAATCTGCTTCAAATTGCTGGTGCAAACGCTTTTTTTGGCGGTTTCCCTGGCATTACGCAATGCCGGAAGCAGCATGGCGGCCAGTATTGCGATTATCGCAATCACGACCAACAGTTCAATGAGTGTAAACCGGCTTGTCCTATCAGGCCTTTCCAAGGCGGAATCCTTATTGAATTTATTTTTCATCTTTATCCGTCCGTCCGTCAAAGTCTTTTTTCCTGTCATTGAGGATTGTCCAGGCCATTTCTGCATTCCAGCTTTTTCCGGGCATTAATTTCATTCCAGACACACTGTTCATATCCATGCTATATGCACCCTGCCCGAACCAGATTCCTGGTTGCTGAAAATTGTCGGCGGAAAAATCCTGGCGGAGGAATTCTCCGGAAACCGTATCCAGTACACCCCACCATTTCTCCGTCAGGATCCCGGTTTTCTTCTCGCCCAATCCTGTCCAAAAAGGCATCCTCACAATTCCTTCTGAAGCAGGCAGAAGGAAAACATCCGATACTGAATCACCTGTCCCGCCTACGGTATATTCCGGATGCATGTAATAGTTTATTACCTGCTCCTGTTCCGATTCGTTCCTGATTTGCAATTTCAATCTCAGCTGGTTCTTTTCAAGACACCAATCCTTGACGAAGGAAAGTTTTTCCTTTGTTGTTCCTTCAAGTACCAGCCGTCCTGATTCAGCCTTGAGAACCTTGAAAGGCGAATCCCTCAGCTGATTATTGAGCTGATCCCATATCCCATATGTATAACGGCCTTTCTGAAGGTTTGAGATAAGTTCATAATTGATATTGACCTGGCTTGTTTTGTTTTTCCTGTCAATGATCTCGAGGACGCGGCCTCCGCAATCCGCATCAAAGCTTACTTCCAGAAATGGATTTGAAATCAAATATATGCCATGATCGGTCCCGGCCATCCTGACTTGCCTTGTCATCTGCGTATTGTCCGCTCCTTCAAGACAGCGGACATGGAAAGGCAGTTCTTCCGTATACGACGAATAACCATCCTCATAGGTGGCTACAAGGGTGAACCGGGCAAGGATGGATCCTTCCATGCCGGGAGAAAAGCTGATTGTCTCAGTTTTCTGATCTATCGGAGGGACCTTCGAATCCTTTTCCACAACTGTATTACCTTTTGAATCCAATATCCGTAGATTCACCTTTGCTTCCTTGCTTGAAGCGTTTTTCATTACAACCTTAACTTCCGCGGCACTGCCTGAAGGTTGTATTATGGCCTTTGCACCAAGTTCCACCTTGAGTCCCTGCTCATCCCCTCCTGAAACCTTAACAGCCTTCTGTTCGAGCTGACTGATCGGCTGCGAACTCCGCAGATATGTCAATGAAGGTCCGTATGCGAGGCTGAAAGAGCCGTCCGGCAGGACAGCAATCTTCCTTTCCTTCCCGAAAATATCGGTAATTCCGACTGAAGTGGAGGATGTCTGGAATTTCCCCACCGCATTTCCACTACCGTCCCAGATGACTGAAACGTATTCGTTCGTTTTCACGTCCTTGAAAAGATAGGCCATCCCCGGGAGGAGCGAGCATTCCATCTGTTTCTCAAGAACACAGTTTCCAAGCTGGCGCGCAAGTGTCTGTAATGCATAGAAGGATGGCTTCTTCTGAAGTTCGAAGTCTATCATCCCGAAATGGTGCTCCGTATAGTTCGGATCGCTTCCTTCATCCCAGAAGGAATAAATAAAAACCCGTTTGAAACCGAGGACATAATGGATGACGAGGCCGCGGACTAGATATTGCGCCTGGACAAGCTGGTTTATTTTTCCGGATGGATTGTTGGTTTCACAGTCGGTATATCCGAATTCAGTCGATATTACCGGCTTGGCCGCGTCATTGAACTGACTGACCACCTCGCGGACTTTCCTCATGTTGTCGAACATCGCCTCCGGCGCTCCCGCCGGATAGCCTTCCGGAACCTTGTGACCTCCGCTTATCTTGCAGTAGGTATGAAGGTCAAGCACATCAAAATTTTCCTTCCCCCCGAGCTCATAAAACTTCTTCAGCCATTCGATGCTCGTGTCCTCGAGTCCGCTTGAAGGGGCTGTCATGAGCGCTTCAGGATTGTTTTTCTTCATTGCCTGATAAAACCCCTTCTGGGCTGAAACATATTGTTCTATGGATTTGCCGGAGAGATCCGGTTCGTTCGCAGCTCCGGCAAAAAGATTTATACCCAGATTTGTCGCCTGTCGTATGTTTTCCCCGTGAGGATAGGCCATCATGCCAATTCCGCGCTGGTAATATTTCTTTACTTTTGATTGATCGGTCTTCCACCAGCGGATCTGCCTGAGCGGAGAGGTTCCCAGCAGTTCAAGGGCGATCTCCTCCCATGTTTCAACATTCGGTCTTTTCTGCCTGTTCCCGCCGCCACCCCAGAAATGGTTGACCGCCAGCATGTCCTTGAAGGTTCTGCATTCCAGTATTGCAGGAGTCCTATATTCCAGGCATTTCACATCGGGATATTCCCCTTTTTCATACAGGGCGGTCACACCGAGATAGTAAGTAGTCCCAGGTTTAAGCGGGTAGACCGGGGCGCCCTGGGATTTTGCATCAGCCTGCTGCATCAGCCTGACATTGTCTTCGGTAACGAGCTTGAAGGGCTTCTCCGAGCAATATATTTTCCATCCCCTGACATCTTCGTTTCTTCCAGGAAAACTGCTCCAGTCCAGAAATACCGCACCCGCCTGTATTCCGACTGCAGAAAAATCTACCGTAGGCTTATCATCCGCTTTAAGGTAGTTGGTATTGTCAGCGACATTACGCCCCCATATCACTACTTCCCCGATCTGCTGCTGGAAAGCCCCTTGCCTGCGCTTGATCCGGAGCATGACATACCTGGAAAGCACAGGCTTTTCAAACTTATGGCATATTTTGATGAATTCCTTGTTCTTCAAGGGAAGATTTTGATTGTCCTTCGCGGTCCCGTGGATGTTGAAATCCTTTCCGTCCAGGCTCATCAGTATTTCAGCTTTTTCGGTGTCGCGGCTTTCCTCATGAAGAAACCATACGTCGACAAGGTCGATCAAATATTGCTCCTTGAGGTCAACTACCAGTGTAGCCCACTGCCCTTTCCCCCACTTGCTATATGTGTGTGATTTCCAGGACTCACCGTTGTTTCCATCAAAAAGCACCCTGTTGCTGGCACCGGTTTTCAAGGTCTCCTCGTCTGTCGCGTATTCGCCTTCGGTGATCCACTTGCAGGTGGCTCCGGTATCAATGAACTTCGTGCCTTCAGGCAGGAAGTTGGACTTTTCAGAACCGTTTCGGTTTTCCGACAATATTGCAGACACGTCTCCGGAGAAAACTTGTCCTGCTGCCAGAAAAAGAATTATACCCAGTATTCTTTTCATCATGATGGACATCTGCCGTCCCTTTCCTTAGTTTTTCTTGCCGGACCTGTACTTTTCCTTTCAACCAAAACCCCCTGGAGTATTTTCCTCGGCAGCCTGTCAAGAACACCTCTTACCTTCATATCGACCATCTTGATCGCCTCATAGCCTATCTCGGACAGCGGTTGCCTTACAGTTGTAAGCGGCGGCAATGAGAACCGGCTAAAAGGGCAGTCGTCAAATCCTATTATGGAAATATCATTGGGAATATTTTTCCCGTTCTCGGCGCATGCAAGCATGGCGCCATAGGCCATTTCGTCGTTGTTTGCAAACATGGCGGTAATATCCGGCCTGATCTTCAATGCAAGCTGGGCCTGCTTATATCCAGCCTCCAGAGTCAAGCGGGTTGGCTGATGATCGACAATAAGAACCTCATCGAGCAGTCCTGCATCGGAAATTACTTTCTTGAATCCTTTTATACGTTCCTGATTGTCATAATTTCTTGTTAAAGGACCTGACAGGAAGCAAATCTTCGAATGCCCCAGTGCAAGCAGATGCCTTGTAGCAGTTATTCCGCCATCATACGAATCAATATCGATAAAGCCTATACCTTCTATTTCACGCCTTGATGATATCAGCATTCCCGGCAATCCACCTTCTGATATCTCCCTGATCTGCCCGTCGTCAAAATTCGAGGCAAAAATAAAAACAGCGCCGTCGCACCTTCTTTCCCGCAATATTTTAAGCAGATCAACCTTCGCGGAGTTTCCCGGATTGACGAAGACAATGGAAGTATCAACGCACTGTTCAAAACCGTATTCTGCAATACCGGAAAGAACTTGCGACATGAAGTTTTCGATTGTGGCGGTCGCCATTTCAGATATGATTGCAATATTTGCCCTGCGATTCGTGACCGTCCTAGGCTGATATCCCCTGCCCTCGAGAATTTTTCTTACTGACATTCTCAAAGGTTCGCTGACCCCCTGGTGGTTATTTAAAACCCTTGATATGGTAGCGATGGAAACATTTGCTTCCTTAGCTAAAGAGACAATGTTTATTTTTCTTGGCCTTGCCATGCCGTACCACCTTGATATCATGAATTTATATTATTTACGTAAATTATACGTAAACTTACATGCCTCCATTTATTTTGCAAAGAGCCTATTTGAAAAAAATATGAAAAAATAAAGGATGAATTGATATTCTTTCCAAATTTCCAGTCATCCAATAATCCAACCATCCATTCATCCACTATATTATCCGCATGTTAGTCCGTAAGATAATTCACGTCGACATGGATGCGTTCTACGCCTCCATCGAGCAGCGCGACAATCCGAAGCTCCGGGGGGAGCCGGTAATTGTCGGCGGGCTGCCGGGAAGCCGCGGAGTCGTCTGCACCGCATCATATGAGGCCAGGAAATTCGGCGTTCATTCGGCCATGCCGATAAACATGGCTACCAAGCTCTGCCCCCACGGAATCTTCCTGCCGGTCAGGATGGAAGCATACTGCGCCGAATCCGAGCACATAAGGAATGTCTTCCTAGATTATACGGATCTTGTGGAACCTCTTTCCCTTGACGAAGCATATCTCGACGTAACACACAACAAAAAGAAAATACCCTCGGCAACCTGGATCGCGAAAGAGATCCAGAAACGCATATTTTCCGAGACGAGGCTGACGGCTTCCGCCGGAGTCTCCTTCAACATGTTCCTTGCGAAGATCGCATCCGGACTGCATAAGCCGTCTGGCCTGACCGTCATTACACCTAAGGAAGCAGACGCTTTCATCGACAGCCTGCCAATCGATGATTTCTGGGGCATCGGCAAGGTCACGGCGGAAAAGTTCCGTGGGCTGGGAATTGAGAAGGGAAGCGATCTGAAGAAAATGTCTCTGCCGGACCTTGTACTGGCATTCGGAAAATCCGGCATCTACTACTACAATATCGTCCGTGGCATCGACGACAGGATGGTGACACCGGACCAGCCCCGCAAATCCATGGGACGGGAAGTCACGCTGGAACGCGACACTGACAGCATTTCAGAAATACATGAGCTTCTCAGGGAGCTATCCGCTGAAGTTGAGAAAATGCTGCGCGAGGAAAAACTTTTAGGGAAGACTGTTACTTTAAAGCTGAAATACGATGATTTCACGCAGATAACACGCCAGCAGTCAGCAGGAGAGAATATTGACTCATCGAAGATCATTTATGAAATTGCTTCCGGCCTGCTGAAGAAGACCGAGGCTGGAGTGCGGAAAGCGCGTCTTGTCGGTGTCTCAGTCTCGGGATTTCCGCCGCCGCCTGACGACAAGGGGCCTGTGCAGCTGACATTTCCGTTCTGAGGATTATATTGAATCAACTTCAAAACAAGAACATGTCTTACGACATTAACTACAAACTTATGACATGCTTCTGAAATATGCTTGTAGTCAAGCCCGTAAGGGCTGTTTACTTTTCCTACGGCAGAGTGATTTTGTTTGAAATTTACCTGTTTCCCATATTCTTTGGAGCTTGCGTATCCTCTTGAATGCAAAGACAAACTAAAATTTGAACTCCAACTGGGCTTGTTTCCGCAACAACCGTTTTATGGAGTTTCAAAATCAAAACGAATTCCCAAGGATAAAGCTAAGAACAGCCCTTGCGGGCTTAACTACGAGCGAATTATTTCTTGGGATTTTGTATAAGTTTGTAGTTAATGCCGCAAGGCATGTTCTTGATTTGAAATCTGATATTTGCCTGGGATTTGAACTTTGGAACTTGGATTTTACTATCGTATCCCTCACATCCCCAGGAAGACGATGATGATGAGGTCTATGATGAAGAGGGCGACGATTGCGGCTTCGAGCACCATCATGACCCAGTCGAAGGTGTCCTTCTGGAGTATTGAATAGATGCTGTCCAGCGCACGGAGTTTCTGGTTGACCGCATTCTCCCATTCCGAGAGGTGGAACCGGGTGGCGCAGCCCATGTAGATGCGGGCGAGATGCCATTCGCCGAAGAACTTCGAGATGTTGGTGATTTCATCAGTCACCTTGGAAAGATCCATCCTCACCTCGCGCAGCTCCCTGATCATCCTCTGGCGGGAGTACCAGTACTTCAGCTTTGAAGCGCGTTCGACTTCGTCGTATGCCTTGTCGAGGATCTGGTCGAGGTAGATGTCGTATACCTTGAGCTCCGCAAGCTGCAGGTTCGCCATCTCCATGACATAAAGGGTATCGTTGTAGTCTTCCGGAATATCTATCAGCAGCGCCGTGTCCCAGTCGATCACCGCCAGGTCGCGGCGGTAGTACGAGTACCAGCACCTTGTGACGTCCTCGACCTCCTGCGAACTCAGGCGCGACGGATCGGTTTCTCCGACAAGAAGACCGGCGACATCGAGTGCATTCTTCTTCAACCACGATTCTGTGTCCATTTCACCCTTAGCTCCACTGGTATCCGTGACGGGGGCGCTTATGCAGAACACGGTGAAATCTTCGGGCGGGGCAAGTTCGGCGACCGGCGTATCAAGCCCATCCCTTATGCTGCTGAAAACCTTGCGGGCCGTCTCCATGACGCGCTGTTCCATTTCCGAACCGTCATTTAACTGCAGGTTGCGGTACGGTAGCAGATCCGATATCTTCTCAATGCTCACCGGAACCCTGAGCTTCAGCGACATCGCACCGATGGCGAAAATCTTTACGGACGCGGAAAGCTGCATCGGATCTGACGGACCTTTGATATTCACGCCCTGGACTTGGAGCGAGAGCGGGCGGTATACCGGAAAGTGGCGCGGAGTATCCTTCAGGCGTCCGATCTTGTGCAGTTCGGCGGATCCGCTCAGGAGCTTCTCCATCTTTACGAGATCAGCCTCCTGCGCGATGTCAAAGGCGAACATGTATATGATTTCAGCGTTCATGATTAACACTTTAACTTCAATTGGGACATATGTCAATATTATAGAGGCTCCCTTTAATTTCCTTAAATGAGCCCATCACTTGACCTTCAGGCCTGTTGCGCTATATTTTCGTGACCGCTAACGGTAATTCAAACCAAGAGGAACCCAGCATGAACTATGGACATTTCGATGACAGCCTGAATGAATATGTCATAAGCACACCTCACACCCCGCGCCCCTGGGAGAACAGGCTTTGGAACGACAAGCTGAACGCACAGATAACAAACCACGGCACTGGCATCGTCTACGAGCGCGATCCCGAAGGCCGCTTCATCCTCTACAACTGGTCGAACCACCGCTACCTGTATGTCTACGACAAGACCGACAAGGTTCTGTGGTGCCCTTCCTGGTATCCGGCAAATATCGAACTCGATTCCTATGAATGCAGGCACGGTCTGAAATACACTGTCATCAAAGGCAGCAAGAACGGAATCGAGATCACCTGGAAGACAACGGTTCATCCCGAGGATTCGACAGAGATCTGGCAGGTCGGGATAAAAAACCTGTCCGGCAAAAACAAGGACCTGCTTCTTGTCCCATTCTACCAGGTCGACATTTCATTCAAGGATCCATACTGGGGCACCATGAACCTGTTCAAATCCCATTTTTCGGAAAAGGCCAACTGCCTTTACATAAAGAACTACTCCCACAGACGTGATCTGGAGCGTTATGCGCTTGCGTACCATTCCAATCTGCCGATCGTAAAATATGAATTTGACAGTGCCGCATTCCTGAAAGATTTTTCATCTTTCTCATGCCCGAAGACCGTCACCGATGATCTGTTCACGAATTCGTCTCCAGACAGGCAGCCGCCCGCATTCGCCATCGGATACGACATCGTCCTGGGATCAAAGGATATTAAATTCCTCAACGCTGAGATCTTCTCTGCAGATTCCTTCGAAGAAGCACAATCGAAATCGATCGCATATTCCGGCAAGAACCTATATGAAAGCTCGGTGTCCAAACATCTTGAGGACAATACAAAACTCCTGCTCGAAAACAGGATTTCGACCGGCGACAAAAGCTTTGACCGGTTTGTGAACGTCTGGCTCAAGCACCAGCTGCACTACAACGCCGACTGGAACCGGGGCTGGGACCTGGGATTCCGCGACTGCATGCAGGACTCCGATTCATGGAGGAGGCACGACCCTGGACTCACCAGGAACAGGATACTCGCCGCAGCCAGACATGTCTATGCCGACGGACATACCGTCCGCAAATGGGCGAAATTGGATACAAAGCTGTATTTTGACGGTGGTGTCTGGTTCGTCAACACGATAGTGGACTACATAATGGAGACCGGCGACATGCCGATCCTGGAAACCCAGCTTCCATATCTCGACGGAGGCGCCGACAGCATTCTCGGTCATATGAAAAGGGCGATGGACTTCCTTGACAAGCAGCGCGGGCCCGGCGGCATCTGCCGGATGGGCTACGGCGACTGGAACGACGCCCTCAACGGGATCGACCGCAAAGGCAAAGGTGAATCCGTCTGGACGACCATGGCATTCATCTGGAGCCTTAATACATTCATCACGCTCCTTGAAAAGATAAAGGATGCGGATTCCGCAAAGTACCGGAAGATTGCTGACGAACTGGCAACGCGCCTGAACGAGAAGTATTTCGAAGGCGACAGATACATAAGGGCTGTAACCGACGAGGGACTCAAGGTCGGCTCCAAGGAAAACGATGGAGGAAGCATATATCTCAACACGCAGGCATGGGCCATGATTTCAGGCATAGCCGACCCAGAACGTACCAAGGCCATCGTTGATTCCGTCAGAAAAATTCTCTATACTCCGTGGGGTCCCGTCCTCCTTGGACCTCCATACACAAAATACCGCGAGGACATCGGCAGGATCACAGCCGACAATCCCGGCACTGTCGAAAACGGGTCGAACTACGCCCATGCCGCAATGTTCTACGCATACGGCCTGACAGTCGCCGGAATGAGCGATGAGGCTCTCAAGATAATTAAGCAGGTCCTGCCTTCAAATCCGGACAACCCACCTGAACAGTCACAGCTGGAACCTTACAATGTATCAAACAGCTACGAAGGGCTCCAGTCAACGCATCCCGGCCGTGCGATGTTCGCATGGCGCACTGGATGCGTGGGGTGGCTTCTCAAGGTGGTATGGGACGGCATGCTGGGAATAGTCCCCACATATGACGGAGTCAGAATCCAGGCGCGTCTTCCAGACGAATGGAGGAAAAACGGGATTGAGGCTTCACGCAAGATCCGCGGTAAAAATGTGACTTTCATTTTCAAGTCCGGGAAAACCCAAGTCGACAATTCGCTTCCCGTCAAGAACAACTCCATCATCCCGTATGATGAAATCATGAAACATTCAAGATTCCTGATCATCGTGGACTGACCGCGAAATGGTGCCAAGATAAGACACAACTAAAGTTGTGAACTCCTACAAGCTGATGTCTCAATAGTTGGAGTTCACTGTACCGACATCGTCGAGCCGGGATCTTCGACTTTAGCGTGCGTATTTCTTTTGGGCAACCACTTAACTTAGCGTCATTCGGAACTTACAGCAGAAATTCTTTTCCTGGATGTGGAGAAAATCATCTTTGATGGTATCTTATCGCCCTTATGGAGCGCTGGCGTCTCGCCGGCAATTACGGAGAAAGACAGGAATACTTAGGCAGGATTACAGGATTTTCAGGATATTATGAAATTAAAATCATGAAAATCCTGTTATCCTGTCAATAATCTTAGGGAACTATGAAATCAATCACAAGCAAAGAAATATTGAACGCATACAAGGTGCTCGACGGCGGGGAATTGGATCCCGACGAGGCGCTTGCTCTCATACAGACAAAACCTCCATATCTCATGGACCTCTATTCGCTTGCCGACAAGACGCGGCTGAAGTTCTTCAAGTCCAAGATCGACACCTGCGAGATAACAAACGCAAAATCGGGCGCATGCTCGGAAGACTGCTCGTTCTGCGCGCAGTCGTCGCACCACAGCACAAGCGCTTCCGTCTTTTCATTGAAGAGCAAGGAAGAACTTCTCAAGGCTGCGAAGATCGCAAAAGGGCACGGCGCCGAAAGCTTCTGCATAGTCGTCAGCGGAAGAGGTTATCCAAATGCGAACGATGAATTCAACAGCATCATAGAAAGCATAAGGCTCATCCGCAAGGAGACCGGGCTCGAGCTTCACTGTTCACCTGGGATTCTTTCAAAAGAGACGGCCAAAATGCTCAAGGATGCAGGTGCAGCAATGATCAACCACAACCTCGAGACCGCCCCGTCCAACTTCAAGCACATATGCACGACCCATAAGATCCTGGACAGGATAAACACTGTGAAGGCCGCAAAGGCTGCCGGACTTAAAGTCTGCTGCGGCGGAATCATCGGCCTAGGTGAAACATTGATGCAGAGAGTAGAGTTCGCTTTTGCACTGAAGGAGCTGGATGTCGACGCCATTCCCGTGAACATCCACCAGAAGATCGCGGGGACAAAACTGCCGGAATCAACCATCACATTGACGGAAATAATCAATTTCGTCGCCATCCTCCGCCTGGTCAATCCCACCAAGGGCATCAAGATCGCGGCGGGAAGGAACACGGTGCTTGCTGACTACCAGGGCCTCGTCTTCCATGCAGGCGCAAACGGAATGCTCATCGGCGGATATCTCACCATCCCCGGCCGCGACATCGACAAGGACAGGAAGCTTATTAATTCGCTCCGATAGTATGTCGGTTTTTAAACCGACAATTGAACAGTCGGGTTAAAACCCGACATACTTAATGCCATCAAAGAATATTGCGCCGTGAATAGGCGGAGTAGATTCGTTCGCAGTTAATTCGCCAAGGCGAACAAGTGTCGCAAGACATGTTTCCTTGAGTAACGCAGACATTCCCGTATGCTTCTATGAAACAGGCAGGAATGCCTGTTTTACTTCATACACAGCGCGTCACGATCCGTGCTCATTTTTTGGGCTCGTTGCCTGCCTTTTTCGTCTGCCAATCGACGATCTGCCTGTCCGCCAACAGACGTTCGCGCAGCGCGCTGTATGGCAGATCCTGCAATGCGATGTTGCCGTCGATCGCGAGGATTGCCGCAGTGGCGGCGGATTGCCCTAGCACCATGAAAACCGGTTCCATCCGCATGGATCCATACACCGCATGCGAGGCGGAGGAGCAAACGGGGACGAGCAGGTTCTCGCATTCACCGCGCCTGGGTATGATGGCGCGATAGCTGATCCCGAACGGCGCGGGCACTTTGACGAACATGCCGCCCTCGCTTGTCACGAAGCCTTCAGGCGATACAAAGAGTTTTATCGCATGGGAGTCCATGTGGTAGGAGCCAAGCCCCACCGGATCCGCCGCGACATCCTTGCCGAGCGCGGTGTTTTCAGTGACAACGTAATCGCCGACCATGCGGCGGGCTTCGCGGACGTAGAGCTGGAACGGCCAGTTTCCGGTGTCGGCGAACTCGTCCTTTGCCAGCCCCCAGGGAGCATAGCGAAGGCGAACTTTCTCGGGAATGCGCGGATGGTTCTGCAAGGTCCAGATGAGACCTCTCTGCCACTGCTCATGCTCTTTGGCGATGCGTGCGCGGGTGGTGTAATCTGCCTCCGGGTAGTCCCAGCTCATGCCTACGAAATCCGTGGAAATATAGCCGTTGTTATTGCTGTCGGTCTTGCCATTCGGCATCAGGTCAAACTTGAAGAAGTTATCTGTCGCCCCTCCTGCTTCGATGAATCGGAAAAGAATCTCGTATTGCTTTTCATCGTAATCCGCCGGCCTATTCACAGGCATCCTGTTTTCAGGGATTTTTGTAAGGCACATCCGGTAATTGTAAGCCTGAACCCCCCGATCCCCTTCGCCCACCTTCCCGCCCCAGTCGGGATGGACGCGGGGCAGGAGTCCGCTTTTGGAATCGCCTTTGACCTGATACGGGTCAATCCCCTCGGGGAAGCGGCCGGGGATCGGCATGGGCCGGATCCCGTTGATAGTTTCGTTGTATTTGCTATTGGGTTCGCGCCCGATGAAATACGAGACACCGGATGCGGCCATCAGATCGCCTTCGTAAGTTGCATCGATGAACATCCTGGCTTTGAAGACGCGGCCGGACTCCATGGCGATGCTGATGATTTTCCGTCCTTCTTTCACCACTCCGTCCTTGCGGTTCAGGCATTCGCCGCGCATGACCGCCACCTTTGCTTCGGCCGCCATCCGGTCGAACAGCAGTTCTGCAACGGAAGGTTCGAGAACCCACATTGTTTGATCGTCGGGGGGCAGCGGGGGATGCTGCCCGCGTATTTCGTGCTTTTTCTCGGATTTCCAGGCGGCATCATCCTGGTAGTATTGCCAAACCCTGTGGAAATACTCGCGTGCCAGTCCTCCAATCGTCCGCGGGTTTCCAACATCAACCCAGCCGAGTCCGCCGCTGGTCAATCCCCCAAGGTGTCTGCCGGGTTCAATCAAGGCTACGGTTTTTCCCATCCGCGCCGCCTGGACCGCGGCAATGACTCCGGCGCTATTGCCACCGTAGACGACGATGTCATACGTTTCGGATTTGTCCTGCGCCGACACAACTGTCGACGAACCTGTTCCAATGAGGGCGCACGCCAGCAAGAAAACACAGTAATGTCTTTCCATAAGTTCCTCCCGCCATGAAAATAATGGCAATTAAAGTCTAAATGATAAAAATTTCCATCAATGAAATGTATCCATATAAGTTATCGAGCCACAGAGAAAAGTAAAGAACTGCTGCCGATCTGAACATCGAACATCCAACATCGAATTGAAACAAGATTCATTTTTTATTAAATCTCCATAAAGATAACTTCTCTGTAATTCTGAAATTTCCCTTTTTGCCTCTGTTATTCTTGCTTTGGTTTCATCTTCCCTTTTCAGTATTTCCCCATGAGGATATTTGACAGGAGAGAGTTTGTGGAAAATTCCGCAGTTATCCACATTCGTCCATTTGCCTCCTGTAAATATCTTGTCGTTTATTAAGAATCCAGGAGTGATTTCCCCCTTAGATATTGAATCCTTAAATGACTCATAATCTATTTCAAATGGCTTTGAATCTGGCGAAGTTTTGCAGAGAATTTTCATGTATCCCCCAGTATTTAATATATCAACATGATATAACCTGTAAATTCAACAACAGGCAAGAATGCCTGTTTTACTTTAGGACAGCCCTTGCGGGCTTGACTACAAACAAATCCAGAAAATCTTGAATATTTGTTTCCCTATTCATCTTCCATTCGAAGTTGGAAGTTCGATGTTCAATGTTGGACGTTCAATTTTCTATCCCCTTCTGCTTTCTCATCCACAGCAGCAAGATCCCCATCAGCAACGGACATGCGGCGGAAATCATGAGTCCCGTCGCCAATGACGAACGGTCGGCGATGATCCCCACTACCCAGGGCATGAAGACACCGCCGAAATTCCCGAATGTCGAGAGGAATCCGAACATCGAGGCCCCGCCGCGGGGATATCTGTCCGCCGTCACTCCGAGCAGGCAGGGCCAGAGACAGCTTCCTGCGAGACCCGCAAGGATGCAGGCGGCCAGGGCGACACTCGGCCACCACGGCGAACACGCGATCAGGAAGAACGCGACCGAGCTCCAGCAGCATGCAAGCATTATTTTGTAGGGATCGATCTTGTTCCCAAGTATTCCTGCGCCGATACGGCCGACTGCCATCGCGACAGAAAATCCTAGAAACGCCATGCCGGAGATCCAGGCCGAAAAATGAAGTTGTTTCTCGGCATATGCAGGAAGCCACTGCGCCATGGCAAGTTCCGTAGCTCCTCCGAAAAACAATGCTACAACCGCCACCAGGAAGAACGGCTTGAATATGAGCTCGCGGAGCCGCATCCTCCCCTCCTCATGCTGTACAAGCGGAGGAAGTTTCAGCAGGATGAAGCAGAATCCGACAACCGCCGGCATCAGGGAGAGCCAAAGTGAAATGTTGCGCCAGCCCCAGTCTAGTTTCAGGGCAAGAGCTCCCATCAGGATCGTCAGGACTGCGCCGGTACAGTAGAACGAATGAAGCAGGTTCATGGCGACGGATCGCTTCTCCGGCTGCAGCGCGCAGACAATCGGACTCAGCACCATGTCCAGGACTCCCGCGCCAAACCCCATGACTGCAGATGCCACAAGAACCGTCGTATAATTCTGGGCGGTGCCAAGCATGAGCAGGCCTAGGCTCACAAATACATTTCCGAGCACCGCGAATAATTTTGCCCCGAGCCGGTCGGCAAGCGGACCTGTGAGCAATATGCCGAGCACCAGTCCGAGGAAAGTAATTCCCCCGATGCGTCCGAGCTGCTCGTTTGTGAGTCCTGAAACCCCACCGAGTTCGCGTCCGAAGGTGGTCAGGAAAACCGGAGTGAGGTTGACGGCAACCGCCAGCGCCACCATACCAGCGTAGTTCACCGACAACGCCCAGATCAGCGCGGCCCCGGTACGATTTCCTGTATTGTTTCCCATTATAAATTTTCCTTTCCGGAAAATCTATCTTCATAGTCGAAAGCACTCACTAGGTGCCAATGCCTGCAGGCAGGGCATTTTTCATAGCATTTGTGCAGGAGATTGAATTTGAAGACCGGCCTCTGGTAGACGCTGCCGCATTCCGGACATTTCATGACGCCCTTGAAGATTTTGTAAAGCCATTTGTCACCATATTCCAGATATGCCAGAAGTCCTCCCATCGAGAGGAAATAGACTAGGACCCAGATATTCAGGATGATCATCCAGGCGGTTTTACCGAGTCCGAACAGATTGTTCCCGGCAAGATAGATGGGGAAGTTCCCGATGAAATGGAGCGCCATGCAGAGCAGCAGGCCCTTGACGATGGATTTACGGATGACAATGAAATAAAGGGCGGTCACTGTGAATGCCGCATGCATCACGCATACCATTGCACGTTCACCGATATATCCGCCAAGCATATACCATGGATATTTTGCAATTTCCGCATTTTTTGAGAGCAGAACGGCAATGTTCCAGGCCTCGCCGATCCCGAAACCGAGTCCAATGGCGATTGCGACCATCACCAGGTTCTTCCTGTTGATCCTGCGGTAAATCCAGGGAATCAGAAGAGGCCAGAGCTTGGCTGGCTCTTCGGTAAGGGGTGCATAAAGAGTTCTGATAAAATGGTACAGCCCCTGATTCTGTGAAAGGATTCCCGACAGAAAGGAATCAAGGGGGATCCTGACGGCATGGAACGCCAGGGCGTTCATGGGAAGCATGATGATGATCAGGATTCCCAGCAGGAGCTTATCCTCCTTTGGCGCACGGTGAAAAAGAAGAAAGCCTATGACAGACAATGACAGTGCCGTGGCAATCGTCGCGGCGATATAGATGTCAGGGAATGAAATCATATGGGCTATAATCTACCCCTAAGCCAGAGACCCGCAACTGGAAATCATTCGTTTTCGCTTGTAGCGCATGTTTGCGCGTTCTTAACGGGAATCTTAAAATACTAAAGAACGCGCAAACATGCGCTACTACTAACAAATTCAACCATTTCTGAACTCATTTATAGGTCCGACAGGCTCCGCAGGCGGGTAAGCTTTAGCCTGTTCCCATGAATTCGATGCAAAAGATGGTACACCCTTCCGCCGTCGCAAAGAAGCTATGGCGGACACAGAAAGGACGTACCTACTTAGAACATGCCTTACGACTTTGACAAATAAACCCCAAATTCACTCTTATTTAATCTTTTCTATAAGTCTATGGATAAGCTTATTACAACTATTTTAGATATTTTGCTGTTTTTATTGTTTACTTTGTCGATACACTTGTTATAGTATTATAAAATTTTGCGGGATTTCCCTGTGGCCGCAGATATCCCAGAGTCACATGGAAAGAACCTAACAGGTGCAGCTTGAAGCACAAAATTTTTATAAGGACAAAATTTTTTTATGGTAGACAAGCATTGGCGAAGCGCAGCAAAAGCGATATCATGGCGGACGGTCGGGACGATCGACACCATAATCATATCATGGCTGATCACGGGGCAGCTGACATTTGCAATTTCAATCGGAGCCGTGGAGCTCTTCACCAAGATGTTCCTTTATTATGGACATGAGAGGATATGGAACAAGATCAGGTTCGGAAGGATTGAAGCAAAGGGAGTCGATTACAGCATTTAGTAAATAGCCACAAAGGCACAGAGGCACAAAGTAAGGACAAAATGATTAATAAAGAGCAAATAGAGAATTTGAAGAAGGAGATGTCCGGGAAAACCCCTGAAGAAATACTTGCCTGGGGGGTGGGGTTCTTCACTCCTGAAAAAATCGCTCTTTCTTCAAGTCTCGGCACCGAAGACCAGGTGCTGACGGACATGATTCTGAAGATCAATCCCAAGGCCAGGATCTTCACGATCGATACGGGACGCCTTCCACAGGCGACATACGACACGATTGCCGAAACCATGGAAAAATATTCCATCCTCTATGAAATACTCTTTCCCGAATCAAAGGATGTCGAAGAAATAGAAATAGTACATGGCCCGAATATGTTCTATAAGAGCATAGAAAACAGGAAGCTCTGCTGCGAAATCCGCAAAATCAGGCCCCTGCGCAAATATCTGTCGAAGCTGGACGCCTGGATCTGCGGACTTCGCAGGGAACAGAGCGTGACACGGACAGGTATCGAAAAGATAGAATGGGACGAGAACTTCGGACTTGTGAAAATCAATCCGCTTGCCGACTGGAGCGATTCTGATGTATGGAACTACATAAGGAAAAACCATGTGCCGTACAACAAGCTCCACGACTTCGGATATCCGAGCATCGGGTGCTCCCCATGTACCAGGGCTGTAAAGCCCGGGGAACATCCGCGCTCAGGCCGATGGTGGTGGGAGGAACCGGACAAGAAGGAATGCGGACTGCATGTGGTAGATGGAAAAATAGTTAGAAAATAATATCGAAATACGAATATCGAAATACGAAACAAATAAAAAAATGAATTCAACTGTTTTATACATTATTTTGAAAATTGTTTATTTGAAAATTCGAATTTGTTTCGGATTTCGAGTTTCGTGCTTCGGATTTGAAGAAGAATGTAAGACAGGCGTCTCGCCTGTTTCTTGTTCTCATCAGGGGATCGGACAGCTTTATTGCGAAGGGAATATCACAGGCGAGACGCCTATGTCACATTTCCTAATTGAATGTTGGAAGCTCAAAATTATAAGGAAGAATTAAAATGGATCATCTTGAATCTTTAGAATCACAGAGCGTGCATATACTCCGTGAAGCATACAGGGAATTCAAAAGCCTCGTGATGCTCTGGTCGATCGGCAAGGACAGCACCGTCCTGCTGTGGCTTGCCAGGAAGGCTTTCTTCGGGCATGTCCCCTTCCCCCTCATGCACATTGACACGTCGTTCAAAATACCGGAGATGATAGACTACCGCGACAATATCGCGCTCGAATGGAAATTGAACATGATCGTCGGCCAGAACAAGAAGGCCATCGAGGAGAAGCAGACTTTTCCCGACGGGAAAGTCGACAGGCTTACCTGCTGCAGATACCTGAAGAGCGAGGCGTTGAAGCACACGCTTGCCGGGGAATGGCCGCGCTACAGGCTGAACCACAGCACTGGAAAGTTCGATGTTGACGAGAAGAAAGAGGCATATACCGGAGTGATCGTAGGTGTCCGCGCCGATGAGGAGGGAAGCCGTTCCAAGGAGCGGTATTTCTCGCCCCGCGACAAGCAGAGCGACTGGAATGTGGACGACCAGCCTCCTGAACTCTGGAACCAGTACAAGACAGACTTCGCGCCGGGTACCCACATCAGGGTGCATCCGCTCCTTGACTGGACCGAGCTCAATATCTGGGAATACATCGACAAGGAGAACATTCCGATCACGTCATTGTATTTCGACAACGGCAAGGGGAAAAGATACCGTTCACTGGGATGCTATCCATGTACCGGATCAGTTGACTCGCCGGCCAGGAATGTCAAGGAGATAATTGCAGAGCTCAAGAGCGGGAAGTTTGCGAACATCGCAGAACGTTCCGGCAGGGCGCAGGACAAGGACGACGGCGGCGGGCTGGAGACGCTCCGCCGTGAGGGGTATATGTGATAAAATTTTGCTCGCAAAATTTTATAACTAAAGACAAAAGAAGGATTAAGACACGATGGAAATACAAAACTTATTGAAGATAGTGATAGTTGGCCATGTTGACCACGGGAAGAGCACGATCATAGGCAGGCTGCTTGCGGACACAGGTTCACTGCCGAACGGCAAGCTTGAACAAGTGCAGGAGAACTGCCGCCGCAATTCCAAGCCGTTTGAATATGCATTCCTCCTTGACGCACTGAAAAATGAGCAGAGCCAGGGAATCACGATCGACATGGCGAGATGTTTCTTCAAGACCAGAACCCGCAATTACATGGTCATTGACGCCCCCGGACATATTGAGTTCCTCAAAAACATGGTGACCGGCGCCGCACGCGCCGATGCCGCCCTTCTCGTGATCGATGCGCACGAGGGAATCCAGGAAAACTCCAAACGCCACGGCTATATACTCGGCATGCTCGGGATCAAACAGGTTTCGGTGATAATAAACAAGTTTGATCTTGCCGGATACAAGAAGGAAGTATATGAAAACATCGTCAAGGATTATTCCGAGTTCCTGAAGAATATCGGGGTTACTGCCTCGAGTTTCATTCCGGCAAGCGGAAGATTCGGCGACAACATCATCAAGGGTTCGGAAAATATTCCCTGGTACACTGGCCCGTCCATTCTTGAACAGCTCGAGACTTTCGCCTTGAAGCCCGACAACCTCGAGAAAAGCTTCAGGATGCCGGTGCAGGACATCTACAAGTTCACCGGACAGGACGATGAACGGCGAATAGTCGCAGGAACAATAGAGACGGGAGTGATCAAAGCCGGAGACAATGTCGTGTTCCTTCCTTCAGGAAAGGAATCCACTGTAAGTTCGATCGAAGGATTCAACAGTCCTGCACGCAGGGAGATCGGGGCGCCTTACGCAACAGGTTTCACCCTCTCCACGCAGATCTATATAAATCCCGGCGAGATCATGTGCAAGAAGGGCGATGCCCTGCCGACAGTCGGTACCAGGCTGCGCGTGAACATCTTCTGGATGGGCAGGGCACCGTTCATCAAAGGCAAGAAGTACAAGCTCAAACTTGCAGCCGCACGCGCAAATGCGGAACTCGTCGACATAATAAACGTCCTAGACGCTTCAGAACTCACCTCGGTGAAGGGAAAGAAGCAGCTGGACAGGCATGATGTCGGTGAATGTATCATAGAAACCTTGAAGCCTATCACCTTCGACTTTGTAAGCGACATTGAAGGCACCGGACGGTTCGTGATCGTGGATAACTACGAAATCGCCGGCGGCGGAATCGTGATAGGAAAGGCTGATGACGAAAGCTCTCTTCTGAAGGAACATGTGCAGCAGCGTGAATACTCCTGGGAACGGGGACTGCTCAACAGTTCAACCCGCGCGGGACGAAACCATCACCGCGGGAAGTTCATAGTGTTCACAGGTGAAAAAGGGACCGGCAAGAGGGAAATCGCAAAGAATCTCGAACAAGGCCTGTTCAACCTGAACCTCAACGTCTATTATCTCGGGATGTCCAGCCTTGTCAGCGGACTCGATTCAGACATGAAGGCGGTCTTCGAGGACAGGGAAGAGCACGTCCGTAGAATAGGAGAGCTGGCCAGGATAATGACCGATGCGGGTTTGATCTTCATAACCATCATCGACAGTGCCGACGAGTATGATCTCGAGAAGCTGAAACTTCTCAATTCCCCTAATGAGATACTTGTAGTCAACGTCGGGGAAAACTACTTTACGAAGTTCAAGCCGGATCTGAATTTCAACGCGAATCCGCCTGTCAAGGAGGCTACCGATAAGATAAAGGGCCTGATGACCGCAACGGATATAATACCGAGTTATTGCATATAAATTTTTCCGGAGCGGAAAAATTTATTACTAAGGAGAATCAATGGATAAGAATTTCTGGAAAGAAAAATATGAAAACCTAAAAACTGGCGCTGAGAACTTTTCCTCGGGGAAGATTAATTCCGCAGAATTCAAGAAGTCCGCGGCGCCGCTGGGGATCTATGAACAGAGCAACGGGAGATTCATGGTCAGGATAAGGGTAACCGGCGGACATCTGCCACTGTCGGATGCTAGGACAATCATAGGCGTTGCGAGGAAGCATGGCGCTGGAAGCATACATCTGACGACGAGGCAGGATCTCCAGCTGCATGAAGTTGCAACGGAGAGGATTCATCCGATCGTGACGGAACTCAATGACAACGGTATTCTTTTCAGGGGCGGCGGTGGAGACACGTACAGGAATATCGTCGCGTGTCCGCACAGCGGGATTTCCCCGGATTCAGTTTTCGACGTACAGCCTTATGCGAAGATCGCAGACGAATTCCTCCGCGAACAGGAAAAATCGTTCCAGTTGTCGAGAAAGTTCAAGGCGGGTTTCTCCTGCTGTAAGGACGATGCTTCGATGGCGACCATCCAGGATCTCGGATTTATTGCGAAGATCGCAGAAGGGAAAAGGGGGTTCGAAGTATACGCCGGCGGCGGAATGGGCCGTGAAAGTTCTGCTGGGGTCAAGATCTTTGATTTCCTTCCTGAAGACGAACTGCTCAGATGCATAAAGGCCGTCCTGGTGATTTTCCATGATCACGGCGACAGGATCAACCGCGCAAAAGCCAGGCTGCGCTTCTATGTGCAGAAAATAGGCGCTGAAGAGTTCAAGAAGGTATTCAATGAATATTACCAGCGTACAGAAAAGATTAGCCTTCCAAAAGTAACTCGGGCATTCCTGCCCGAGGAATTGAAACTCCCCAAAAAAGCTAACGATGACAAGGACTTCGATTACTGGAGCCTCTACGCCATTTCTCCAACCGTCTTCGGCAAGGACATCTCCTCAGTCAAAATCTTTGTCCCAAACGGAAATATTTCCCTCTCCGACTTCGAGGAGGTTTGCAACATTGCCGGCAAGACCGGTTTCCTGCGGATTTCGCAGACTCAGGACATCCTGCTGCCGGCGGTTCATTCCGGGAGCTTGGAACCATTGTATGAAGTTCTTTCAAGATTGAATCTCACTGGAGGATCGTTCAGCGGGCTTCTTACATGCTGTGTCGGGGCGACAGTCTGCAAGATTGGGATCCTGGATTCAACGTCAATTGCTAAAACGATCTCGGAAGAACTGGATAAGCTTTTCGCAGGCGATCCTGAAAACCGCGCGAAACATCTGCCCATCATCTTGAATTCCATAAAGATTTCCGGTTGTCCGAACGCCTGCGGGGGGCATCCATCGGCCGTTCTCGGATTCCAAGGGATGAAGAAGAATGTCGACGGCAAGCTTCTGCCTTTCCTGAAGGTCTACAAAGGCGCGGACATGAAGAACGGCCGCCTTGCAGCAAGTTCCGAAGGAGATATCATCCCCGCTGAAAAAGCAGGAGAATACACAAGGACTTTCTTAAAATTATCATTATTATGAAGTTTGACTCACTGGTATATGCTATAATCGCAGCTTCACTTTTTGGGATGAGCGCGCCATATGCTTGGTGTCTTGGGGCCGTCTGCAATTTCGGGGGAGATGAAATTATCGGACGGCCCCTCGACATATATTCATTTCTCAGTTGGCACGACTATTCCGCGCATGATCACGTTCTGGCAGAGAACGAATATGATGAATGTCGGGATTGCGGCAATTACAAGTGATGCATATACCACAGACGAGTGCGCCCGGCTTTGCAGCTGAAAAATCCAGACCATGATCGTCCACATCTTCTGGTCTGGGATTATGATCAGAGCCATCATGAACGCCGAATACGCGCTGGTGAAGGCGCCTAGGGCGATAACGGCCAGAATCGGCTTTGAAAGATTCATGGTGAGCATCCAGAACTTCGTCCATTCGCTTGCACCGTCGATATCGGCAGCCTCGTAGAGCTCCTTCGGCATGCTGTCGAAGAATCCTTTCAGGAGGAATATCGAGAAACCGTTCGCCATGCCGGGAAGGATGAGGGCGGCGAAGTTATTGAGCAAGCTTGTCGTAGCAAATTCATGACCGAGCGCTGGAATGATTATTGCTCCGACTACAAGTCCTGCCGCCAGAGATGCCAGGGCCCGCAGGGACTCCTTCCATTTTGAGCCAATGTGCTCCAAAAGAAGGAATACTACCATCGTTACAATGAGGCCAGCCAGTATTGGCACCAGGGGGAAACGCTTCAGCAACAAGAACCCGGGAATCATCGTGACCTCGCCGGGGAACGCCATGGTCGCCATGCAGAACAGCAGGATCTTATAGGTGCCGGGAAGTCTGAAGCGGCTTAGGGCATATGCAGCAAGTGGATTGACTATCAGCGCGGTGAGAACAGCCAGCGCGCAGAAAATAAATGTGTTAACCATTCCATTGCCATGCATTGCCAGATAATCGATGACCTGCCAGTAGTTGCGCATGGTGAACTCCCACTTCACCGCCGACTTGTTGTCCATGCAGTCGGCCCAGTCCGTAGAGGCGGATACCGCACCAAGTCCGGGATAGTTCTCTGGAACCTTTCCATGTTTCTTCACCAGGAACTCCTTGAACGTCTCGTCCGCGCTGCAGATCCTGATGGATTCGATCGGACAGTCCTCCTGTGATTTTATGAATGCCTCAAAATCCCGGCGCAGGTACGGGGCATCATCTATATCCGCAGGGAACGGGACAACCTCAAGGCTTGCCAGATTCGTCCGGTGTTCCTTGTTGAAAATCTCAATCGACTCATATTGCTCCTTTATGAAATTCTTGAACGAAGACTCAAGGGACGCATCGAGCCTAAGATAGCGCAGCTTGATGTCGTTGCGCACGAAATTAGTCCAGTCTTCCCGAAGCAGGCCAGCTTTTGCCGGCACTATGTCCGGGCATGAGATCTCACCGTAGTTCTTGAAGTCAGTTCCGTGGGTCTGGTTGTAGTTCTCTATACGGCTAGTGTAGATTCCGTACAGGTAGTTCAGCGCATACTGGCCCCGGGCTCCTTCGATAGTCAGCTCTGTCGCCGGAATAGTCTCACGCCACTTGATGATCTCCTGGAGGAATTTGTCGGTCACGTTGAGATTGAGATATCTTCCCAGGACTTCAGTGGGAAGCCGGACATTGCTCCATGAAGTGCACGCCTGGTTTGCGGCGGTATTATAGGCGTTCAGATCGTTGTTGAACTTCCTCGCCATGTAGCTCCGGTACGAACGCAGATTCTTTGGCAGCATACCAGAAGCAAAAGTCTGCCCCACGAAACGCTGGTCGGCGGGTATCGTTTCACGCCAGCTGCGGAAATCGCGGACCAGCTCCGGACCAACATCAGTCGGTTTTTCAACGCTCCTCCAGCTCAACACCTGCCTGCACCAGTCCTGCTGGGCATATATGGTCTGGTTATTATATTTCGATTCCGCATATTTCTGGAAGAGTATCAGATCATCGAACCAGAACTCCGGATACGGCTTGATGGACCAGGAGTCGGCGTCGCTCTTGACCGACCCTGAAACCATCAGCATCATCGGATATATCATGGTGATGGAACCAATGACAAGCACAGCATATATCGAGGCGTACAGGAGCCTCACTTTTGTGCTTCTCTTGCCTATCTCACTAACTATTGGCATTTTTTGTATTCCTTAATTATTCGTTTATCCTAAACTTTAGAATTTACGCACTTTCGAACTCCAGAACTTCCCCCTCATTTCCCGCCCGCCGCCTTGAACTCCATCCTGCTCAGGCTCTGGAGCTGGTAGACGGTAAAACCGATCAGCATTACTCCTAGCACCCATGCCATGGCGGTGGCTACGCCAAAACGCAGATATCCGAAGGCCTCCCAGAAAATGTGCAGCCCTATGACCTCAGTCGCACCATACGGGGTGTATGGGCCACCACCTGTCATCGCCAGTATGAATTCGCTTCCGCTCTTCATACAGCCTATCGCCGCACCAATGAAGTTAATGGATATCAGTGCTTTTATGGAAGGAAGAGAGATGCTCCATACCTTGTAGAAAGCATTTGCTCCGTCGATGTCCGCCGCCTCATACAGGTCGTCAGGAATCCCCTTCAGCGCTGCAAGATAGATCAGGCATCCCGGCCCCATCCCCGCCCAGATCGACGGCAGAAGACAGAAGAATAATGCAAACCTGGGAGAGTTAAGCCATTCGGCGGTGAACTCCGTAATGTGGGTGCCGCAGACATAGTTGATGGAATCCACGCAGAAGTTAAGCATCTGGTTGATCATGCCGTGCTGTCCGTAGAATCCCTTCCACAGGAAAATGACGACTACTCCCGACAGCACGGCTGGGAGATAATAGATCGTACGGAAGAAAATCTTTCCCTTCGGTACCTCCGAAAGAAGCAGGGCTAGAACTATTGGAGCTATAAAGCCAAAGCTCATGAACATCACCGTGTATTCCAGGGAGATCAGCAGCGCATACCAGAACTCAGCGCTGAAGAGGACAGTCGCAAAATTCTCAAAGCCCATCCAGGTACTGAATCCCCGGACATTGTAGTCCTGGAACGCCATGATCGTACCGCGCATGAGCGGCCAGTAGCTCCACACCGCAATGCTGAGTACGGCGGGAAGAAGAAGTAGATAAGCAATCTTATGCCGTCCGAACTGCCACTCGCCGCGCGCACGGTCGGCATCGCTCCTGGTCATGTTCTGGGAGAAAGTCCTGAACACCTTCAGAAGGACCAGGATAAATACGGCGAACAGCGCAATTGATACGACAGCTGCTACATTAGTGCGAAACTTGCGGACATCATCCGGCAGGATGTTGAGCATCTTCTGATTTGCCATCTCAACGCGGACATTCAAGATTTCCTGGATTCTGCTCTTCGCACCCTTTTCGTCTTTCGCTTCAATGCATCGCTTGACTTCACTGTC
>MHBI01000054.1 GCA_001804815.1 Lentisphaerae bacterium GWF2_50_93
ACCGTTTCGCAAACAATACAGGGTTGGTTGGAAAAATAGACGAAATAGAAAAGGAAATGAAGTCAATAGCGGGGGTGTGACCCCGATCTTTCCTCCGGAAGAATGGCGCAATACTGGAATAATGGATGACGGAGCCAGTTCAACATTCAAGAAACGGTCATGGCAAGCATGACCCTCCACGCCCGAAACGGGCATAATTATGGAGGGACGCGCTTGCCGCGTCCAGAGTTTTACGGTTGATTCATTGAAAACTGGAATGGGTGAAAGTATCTTTCAACCATGACTACCAGAAAAGCACCGTTGGATCCCGGGAAGAGGGATGAAATACTGAAGAAGCTTGTAAACGACGCCGCGGCCAGGCGCAACACCTACCGCGACCGTGCGCTCAGGCTTTTTCCACACATATGCGCCCGCTGCGGACGCGAGTTTTCCGGCAGGAAGATTACCCAGCTCACAGTCCATCACAAGGATGGCAAGCATGAGAACAATCCTTCGGACGGAAGCAACTGGGAACTTCTCTGCATATACTGCCATGACAGCGAGCACGAGGTTCGAACAGAAAGTTATTTTGCTGGAAAGAAAGATGAACCACTTCCTTCGATATTCACTCCCTTCGAGGGTCTTGACTCCCTGATAAGCATTCCAGAAGAGGAACCTAGTCCGGAAGAGAATACTGCGGAACAGAAAGGTGACGAATCGAAAAATGAATAACCGCGAACGGCTTCTCCCTGTCATGAGATCAGGGGGATACCTACCTACCACCGATCATCAGACTCCGCCAGCTGTCAGCGTAGAAAACTTCCGCGAATATGTCCGCATCCTCAAGGAATATTGTGGGAAGGTTATTTGAGGTTAGAGCGAGATATCATTGTATATATTACAATTTAATTCAGCCCCTTCTGGGCGATATGTTTTAGCCCCAGCCGAAAGGCTGGGGACGATATAAGAAATAAAATCAAGAAGAGCCCCCGCATGGGAGGCTATATAACGGAATTTATGGGCCATACGTTCTCGAACAACATATATCATATTATTTTCAGTACAAAAGGCAGAATCTTGCTGATCAACGATGATATAAGGACTGAGCTCTACAAATATATCTGCGGAATTGCCAGGAACGAGAACTGTCTGATAATGCAGATCAATGGCATTCCCAACCACATTCATATGCTTGTGAAAATAAAGCCTTCCTTGTCTGTATCCGAATTCTTGTCAAAGATAAAGGCAAATTCTTCAAAGTGGGTCTCAGATAAATTTCAATTGAGCTACGGTTTCCAATGGCAGGGAGGATATTCCTCTTTTACCGTCAGCAAATCACAAGTTCCTGCGATTTCATAATATATTGAAAATCAGCAGGAACATCATAGAGGATTTAGCTTTGAAGAGGAAATTAGAAGGTTCCTGAAGAAAAAAGAAATACAGTTTGAGGATGATAATTATCTGGATTGAATTATGCCGCCACCCTGCGGGGGCTTGTTTGTTTTGATGACGATTATATTCCTCAGCCTGACGGCTGGGGCTAAATTATGTCGCCCTTTCGGGCTATTTGTAATGTACCAGGAGAACTGATATTCGTTGATTGGTATCAAATGATTATAGAAAGGATTTTATGATATACAGTAGACTGTTGTTAATTTTATTTTCATTCATTCTCTCTTTTGGAATCCTCCATGCCCAGCCTTTGAAGATAATCGTGACCGGAGACATGCATGGATGGCTTGAACCGAGAACCGCAGAAGGTAAGATGCTTGGAGGGGCTGCGGAGATGCTCGCGCATTGGAAGGCTGCTGAAGGATACAGTCCGGAAAAGTTCCTGGTGATAAGCTGCGGGGACATTGCGACAGGACCGGCGATCTCAACGGCATACAAGGGCGAGCCTGCCGTTGCCGTGATGAACATGATGGGCTACGATGTCTCCGCTGTTGGCAACCATGAATTTGATTTCGGCGGAGTTGGAAGCCTGAAGAAGATACAGGGATGGGCCAAATTCCCTTTCGTAGCCGCCAACCTTGTTTTTGACGATGGGTCTCCTGTAGATAATATACCGGCGACGATGATGTACGAGGAACAGGGGATCAAGGTGGGTGTGATAGGTCTGACTCTGCAGAATCTTGCGAGCATGATACAGGCCAACAACATGTCAGGACGTCCTTATGCGGAATACGTGAGGAAGAACGCCGCCGAACTGCGGGCCAAAGGAGCGAAGACGATCATTGTCGTATCCCATGTGCCGCAGGCTGAACTCTGTGCATTGGCGAAGGAAGTTGCCGACCTGAATATTCCTCTCATGCTCGGAGGGCACACTCATGAGGTTACGCAGCAGAAGATCGGGGACACCTGGGTGGTGAGCTGCGGGAAGTGGTGGGAATGCTATGGACGCATCGATCTTGATGTTGATCCTGAAGGCGGACGCGCCTCTGTAGTTGAATCGAAACAGGTCTGGCTCCTGCAAAAAATCGACAAGGTCATGTCTGATCTGGAAGTTAAGGCCGAGATAGACAAATGGCGGGAAAAGGTGATCAAGGAATACGGGGAGAGGCTGGGATTTACTGTAACCGGACTCTCGCGCAGGTGGGCGATCTGCAATCTCGCGACCGATTCATGGCTTTCGGAATATCACGCAGATCTTGCCATATGCAATCTTGGAGCATTCCGGCAGGATCTTACGCCGGGAGAAGTGAAACTGTCTGACCTTATAGTGGTAATGCCTTTCGACAACAGCCTCATCCGCATGAGGATTTCTGGAGGGCAGCTTAAGAACTATGTTGACACGATGAAGAGGGAAATACTCGTGTTCGGGGGCGCGAAACGCAAGGGGGAGGAGTTGACGATCATCAGTTCTGGAAAAACGGTTGAGCCTTCATCCCAATATGTTCTTCTCATAAACAGCTATCTCTACGGAATATCTCCTGAGCTTAAGCTGGCGGACCCGAAGCCTGAAACAGTATCCGGCGATTGGCGCGCTCCGGTGATTGGATGGCTCAGGAAGAATCCGACCTGTGTTGATGGGCCGATTGAGAGTATAATAAGCATATTTGGCAGGAGCGAGTAAGGATCTTTTAATCAGTCCACATCACGCTGCCGGCAGAGGCCCATTTCATGGAAGACTTTTTACAGGAGCCGGAATGTCCGTCGGGATAGAGCACATTGGTTGTCTTGTTCCCGTTGTGAAGGTATCTCCACTGGGCCATGGTGTGTTCAAATGTCTCATAAGTCCCAGCTCCGGGATCTCCGGTGGCAGTGAAAAGGACTCCGTCCATTATCATGTTCATCTTGCTCAAGTCTGTTCCGGCTGACTTGGCGAGGATTTCAACGGATCTCACCTTTTTGACCAAGTAGTTGCCTGTCCAGGCATCAGTAGTCTTTTCAAACCAGCCGAAATTTGTACGGTTGAAGGAATAGTTGCAGGTGGCGCCGTCCTGTGAGCTGCCTCTTACCACGTAATTGGCTCCTTCATGATCGATATTAACCACCTTTGTCCTGGTTCCCGGCTTCACGAATGCAGTACCTTCTGTCATAGAAGCGCAGTTGAACGTCTCATAGTTCTTGGTATAAGGTTCGAGCTTGTTGAACCATCTCAGTATCGGGGTTGAAGACCACATCGGATCCTGTGCCCAACCGCCCGAGGGGAAGATCTCCTCTCCGCACATGTAGTAGTCGTCGCTGTCGCCCCTGTACATTTCCACGGCGAGTCCTACCTGCTTGAGATTGTTCAGGCACAGTGCGGATTTCGCAAAATCCTTGGCGTTCTTCAGGGCGGGAAGGAGCAAGGCGGCCAGGATTGCGATTATCGCTATGACGACCAACAGCTCAATCAGCGTGAATTTATTTTTGAGATTGTATGGTTCAGAAAGCATTTCCACCCCCTCATAGTGCATTATATCACAAGTGTCTTATTTATCCTAGATTATTTTTAAGGAAAATAAATGTTCGGAGCTTTCTTGCAGCAGGAAAACCTCATGGGAGTACGACCTCTATATATTTCTGTTTGCAATAATATCTGATGGCGAGTTCGCTCTTGAGATCTGTTTCCTTGACGTTTTCGCAGTGTCCGTCGAAAAATGCGAAGTTCGCGCCGTTGTTGTGGCGTGTGTGGACATTGATGTGGGAGTATGAATTTCCAGGTTCAAAGAAACAGTATTGGTTTCTGTTCCCGCTGTTTTGTACAGTGTCTGCAAGCATGGCGAACTTTTCGGGTTTCGGGCATCTGGCAGAATTAATCCATCTGTCATAAGATCCCTTGACTGTTTCAGTGAATGTCCAACTGGTCCACGGAGACCCATTCCAACTGCCGCTGCTGCCTGGAGAGAGGATTCCGTAAGTAGCGTACGTGGTATTGACATTTGGTATATCATTCCATTCAAACGCTACTGCAGGATTCTGGCTGGGGCAGAACATTGAGGAGCCGTTTTCCAGATATACTCCGGCATCGGGCCCTCCAAAGCGGTTTGTAACCTTTGCGATTAATACGCCCCATGCCATCTGGTGGTTGATCACCTTGTAGACATACTGGCTTGGAATCCATCCGCTGTAGTCTTCGTTGTACTGTATCAGCGCAAGGCTTACCTGATGCTGGTTGTTGAGGCATTGGATGGACATGGCCATTTTCTTCGCCTGTGTGATGGCCGGCAGTAGAAGTGCTACGAGAATTGCTATTATCGCAATTACCACCAGTAGCTCAATCAGCGTGAACCTGATTATTCTGCATTTAAGTGACATTTATCCTCCCCGTGGATCCATGATTATATCAGAAAAATTAGAATCTTGCAAAACTTTTTAAAAGGAATCGGAGAATTGCCTTTATTATTTACTGATCAGAATTTATTATATTTACAGTAATTTACAATAGTAATTGTAAAAATAATTTAAATAATGTTCTTGACAAGCTCAAAATAAGGTTTAATATTTACTGTAAGTTACATTATATACAGGAGAAAAATATGAAGTATTCATCGCCGAACCCGTATCTCACCCGCTACGCAGGCAACCCCATACTCCAGGGAAAGGACTTCCCCCACGAATATGGGATCCGCCATGTCTTCAACTCGGGAATGATCAAGTACAAGGGCAAGTATCTGATGATGTGCCGCACCGAGGACCACCGCCTGCGCGACCGGTTCTGGATCGCTGAGAGCAAGGACGGCTACAAGTTCAAGCCGCGTCCGGCCCCGGTCAAGATGCCGATGGGCGACAAGGAATTCCAGGACTACACCTTCAACGGAGAGGTCTACTACGATCCGCGCATAACCCCTCTTGACGGGAAATACTACATCATCCACTCCTGCCACAGCAGCCACACGTGCCGTCTCAGCCTTCTTGAGACAAAGGATTTCGAGACATTCAAGTGGCGTGGATTCATCTGCGAGCCCGACAACAGGAACGGCGTGCTGTTCCCCGAGAAGATCAATGGGATGTACTGCCGCATGGACCGTCCGAACACCGATGCCAGCATCGGCGACATCTGGGTTTCATATTCCCCCGATCTCATCCACTGGGGACAGAGCAGGTGCGTCGTCCGCAACAGCCAGCTCCGCTGGTCATGGGGCAAGATCGGGCCCGGATCGGTTCCAATCAGGACAAAGGAAGGCTGGCTCTGCATATTCCATTCCGTGTATACCGTGTGCAACTACCAGTTCGTCTACAACCTCGGCGTGATGCTCCTTGATCTGAAGGATCCCGCGAAATGCATCGCGATGTGCGACGACATGATCCTCTCCCCGGAAATGGACTATGAGCTGCATGGACAGACTCCGAGCGTGGTGTTCACTGCGGGGCATATCCTCGAGGACGACGGCGAAATCAAGATCTATTATGGAGGAGCCGACACGGTGATGTGCGTAGCGACGACGACGCTTAAGACGCTGCTTGACGCATGCCACAACCGCATGAAGGCCCCGGACCACACGCCCCTCATGCCGTTCGGAAGAAAATAATAGAATTTTCAAGGAAAATTTTATAAATGAAGCACAGCATAATTGACATTGCGAAGATGGCGGGCTGCTCGACGGCTACGGTCTCCCGTGTCCTGAACAATATCGGACAGATAAGCGATGAGACCAGGGAATCGGTCATGAAGGCTGTCAAGTCGGTGAACTATGTCCCGCGCGGATCCACGGGAAGGAAGCCGGGCTCCCCCTCTTCCGTGAAGAGCGCCAAGGCAGGCAGGATCATTGAACTTGTCTTCTGCTTCGACGAAATAGTCGAATATCTGTCGCTGGCGGAGAAGAGGCTCAATGTTGACAAGGTGGATCATCTCCCGGTCGAAACCATGATGGAAAGCCAGCTCCGCTACGGTTCCTCCTTCTACAGGATGATAAGCGAAGGCGTGCTCGAAGAGGCGAGAAGGTGCGGGTACAGGACGATTGTCCGCTGCATCAAGAAGGAGAACCTGAACAATCCGGATTTCATAAAGTCCTTGGATGAAGACGGGATTTCAGGCCTGATCATAGCCGGAGTCCATACGGACGGGATTTTGGAATTCATAGGTTCCTGTGAAATCCCAATGGTGCTGGCCGACCAGATGGCCGGAGCGGGGCCCGTCGAGATAACAACCGACAATCTCGAGGGGATTTCCCTGGCCTTCGACCACATATATTCCCTTGGACACAGGAAGATCGGGTTCATCAAGGGCAACGATAATCCGGCATACCGCGAAAGGTTTGCCTCGTTCGTGTACAAGATGGCCGAAAAGGGTCTTGAAGTCAGGAAGGAATGGATCTATGAAGATGAAAACCATGTCATGGCGACTGCCAACTGGTGTTCAAAGGTGCTGAAGGGCAAAAATAAACCTACGGCCTTCATCTGTTCCAACGACTACGGTGCCCTCGGCGTGATCCGCGCGGCTTCGGACTGCGGAATAAGAATACCGTCCCAGCTCAGCGTCATCGGATTCGACGACATAGAAACTTCGACGCTTGTCACGCCGCCTCTGACGACGATCAGGGTCCCCCAGTATGAAATAGGCAGGAGATCCGTGAAGGAACTCATGATCACTCTCGGCAACGGACATTCCGACCCCGGGTTCCAGTGCCGCATGCGCCTCTCGCCGAAGCTAGTCATACGCGAATCGACGGCGAAGGCATGATGCAACCAAATATCGAAATACGAATATCGAAATACGAAACAAATTGGAAATCAATAAAAATTCGAATGGTTCAAGCATTGGCTGATAATTGAGTTTTTCTCTGTTTCGAACTTGTTTCGAATTTCGGATTTCGTGCTTCGGATTTTATATGGGAAATTAAATGGGGAGATATGGAAATGAGAAAATTAGGAAGGGTTTTTCTGGCGGGTGCCGCGATCATGATCCTCGGCGCCTGGGTTTCTTCTGCGGCCACTTTGAGCATTGATGAGAAAGGAATAAAGGTCGCCACCGGCGGCGCGACATCTTTCATACTTGGCTTCCCCGAGCTCAGGGGCGATGGCGACAAGATCTTCAAGATGTCGGACAAGAAGGTGGCCGGCAAGGACATCAAGATGAAGTTTGAAGGCGGTGCCGAGGCCGTAGTCACGGTCGGCAAAGACAATATAGATGTCAAATTCGACAAGCTTCCTGGCGATGCGAAGCATTTCAGAATGACGATGCAGATCGGGTTTGACTATGCGATGGCAGCAAAATGGAAGGCTGGAGACGGGCAGCTTGCCGCGTTTCCTGCTGAGAAGCCGTCAACCCCCCATATTTTCCAGGGCAATGCAACCAGCTTCGAGCTTGCAGGAACCTCCGGAAACATGAAATTGACGGCGCCTCAGTATTCTTTCATCCAGCTTACAGACTGCCGTGAATGGAACTGGAAGAATTTCACGTTCTTCTTCAATGCTCCGATCCTTAAGGAAACTCCGTCGGCAACGATAACAATCAATTAAAAATATAAGGTGGGGAATTAAAATGAAAATTCTTGGAAATGTCATGGTGGGTGTCGCAGCCGCGGCAATCGGTCTTGCTCCTTTCAGCTCCTCGGCGCTTGATTTCAAATTTTCCGACAAGGGGATTGACATCAACGGGGGCGGAATGGGGAATTTCGAGCTTTCGTATCCGAAGATAATCCAGAAGGGTGGGGATGCCCAGAAGGCGAAGGATCCGATAGAGAAGAAGATAGAGGGGAACAAGGCGACATTGAAATACGACGGCGGGATCCAGGCGGACCTGGAAAAGTCAGGAGATAGTTTCGCCATAATATTTTCAAACGCCGGAAATCTCGATAAATTCAGGATGGAGATGATGATTCCGTTCAACTTCAATGACGGCGGCAGATGGAAGGTCGGCGACAAGGAAGGTGATTTCCCCAGGGAAAAGCCACCGAAGCCCCAGTTCTACCAGGGAAATGCCGACACCATCCAGATAACATCCGACACAGGGCAGGTCATGTCGATGAAGATACCTCCCTATTCTTTCCAGCAGCTGCAGGACAACCGCGAATGGAACTGGAAGATATTCAATTGGATGATGATTGCAAACTTCAACAATGACAATCCAAAAGCCACGTTCGCGATAAAAGGCGGGGCGGCCGATCCTTCAGCCGCCGGACAGAAGGATGCTGCGGCCTTCAAGGTCGACAAGTTCGGACAGGCATTCAAGAAGGAATTTCCCGACAAGGTGAAATCAGAGGAGGAGCTCAAGAAGGATGTGGAGGCTGAGAAGGCTTATTATGCATCGCTGAATCCTCCTGCAAGGGATGCGTTCGGCGGATTTTCGGGAAGCGGGGAGAAGCTTGGGCTCAAGAAGACCGGATTCTTCCATGTCGAGAAGAAGGGCGAGAAATGGTTCATGGCTGATCCTGAAGGGAACGCGTTCTTCCATCTTGGAATATGCAGCTTCGGTGCCGGCGGCGAAGACAGCACCTACACCGAGGGCCGTGAGAACATCTATGAGTGGCTGCCTCCGCGCGACGGGAATTTCAAGTCAGCCTGGCATCCGGACAAGTGGTGGAACGACAAGGCCGTCTCATTCTACAAGGCCAATGTCGTCCGCAAATATGGAGAGGCCTTCAATGATGCTGTGAATACGAAGCGGCTGATTGAACGCGTGAAGAAGTTCGGATTCAACTCGGTCGGAGCATTTTCCGGATCGGCAGGAGTCGCCAAGCAGGAGAAATTTCCATATGTTGCGCATCTTCCGCTGTATCTCGGAGAGGTCCCCGGAATCCGAGGAGTCTTTGACCCGTTCGAGGAAAAGAATTTGAAGAAGATAGAGGAGGACTTTTCGAAATCAATTCCAGCATCCGCGGATGAACCTCTGCTGATCGGCTATTTCCTGGCGAACGAACAGGGCTGGGAGGATCTGCCCCGCGCTGTTCCAGCGCTCCCGGGCAAGCATCCCTGCAAGCTGAAGCTCGTGGAGATGCTGAAGGACAAGTACAAGGACATCGCGGCATTCAACACCGCCTGGGGCATGGCTGCGGCTTCATTCGACGATTTGAAGGAACAGGGACTGCCAGTGAAAAGCAAGACCTCATTCGAGGACATGCAGGCATATAATGAGCTGTTCCTGGAGGCCTACTACAAGGCGATTGTGGATACGTTCAGGAAATATGACAAGAACCACATGCTGATCGGCAACCGCTGGCAGCCGGGTACGGCGAACAGCGAGGTCCTCTGCCGTGTCGCAGGCAAATACATGGACATCATAAGCATCAACTACTATGCCAGCGGAATTGATTCCAACTTCATCCGCAGGATCTATGACTGGTCCGGCAGGAAACCGCAGATGTGGAGCGAATTCTACTACACCAGTGAAAAGGAGAGCAACGCGGGCGCAGGAAATGATCTCGCCACGCAGAAGGAGCGCGGCGAGGCGTACAGGTACTACGTGGAAGGTTCGGCCGCACTTGGGTTCGTTGTCGGGATCGAGTGGTTCACCATGATCGACCAGGCTGTCACAGGCCGTTTCTTCGAGAAGCAGAACGGCGAGCGCGCCAATACCGGAATATTCAATGTCGCCGACCGCCCCTACAAGGTGTGCGCCGCGGAAATGATGAAGACGAACTACGGGATCTATGACGTGCTGCTAGACGGGAAAAAACCGTACCTGCTTGACAATCCTCGTTTCAGCGTGAAGGCGAAGACGGTACGCACGGTACAGGCCGGACGCGCCCTTGGCCCGATGAAGATCGACTGCCAGATCGAGAACTGGCCCGGCCGCCCTCCTGAAATGATCTCAGGTGAAAGGCTTGTCATCGGACGCGAGAGTTTCGGTGTTGAAGCAGCCTTCAAGGCCTGCTGGGACGAGAAGAACCTGTATCTGCTCGTGAACGTCACGGATCCGACCCCCATGAAGAACGAACAGGAGAAGGACATGCTCTGGAGCGCCGACGGGATCGAGATATTCCTGGGAAGCGAGAAGATAGAACAGGGAGGTTCATTCCTTTTCTCCGACAGGCAGATCCTCGTGGGGGGCGGGAAGAACGGACAGTTCTGCGTTGTCAACGCGAACCCGCAGCCGCAGCTTGAAACTGCAGCCGTGGCATCGGTGGATGGCAAAGGCTATACGATTGAAGCGGCGATCCCATGGGCCGCTCTTGCTGTTACGCCGAAGGAAGGACAGGAATTCCTGTTCGATCTCGGGATCGACAACAGTGACGATGGGAAAGGCCGCACCTGCCAGCTCATGTGGAACGGCATAGCCAGGAATTCGAGCGACCGCGGCGCCTGGGGAAGACTCAAGCTGGTACCGTGATTATGTGGTGATTTGGAGATTGGAAGATTGAGTGATTGTAAAAAATGCTGATATGAAGCTTCCAGCAGCGCAAGTATTATCAGTCTCGGAATGGAGTTCCAGAATAAGAGGATGGCGGGTTTTCTTACCCGCCACGGAAAGAGTACCGCGGGTTGGAAAACCCCCGCTCCGTTATGAGACGACAAGTAATTACACGTTGTCAGTGATGACACAAGGAGAGAAGGCATGAAAAGATTTATGTTTTTATTCGTGATGATAGGCCTGATGTGTGTGGTACAGGCTGAACCGCCGAAACAGAAGATCCGGGCGTTCCATATCGGGAACAGCCTGACGTTCGGAGAGATGTCGGGCCTGTCTGGCTTCATGGGCAGCCGTGGATCCACATATGAATATGGATGGCATGTATTATGGGGCAAAGGCTTGTCGGAAATATGGGAGAAGTCTGGTGCACCGTCGGACAAGGCGGCGAAATACGGCGCCTTCAAGGATGCTTTGGCCAACAATGAATGGGATGTGCTGACCTTGCAGTCGTGGGGGGCAGTCTTTGAAGGCGAGAAGGGCGACGTGGTGATGGCGAAGAAATTCATTGAGTTGGCCCTGAAGAAGAGTCCGGACCTGCAGGTCTACATATATGAGACCTGGCCCTTCAAGGACAAGGCTGGGAAAATTGATTTTGCGGCCAAGTGGGCCCGTGAGTTCCCTAAGCCGGGCCAGTGGGATTCGGTATATAACTCTACCTACTGCAAGGTTCTGGTGGATCGTCTCAACAAGGATATGCCTGACCTGAAGAAACCGGTTCGGCTTATTCCGGCGGGGAGCGTGATATCCGAGCTGGATAAACAGGCAAGGGCCGGAACTGTGCCTGGGATCAAGCAGATCGAGGAGCTGTACAAGGATGACATACATATGGGGCCGGCTGGGGTTTATCTTGTGCGCTGTGTTTTCTATTCGGTGATCATGAAGGACAATCCTGTCGGACTGCCGGGAGCTGGCAAGGACGTGCCGGATGAGCTGTCCAAGATCTTCCAGGAGACCGCGTGGAAGGTAGTTGGCGGGTTGGAGATGACAGGCGCAGCCACGGCGAAGGATTCCAAATGATCGCTGTTGCCTTTGAAGCGGGTTTAATATATAATTGGAACATGGGGTTTTTAATTTCAGAGGGAGTCTTCTGCCATGAAATCCGTGCGTAGGCATGCTTCTTTTACACTCATTGAACTGCTTGTCGTGATCGCGATAATCGCAATTCTAGCAGCGCTCCTCCTGCCCGCGCTAAAGCAGGCGAAGCTCATGGCCAATGCCGCAGCCTGCAAAAACAATCTGAAGCAGATTGCAACCTGGGGTTTCATGTATGCCGGAGATTATGATGAAATTCTTCCCACTGAAGGCGGCACCTATGGAGGCTGCGGTGTCGCAGGCTACACCACCATTTCAAATACCACCTGGGTTGAAAAATGCGAATACATGAAGAGGGTAGATGCAGGCACCATGCTTCACTGTCCTCAGGCGGCGACTTCCGTGGCTCCAATGGACACCGGATGGATCTATTCCTGGAACAACTATGGGCTCAACTTCTTCCTTGGTGCAAGCAAGAGCAATCCTGGAGACTGGTGGAGAACTCCTGATCTTCCCAAACTTAAAAATCTAAATGAGAAAAAACATTGGTTTGCGGACGCTTCTGCCGCTCCATGGAATGGAAAGGCTCGGTTTTCAACCGGTCTAGATGTGAAACAGCAGCTTTTTCAACCATGGTCATGGGGCTATGCTTATAATAAGGCAGGCAGCCATCCAAGCAGCACGGCAAATTTCATCTATGGCGATTCCCATGTTGATACAATGACCTTGCTGCAATATCGGAGCATCTACAACAATTCTGCGAACAGCTATAGGGAATGGAAGAATTTCACCGGCTCTCCAAACAGGTAATTCGAAAAATTTAATTATGTCTTCTGTTCAAGATATCCGTTCAGTCCCTCCGGATCTTGAGATTCCGGAAATATCCACCGGGCTTCCCGGCCCCGGGAAACGTGTCAGCCTGGCTTTGAAGGAATATGAAGGCACTGGAATCCATCATCTTCTTTATCTGCCGACCGACTGGAAGAGGGGAGCCAGGTATCCTGTGATAGTTGAATATGCCGGTAATGGTCCGTATCATGATCACTTCGACGATGTCTCCGACGGTACAGTGGAAGGGAGCAGGCTGGGCTATGGCGTTTCCGCTGGAAAAGGATTCATATGGATCTGCATGCCGTATGTGAATCTTGTCGAAAGGAAAAACCAGGCTGAATGGTGGGGGGATGTTGATGCAACTGCCGAATATTGCCGCAAGACCGTCAATGTTGCATGCGATGAATACGGAGGGGATTCTTCAGCGCTGGCAATTGCTGGATTCTCGCGCGGGGCGATAGCCTGCAACTTCATAGGGCTCCATGATGACAAGATTGCCAGATTGTGGAAGGCTTTCATTGCCTTCAGCCATTATGACGGTGTCAGGGAGAACTGGGGATACGCCGGAGCCGACCGCGCTTCAGCTCTTGTCAGGCTTAAAAGGCTCAAAGGAAGGCCGCAGTTCATCTGCAACGAGGGTGATTCCTGCACGGCAACAGAAGAATATATCCGCTCCACGGGCATCAAGGGGGATTTCACATTCCAGCCGACTTTCTTCCGCAATCACAACGATGCCTGGGTGCTGCGTGACAGTGAAACCCGCAGGAATTTGCGGAAATGGCTGGGGAATATAGTGAAAGCTTGAAAAGTGCACTATTATAGTGTACACTATTACAGGAGGTGGTTTATGGTTAAAAACATTACGCTCAGTGCAGATGAAGTTTTAATCCAGAAAGTGCGTCAGAAAGCCGTTCAGGAACATACGACCTTGAACAATTTGTTCAGGACCTGGCTCAGGCATTATGCCAGCAAGGGGAAAGTTTCCATGGACTACGGGGATTTTATGAAAAACATGAGCTATGTCAGGCCCGGAAGGAAGTTTTCCAGGGAGGAAATGAATGAAAGGTAAGTATTTCATCGACACGAATATCATCCTTTACTCGTTTGATTCAAGATATCCGAAGAAACAGTCGGATGCAACTAAGATAATCTCCAGTGCAATCACAGACGGCATGGGAGTAATCAGCTACCAGGTCATTCAGGAATTCTGCAATGTGGCAACCTCCAAATTCTCATCTAAGATGAATATATCCGATTGCCGGCTGTACATACATGATTTCCTCGAACCGATATGCGAGATTTATCCATCAATTGAACTTTTCATGGAAGCTCTCAGCATAAGGGAAGAAGCATCGCTTGGTTTTTATGATGCTTTGATTGTTGCGTCATCGGTCAGGGCCAGCTGCAGGATACTGCTTTCGGAAGATATGAACCATGGACAGGAAATAAGAGGTGTGAAGATATTGAATCCGTTCAGATGACCGGAACACTGGTTTCATGCTTTTTGCCGGCGCTCCATTATTAACTAAGGATAAAAAAATGCCACTCGAACGCATACGACTTAGCTCCGACCGACATTACCTTGAGACTGAAAGTGGAAAACCTTTCTTCTGGCTAGGAGATACCGCCTAGGAAATATTCCACCGGATCAGCCTTGAAGAGGCTACGGCGTATCTTGAGACAAGAAGCAGGCAGGGATTCAATGTCATACAGGCCGTAGCGCTCGCCGAATTCGATGGAATCAGGACACCTAACTTCTATGGAGATCTTCCGCTTATCAACGAGGATCCTGTCAGATTAAACGCGAAATATTTCAAATATGTCGACAAGATAATCCGCCTGGCCGGCGAAAAAGGGATTTATTACCGTGACTACGACGTACGTAAGCAGTGCTACCGTTCAGTTTTCGCCGGCGGATACGGCGTGACCTACGGGCATCATTCAATAGTGTTTCCCTGAAGACCGGAGCCTTGAAAGGTAAGAAACTTCGTGTATCATGGTTCAATCCCAGGAATGGAACTGCTGCGAAGTCCGCAGTATTTGAAAATACAGGGACGCTGACAGTCACCACTCCGTTAGACGGACCAGACTGGGTATTGATCCTGGATGCGGAGTAGGACGGGCTTCCCAGCCCGTTCATGAATTATTAACAGGCTGGAAAGCCTGCCTTATTATGGAGCGCCCCGAGGCCTGAGCGCTCGGGGCAAAGGCATATAAAATTTAATCAAGGAGTAATTTCGTGATGAAAAGAACAGCATGTGTGGTTTCTACTTTCGTGACAGCTCTTGTCTTGTTTTCCTCAACGCTTGTGGCGGCCGACGGCAAGGCTCCGGCCCCGGCAGGGAAGGTCGATCAGATCGTAAACGAGCTGATTTCCTCGAAAGGAGATCTGAACCAGCGGTACGACTCCAGATTCAACAAGGACGACAAGGGGATACCGGTGCTGGTCTGGGCAGTCAGCCAGAAAAATTCCGATGCAGTAGGAAAACTCCTGAAGAACGGTGCAAATCCCAATGCTGAGACCATGAAGGGAAGCGGAGAGACGGCGTTGTTCGAAGTGGCTGAATCCATGGACATAGAGGTTGATGCGAAACAACGGGTGGAAAGATGTGCGTTGACAAAAAAGATCTGCGAGCTCCTGATAGACGGGAAGGCTGATGTCAATTTCAAGAACAAGCTGGACTGCACGCCTCTCTACAAGGCTGCTACAAGGGGACGCGATGATCTGTGCCTTCTGATGATAAACAAAGGCGCTGATGTGAACGCCCAGGACAAGCTGGGCAATACGTCCTTGCATCAGGCTGCGAAATACGGCTGCTGGAAAGTGGTGGATCTCCTTTTGAAGAGCAAGGCGAATGCAGGAGGAGAAAACAAGCTGAAGAAGACTCCGCTGAAACTTGCTGAAGAACGCATGGACGAGAAATTGCACAAGGAGATCAAACAGAAGTTTGGAAACTCCTACTATGCCGACTACGACTACGACAAGACAATTGAAATCCTCAGGAAGGCAACCGCGATGGGAAAATGAAGCTATATGGAGCGCCCCGAGGCCTGAGCCGTCCGGGGCAGTTTATTCTTAGGAGCGCTGGCGTCCCGCCGGCAATTGGATTATTATGCCGAACCATGTCCATGTGTTAATGAAAACTCATGCTGAATTCAAGCTGTCCGAAATCATCCATTCCTGGAAGTCATTTACATCCAAGGAAATAAACAAGAGGCTAAAAACAAGTGGTTCATTTTGGCATCGGGAATATTATGATACTTTTATCAGAAATGAAAAACATAATGCTGCTGTTATGGATTATATTGCGATGAATCCAGTAAAGGCGGGATTTGTGAAAAGTCCGGAAGAGTGGAAATGGTCGAGTGTATATAAAGAGAAATGAATTGCCGGCGAGACGCCAGCGCTCCGAAACTATGAAAATCATCAAAGACATAGAATTCATACCGGGTGGTGGAGAGAGGAACACTCTGGATGTATATGTTCCCGACGGGATAGAGACTCCTGCGGCTGCTATCCTGCGCATTCACGGTGGAGCCTGGAGGGCATATTCGAAGAATGATCTGCATGTCGCCCACAGGCTGATCGATCATGGATTCATTTTTGTCAGCGCAAACTATCGGTACAGCTCTCAGGCGAAGTTTCCTGCCCAGCTCCAGGACTGCAAGGCAGCCGTCAGATGGATGCGTGCGAATTCCGCGGAATACGGGATTGATCCGGAACGTATTGGTGTCTGTGGAGATTCCGCGGGTGGACATCTGGCATGTCTTCTTGGGGTTACTGGAAACACCAGGCATTTCGATGTCGGACTCAATCTCGACCAGAGGAGCGATGTGCAGGCTGTTGGGGCATGGTATCCTCCGACGGATTTCCTGGCATGGGAACAGCATTTCAAGGACTGCGGTTTTTCCAAGGAGACCGCGGCAGGAGTGTTCGAATGCATTCCGGCATTACTTGGAAATTCAATAGATGCGGCAACGGGAAATGCGAAACTCGCAAGCCCGATCAGATATGCCCATCCCGGTTCAGCTCCATATCTTCTAATCCACGGGAAGAAGGATCCTGTCGTCCCTTATCTACAGAGCGTAGTCTTCGCCGAGGCTTTGAAAAAAGAGGGGGTCGAGGCTGAAACGATATTGATAGATGACGCGGTGCATGGAGGTGCTCAATTTGATGGCGACGACAACTTCATGCCGCTGGTGGAATTCTTCAAGCGCCATCTTGGACGCTGATCGGATTTGCGAATTCCGCAGCTATCAACTGAAAAGCTTCACAAGGTCCGACAGGACTATTTTCCCGTCATACAGGGCTTTTCCGATGATGACTCCTTCAATGTTCTTCTTGGCGAGGTTCATCAGTTTTATCACATCGTCAGTTGACGCTACTCCGCCGGAAGCTATGACCTTCGCGCCTGAGACCGCATCGCAGAACTCGCTGATGGCCGAAAAGTTAGGTCCTGAAAGCATTCCATCGGTATGTATGTCCGTATAAATGAACCTGTTGATACCCTTGCGGGCAAATTCCTCGGCCAGATCGGTGGCTTTAAGGTTTGTATCCTTGAGCCAGCCCCTGACGGATGCCTTGCCATTCTTTGCATCGATTCCTATGACGACTTTTTCATGTGAGAACTTCTGGACGAGTTCTTCAACGAATTCCGGATTTTCGCATGCGGCTGTTCCGACAATTATCCTTTCGACACCGGCGTTAAATGCGAGGTGGGCATCGTCAATTGACCTAATTCCTCCACCGAGCTGACATGGGATCTTTACTGCTTTTGTTATGGCCTCTATGGTCTTGAGATTTACAGGACGTCCTTCCTTCGCTCCGTCGAGATCGACGATATGCAGGAAATGTGCGCCCTGTTTTTCCCATAGTGCGGCCTGGGATGCCGGACTGTCGGAGTATGTTATCTGCTTGTCGTAGTTGCCCTGTATGAGCCTGACGCATTTACCGCCACGGACATCGATTGCAGGGAAAACGGTGAAATCAGGTTTCTGTCTTATTTCCGTCATGGTCTACTACCCCCTTCTTGTGAGATCCAGTTTTTAAGTATTTGAAGTCCGGCATCCTGGCTTTTTTCTGGGTGGAACTGCGTGGCAAAAACATTGTCCTTGCCAAGGCATGCCGCAAATTCCACTCCGTAACTGCAGGTGGCGGCTGAAATTTCCGAATCAGCAGGCTTAACATAAAAAGAGTGCACAAAATAAAAGAAAGTGCCGTCCTTTATTCCCTTGAGGTTCGGATTCCCCCTTTTTATCGTTATGTCGTTCCATCCCATATGTGGAACTTTCAATGAACTTTTCTTGAAACGTACGACTTTCCCTTTGAATATTCCAAGACCTTCTACCCCAGGAGCCTCCTCGCTCTTCTCCATGAGGAGCTGCATGCCAAGGCATATTCCGAGGAACGGTTTCCCGCCGGCAATGCTTTCCTTGACGGCATCGACCATCCCTGAGGATTGCAGGTTCTTCATGCCGTCTCCGAAATTGCCTACGCCAGGCAGAATCACAGATTCAGCCTTGCTAATCTTGGAAACCTTGTCAGTTATCGCTGCTTCTGCGCCGAGTTTTTTCAGAGCTTTAAAGACGCTTGAAAGATTTCCCATTCCATAATCAATAATTGCAATCATTATAAAATTTTCCGTGAAAATTTTATTTTTTATCTTCCTTGGCCGAGTATAGGTAGAAGGGATTTCCTTCGGGATCGAGGAACTGGTAGACCTTGTAGCCAAGCCTTTCATCCTCTGCATGAGGCTGATGCCCGTGCTCCTTGAGCTTGGCAAGCATCTCGTCGAGCTCGTGGATCCTGTATAGCCATGATACCCTGTCCCGGCCCGGCGGAAGCTTTTCGCCTTCGGCGGCCTGTTCAAGTACCAGGGACACATTGTCCTGAATTTTGAATTCAACCCAGAAATTGCTGTCGATTATGGGCGCGCCAAGCTCAAGAACATCCCTGTAAAAAGACCTGCATACATCGATGTTCTCAACCTTGATTATCACGCCGTAAAGGCTATTTTGCTTTGTGTCGCTGTCAATCATGTTTAGTTTTCCCTAAAGCGTTAACTTACAGGGAATATTCTAAAATTAAACCTAAAATCTATTATTTTTAACTTAACCTGCAACTTATTTGTAAAATTGGATAGGTGAAAAAGTGAACTGCCAAATCTATGAAAATCCCTTAACCTCGCGTTATGCCAGCAAGGAAATGAGCTTCAACTGGTCTGCCCAGAAGAAACATTCCACATGGCGCCGCCTCTGGCTTGTACTCGCAAAGAACGAGAAGAAACTGGGCCTTGACATCACGGACGAACAGCTCGAGCAGATGGCCGCCCACCTTGTAGACATTGATTTCGAAGCCGCCGCAGCCAAGGAAAAGGAACTCCGCCACGACGTCATGAGCCACATCCATGTATTCGGCGAGCTCTGTCCAAAGGCCAAACCTATAATCCACCTTGGCGCGACAAGCTGTTATGTCACCGACAACACCGAACTCATCCAGATGCGCGACGGATTGAAGATCATACGCCGCGCACTTCTTGTCGCAATTGCGAAGTTCGCAAAAATAGCCGAACAGTACAAGGAAATGCCTACCCTTGGTTTTACTCATTATCAGCCGGCGCAGCTTACGACTGTAGGAAAACGGTTCACTCTATATTTGCAGGACATGCTTTTCGATCTTGAACGCCTTGAATATGAAATCGAAAAAATGCCGTTCAGAGGAGTCAAGGGCACGACCGGAACGCAGGCGAGCTTCCTCGAGCTTTTCAATGGAAACCACGCGAAAGTCAGGAAACTCGATGAACTTGTCACAAAGGAAATGGGGTTTGTCAAGTCTGTTCCGGTCAGCGGACAGACATACACAAGGAAAGTTGATTATTTCGTGATATCGATGCTGTCGGGGATAGCGCAGACCGCCTACAAGTTTGCCGGAGATCTGAGGCTGCTTGCCAACCTGAAGGAGATAGAGGAACCTTTCGAGTCCAAACAGGTCGGCTCAAGCGCGATGGCATACAAACGCAATCCGATGCGCTGCGAAAGGATCTGCTCGCTTGCGAGATATGTGATTTCACTTCCTGCGAATCCCGCAAACACACATGCGTCCCAGTGGTTTGAAAGGACGCTCGATGATTCCGCGAACCGCAGGATTGTCCTTGCTGAGGCGTTCCTCGCAACAGATGTCATACTTTCCGTTCTTGCGAATGTCGCAGAAGGAATCCAGGTATGGCCGAAGGTCATCGAAAAACATGTCATGAGCGAACTTCCGTTCATGGCGACTGAAAATATCCTCATGGCCGCGGTCAAGGCCGGGGGTGACCGCCAGGAACTGCATGAGGCGATCCGCACGCATTCCATGGCCGCAGGAAGAAGAGTCAAGGAACTGGGAGAATCCAACGACCTCCTTGAACGCATCAGGAAAGACAAGCTTTTTGCGAAGATCGCAAAGAGCATAGACAAGATAATAGATCCGAGGAAATTTGTAGGCAGGGCCCCTGAGCAGGTCGACGATTTCCTGAAGATGGAAGTCGAGCCTGTACTGAAGAAGTATAAGAATGAACTGCTGGAAGGCGAGAAGAAGAAGAGCAGCATATCGGTCTAACCAAAGCAATATTTTTCAGGAACTGAAAAAATATATTGACAGAGCTGATTTCAAAAATACTGCAAACGGCATTCCAGCTTAAGCAGATGTGCTGGCGGTCCAGTAAGACGGTGCTCCGCATGGTACGCCGGCACCCTTGCCGGCATCGGCGGAGAAGCGGAAAAGAAGAAGAAAATCTGCCAGCAGGGGTGCTGGCGGTCCGATAACGGAAAAACCGCCCTACCTCCGGCAATTTTGAAATCAGCTCATAATATCTTAATTACTAGCAAGATGTGTAGGAAGCCAGAGGAAAAATTTGACTACCTTGATTCATATCTGATTCCAGACTATCTTACGCGCATCATGAAATCAGAACTCCAACCGACTACGGCAAGCAAGCTTTCCGCTACTGAGGAAGCTGCGGAACTGCTGCGCATCTATGAAGGCAACATGGCCAAGTGCCTCGATCTGCTGAACAGTCAGTTCAGCGTGATACAGGGGCGCAGCCAGCTGTTGCTCACTCTCGGTACAGTGGCGCTTACAATTACCGGTTTTTCCGGACCGAAGATCGCTGAGAGCAGCACTTTCAGCCGTCTCAGCATGACAGCCGGAATCCTTCTGGTTCTCATCTCCATGGTGCTCACGCTCATCGGCACATTGGGCATCCGATGGTCCACGCAGTTCAAGGCCGCGACGTCGATGGAAACTCTGACAGAAATCATCACCTATAGGAACCGGAAGACTCGCTTGTACGAGGCTGAGATCATTTTCCTGGTTGTCGGTCTTGTCTTCTACGTGGCCAGCGTCATGGCTTTCTTTCTTCATTCCTGAGCTGCGTCTTGATACTGTTATGCCGGATCCAGCCGGAATTCATATTCCTCGCAAAGGGGGATTTCCTTGTCGGAGGAATTGCTGAACAAGTTCACCATTCTGCAGTTGTCATCCAGCAGTTTGGACCTGAGTTCCGGATCAGAGGTTTCACGGATCAATTTCCATAAGGGCATCACTACGGCGACCCCATTGGGACGGAGCACAGACTTTGTAATGGAAAAAGTCAATTTTTCCAGCATGCTCCCAGGTCTGTTCATCCGAAGATGCAGGTGTGCCACTACAGAATAATCGACATAGTCGGCTGCCCAGTCCGGAGCCGTGTTCGGCATCCCGATGAAATTCCCGATGGAATATGCGACCGGAATATTTTTTCTCATCATGCATGGGAGGATGATGTGGGGATGATGCCCTATTATGGCGTCGACGCCGCCCATTTCGAGTATCATGTCGACCAGTTTTAGGGTATACGGATCGGGAATTTGATTGTATTGACCACCGCTGTGCATGATCAGAACAATGAACTCGGCACCATTTTCCCTGAGAATCCGAAGATCCCTTCTGAGTTGATCATGATAAGGAAGGATCTCCTTTTGAAATACCGGATTGTCCGGGCGGTGGAGTTCTTCTACCTGCTGGGCAATCCGATCCATGGGATCCAAAAGGTGTATTGAACCAGGCCTGCATTCCTGAGGCTGAAAGAGATTTACGGCAAACAACTGCCCGTCTTCAAGATACATGTGGTGTGCAAAGGCGTTTGTACCGTAAGTATATGCCAGGAACCCAACCTTGACGCCGTTTATTTCCCGCATGAAGCATCCATCCCGTTCCTCACGGCTCCTGTAGGTCCCTATATGATCAAGACCGACATGGTCCAAAGTGTCAAGCGTGGCAAATAGACCTGTGACGTTTCGGTCCATGCAGTGGTTGTTGGCGGTTGATACAAGATTGAATCCGGCATCTCTCACCGCTTCCGCAAAAGCCGCCGGATTATTGAAACAGTAACGTTCGGAAGTGTAGCCTGAAGATCCACCTGCGACGGGTGTCTCAAAATTACCGACAACATAGTCGCTGGATGAAAAAAGTTCCTTTGCGTCCGCAAACAATGAGCTGAAATCATGGGCCCGCCCGACAGAACAGGCTTCAAGCTGTCTGCCTATGCACATTATGTCACCAGCAAATGAGAGCTTTACTGAAGATCCGGATTTTGAATTCATGATGCCTTTATAATAATCTGAACCAGCTTAGAATCAATATTAGGAGCCAATTGGGTAACCGTTAAGCTGGGGCTTTACCTCATAAGTAGGGCGGTTTTTAAACCGCCAACCCGGTGTCGGGTTAAAACCCGACATACTTTCAAGGAGAAACAACCTCATTTACCCAATCGGCCATCAGACCAGCATTCCCTGATTCTTGAGGATTTCCTGTATCTCCTTTACATCAACCTTGCGCGGCTGGATGTTTTTCTTTGCTGCCAGTGCTGCGGCTACTCCTGTGCCGTGTCCGATGTTCAGGCAGATGGACATCACCCTGAAATTGGAATGGGCCTTATGTGTTCCTGATATGTTACGTCCGGAAAGCAGAAGACCGTCGATCTTCTCCGGAACACAGGAGCGGTATGGGATGGTGTAGTCTCCGCGTGCCTTGAACTTGTGCTGGGCTCCGTTGGCGTCGAGACCGGCTCCTTCGATGTTGTGTATGTCGAAGTTGAAGAAGTTCCTTGTGGCTATCCAGTCGTCGAAAACTTTGGCCTCGACAATATCGGTTTCATTCATGGTGTAAAGTCCCTTGAAATGACGGGTCTCCCTGACGCCGACATTTGTGGCCGCGGCTATCAGGTAGCATTTTTCATAGCCCGGAACGTAGTCCTGCAGGAACTTTATTATCTCCGGAATCTGCCGCTGGCATATCGTTTCAGCCTTTGTCAGATCTCGGATGTCCGAACCGTCGATCCCGGTGAGGTTTGTCATGTTGACGACCACCTGGTCAGGGATTGTTGACTTGTAGAGGAGCACATGTCCTGCGGGAGCAGGGAGGATCTTGCGCGCCAATGCCTGCAGTTCGCCTTTCGGAGTTTCGACAAGAGTTTCAAATGATCCGGGATAGACTGCACGGCTGCGGTCGACTCCGCCGATCTTGAACATGAGGGTGACTGGCTGCATCTTGCCATCATTTTCACGTCCCTTGATGAAAGCGGCACCGGCCTTGAAGGCGACATCTCCGTCGCCGGTGCAGTCGACAACGACCTTCGCCATGATTGCTTCGCGTCCGGACTTGCTTTCAGTTATCACTCCTTTGACTGCATCCCCTTCCATTATCACGTCCGACACCATGGTATGGAGCTGGTATTTTGCACCTGCATCATCCAACATGTCGAAGAGGACAAGCTTGAGTTTTTCATGGTTGATGGTATTTGATCCGACGGCATCCAGATCCTCGCAGAACCATTTCTTGTCTTTACAGCGTTTGCTGAGTTCCTTG
>MHBI01000055.1:0-388 GCA_001804815.1 Lentisphaerae bacterium GWF2_50_93
AGCGAGATTGCCTGTTCGATGTAGGCGTCATCATCGTACGCGGAGAGAATCAGTACCTTCGGGGGAGCAGCCTGCTGGAGAATCCTACGGGCGGCCTCCATGCCATTTAGCTTCGGCATCGAGAGATCCATGACAACGACGGCGGGACGGAGCTTCAGGGCCAGTTCCACCGCCTGCAGGCCATTGGCAGCTTCGCCGACCACCTTAAAATCGCCTCCTGTCTCCAGGAGGCTCCGAAACCCCTTCCGAATGACCAGGTGGTCGTCCGCCAACAGAACAGTAATTTGTTTCATGGTTAGCCTTTTTGCTAAGGGCAGTATAGGCTGTTATCGGATCTATTGATATGGGGTGAGTACCTACTGTGGCAGAAATATCATACGATATGATA
>MHBI01000055.1:403-23282 GCA_001804815.1 Lentisphaerae bacterium GWF2_50_93
ACCTACTGTGGCAGAAATATCATACGATATGATAACCGGACTTTTCAGGATCGAAGTCGGGGGTGAAGAAGCGGCTCTCTAATATGCAGAGCCAGCCAGCGGACATCGGCACAGATCCCTCCAGTTGAAAGGCCATTGCTTCAGGAAATTCCCCTTGTCATCTCAGCATGCTCTTCATGAGCTTCGTATCTCGCATGCTTATGTACTGCGCCGTGTTCCTGCACTTTGGATAAGTGCTGCAGCCGTAGAACGGCTTGCCGGCGTGTTCACCCTTGTTGGCGGTCCTCAGCACCATCGGCGCGCCGCACAGCGAACATACCGGAGTTCCTGCGGTCTCCTGCTTGGAGTCCGGCTGCGCCTTCGCCTCTTCAACGCCCTTTACAATGTCCTCAGCTGCATACTGCCTTCTGGCGGCGAACCTTGCTATGGGTATTCCTGCCGACTCAAGTGCAGAGTCCACGAACTCGTCACGTGCGATCCTGTCCGCAGCTTCATGGGATTTATCATCCAGCTCTATCACGCACTGTACCGAGAGGTCGCCGGGATCGCACAGTACGAAGTCGACATGCTTGCTCTGGATTTTGTTGAACGCGGTCTGCCGTTCCGATTTCTCAAGTTCGCCGCCGACCTTGATTATGTCGGCCAGCCGGATCTTCGTGAAGATTTTATACTTACCATCGAGAGCCTGTTCCAGCACCTTGAAGAAACTAAGTTCAGCTGGGGAGAAGAGGTTCCTTCTGACATAATCCCTGCGACGTCTGGAGGAGATGAAGAATGTAGCTATTACAGCTGCGGCAAGGACCAGGAGCACCAGTAGCACAAGCATTCCAAGCAGGATTAGCGGCATCGGATCCCCCTTTCATAATTCAATCGCCTGAAGTGGAAGATTAATCTTAAACCGTGAATTTGCAAATGCATTGAACTCCTTTTTATCCTTGCCTTGCGGAGCTACAGGCGGCATCCAACTGATACCGGTAGAAATATTCCATTGCTGGCAAGCCAGTTGAAACGTATCAGGTTCCAGATGCTTGACATGCCCGGCATCCGGGATAAATTACGTCAAGGGTCTGTGAGTCAGGGAATGCAGTGTTTCCTTTTACATATTTTACCGCAGCGCATTCAAGGAGGTGTGCCATGACCAACACCGAATCGTTCTCTGTCATGCTGGGCCCCGAGGAGAAGACAATTCCCGTGATATGCTCCTGGTGCAGGAGCGTGTTCGATACCAGGAGGTGGCTGATCCCATATGGCACGGGCATCACGCCGGACTATGGGATCTGCCTGGACTGCCTCAGGCGTGTAAAAGTGGAGTCCTGCAGCTCTGCGCGTCCGAAAACATCCAGGAAGACCTACGGGATCCTCATAGTCGACGACGAGGGGAACTTCTGCGGCCTGCTGTCCGACATGCTGCATCCGCTGGGGTACAGGACCATCACATGCAGCGGCGGCGAAGACGCGGTCGAATACTACTCCAGGCTGCATACCGACATAGACCTTGTGCTCCTGGACATGAAGATGCCGGAGATGGACGGCTACGAGACCTTCATCAACATGAAGAGGATCAATCCCGGGATCAGGGCGATAGTCATAACAGGATTCGCCCGCGACAACGACATCAGGGACATGCTCGCGGCCGGGGCGCTCTGCGTGCTGGAGAAGCCGTTCGAGCCCCTGATGCTGATTGAAAGGATCAGGGACGTGCTGCCAAGGCTGGATTGATTCCTATCTGAAGAAGGAGCCGGCTCACTCCCCATCCCTGGCATCCTCATTGCGCGGTTCCAGTTTCATCTCCTCGTAGCAGCCGACGCAGTAGAGCCCGTCGGGCTTGGAAAAGCGCCCCTCCCCCTTCAGCAGCTTCCTGCCGCAGAAGATGCAGACATCGTCGTATATTTCCTCTTCAGAATCCTGTCCGTCCATGCAATATCACCTTTAGAATTTATTACAGTATAGGAAATATCAGATATGATAAAATCTTGTACATTATATCAAAAAACGAAGTGGATTTCAAGACTACCGATAAGCATACGGAACAAATCCATCAGCTCTGCCGTTCAGGATTAAGGGCAAACTGAACTTAGATTGAGGATGCGTATAAAATCTCATTTCTTTTTTACTGCAGCTTCAATCATAGCCATGATCCCCATTTTCATTGCTTCAGGCAGATCCTTCCAAGTTTCATTTATTTTTTTTAAATCATGATTTTCGGGCAATTCCGTTATGTTCCTGTTATGCTCCTGTTGTGTTCCGATTGTGGTTTTGGGATGTCCCGAAGATGTTTCTCCAAGGTTTGACTTTGTCCCATCCTCAATATTTACACTACTGGTATCTTTTTCAATAACAGCAGGTTGCGACAGGATCTGTCCATCAGATGACAAGCTTTGTCCTTTACTCGACAAAATTTGGTTTTCCCTCGAATGGGATTCGACTCCCCCCGCCTCCACTTTTATCCTCCGGGAGGATAAATTTGCCCCGGCAAAGCTTCTCAGTGAAGCCGGGCAACAATCCATTGATAAAAGTGTCACGCCGTAGTTTCTTTACGAAGGCGGACATGAACAAACTTCTTCTCATTTAAAATAATCTTTTTTCTATTGCGACAACGAATACTATGGCGATGCCGAAAACATTACGTGGATCTGATGCCCCTGTCAACCAGCCCGATGAAAAACGCTTCTGACCAAAGTGCCAGTTCCCGGGTGTCGCGCAGGAAAGGGCGTACCTCCTCAGCTGCCGCATTTATGTCTACAGTTTTGAAGCGCTGTTCGAGAAGTGTCCGCAAGGTTTTGATATCCAGTTTCTCAATATCAAGATTCCCGCTTTCCTTGATCCGCGCCTCCACATGTGGCAGATTGACCGGCACGTCACGGCTTATATACCAGACGAAGTCATAAAAGTCGCGTCCCTTGACTCTGGATTTCCAATTCCTGAAAAGCAGGGCATGCAGCTTTCCGGCAAACAGGCTTGGCAGATCGTATAGGCGCACCTGAAACGGCGTCGGAAGCAAATGGGTTTTCACTTCTGTCAAGGCGTGAGGCGGAGTGTTTGTTTCAAGCTCCAGCTTGATGGTTATTTTCTGGTTGTCTGGAAAGTTCCGGCTCAATTCTTCGCCGACGCCGATATTCAGGAGGTTGATCCTGGTGTTACCCTTAAGAAAAGCCGACTCGATTCTGGTTTCTGCATCGGAAACCTTTGCTTCGGTTTCAAAGGAGAACCCCCATGCGGCAAGTTCGGTCTTGACATGTGCAAGAGCGGAATCCAGCCGCACGCTGTCAGTTCTGTCAAGCAAGGAAAAATCCAAGTCTTCGGAGAAACGTTGGAGTCCGTGGAAAATCCTCAGTGCAGTACCGCCATAAAATGCGGCGTTCTCAAAAAAACCGCTCCTCCAGAAACCGAGAAGGGCGATTTCCTGCACCACTTCACGGGTCGCCTGGAGCCAGTCCTGCGGAGTAACCGGCTGGTAGGCGCGCAGCATATCCTCAAGTGCCTTGTTCATGTCATTATGCCTCCATATTTTTCAACGGCGCGCAGCAGGCAGCGCACTGCCGGGCGTCCATACCCTTTGGTGCACGCGCGAATGGTTTCAAGATCGAGTTCCAGCTTGCTGTCAAAACGCATCAATTCCGCCCAGCGCCGCACATCCGTCATGGAGCGCACTCCAGGCTCCCGCGCAATACGGTCGCAAAGCGCCTTGGTCGGCGAAGCGATAAGGAATGGAATACCGGATTCGGTTACCCGTTCTATCCCTATGTAATAAACAGCTTCAGGAACCGCATGATAACGGTAGCGGCCGAAAACGGTCTCGAACTCCTTCGGACGATTCAGAGTTATCGAACTGATTTCATAGACCGCTTCAGGGATCAGACCATGATAAGAAAACGCCGTCTCAAAGCTGATGTATGAAGGGCCGTATATGCTTGCGGCAAAACAAAGCGGGTTTATATTGCGCGTTGTCGCATAAAGACCGCGTCGCAGCTTAATAAGTTCACCGGAATGAATCATGCGGGCAATCTTTCCGCGCTTGTCGCGCAGATCACCCAGAATATCCTTCATCCGCAGCGAATCGATTATCTCTCCAGGATTGTCCTTAAATATGTTCATTACACGCAATATAGTTGCATAAAATACAACTTTCAAGTCAATAAAATACGCTTTTCCTTGAGGCACCTATAGCGACATATGCCCTTTTCATATTTTCAACTGCGGACATAATGGAAATTAACAGATATTGAGCTGCGAGACTGTTCAGCCTCAAGATAAATTTGTCCAATTCAAGACACAAAACACAAGAAGAATCCCTTACTATTTATTTTCAATTTATTTTTGATTAGGTATTGCTTTTTTTATCCATAGTGTTTATACTTATATAATCACTTTTATTGAGCAGGGAGATTTCTGCATGAACAAACTATTGAAATACAATCAGGCAAAATATGAGATACTTAATATTATCGCCACTGATAAGCTGAAAGTCGGAGATTGTCTTCCTTCAGAACGGGATTTGAGCTCACGCTTCAACTTCAGCGCAATCAGTTTGCGCCGCGCACTGAAGGAACTTGCGGAACAGGGTTATGTGGAGAAACGGCATGGTTCAGGAACTTATCTTGCCAGGCCGGTTGACACTTGGGAAAAAAAAGGCGAAATGCTTTTTCTTGAAATTGTCAAAACAGACACGCCCCCGACAGCCTCAACTTATCAGGTGAGAGAATTTCTGCGCGAAAGGAATATAGATTTAAAGATTCTTACGGCGATTAGTCCAGACACTAATATTGCCAATGCGGCGAGTGGCTGCATCGGAATATTTGTATCAGGAATGGTAGACGCGGAGTGGATTACGTTCCTTAAAATGCTTGATCTGCCGATGATTGTCGTCGGCTCCAACGCTTTTATGAGAAGCATTCCCACTGTTGCATGGGACTGGGAGAAGGCCGCCAATATGATGGTAAAAGAATTTGTCAGGAGGGGGCATCGCAAGATAGGATTGATTACAGGGGCTAAAGAATATTACCCTTCACATTTAATTTATAATGGTTTCTGTAAGGCAATGGGGAAGGCCGGTATAAAGTTTGAAGAACGCCAGATTCTCTGGGTTCCGGACGGCCTGTCCTACGAGGTTATCTCCGATTACCTGAACAACGATTCGGATTACGATGCCATCATGCTTGAACCAGGACCTTTGCTTCAGTTCCAAATATGCTGTTGGGGACGGGACTTGGCAAGAAAACCTGAGTTGGGCGTGATCGGAGTAATAGGGTATCATAAACCTTCAGAAAAGGTTTTGGCCATGTCTTTCGGTAAATCGGCGTATTTGGCCGCCGCTGAGACATTTTTCGAATCGCTTAATCGGCCTGGATATTTTAAAGAGCCGGTATTGATCGAGCCGGTATTGATCCGAAATAGCGAAGAACGTATGCGCTTGCAAAAGAATTAAAAATTAGGAGAAGATACAATGAGTATGGCGAACAAAAGATTCACCTTGATCGAATTACTCGTCGTAATTGCGATAATCGCAATTTTGGCGGCCATGCTTCTGCCGGCGCTGAAAAACGCGAAGGACGTGGCAAAAGCCATGTCCTGCCTCAGCAATCTCCGGCAGATGGGCATTGGTACATTGTCCTATGCCAATGATACTGGCTATATGCTTCCATATAAGAAATTTACTTTGGCTGATCCGGAAAACAGCTTCCCCTTTTACATGGTGTCAAACTATCAGTTAAGCTACCATATTTATGAATGTCCGGATAATCCAACTGGACGTAGGGACGGCAGTTTAATCCCTTTTCCAAACTATAATTTTGCATGGGAATACCCTGACCTTGGGTACAATGAAAAATTTTCCCTTGCCAATGTAAGTAAAATAATAAACCCTAGTTCAAAAGTATTACATGCCGATGCCGCATGGGAGAAGGATTCATCCATTGGCATAAATGGCTCCTGTAAAATTACTCCTGCTGCCAATAATTTGGGTATGCTGGCCCCAAGGCATCTCAATTTCAAAAGCGTCAATATAGTATGGGCGGATGGACACTGCGACCCCTTGCGTACGCCAATAACAGGCGCTTGTCAGGCGGGACGCGACGTTTTGTATACTCCGTCTTATCTGGGTACAATATATACTGCCACAGAATCCAACAGATGGATGCCGGATCAGAAGGCGCCATAATGGTAAGTATGATGACAAGTCTGAACGGCGAATGGAATCTCCAGAAAAGTGGAAGCCGTGAAATAATTCCCGCAACCGTTCCCGGCTGCGTTCACAGCGATCTACTTGCGGCAAAGAAGATCGATGATCCGTTCGTTGGCGACAATGAGGAAAAACTGCGATGGATCTACAAGGAAAGCTGGATTTACAGTCGGGAATTCGAGGTCGACCGCGGTTCCCTGAACTGCGACCGCCTCTTATTGTGCTGCGACGGGCTTGATACTGTTGCGAAAATCTACATCAACGGAAAACTCCTTGCCGAAACAGACAACATGTTCCGCAAATGGGAATTTGATGTGAAAGGTGTGGTTCAGCCCGGTAAAAATGAAATCCGGCTCCGCTTCGATTCTCCTCTCGACTACATTCAGGGAAAACAAAAGGTCCGCAAAATAGATTACCCGTACGCGCCATATCAGGTTCCCTCCGGCAGCCTTATCAGGAAAGAGCCCTGCAGTTTCGGATGGGATTGGGCCCCATGTCTTGCAACGTGCGGCATCTGGAAACCCATCTGCTTGCTTGCGTTTAACACTGCGCGTCTGGGCGAAATCATGATCCTGCAGGATCATACAAGTCAGAAAAATGTGAAACTCAAGATTAATGTGGGTGTGGAGAAGATTTCATCCGCAAAATTATCAATTAGGGCTACTCTCGCATTTAACGGAACAACAGTCTGCCGGGAGTTGCAGCCAGTGAATGGAAACAGGGGTGAGATTAGCATTGATGTGAAAAACCCTCAGCTTTGGTGGCCAAGGAACATGGGCCGTCAAAACCTTTATGAACTAGCCGTGGAAATTTTTGATGAGCGTGGCGAAGCAATCGATTGCAAGCGATTTCGCATCGGACTCCGTACCCTGAGCCTGATCCGTGAAAAAGACCGCTGGGGGGAGTCGTTTTACTTTCAGGTAAACGGTGTTCCTTTCTTTGCCAAGGGGGCCAACTGGATTCCCGCAGATGCAATTGCAACGAGGCAGACACCGGAGAAATACAGGCAGCTCCTCTCATCTGCTGCGGAAGCCAACATGAACATGATCCGCGTCTGGGGCGGCGGATTTTATGAATCCGACATCTTCTACGACCTGTGTGATGAACTTGGCCTTTGCGTGTGGCAGGATTTCATGTTTGCTTGCGCACCATATCCCCTAGAAGACAAGGAATTCGTGAAGAATGCCATGATCGAAATGGAGCAAAACGTAAGTCGCCTGAGAAATCACGCCTGCATCGCCCTATGGTGTGGAAACAACGAGATTGAATCGTGCGGTTATGCGGCTGAAAAGGCTGACTCAGGGCATATGTCACTAAAACTCTACAGGCTTTTCTTTGAGAAGATGATTCCGGATATGCTGGCAAAACTTGCACCGCAGCACAGCTATTTGTCTGGTAGCCCGTACAAGGAGGCCGGAAAACATTACAATCCCGATGTCTGGACCGACAATCAGGGTCGCGGAGACGCACATATCTGGTCCGTCTGGCATGGAAGAAAGCCTTTCGAATTTTATCGCACTTGCGAACACCGCTTTGCCAGCGAGTTTGGCTTCCAGAGCTTTCCTGAACCTGCGACCGTATCCACCTTCACCAAGCCGACCGAGCGTAACATCACAAGCTATGTGATGGAGCATCATCAGCGCAGCGGCATCGGCAACACGGTAATCATGCAATACATGCTCGACTGGTTCAGGATGCCGAAGGATTTCAATTCGACTCTCTGGGCCAGCCAGATACTCCAGTCGTTGGCTATGAAGTACGCGTGCGAGCACTGGCGGCGCCTTATGCCTCGCAGCATGGGTGCGCTGATCTGGCAGCTCAACGACACCTGGCCCGGTGCAAGCTGGTCTGGCATCGACTATTTCGGACAGTGGAAGGCGATGCATTTTTCAGCCCGCCGCTTTTTCGCGCCCCTGATGGTGTCGGCGGTTGAGGATTTGAAATCTGGGAAAGTACAACCCCATGTGACATGCGACCTTCTTGAGCCGCTTAAGTGCAAGCTCCTGTGGAAGCTGACCAACCTTGAGGGTAAACTGTTGCGAAAGGGACAGCAATATGTTCTGGCCAAGGCCGGCAAGGATACTCCTGCGGCAGAATTGAATTTTAAGAGTGAACTGGAGAAGAATGGCCCGCGAAATATGTTGCTTTGGCTGGAACTTTCAGGTAAGGGTCAGCCAGTATCTGAAAATCTTGTACTGTTTGCCAGGCCTAAACATCTTGAACTTCCAGACCCGCAAATTTCATTTAATGTAAGGGCTACTGAAAATTGCGGATTCCTTGTCACTGTTGAATCGCAGAAACCCGCCTTATGGGTCTGGCTGGAGATTGTCGGCATGCATCTGAAATGCTCGGACAACTTCATTAATCTTGAACCCGGGAAACCCGTGCAGATTACAGTGAGCCCTTCCAAGCCAATGAAAATAGGACAGTTTGTCAGGAAACTTAAAGTAAGAAGTCTTTTCAATACATATTGAGCTGATTTCAAAATTGCCGAAGGTAGGGCGGTTTCGCCGAAACCGCCGCCTCAATCCGGACGGCTCGGCGAGCCGTCCCTACCTTAAATTCGGCATTTTTGAAATTGCCTCATATTAAAAAATGGAGAATGGAAATGAGTGAAATGTCTAAACTTGCAACCGTGTTGGTCTCAGTCTTTACCGCATTATCTGCAAGCGCACTAACAGTGGGTACGGATAACTGGGAATCGGAGGGAGGAAATGTCTCTCCTGCAAAATGCACTGAAACTAAAATTAAAATTAGAGAACAGGAAATGCCTGCCCTGGTAGTGACCGCCGTCCGTAAAGAGAATTTCTGGGGGGATGTCCGCAAAACAATAAAAGATGAAAAATTGTCAGAAACACCCGTATTGACCGTAAAATTCAAGGCCTCAGATGAAACCGCCAAGTTGGGATTACCCATCCCGTCTATAAGAGTCACCGATAGCAAAGGCGTCAGGGAGTATGCACCAGCGACGGCTTTCGTTATTGGCAAGGATGGATGGACTGTCTGCACTTGGGATACGAGCACTTCAGGAAAACTCGCTATTGCTGAAACATTCCGCCTGGAGATCATTTGCAATTACGATAAGATTCCGGACGGGAAGAAATCCGAATTTTATTTCGTTGATATTAATTTTTCAGCAAAAGAAACCGCAAAGAAATAAGATATAAAGGAAATTACAGATGGTTAAGATTTGGAAAGGAAAAAACCTTATCGGAATAATGGCTGTGATTATAGCAGCTGGCATATGCACTGCCGCTGACGCTGATACCATTTCATGCAACACTGCATGGGTTCCCGAAGGCGGAGCCAGTGCCCCGGCAAGGGTGGAACAGGTCAATATTAATATCGAAGGGAAAGAGGTTCCTGCTGCAAAGTTTATTCTTTCCAGACGCAACTCCTGGCCAAAAATCTTCCTGCCAACGAAAGATATTAATCTGACAGAATACAATACCGTGACGTGCCGTATAAAACTCGAATTGCCGGCAGGAGAGAAATGCGGACTCAGCTTTTACGTGCTGGATTCCAAGGGAGACTGGGCCTCTACCAGTTTCGCAAAACATTCAAAGCAACTGCCCGACGGCGATTACCTTTTCAAGTGGGATGTGATATATCAGCCGGATCTTGTCAGAAGCTTCAGTGCCGATAAGTTCAACCGTCTGGCAATAGGGTATGACTTCCCCAATATTCCTGAGGGGCAGAACGTTGTCATCACCATTTCAGAAGTTCAATTCCACGGGGGACAGAGGGCTCAGACCGGGGATCCGGCGCTGTTTGAAAAATGGCAGAAATACATAAGTGCCTACGTCCCCGATTATAGTGACAGCTCGAAATATTTATTGCCTCCGGAGTCCGGCAGGCTGAAGGTACCCCTGGCATTAACCGTCAATGGCGAACCGCACGGAGAAATAATATTGGTTGAGCCTGCGACTGATGTTGAAAGAAACGCCGCCAGCGAATTGCAGTTATGGATTAAGGGAATAAGCGGTGCGGAAATTCCGATAGTCCATGTACCGACCGAGACTGACAACATCAAGATCTTTCTAGGTCTAAAATTCGCCTCGAAATATGATACGGACATAAGCGTCCTCAAAGATTCCGACGGTTTCGCCGTGCGTACGGACGGGAAAAATGTACATATTTTCGGTGCCTTGCCGAAGGGGACGCTGAACGGCGTATTTGCGTTCATAGAAAACAATTCCGACCTGATCTGGGCCCGTCCGCATCCTGAATACGGAACAGTATTTTCAAAGAATCCAGAATTAAAAATTGTTTGGGCTGATGCGGTGAGCCGTCCAGGTTCAAAATATCGAGGCTGGCTCGTAGATTCCGGCGGTGGCGTGGAAGATTTTCCCATCTGGTGCAACCGAAATCTTAATAATTATCATGGTGGAGAGCCAAAACCGAATATAAAGTGGGGCAACCATGCCGAATTCGGAGGAGGCCATAACCTCCAGTCATTCATCCCGAAAGGTGATCCTGCATATTATCCTGTAATAAAAGGTGAAAAGCCGAAAGAGCTCAGCATATGGAAACATCAGATATGCATGAACGCCCCGGATCTGGTACAGGTCTACTCAAGGAATTTCATAGACTACATCAGTAAAAAAGCTCCTCCGGGGATTGATGCGGCCAACATCAAGATCGAAGATAACTGGGGCGTCTGCGAATGTGAAAAATGCACTGCTCCCATAAAACTGCCTGATGGCGGGACTCTTGATGTAAAAGATCCGGCATTCCGCTCCACGCAGTTTTATGATTTCCTCAACAAGGTGACAATCGAGATTAACAAGGTGTATCCAAATCTAAAAGTGCAGACTTACGCCTATTTCTTCACGGCGATTCCGCCTGAAATCAAAATCAATCCCAACATCCGGGTCTTATTCTGTCCTTATGTCCGTAAAGATCACCGTACTCCGCTCTGCTCACCCATAAATGACCATTGGTACAAGATGGCCAAAGGCTTTGCTTTAAAAGGAAATGTGCTTGTCCGGGAATATTATGGTATCCTGACTGCCGGCCGCCCACTTGCTGAAGTCGTTGCATGGGATGTGAAGGATTACCTTTCACGTGGAACTTCCGCATTTGCCGCGGAAATCATGCCTGACGGAAAAAGGGTTTGGTGGGACGGAGTCGTACGTGGAGCCGGTGATGACTGGGATTTCAACATGATGGAGTTCTGGCTGATAAACCGCATTTACTGGAATCCCAATGCAGACGTTGAGGCCTTGCGCAAGTATTACATTCGACGTACTTTCCGTGAGGCGGCGCCGGAGATGGAGAAGTTTTTCGGCAATATACGGCAGGAATATTACAAGGGTAAAAATCCGACCGATTGGATGGAAGGAGCTTCTCTGGTAAGCGCATATGTCATAAAAGCGGGGAATGAAAATGAAATGCGCGAGCTATTGTCCCAAGCCCTTAAAAAGGCGACAAATCCCACATCTCGGATTCTGATAGCCAGGATTCAGGAGCGTTTTGAACAATACATTGGCCAGGCCAAAAAAAATGACGTGGGTAATCAGGGCAAACCGGAGCAAGCGTTGGAATACGGCTTGAACTTAATTAAGAAGCTCAAGCCGTTACTGCTATCTGAGAGCAAAACGGCACAAGCGTGGGAATACGGCTGGAACAGCGAAGGGAACAACTGCAGTATCAGGAGGACAACAATTGAAATAAATGGTAAATTTATTGATGCGCAACATATGATATTTTATGGCCAGAAAGATGCTCGGCATATACTTAGATGTCCATTTAAATTTGACACGAGCAATCTTAAGTTCCAGTACACTATAATCCCTTCGCCGGAAACCGCAAAAATGCAGTCGCCGCTGCCAGCCCTTTCCATAATTGATGAGAAAGGCACTGTGGAGAATGCTCCGGAGTCAGCATATGTGACCGGCGCTGACAATTCGGTGCAATTCAACTGGAACCCTGCAGGACAGGGAACAAAAGGGGAAAAACTTGATTTATCAAAAGTCATTCGTCTTATTTTCAGTTACCCGTATTCGAAAATACCAGCTGGAAAGAGTGCAGAATTTTATCTGTTTGACACAGAGATAAAATAATTCTAAATCAACTTATCCAAATAAAGTAAGGAGAGTGAAAGTGAAGATACGAAAACAATTGAGTGGAGCACTGATACTTGGCATAAGTACAGTGAGTCTGTTCCAGGCTTCTGCCGCGGACGTGACCACCTGTCTGCCTACCGTCAACGCTTCGGACTGGGTTGCCGGTGGACAAACCGAAGTCAATCCCGTTCCTGTCAAGGGGTGGGAGATACTTCCTGCTGAAATCAAAGTTCCGCACGGGGTTAAAATTCAGGATAAGACCGTTACGATTGACGGCGTAGAGATGCCGGCTCTGGAGATTACCTACGAAGCATATCGTCCTGGGACTGTCGCTGGAACAGCAGGTCGGCAAACTCTTGTCAGGCTCCCAATCAAGATCGACGCTTACACTTACAATGTCCTGACCTTCATGTGCAAAGTCGAACCCGCCGAAGGATCGAAATTGCTGGCTGGACGTGAGACCCCCAGGACGGGGTGGAGCAGTTATCACTTCAACGCTTTCATGGACAACTTCGGCATATCGCTGTTCGACAATGGACCCGTTCATTGGGCTCAGCTCGGGGTTTCCACCACCCACTTTCTCAACCATGTAGATCCCTCCGAAAAGCGCACTGACGGCTGGAAGACCTTCATCTGGGACATGAAGAACGAGGATCACACCGGGAACAAGGGTTTCGACATGGAACGTGTGGCATGGCTGGAAATCAACTATGACAGCAGGGGAGTTCCGGACAACAGGAGGAGCGTGATCACCATCGCCAATCCCCGTTTTATCAAGGGCATGCGCAAGAATTACCCGGATTCGGAACTGGTGAATAAATGGGCCAGTTTCATTGATTCATACAAGCCTGACTACAGTGACTCTACCCGTTATCTGGAAAACCCAAAGGAGGGGCGAATTGCCAACCCAATTCCGATTGCCAAAGCCGGTAAGCCGCTTGCTGAAATCGTAGTGACAACGAAAGGCGACGCGAATCGCATTGAGAATTTTGTCAAGAACTCCGACCGTTTGCTTGAGACTCGCATGCAAAAAGGGAACGAGAATATTGTCCATGCGAATGCTGCCGCGGAACTGCGGCTCCTGCTTGGTAACATCACAGGGGCGGAGTATCCCATCCTGGAAACCCCAAGCGCGGAGAAGAACGTCAAGATTTACCTGGGCGCCAACTACGCGAAAAAACACTTCCAGACAGACATCGAAAAGCTGTCTGAAGGAGATTGTCTGGATGGCTATGCCATTCGCGTGAAGGATGGAGACATCTATATTTTTGGTGCGCTCCCCAGGGGAACATTGAACGGCGTATATGCCTTTCTGGAGAACAACAGCGATATTATCTTCCCAAGATGGAGCGTGAACGAGCTTGGTGTGGTTTGTACAAAGAATCCCGATATGACCATCGTTTGCGCGGACATGCTGGAAAGGCCCAGGATGATCCTGCGCGGCTGGATCAGCTCGGCCCAGAATCTGGTGCGCAACAAGTGCAACTTCTACCATGGTGATTTTAATGCCAAGGCCTGGGGCGGCTACAACGAGGTCGGCGGGCACTGCTTTTCCCTGTCATACAACTCGGGCATAAAGCGTGGCGAGGAAGGGCCATACAAGAAGTTCTATCCCCTCATTGATGGCAAACGCCCGGACACGTGGAGCGAGTATAAGCACCAGATGTGCATCAACCATCCGGACCTCTACGAGACCTACATCAATCATTGGCGGAATCGGCTGAAGAACAACACGCAGCAGGTTTTGCGCATCGGCGTGGACGACAACTGGGGGCTATGCGAGTGCCCCTTATGTTCCGCTCCTATCAAGACACCGGACGGTCGTACGCTCACACCCATGAACTTCAATGAATACTACTCAACGCAGTTCTACATGTTCCTCAAGCGTGTGGCGGACAACCTGGCCGAGTCCCGGCCAGGTTTCGTTACGAGCACCTACACCTACTTCCACGCCGCACCTCTGCCGGCGATTGACATTGGACCGAACATTCGTCCGTGGCTCTGCCCCTACGTACGCAAGGACATAAAGTCCCCGATCTATTCGCCCGTGAACAACCACTGGTGGCAAATGCTCAAGGGTTGGCGCGCTAAGAGCGACCAGGTGGTCTTCCGCGACTACTATGGTCTGTACCTTCAGATCCACCCCATAGCCGAAGTGCTGGCGTATGATCTGCGGGCCATGGTGGACGCTGGCGCGCTGCGCATTACTGCTGAAACCTCTATCAATGATAAGGCCGAGGACCTGGGCGCAGCCGAGGAGGCCTGGATCATCAACCGCTTGATGTGGAATCCGGATCAGGACGTGGAGCAGCTGCGCAAGTATTACCTGCGCCGGACGTTCCGCGAGGCCGCACCGGCCATCGAGAAATTCCGTGGTACGATTCGTTCCGCCTGGTATCGGGAGAGACGCAACGCTGATTTCGACGAGAACCACGAGGCAGGCGTGCTTTTGTACAATCTCGGGCTCGAAAAGGAATTACAGGGTTATCTGGACGAGGCTCTGAAGACTGTAAAGCACCCACAGTCGCGCATTATGGTAGAGAGAATGCGTGCGGCATTTAAGACTTACATGGATGGCGCGGCCCGCGAGATGGAAAAAGCACAGGGAAAAAAACCAGAGTAACCGCGCAATGTCAAGAATCCGCCCTCATGCAAGATGATCGAGCTGATCAGGCTACTCTACGACACATGGATAAATGAATTGAAGAGTGAAAAACCCCAAAATTAAAAGGGAAAGTGCAGATGCTGATTTTTCATATGGATTTTAATTTTGCCAGTTTGCGTTATGAGTTCGTCAAGGAACTCCTGGATAAGGTTGCTTCGCTGGGCTATGATTCAATCCTCTGGGAGCTGGAAAACCAGGTCAGATGGGACAGCTGTCCGGAATGCGCCCATCCGGATTCCTGGAGCAAGGCGCAGTTCCGGGAATTGCTGGACTATTCCCGCAAGCTTAACCTTGAACCGATTCCGCTTTTGCAGACGATCGGGCATGGCGAATATGTGATGATGCATGAGCGGTATCATTCATTCCGTGAACACCCGGATTACAGCGACTGCTATTGCGTCAGCAATCCGGAGGTCCGCAAATTCCTGCGGAAATGGATCGCTGAATACTGTGAACTTTTCGGAGATCTCAAGTATTTCCATCTCGGTGGCGATGAAGCCTACAGGTTCGGCAGCTGCAATGAATGCTCAAAGCGTGAGCGCAATGAACTGTACGGCGAACACATAAATTTCCTCGCTGCAGACCTGCAGGCAAAGGACATCCGCCCCGGAATCTGGGGTGACATGATTCTGGCAGATCCGGATAACCTGGATTCCATATCTCGTGATTTCATTGTCTGGGATTGGGATTATTGCACAGGCGTTGGCAATCCCAAGACTGTCCGCATCTGGGGAAGAAGCGATGTTTCAAAGGAAACTTTGACGCCCGAACTGCTGACGCTATTTCCTGAACTGATTGCTTCCAACGGGGAACTGAATCCGTTTTATACCTCCGATGTTTTAAAGAACCGGGGATACGATGTGATTTTGTGCAGTGCGGTGCGTTCATACTCGGATGGACATTTCTGTCCGAATATTCCGGTTCATGCGCCAAATATTGTCGGAGCAGCCGCAAAATGCCGCGATTCCAAACTGCTCGGGCATTGTGTAACAAGCTGGGCAATCAGGTTAAATCCTGTCGCAGCCGGCCTGCCTCTGCTGGCGTTGCCATCTCTTGCTGCCTCGTCTTCAAAGATTTCGCTGGAAGATTTGAAGGAACAATCAGCGATTAAGTACTTCGGATTTGCAGGTGGACTTGATGCCGCCGCCCAGTTGAGCTCGTGCGATAACCGGTTGAGGATATTGTCTGCTGTCCAGTGGTCCGGATTGAAAGATTCGCGACCTGCCCCGCCAAACCATCTGGCTGCCTGGATTGAGCGCTGGATTGCAGATAAGGACCACTACTGGATAAACAAGGATGAAATGTTTGCGTCAATGAGGGATTCCACGCAAAAGGGGCTTTCAGCATTGGCTCCTTATGCAGACGAATGGCCAACTGCGGCACTCTGGAAGCGTGCCGGAATTCTGCAGTTGAGGTACATCGAATTGCTGCAGACCGTTTTCTCAACTAATCCTGACATAGATCAACTTCGCCGGCATTTGCTTGAATTCAAAATGGAAATTGCGGATTATTTCGGGGCTGAACAGACTCCGGACAGCGCTGCAAGAAATGCCAATCTAATTCTGGACCCGCTATTGGATTATTTAAAAAATGAAAAATAAAAGATACAAAAAAGAAATCATCTGGAACCGTGATGACACACCACGGGAATTGCATTTCATGCTGGAAGAGCTTGGAAGGCACTACCCGATATCCTGCGCTAAGGTTTCAAACGTGCTTTTCAGGAGGAGTTCCGAACCTTCGGCCGTTAATCCGGTGAGTAACAATGTCATTGAGTTTTCGACTGTTCCGGAAGCCGCGAGGGGGCTTTCATATATTCTGGGCGGTTGCAAGGCAGCGCCTCTACAAAAGCGGAGCTTTGAAAAAACAGGTGCAATGCTCGATTGTTCCCGTAATGCGGTTCCTGCCGTGGAATATCTGAAGCACTGGATAAGACGGTTGGCCATGTTCGGCATGGATACGTTTTATCTGTATCTTGAAGACATGTATGAGCTTGAAGGCGAACCGTTCTTCGGTTTGCAGCGGGGCCGTTATTCAGCTGCGGAAATCCGGGAAGTCGACCGGTATGCGCTGGATTTCGGGATTGAATTGATCCCTTGCATCCAAACGCTGGGTCACATGGAACAGGCGTTGCGCTGGGAATGCTACTATAAAATATCTGATGCGAAAAATATTCTGCTTGCGGGAGAGGATAAGACTTATGATCTTATTGAAAAGATGGTTCGCTTCTGGACGGAAAACGTCAACACAAGACGACTTCATATAGGCATGGATGAAGCCGGCAATATCGGCCACGGTCATTATCTGAAAAAGAACGGGTTTCGGCCTCAGAAGGATATTTTCATCGATCACCTGAACAGGGTTTGTTCCATTTGCCTCAAATATGATCGCCAGCCTATCATCTGGTCGGACATGCTGTTCCGCATCACCAGCCCCACCGGAGATTATTATGACCACAAGGCAGGTTTTTCCGAGCCCCTTTTCGCCAGACTGCCTGAAAACCTTCAAATGGTCTACTGGGATTATTACCATTCAGATGATAAATTCTGTTCCGAAATGATTGCCTCTCATAAGGGATGCCGCCAGTTGCTGGTCAGCCCTGGAATCTGGTCATGGGGAAAGCCCTGGTATGGACGCGAATTTACGGAAAACAATCTGCCTCCCCTGGTCAAGGCTGCAAGAACCCATGGAATTAAAGAGATATTTTTCACACTGTGGAATGATGATGGCGCCTGCGGTGACCTTGAGTCTTCCTGGTGCGGAATCGCAATGGCGGCGGATCAGGTGATGGGTGGCGAATCTTTGCCTGAACGCTTTGCAGCCATATGCGGCGGCGATTATGAATTATCCAGACGGCTTGCTGGCATAAATGACGAATTCTCTGCGTTCGGATTATTATGGGATGATCCCCTTTACGGTTTATATTGGAAAAAACGCCGTGCACTTGACAAGACCTATTGGAATAAGCGTTTGATTGCTTATGAGAAGGTATTGCAAGAGCTGAAATCTGCTCCGCCAGGATACGGAGCCGGTGATTTACAGCATCTGCGGAGATTAACCGAATTTCTGGCGGAAAAGATCTGTTTGCGGCAGCAACTGGAAACAATAATTGAAAATCCCGGTAAAGCGCAGATGAAGAAGCTGGAATTGGCTTTTCGCCGTCAGGCGGTACGAGCGAAAGGACTTAACGCTTCTTTCCGCAAAATATGGTTGTCCCGCTTTAAGCCATTTGGGTTGGAAGTGGTGCAGTTAAGGCTCGCAACTCAGGCGGAACGCAATTTGGAAACAGCACGAAGGCTTAAGGAAATATCAGAAGGCAAGGGTGTTGGCTTGCTGGAATTGTCCGGACCGGATCTCAACTGTGAAACTTATCCGGATTTCACATTCCGGGGCAATGTATCGCCTTCTACTATAATTTAAATGAAAACTATACGGCAGAGGTGATTTCACAATTACGATAATGATGTTTAATGACAGCAACGGCAACAGGATGACATGGTGCGGATACAAGCTGCACATCGACATGTTGGATGGAGACATTCCGATAATCGCGCATCTGACATCGGCCTCGGTCCATGTCAACCAGGTGGAGATGTCTGATATTTTTTGAAAACAAATCGCTTGACAAATCCAAATAAAATATTAAACTGCACATTGATTTGTATTATTTAAAGATTAGTCTGTATTATTTTACGAAGGAAGCTAGAGCTGAAAGAATTCAGAGTTTTGAAATTGGCTCAAATAACTGAAGAATACCAAGAGACAGGAATAAAGGCATGAAAAAGAAATGGGCAAGCGTTGAAGATAACGGGGATTATGCAATTCCCAAATATGTTCACCTTGCAAATAAGATCATCAGGAAGATCCGAAACGGCAGCTATTCCCCAGGTGAAAAGCTGAAGGGGATGAGGGGGCTTGCTAAAGAATATGGCGTAAGTTTCCAGGTGGTGATCTCCGCGATGCAAATGCTATGCTGGAAGGGATTTGTGATACCTGAACCAAAGCGCGGTAATTTTATCAACCCGGAAAAGCAGGGGCGCTATTATCAGCTTGGAATATTTGTCAACAGGTACAATCCCGCCTCGCAGGCACATATCATATCACATCTCTACCGTGAGGTCGGAAGATACGGCTACACCCTTCTGCAGGGCTCGAACTTTGATGAGAATTTCAGCCTAGGCACATGGTCTGCCAGAAAAAAGGATATAGACGGGCTTATCATAATAGGTGCAATTAACAACAAGGATCTCGAGCCCCTCAGAAAAGGCAAGCGGCCTTATCTTGTAATGGGAAATCATGGCATATCGGTAAAACATCCACAACTGCTTCTTCCTGTCGCAGACAACATTTGCAAGAGACTCTATCCTCATATAGCCCCTTTTAAAGGCAAGAGAGTTGCGGCAATAGTCGGCACAAGAGCTTCCCGACCAGATCGCGAAACCATGGAGGGGATTCGAAAATCCATCCGGAAGGCGGAATGCATCCTTGATGAAAAGCTCCTGCTCTTTGCAGAGAGCGGAGGGTTGAAAGAGGTCACAAAACTGATGGAGCAGCTCCATCCTGACGTTCTCTATCTACACGGACTACACCGCGAATACGCCAGATATTGCAGTTCCCATCCCCAGGCAAAGAAGCCTTTCCTGATAGCCAGTCCAAATTCGATTTATCTCAGACCGGACCAGATCGATGATGAGATTGAAGGATATGACTACAAGGAGGAATTGGAATATGCAAAGGCTGCAATCGCAATGCTCTTGAAAGAGATTGACAGGTGTCATGTTAATAATTGCGAAGAAAGCCCTTGAATTCAAGGAGATTGAAATGTGTACAAAAGAAAAATCCTCCTTCACATTGATAGAATTGCTTGTGGTAATAGCGATCATCGCTATCCTTGCGGCGATGCTGCTGCCTGCGCTGAAGGCGGCAAAGGATACTGCGATCAAGTCAACATGCGCCAATAATATGCGGCAGATAGGACTCAACCTCCAGATGTATGCCTATGACTACAATGATACGTATATTCCAATGATGGATAAGCTTTCTGCGTCAGGCAATAGCATCTGGTGGATGGATGATCGGCTTATAAAAGGCACATACTGGACATATCGCGCCTATACTGGCATTGACATCTCAAAACAGAACCACAATTGCCCGCTACGTGCAACAACTCCGGGTGGATCGAAGCCGGTCGGGACGGAGGTTGATTTACTATACAACATAGCGGTCAATTCCTGTTTCTTCTGGTCCACTCCAGCTACCACCATGGAATGGACAGCGCCAAAGGCAAGGATGACCAAGGTGCATCTTCCTGAGAGGAATATATTATTAAGCGATGGACAGGCAAGCGGGCAGGTGGGAATGAAAAGGAGTACCGATATAGCCAGTACCGGTCCGCAGTACTGCCAGGTGCGGTTTTCACACACGCTAAGCGCCAATGTCGTATATGGGGACATCCATGTGGAATCCCAGAAAGCTGTTGTGGGCGGCTGGGGTCCAAGCGTTGCCGACCAGGGTGTTGAAAGCGACTATCTGTATGGAAAGTGAGATTGCATTGAAATATCAAGGCGCATGGGGATGGTGTCGCTAATCGTTAACCTGGGATGGGTTAAGGCAGAAAAAATCAGTTGAATTAGAATAGTATGAAACGAAAGGTAAGAGAACCGATGAAAATGAAAAGTTTATTTGTTTATGCATCGTTGTTTTTCGGTATTCTGGGTTTCAGCTGGCATTCTGATGCCGCAGTCGGGGAGATAAAGATCAGATCAGATTTCCCCGGAGGGAACGTGATTGTCCAGAAGAATGAACCGGGGAAAGCCCAGATTGCGCCTGATCTCCGCGGTGGAGCGGCATGGTTCTACTGGTATTTTGAGGCAGAAGCGGTACAGCCAGGAAGAGTTGACTTTGTTTTTCCTGAACAGATGACCGGCGTAAAATCCCCAATTGGAATGCAGGGGCCGGCGCTGAGCCTGGATCTCGGCAAGTCCTGGACATGGGCCGGTACTGGAAACGTCAAAGACAACAGTTTCTTCTATGATTTTGAGAAAGTCGGACAGAAAGTGCGGTTTGCGGTCACATTCCCATATCTGCAAGGCGATTTTGATTCCTTCATGAAGGAAAATGCGGGAAACAAAAACTTGCGAAGTGAAGTTCTTACGAAAAGCATCAAGGGGCGCAATGTTGAATTGCTTCAAATTGGGGAACCTGGTCCGAATGTAAAGGCCGTGCTCATGACTGCGAGGCATCACGCCTGTGAAAGCATGGTGGGCTTTATCCTGGAAGGTTTTATTAAAGCGGCTATTTCCGATACCCCGTCGGCTGCAGGGTTCAGACAGAAATATGTGCTGTATGTCGTGCCATTTGTGGACAAGGATGGAGTGGAGGATGGGGATCAGGGGAAAAACCGCAAGCCACATGATCATAACCGCGATTACGGGAAGGACAGCATATTTCCCGAAGTTGATGCAATTGAAAATCTGGCCGATTCAAAAAAGATACAGCTGTTTCTTGATTTGCATTGCCCTACATTGAGAATGGACATCCACCAGGCGATGTATTTCGTGGGCACCAAACAGACCCCGGAAAATAACGAGGCCTTGGTCAAGGAATTCGCGCGTCTGATAAAGGAATCGGTTCCGCCGAACAGTCCGGGCGGACCGAATGTACTGCTTCAGAAGCGGGAGCCAATGGAAAAAGGAAGTAACTGCAACCGGTATTTCTCGTACAAGGAGGGGATGATAATGGCGGCGACGCTGGAAGTTCCGTATGCAGCGCCAAAGTCGGTAATGGATGTGAACAACTGTCGCGGAATCGGGGAGGGCATATTCAAAGCGTGGATGAAAATGGACTTCAACCAGACAAAATGAAATATGCAGATCGAGGTGATTTCGCAATTACGATAATGATGTTTAATGACAGCGACGGCAACAAGATGTCATGGCGCGTAGACAAGATGCACATATACACAGTGCGTGTACGTTCCGAATGATGCCAGCAATCAAGCCTGTGATGCTACAATATTACAATTATTCGCAACAAGTTCAAATGTCAGTAATATTGCATCTCCTGCTACATTATTATATAATTGGCTATGTAAAAGGAACCTCTGAAAATTCTCATGTCTCGCGGCATATGCCAATTTTTAGAGGTTCCCTAAAGTCGGGGAAAAAGTTTTAAGAAGAAAGTGTAAATACGCTAAACCGCTTTGAGCGGTTCACAAACACAAGTCTCCGGCTCTGCCGAAGGCAGATGACTTTTTGACAGCCCTATTCCGGAGATGGAAAATGAAAATAAATATCAATGTATGCAGACTGCCTCTGTTGTTTCTCATTTCACTGTTTATAGCTTCATGCTCTAAAAAGGAGGAGGTCAGGAAGGCGCCTCCTGTTCCAGTGACAGTCGCAAAAGTCGAACTGAAACAGATACCTACGCAGATCGATACCTATGGCACTATCGAGGCATACACTGTCGTCCCGATAAAGTCGCTTGTTGGCGGCCAGATTGTCAATGCGCATGTCAAGTCCGGTCAGGAGGTTAAAAAAGGCGACCTGCTTTTCTCCATTGATGCCAGGCCATATGATGCGACCCTGAAACAGATTGAGGCTAATCTGGAAAGGGATACCGTGCTTTCGGTAGACGCTGAAAGACAGTCCCGCGTGAAGACCGGACTTCATGAGAAGAAGGCTGTTTCAGAGGACGAGATGTTCAGGACAAAGGCTGTTTCCGAATCTCTCAAGAGGGCGGTGAAAGTCGATGAGGCCAATATGGACAGGGCGAAGCTTGATGTGGAATACTGTTCTATAAAATCTCCGATCGACGGCCGGGCGGGGGATGTCCTCGTCGATGAAGGGAACGTGATCAAGGCAAATGATCAGAAGCTGATTGTGATCAACCAGATTAAACCGGTCTCCGTCTCATTTTCAGTGCCGCAGTACCATCTCAACCAGCTCAAGAGGCATATAGCGGAAAAGA
>MHBI01000056.1 GCA_001804815.1 Lentisphaerae bacterium GWF2_50_93
CCGCACAACGATGCTTCAGCATCGCCTTAGCGGAGTCGTACAGACTGAACATCCAAAATCCCCCACGTTTTATTTCGGCCTATTTGTGATACATGACACTAGGTTTAATAACCGGTAAGAATGGAGGGATGCTCAATGAAACAGGATACTCACATCAGTCTTGGGAACGGCTTGCTATCGCCTTTGAGAAACTTTGTTTTCAGGAGGGGGGCGAAAATAAAATTAGATGGCATCTGCAGTTCCAGTCATCAATACGGCGGGGATTTGTCGAACCGGCTGCTCTTGAACAGGCAGCCGGCGTGGTTCATGAAATTCCTGAAAAAAGCGCCGGTGAATGCAGCCCAGAATGAGGATGTCGGGGAAATGGATCAGGCCTGATTTGATTGCCTTGCCAGGCGCAACCATGGCAATGACAGGTATGTTATTCGTACTTGTCATATCAAATCACACATTTGCCTAATCACTAAATCTCCCAATCAGTAAATCATCCAATCACTAAATACTCAAGGTAGGGTTTTCCCCCGTCTGACAGTAGGGAAAATACCCATATGTCTGAAGGTGGGACTATCATATATTGAATCTTGCAAAATAAGAATGGCGGATAAGGATTCAATGGAACCAAAAATCAAAAAAGGAGTAGAAGATGAAAAAGTCGAGCAAGAAAACCGTGCCTGCTAAAAAGTCGAAGAGCATGAAGAAATTCCAGTCCTTCAAATGGGCATCCAATCAGGACGTTAACGAGGTATGCCTCGCAGGCGACTTCAACGGCTGGACTCCTGTGCCGATGGAAAAAACGAATGATGCGTTCCAGGCGCTGGTCGAACTTGAACCGGGTGAATACCAGTACAAGTTCATAATTGACGGACAATGGATTCACGATCCTGCAGCTCCAAAAGCCACCTTGAATGCATTCGGGACGACAAACAGCGTTGTCTTCGTAGACTGACAGATGCGGATTGGGGGAAGTCAATTGATCTGCTGGAAACAAGGGAGGGCTTATGAAACAGGAAATTTATTCCTGTCTGGAGAAGTATCTGCTGTCGCCCCTCGGGAAACTTGCTTTCAGGGATGTCTCGAAATATAAAGTCCCTGTCATAGGCCGTTTCGGGAATCATTCCGGAGGTATGCCGGGAAATCGCCTTCTCTTGAACAATCAGCCGGCATGGTTCGTAAAATTTATAAAGAAAGGATCTGGAAATGAAAGGTAACAGCAGGATAATTGAGAAATTGAACAATCTCCTGGCGGATGAACTGACGGCGATCAACCAGTACATCGTGCATTCTGAAATATGCGAGAACTGGAAATACAAGCACCTGCACGAGGCTACAAAAAAACGTGCGATTGATGAGATGAAACACGCGGAAAGGCTGATCGCCAGGATAATATTTCTCGAGGGGATGCCGATTGTCAGCAGCCTCAACAAGATCCATGTCGGCGCTGAAGTCCCGAGCCAGATTGACAACGACTGGAGAGCTGAAGACGTTGCAATTAAATCCTACAACGAAGGCATTCACCTCGCAGTGGAGGTCGGTGACAATGGAACCCGTGAGCTCATGGAGTCAATCCTCAAGGATGAGGAAGGCCATATCGACTGGATTGAGGCGCAGAAGGACCAGTTGAAGCAGATGGGTGTGGAAAACTACCTGTCAGCGCAGGTGGAATGATAACACGTCAGTTTCTATTGCATGCGATGAATTCAGGTAGGGCGCTCTCGGCGAGAGCCCTGCGGACTCCTCGGCGAGGCGTCCCTACCTAATGCTTAAACATGTGTTAGCTAGACAGTGCTCGAAAAGGCATAACTAAAACACACCTCGCGGGGTTAACTACAAACAATGAAATCAAGGCGAATTCGTTGGTAGTCAAGCTCGCAAGAGCTGTTCCCTGCGATTTTTTCGAGTTGCGACCTTTTCGAGCAGGCTCTGACTGGCACGGCTGATTGAGAATGAAATATTCTGGAGGCTTATGTCCAATTCAATAGCAGACAAGAAACCCGGAGATGTCTCAATCCTCCTGTGCGGCCAGGCAGGACAGGGCATCCAGACCGTGGAACACCTTCTGATGAGGATACTCAAGTCCAGCGGCTACTGTCTCTTCACGGGCAAGGAATACATGTCGCGGGTCCGAGGCGGAATGAATTCAACCAGCATCAGGATTTCCGGCAGCCCCGTATCAGCTCCATCGAACCGCATCGACATCCTGGTCCCGCTTGACAAGGGAGGCGTAAGCCATGTAAGCTGCATGCTGACTTCCAATACTGTCGTAATTGGCGAGAAGGATTCCTGTGGTGGTGAAATTCCAAACGGCGTCGCTCTGCTCGATGTTCCATTTTCAAAAATCGCCGCTGAAACAGGGAACAAGGTTTATTCGAACACTGTTGCTGTCGGAGCATTGTTATTCCTCCTTGGCCTGGAACTTGAACCGAACCTCCATCACATAGGCGAGTTCTTTTCGGGAAAGCCGGATGATGTCGTAAAGAAGAATCTCGAGGCGGCGGGAAAAGGTTATGCATCTTTGGCAGGAACGGGGACTGCACGGCTGCAGATGGAGTTCAAAAGCAGTCCTGATGTGAAGGAGCAGCTCCTCCTGAGTGGAGCAGAGGCGGTATCGTTGGGCGCTCTCGCAGGCGGATGCAATTTCATTTCCTCTTATCCCATGTCGCCTTCAACGGGAGTATTGTCGTTTCTGGCACAGCATGGAAGTGAATTCGGCATTGTCGTCGAACAGGCCGAAGACGAGATCGCCGCAATCAACATGGCCATAGGCGCCTGGTACGCCGGTGCAAGGGCGATGGTCACAACTTCAGGCGGCGGTTTTGCGCTGATGACTGAAGGACTGAGCCTGGCGGGAATGCTGGAATCCCCGCTGGTGATCCATCTCGCGCAAAGACCCGGCCCCGCCACCGGGCTTCCAACAAGGACCGAACAGGGTGATCTCGAATTCGCCTTGTATGGCGGCCATGGGGAGTTCCCCAGGATAATATTCGCTCCCGGCACCTTGGAGGAGGGGTTCACCCTGGCTCATAGGGCTTTTTCCGTCGCCGACAAATACCAGGTCCCTGTAATCATTCTGACAGACCAGTTCTTCATGGACTCCTGCTGTAATACGCCAGTATTCAAGCTGGATGACGTGGACAGGGAAAAGCATTTCACAGGGACTTCCGCAGGCTACAGGAGATATGAAATGGCGGCAAATGGAATTTCCCCGCGCGGAATTCCAGGACTCGGAGATGGGCTTGTCTGCGTCGACAGCGACGAGCATGACCAGGAAGGGCATATAACTGAAAACAGTGTCATGCGCACCATGATGGTCGACAAGAGACTGAAGAAGCTGGAATCGTCCATGGATGACTTCATACCTCCCAGGCTGTTCGAGACAGGCAGCAGCAATAACCTGATCGTGTGCTGGGGCTCCGCGTTGTCCGCCGTCCGCGAGGCAGTGGAGATCCTTGGAAGGGACGACACGGCGGTCCTGCATTTCAGCCAGGTGTTCCCTCTTGACGCAGCGCTGGTCAGGGAACATTTCTCTAAGGCTGAGAAGACCATCCTTGTTGAAGGCAATGCCACTGGGCAGTTCGGCAGGATTCTAAAAGGTTGCACCGGCGTGGATTTCCATGGCAGAATCCTCAGATACAACGGGCTCAGCTTTGCTTCCGATGAACTTGCGGCAAAGATAAATTCCTGCCTGCAGGAGGGAAAATGAACAGGTTCGACATGGAGCTTTCCGACATTGCCTGGTGTCCCGGATGCGGGAACTATGGTATTCTGAATGTCCTCAAGAAGACATTGGACGAGCTTGGAATCCAGCCTGAGAAGATGGTGCTTGTCTCAGGCATAGGACAGGCAGCGAAGATCCCGCATTATTTCAGGACGAACTTCTTCAATGGACTCCATGGCAGGGCCCTGCCGCCGGCCACGGCGATAAAGGCTTCCAATCCTTCCCTGACTGTCATTGCGGAAAGCGGCGACGGAGACATGTATGGTGAAGGCGGAAACCATTTCATCCATACGATCCGCAGGAATCCCGGCATAACCAACATCGTCCACAACAACATGGTGTATGGCCTGACAAAGGGCCAGGCTTCGCCAACGAGCCAGGCAGGCTTCAAGACGCCCATACAGGTCGGTGGAGTCTTCCTGGAGCCGTTCAACCCTATCGCCGTCGCGCTTGCACTGGACGCAACCTTCGTGGCCAGGGCCTTCATAGGGGATCAGGACAGGACGAGGGAGATTTTCAAGAAGGCCCTCATGCATAAGGGCTATGCACTGGTGGATGTCTTCCAGCCATGTTTCACATTCAACAAGATCAATACATTCCAGTGGTTCAGGGAGCACACGTATTATCTTGACGATACTCACGATGTCCACAACAGGAACCAGGCGTTCCAGAAGGCGGTCGAGACGGACAAGCTCCCTCTTGGCGTCTTCTATGAAAATACCGGCAGGAAGACTTTCGAGGAGAACATCCAGGAAACAGGGAAGGCGGTTCTTCCTCTTCACAGCCAGGAGACGGACTACGGAAAACTGAAGGATCTGATTCTTAAATTCAAATGAAAGGTGCAGTATGAGCAAGCTTACAGAGAAAAAATGCGAACCCTGCTCAGGTGGTGTCGAACCTCTCGCAGGTGAAAAGATATGCATGATATCGAAGCAGATATCGACTGAATGGAAGGTCGTCGAGGAACATCATCTTGCGAGGGAATTCAAGTTCATCAATTTTGTCGAAGCGCTCAAGTTTGTCAACAAGGTCGGATGTCTCGCAGAATCCGAAAAGCATCATCCCGATATCCATCTGTCATGGGGCAAGGTGAAGATTGAAATCTACACACATAAGATAGACGGCCTCCATGAGAACGATTTCATCCTGGCCGCGAAGATAGACAAGCTGATGCCGGGAACTGCAATATAAATTGCAGAAGAGGAGCTGGATAGGATAAGCAGCTATGGAGCTTGTTCGTTGTCAAGCACGTGTCTGGGCAGGCCTGGGTAACGCAGACATTCTTGTCTGCGGTTTCTAAAGGAGGTGGATATGATCAATTTCAAATACCTGATCATCGGCGGAGGCATGACGGCTGACTCTGCAGTGCAGGGGATAAGGCAGGTCGATCCTGACGGGAGTATCGGCATGATAAGCTCCGAAAAGGACAAGCCCTACAACAGGCCTCCGCTTTCAAAGGGCCTCTGGAAGGACAAGCCGTTTGAAGGAATATGGAGGAAGACGGATTCAATGGGCGTGAAGATTCTCAATGGTTATTCCGCCATGAAGATCGATGCGGTGCAGAAACAGGTCGTCGATGATGCGGAAAACATCTATTCCTATGATAAACTGCTGCTGGCAACTGGCGGCAGGCCGAGGAGGCTCCCTTTCGGGGGTGACGACATCATTTATTTCCGGACAGCCGAGGATTACAGGAAATTGAGGATGCTATGCGAAAAAGGACGGAAGTTTGCGGTAATAGGCGGAGGTTTCATAGGTTCTGAAATCGCGGCCGCACTCAGGCTGAACGGCAAGGAAGTAATCATGATCTTCCCGGAAAACGGCATAGGAGACCGTGTCTTTCCACGCGGTCTCTCCGAGTATCTCAATTCATATTACCGTGGAAAAGGTGTCGAGATTGTTGCCGGGGATATTGTTGAAGGGCTTGAGAGGAAGGATGGCCGGATCATTCTGATTACTGGTAAAAGACAGGAGTTGCTTGTCGACGGAGTCGTTGCGGGCCTTGGTATAGAGCCTAATATCGAGCTGGCAGTTCAGGCTGGAATAAAGACAGGGAACGGGATTGTGGTCGATGAAATGCTTCGCACAAACCTTCCGGACATATTTGCCGCAGGAGACGTCGTGGAATTCTACAATCCGTCACTGGACAGGAGGCTCCGGGTTGAACATGAGGACAACGCGAACACGATGGGGGGCGCAGCAGGCCGTGGCATGGCTGGCGGGATTGAACCATATTACCATCTGCCATTCTTCTATTCCGACATGTTTGATCTCGGCTACGAGGCCGTCGGGATCCTGGATTCAAGGCTGGAAACTTATGCCGACTGGAACATTCCCAACGAGAAAGGCGTCATTTACTATATCGAGAAGGAGCGCCTCGTCGGAATCCTTCTGTGGAATGTCTGGAACAAGATCGAGGATGCACGCAAATTGATTTCACTTGCCCGCTTCAATCCTAAAGCTGGCATCAGGTGAGCAATGATCAAGTAAAACTGGAAAGGGACGGAAATGAAAGTCTACGAGATTCTGAAGGAGAAGGGAAACAAAGTCCATTGCATATGCCCTGAAGCCACTGTGATGGATGCCGTTGCGCTCCTGTGCGGGTGTAATGTGGGTTCCCTTGTGGTGACAGATGGAACCGGGGCTGTGAAGGGAATAGTGACCGAGCGCGACATCCTCAGGAACGTCGCGGCGTATTCAAACAACAGGATAAAGGTCGAGGACATAATGTCAAAGGGAGTGGTCATTGGACTGCCGGACGACGACATTGAAAACATCATGAAGGTGATGACGCAGAAAAGGGTCCGGCATCTTCCCATAATGAACAAGGGGAAGCTTGCCGGTCTAATATCCATAGGGGACGTGCTGAAGAGCCTCCAGGATGAGAAGGATGCCAAGATCCGGTATCTGGAGAACTATATTTCCAGCGGATATCTGGCATAGCGGCCTTGCCATCCGTCTTGCGTCCGCCCACCTTCTGCTCCCAACACGGTAGAAGCCCCTGCAGGATATCATTAGCCATTAAATGGAGTGCTGTAAACTGCCTTAAACTTGTTTCTACGGCAGCAATTACGTACGCATATGGTATATCGCAACTAAGACAGTAGGCACGTCTGCGAGTAAGATGCTTATACCTATGCTAAGTCGCTTGTAGAGAAGCCTCCGGCGGCCAATACCTCGTGTATACGCGGGAAGAGGCTGCATACTGAGCGGATTCTTGATTGATCTTAGGATTTGCTACCAACTCATATGTCCGGAATTGCTTCTCGAACGCTTCTCGTCTCTCTTTGTATTTCTGATCCATGTATCTGCACCCCCCTGTCGAAGCACAATAATCCAGCCGACATGTCGACTGGATAAGGTAGTATCATGGGATAGGCAAGTCAATGATGATTCCAGTTTTACACCAGCAAAGCCACATGATGATCCACGGTGACAACCGTAAGGGCGGCTGGGGAAATTATGAAGTTAAAAAGATGGTCGGGGCGGGAGGATTCGAACCTTCCTCCTTCTTCTCCCAGGACTGGCGGTTCCGCCAAGATTATATAAGACGATATTCCATGATGCTGTGGTATTTTGGGAAACACGGTTTAAATTATTTTGACCCTTGCAGATTTCATTAGGCGGATTCAATAGGAACTGGTAGTTTCAACGAAAGGCCTCAATATGAGAACGAGCATGTACAGGACTTCATTTTTACTTTTAATCGGTATTTCCACTGTTTCGCTGGCCCTGCTGCTTTCCGGATGCATCAAGAGCAAGACCGTCATCAAGGTCAAGAAGGATGGCTCAGGGGATATCGTAGTGACGAACATTTTCTCGAAGGAATGCGTGGCGATGTTCGACATGCAGATGAAAAGCATCAAGGAGGCCGGCGGCGGAGCGGACGGCAATCCTGGCATGAAAGATCCATTCTACGATGAGGAGAAGATAAAGAAGGATGCGAAAAAATACGGGGCGGATGTCCAGTTTGTCAAAGCTGTCAAATATGACAAGGACGGTTGCCGCGGCTTTGTCGCCCAGTATTCATTTCCTGATGTCAACAAGGTAAGGCTCGGTCTGAAGGACAAGGCGTTCGAGCCTGAAATGTCGATGGCTCCGGTGGATGACGGCGACGAACCGGACCGTGCCGGCAGCAGGAAGGATTCGTTCAGGTTCAATTTCGAAAAAGGTGAAACAGCCAGGCTCCGGATCGTGGGGCCGGCGGTTCCCGACAAGAAGGCCGAAGCGGCAGCTCCCGCGGGAAAGGCCGAAGACAAGGCGCCCGTTGTTCCGGTGGTGCAGACCCCGGAAGAAAAGGTACAGATACAGCAGCTCATGGCAAACGGGAATCCCCTCGGTCTTTCAGGCAATGAGACGCAGGAACAGTTTGCCAGGAAGATGTTCTCAGGCATGCGCATCACCATGTCCGTCGAGGTTGACGGTGCGGAAATCAAGTCAAATGCAACCTACAAGGTCGGGGACAAAGGCGCCAGATGCACTCTTTTCGACATGGATATGGACCGTCTCATGGAAATCCCCTCATTCACAAGGCGGATGATGGCCGGAGGGCCTGGCGAAGAGCTGCTCGGGATTTATTCCTCAATACCGGAAAATCCGGGTTTTGTGATCGAGAAGAACAAGGAAACTCTTGTTGAATTCAAATAGGGAACTTCTGGATCATAGAGGTTTCCAGAGTCATCCCACAGGATGACGGATGGATGGATTTATTCGCCCGTGGCGAATTGTTGGATGAATGGATGATTGGGTTTGAGTTCAAGATAACACAGAAGTCATGGAGACACATGTGAATTATTAGAAAGGCATTTCGGATAATTTATCTAGGATGTTTTGGGTCTTATGTCTTTGATACCCAACCATCCATCAATCCAGGCATCCAATCATCCATGGGACGGTAGTGGAGGTTTCTATAAGAAAGGGTTATTCATGAAAAATATCAGGGGGCTTTTCGTTTCTTTCCCGGGCCGGCTTCCAGTCGCAATAATTTTCTTCTCGTGCCTGCTGCAGTGGACCTCATATGCCCAGGAGCCCCAGAAGGCCGGGCAGGCAACCGAGAAGAATCCCGCCGCGCAGGATCGGAAGGAGCTAAAGCCCGGTGGCCCGAAGACCAAGGACTACGGCGCTGGCTTTGAGAAATTCTACAAGCTCGGGCTTCCAGATGTTTCTACTGCCAAATATGTGAAGCTCGAACTCTATGATTACGGCAACTCCTCCATGTCTGGATTCCATATCCGCTCCATGGGGATTACCGGCAACGCCTGGATGCTCAAGGAGGACAAGGCGGGCAAAAGCCTCTTCATTGTGGACAACTGCCGGTTGATGGAGGTCTACGATCATGAGACTCTTGCAAAAATCAAGGCCAGGGAGATAGAGGAGAAGGTGAAGCAGGGAAAGGAGCAGAAGAAGAAGATAATCCGTTTCTCATACTCCGCTGACGGAAGGACCTCCGGAAAATGGGAGGAGGTCGACCTGAAAAAGGATCTGGCGAAGATCATGGAGTACTTCAACAAGAAGAAAGGCGATGAAGCTGTTGGCCGCAATAATTATGAATATGAGCAGATGTCAAGGGATGGCGGATACGGCATGCTTCTCCTTACCGCCGTCCATGCATACAGGCAGGGTTGCAAGGATGAGGCCAACCAGCTCGCAGGGAAGCTCTTTGAGAATGCAAAGGAACCGCAGAAGGTCATAACCCAGGGCATGACTGTCCTTGCTGAGGGCAGATACAATGAAGTTATGGGCAGGTTCTTCGCGGAAGGCGACTGGAACGCGCTCGGAAAGGAGCTCGACGGCCTTCTGTCCACCTTCTCTTCAGGCTGGCGCAACGCAGGCGCTGTCAGGATGCTTTCCGGACACGTGAAGGAACGCGCTGCGGCCACGGAGCCGCCGGAGCTGGCGGATCCGCGTCTCACGGACGAGGACAGGAAGCTGGCGGTGGAGATTGCAGGTTCCGAGACCCCGACGTCCGATGTCTTCTCCTACCGCAGGGGGCTATGGGTCATGCATGCTGGAAAAACATCCCGCGGCAAGTCTGGAAATGAAAGCATCACCGACAGGATTACCTCCCGCGGCATGAAGTCCGTACCTCTTCTCCTCGCCCTTCTGAAGGATGATTATCTTACAAGGATGGATCTGTCAAGGATTAGAGGCCATTCATACATCAGCCATCGTTCGGACGCTTCGGCCGAGGACAGGAACAATGAGATATACCAGCAGATGAGGCGTCCGGCGTCGCGTGCGGATTTCGCGGCCTCGCTCCTCAGGCCGCTGCTTTCGAACCAGGATGAGTACGAGTCCATCAAGGAAGGGCCGGGGGGCATCTTCGACGCCTGTTCCGAATGGTATGAGCAGAACAAGGACAAGACTCCTGTCGAGCTTGCCAAGGCCTATATGGCCGACGAGGATTCATCCCGGAAGGAGGAGGCGATCAATTTCCTGATCAAGAACGGAGGCGAAGAAGATATCAAGGGCATTGAGAAGTACTTTCTCGAATCTGGCGCTTCAGACTATTCAGCGATACAGCTAGCCCAGGAATATGTCCGGAAACGCGGTGAAAAGGCCAGGGATTTCGTTGAGAAGTTCATCAAGAAGCTCGAGGAGGTCAAAGCCGAGGACGTAAACGAGGGGGATGGGAACGACTACATGAAGAAAGCCACCGCCGATGCGATAAAGAACTTCAATGATGCGATCTCGTCGGAAACGGCACAGGACATCATAGACGGGATCCTTTCAGGCAGGAGGAAATTAGAAGAAAGCTTCACTTCCCTCTCCGGGAAGCTCCAGCGCGAGAGCAGGGATAATGCCGAGAAGATCATCCTGACTGCGGCGCTGAACGCAAAAGATCCCGATCTCAGCCTGGGATTCCTCTCTTTCTCAGACAGGAATTCGATGGCAGTATTTGAATTCGATGGTGAATCCGAGGCGGAAGAAGCAGGGGAGGCGCCGCTTGGAAACGTTGAACTGTGGAAGAAGCTTCTCGCAGATGAAAGGAAGACGCAGCGCCGCGGAAATGATTCCCAGATGACCGTGGGTGACTCCGTAGCCGTCAGCATGGATTCGAAATATGACCGGGAAGCCGGACAGGGCAGATACAGGGCTTTCCAGATACTTGGGACGGACCGCATGATGCCGGTAGTCAGGAGCCGCGTCGCAAAAATACTCGAAGGGAAGAAGGAGATGGAGCTTCCACCTTATCCGGATGCAAAGAACATATCAGCCGAGGAAAGGCGGAAGATTATCGACGGTCTAAAGGTTTCGCCCGAGCCTGAAAAGGCGATGGCAGGACTTTCAAACGATGAACTGCTGGCAGTCGTAGAGGAGGCTGACAGGAAGCCTGAAGAGCTGTCCAGGTTTTATGCATGCGCGAACAAGGTGAGAACAGTTGAGACCGAAATTCCCGGCCTGCTGAAGTTCGACGAAGTAAAGGCGGCCGAAGGCAAAGCGCTCGACAAGGAGACGCTGGAGAAAATATTCGCAATCTGCAAAACCTCGGCTTCCGGAGGGTTGGACATGAGTGTTCAAATTACAAGGAAAGGATGCCTCGGGGGAGTTTCAATAAGGTTCTTGAAAAGGGATGACAAGGGGATGGGCTATCTGCCCGGTCAAAAAGAGACCAAGGGCTTCGTTTCGGCGTGGATGGGCGGGAACAGTTCCTACGCATCGGCAAGCTGGCCTCTTGACCAGGATCTTAAAAAGGTAAAGGATAAGAAAGAGGTAGATCTGCTTGAAGAAGCCCTCGAAGAGGTTGAAACCGACATGAAGGATACGGTACTGGCAAAGCAGAATGAATTCTGGAAGAGCATCGGGGAATGGTGTGCCGGCAAAGGGAATATCCTTTATGGCACCGACATGTGCTTTTCTGCAATTTCCGCGAAGAAGGAGCAGGCACCGGAGAAGAAGCCTGAAAACGCAGAAGGAGACAAGGTGAAAAATAACGATATCAAGGAGGAGGGAAAATGAGCCAGTCCAATATTGAGAGATGGGACAGGGTCAAGGAAAAAGTTTCGCTTATGCAGGACGGCATCGGCAAGGTCATTGTCGGCCAGGACAAGATTGTTCTTGAAATGATGATCTCACTACTCTGCAAGGGGCATTGTCTGATTGTCGGAGTGCCGGGACTTGCCAAGACGCTGCTTGTCAGCACTCTCGGCCAGCTTCTCGGCCTCTCGTTCAGGAGGATCCAGTTCACGCCCGACATGATGCCGATGGACATAATAGGGAGCGAGATCCTGCAGGATGATGAAGCTGGGATAAAGCGCAGGTTTGAATTTTCACCCGGCCCTATTTTCGCAAACCTGATACTGGCTGATGAGATAAACAGGACTCCCCCGAAAACCCAGGCGGCCCTTCTTGAAGCCATGCAGGAGAAACAGGTGACCGTCTCCGGCAGGACAATGAAGCTGCATGAGCCTTTCATCGTATATGCCACCCAGAATCCGATCGAGCATGAAGGCACATATCCTCTGCCGGAGGCGCAGCTTGACAGGTTTTTCTTCAACCTCCTGATAGACTATCCGAGCATTGACGAGGAGAGGCTGATTGTCCAGAAGACTACAGGAAGGCATTCCGTGGAGCTGAAAAGCATCTTCTGTCCGGAGGATGTGGCGGAGCTCCAGGATGCCGCGCTTGATGTGCCTGTGCCGGACAATGTACAGGATTACATCCTGAGGATTGTCAATTTCACCAGGCCCGTCTCAAAACTTTCGGACGACTATATCAGGCAGTATGTCGCGTGGGGAGCCGGACCGAGGGCGTCGCAGAATCTTACAAGGGCGGCCAAGGCGCTCGCCCTCCTGAAAGGCAATCCATCGGCTTCCGTCGAGGAGGTCCGTGAAGTCGCAAGGCCGGTGCTCAGGCACAGGGTGATACCCAACTACAACGCCACCGGCGAAGGCATATCCGTTGAAACTATAATCGACCATGTGCTTGAGACAGCAAAGTAGAAGCTGGAACAACCCGTCTTCTACAGAGGAGCAAAATGGCAGAGACCCTGTTCAAATATCTGAAGTCCGATGACATAAGGAAGCTCTCATCGTTCGAATTCGCTCCTAAAGCCATTGCCGAAGGCTATCTTTCCGGAAGGCACAAGTCCTCCTCGCGCGGCAACTCGGTCGAATTCAGGGACTACAGGCAGTTTGTGAACGGGGATGATCCTGCGCTGGTCGACTGGCGCGTGCTTGCTAGGACCGACCGTGAATATCTGCGGACCTACGAGCAGGAGACAAACCTGGAATGCCATGTCTTCCTGGACAGCAGCGCTTCAATGGGATACGGCAGAAAGATCACCAAGCTTGAATACGCGTCCTTTTTTACCGCGGTGCTCTGCTATCTAGTCGTGAAGAACACCGACAAGGTGTCCCTGCAGATCTTCGACGACAAGATCCGCAGCTACTTCCCTCCGGGCAGCACCGGCCGGCATTTGAATTCCCTGATGCACGCGCTCGAGAATAATTTTTCCGGTAACAGGACATCTGTGTCGGAGGCGCTCAGGCGGTCTTTCCCACTCCTCAAAAGAAGAGGGACGCTTGTGATAGTATCAGATTTCTTCGATGATCCGGCAGCTGTGTTCTCTGCGCTCAGCCCGTATCTCCACAGACACTTCAGGATTCACCTCTTCCATGTACTCGCACCTGAGGAGATGGATCTTGCGGATATCGGATATGCTACTTTCGAGGACATGGAGACCGGGCGCAGGATAGTGGCGAATGCCGACAATATCCGCAGGCATTATAAGAACGCGATGAACGAACACATGAACGCAATGAGGCAGCTTGCGGTCAGGCGGAACGTCGACTATCAGATCGCCAGGACGGACGCCCATTATTTCAATCTGCTCGACAGGCTGGTGAAATGAAGATAATTCTTCTAAATTCGGTACTGCTTCCCATGCTTGCGCTCATCCTGCTGCCGCTGATGATCCATCTTTTCGCCAAGGGCAGGCCGCGTGTCCACATGTACAGCTCCATTGAATTCATCCTGCGCATAATGAAGAACACGATGCGGATTAAAAAGCCCCAGGACTATATCCTGCTTGTCCTGAGAACTCTTTTCGTGGCGGCGCTGATTCTTGTATTTCTCCAGCCTCTTCTTTTTACCGGAGGAAAAACTTCCGGCATGTTCCGCAGGAACAATATTGCCGTGATCGTCGATTCAACCGCTTCAATGGCCGTCATAGACGGAGCTCAGACACGCTTCGCGGCGGCATGCGCGGAAGCTTCGGAAATACTTTCAGGACTGGGCTCGAAGGATACCGCGAACGTGGTATGGCTGAATTCAAAGCCATCGTCCATCTTCCCCGAAATGGGAGTCAATTTCACATATCTCAGGGGAGAGCTCCAGAAGGCGCAGGTGACCTCCGAGGCAGGAGATATCAGGGAGGCAGTCCGCATGGCTGCAGCCATGCTTGACGGAACAGAAGGCAGGAAGGAGATATGCGTGGTTTCCGATTTCCAGAAGGCGGCCTGGGAAAAAATCATCCTCGACGTTCCGGAGGATGTCGAAATTGTAAAAATCAAGGTAGGTGGAGGCGATGCGCCAAACCTCGCTGTCACCTCCTTCAGATGCGAACCTCCTCTTCCCCTGTGCGGTGAGGAGATAAGCTTCTACTGCGAGGTGAACAACTATTCGTCCCAGCCGAGGCAGACGACCCTCTTCTTCAGCGTCCAGGAAAGCCGCCAGTCCCGCGAAATCATGCTTCCGCCGCAGGGCAGGGCCACGGCCATGTTCAAACATGCCTTCGCACAGCCTGGAATTTCCAAGGCCACGGTCTTCCTCAACGAGGATTCATTCACCGGTGATGACAGGAGGTTCCTCAGCGTGAATGTCAGCCAGAGCCTCAGGGTAGGAATACTCCCGGATGAGAAGTCCACTGCAAAGGCCTGGAAGAGGGCCCTTGACTCCCTGACATGGGCAAGGGCTGAATTCATTTCAGAAAAGGATCTTGCCGGTGATCTCCCCTATGACGTCCTGATGCTTGCCGGCTGGAAGGGAAATGGAGCTGAAGCTCTTTCAGAAAAGCTTAAACAGGGTGCCTGCATAATATGCATGCCAGGCGAGGTGGCGGACTTGTCAGGGATCATTCAGCTTTCCGGAAGATCCGATTCTGCGGACTTCGCAAAACAGGCCGTCAGGTATGAGAAGTCCGAGGATAGGACTCACAGGCTTAAGATCTCGAATGGAAAGGATGAGATGTTCAGGCTGTTCGAGGACGGCGGGAGCGTCAATCCTGCGGCAGGAATTTTCAAAGGGAGGATAGTTTTTCCAAAGTGGCCTTTTGAAAATGAAGTTCTGCTTTCCTATGATGACAATATGCCGGCCCTGATAAAGATGAGGAATTCAGGCATCCTTTTCATTTGGAACATGCCCCTTGGCCGCGATTTCAGCACAATGCACGCCCAGCCCGGATTCCTGCCGTTCATCGCCGAGCTTATGCTCTCATCGCGGAATCCAGGCAGGACAGGGCCGGCTGAAACTGTGGAGTTTTTCCCCGGCGATTCGATGACGCTGCGGATGGACAGGGATTCCCTTGGTTCGGATATTTCGTTGCGGGATGAGAACGAGAAGGAGATACCTGTGGAAATAAAGCGTTCAGGCGGTAAGGCTTATTTTGTCACAGCCCCCATTCGCTCCACCGGCTTTTACACCTGGAAATACAGGGGCAGGGACACCGGTGCCGGGGTTGTGAATTTTCCGCCGGTGGAATCAGACCTGGCCTCTGTTCCGGCCGAGCTTGCCGCCAGGACGAAGGATTCTGTCATCGTGTCCGGCGGCAGCGATGTAAGAAGGATGAGGGATGGATTGAATCTCTGGCCAATGATCCTTCTTGCGGCGCTCGGGCTGGCGCTCGCTGAAGGGCTGGCGCTTTTCTGGGTTGAACGTACATGACCAATGGCTTGAAAATAAACACAGGGTGCAAATAAATGAATCCGGTTCTTCCAGTTGAAAACCTTCTGGTCATTTTCACCGCGGTTATCGCGGCGGCGGCGGTGCTTTCCTGGAAAACTTCATCCAAGTGCAGTTCCGGAAGAAGGATTCTGATGCTGGTGCTGAGGCTTTCCGGATTCCTGATCCTTTCTGCTGTTGCATTCAATCCCGGGAAATGGATCAGCAGTTCCGATGACAAGAAAAGCGAATGGCATGTCCTGCTTGACCGCAGTGCGAGCATGTCGGTGTCCGACGTGAACGGCGGGACAAGATGGGCAGATGCTCTCAGGATTGCCGGCAGGATCAGGTCTCTGTCCCAGAGGCCGGAGGAGATCCGGATGCTGCCATTCTCCGCCGGAATTGAAAACGCACGGGAAAAAATGGAGCAGCTTCATCCCGACGGCGCAATAACGGATATTACAGGTGCTGGAGTTTCAGTCCTCAATATGTCACGGCAGTCCGGAAGGAAGAACAAGGGGGTTGTCATACTTTCCGACGGAAGGCAGACATTTCCATCGATCTTCTCCGATTTCACATTGAGGGCGCGTTCGCAGGAAGTACCGTTCTACCCGCTTCTAATCGGCGGAGAGGTTCCCGAAAAAAACATTTCCGTGGCCGCTGGAAGGAAGCAGTATATGGCATTCCTCGGGCACAAGGTGAAGGTTTCCGCAAATGTTTCAAGCCGCGGGTTCGGCAGGATTGCAGCAGGTGTCAGCCTTCTTGATTCCAAGGGCGTAAGGGCGGCCGAACAGAAAGTAGAGCTTGATGACGGAGAAAGGAAGACTGTGAAATTCGAGATTGCGCCGGTGGATAATGGATATAACGAATACGTCTTTGAAACCCCCCTGCGGGAGGGGGAGAACAACATGAATGACAACAGGGCCGGGATTGGAGTCAATGTCATTGACAAGAAAATCCATATATTGTCAATTGAAGGCGTTCCGTGCTGGGATACGAAGTTCCTTGTCCAGCTTCTCAGGACGCAGTCCTATATTGACGTGACATCGGTCTACAGGCTTTCTTCCAACAGGTTCTTCAAAGTGGATACGGATCCTTCAAAGGCATCCGAATCTTCTGAATCAATATTCCCGGACACTTTCGAGGAACTTAATTCCTACGATGTGGTGATTTTCGGCAGGGGGGCGGAATATTTCCTTACGGAGGACAGGATAAAGCTTCTGAAGGAATTCCTGAGGGAGCGCGGAGCATGCGTGATCTTCTCCCGTGGAAAACCATACAGCGGATCGCTTCCTGCGCTCGAATCAATGGAGCCGGTGGAATGGGGGGAGACTGTATCAAGTCCGTTTTATTTCAAGCCTGCCGAGGCGGGGACTGATACCGGACTGTTCGGGGAGATGCTGCCATCAGCAGGAGATCCGTTATGGGCGAAGATGCCTCCCCTTGAGAACTCAAGCAGATGCACGAACGTCAAATCGTTCTCCCAGGCACTTGCCGAAGGGGTTTTTGAAACTGACGGGGAAGGCCGCGCTTTCCCGCTTGTCATAGCGCAGAGATACGGCAGAGGAATAATCACCCTTATCAATGCTGAAGGCTTCTGGAAATGGGATTTCACCCCTTCCGCCGGGGATTCCACCAACATGTACCGTGAGTTCTGGCTTCGCCTGATCGAATGGAATCTGGCGTTCTCGGAATTTCTGCCAGGACTCAACTATGCGGTGAAACTCAGCGATCCCTCTGCCTTCCCTGATGAATCCGTGCGCGTGAAAGTCAGTTCGAGGAGCGGCGATGGAAAGTCTCCAGCACCGGTTCTGAATGTCATAAAGGACGGCGGTAAAATCATGGAGCTCATTCCCGGAAGAACGGAAAATGACAGGACATGGGAATCGGTTTTCTCACTTAAGGAGACAGGAATATACAGGATTGAAGTGCAGGGCGCGGAAACCAGCAAGGATATCCTGACAGTGAAACCGCGGCCTGCTGAAAGCGATAATCTCAGTTCGGATCCTGAATTCATGGCGAAAATCGCCGAAGGCTCCGGCGGCATGATGATTGCCGAAAGTGATTTAAAGAAGATTGTATCTGAAATTGAGAAAGAGGATATCAAGATTGCCGGCGACAAGGCTGTATGGAGGTCGTCATGGAACTCCTGGTGGCTTTTGACCGCGGCTCTGGCGTTGTTTGCATTTGAATGGATACTCAGGAGAAGGGCGGGGCTTATCTGAATATGGACGGCTTCAATAACAGGCTTGCGAATCTTAGGCGGTGGTGGCAGTTGGGCCTCCTGCTGCGGGATCTTGTCGGGACGATCATCTACGCCGTAATGATTTTCCTTGCCTATGCCATGTTCGATTATTTTTTTGCATTTGAATCGGATACGCGTGCAGCAGTTGGGATAATTCTTCTTCTTGTACTGGTCTCCAAGGCTCTGTTCCTAGCTGTCAGGGCACTGAGATTGAAGGACAGGGACATGGCGGTTCGGGCAGATATTATCCTAGGCAGGAGCAACCGGCCAGTCCTGAGCGCGCTTGAGCTTGGGAACTGGCTTGGGAACTCGAAGCAGGCGTTGCCAGGATTTGCAGTATTTCTTGCGGAGCAGGGGATACAGAAGGCTGAGAAGGAACTCGGCGCAATAAGCGTATTCAAATGCCTGCCTCTTTCCGGAATATGGAAGAACATGGGGATCCTGACTGCGCTGGCGTCATGTCTCCTAATGGTTTTCCTTTTCGCAGGCGATACGCTGAAGACGCTTTCAGCGCGGGTGTTCTTTCCATATTGGGACGTGCCTCCCTGCAGCAGCTATGTTTTTTCAGTGGATCCACAGGAGCCCAGGATTCTTTACGGTGGAGACCAGGCTGTTTCTGTCAGGATTACCGGCGCCCCCGTTGAAGCCCAGGTCTGGTTCATTACGCGGTATAATGGAAAAACCTACAGGACTTCATGTTTCCGTGACAACGAAAGCAGGTACACCCAGCGTCTCGAGAAGGTTGTCTATCCGCTTGAATTCTGTTTTGCCGCCGGAAAAGCAAGGAGCAGATGGCACAGGATAGACCTGCTTTACCAGCCGGTGATCGCAGTTGCGTCAGTAAGGATAACAGCTCCTGCGTACAGCGGCCTGCCCAGGAAACAGTTCTTTGCAGGAAATGATGAACTGTCTGGACTTAAGAATTCAAATGTGGAGCTCAGCGTCACAAGCAACAGGGAGCTTCTTGACGGCAGATTGATTCTCAGGCCGGCAGGCAATCCGTCCGCCGAAGAGACAATACCTGCCGTGAAAACGGGCAAAAGCACATTGAACTTCAACTGGAGCATCAAGGAGCCCGCCGAAGTTGAAGTCGTCATCAGGGATATCAGGGGGACCTGCAATAAGGATAGATATATCCTTTCCCAGAAGACAGTGCCCGACAGGCCGCCAGAGCTCAGCATCTCGAATCCGCCGGTATTTTCACTTGCTACGCCGGGAAGCTCGATGCCATTGTCCGGTTCCGCCTCCGATGATCTCGGCCTGCAGAAAGTAGAGATTGTGAAAGCCGTTGTCGGTTATCGCGACCGCATGAAGCATCTCGGTCCCGATGCACAGGCCAGGAGTTTCAGGTTTGATGACAAGCTTGAGCTCAAGGACATCGGCGTGCTTCCAGGGCAGACACTCGAGTTCTACATGGAAGCCGCTGACGGCAACCCGGACTTGACCGGCATCGCATCCTCCGAGATTGTCAGAGTCCAGATAATTTCCGAGGAGGAATACGCATTGATGCTGAGAGTGAGAACCGGGCTGGAGGACTTTGTCAGGCGCTACCGGGTGATATCCGACGAGATCAGGAACCTGAGGAAAAATCTCCAGGAACTTGCGGACAAGGCGGCGGCTTCACCTGGAAAGACCGCGGAGCTCGCGGCCCTTCTTGAAAAAGCCGTTGAAAGTTCGAAGCATGCCGCCGACCTGTTTGAGAAGATGGCCATGGACTTCCCGCTCTACGACATTGAGAAGGAGTTCATGAAATCCCTGAAGGACTCTTCCGACAAGTTCAGGAATATCGGGGTATCGCTTGAAAACCTCAAACCCGGAACTCCGGATTTCGCACAGAAGGCAAGGATGCTCTCATCCCAGTTCGAGCAGGCGGCTGAACCTGTTGAAGAGCAGATCAGGGATGCCGGAGAAATAGAGCTTGTCGCAAGGCTTCTGGAATGCAGGATCAGATTTGAAAAAATTACCGCTGCACAGGAAACCATGGTCAGAAGGCTCCAGCGCCTTGAAAGCGAAACCCGGTTCAGGGATCTGAAGATGCTTGCTCTTCTCGGACAGAGGCAGGGTGAATTACGGAAAGAGCTTTTGAAGATACTCGGGGATATCGAGGGCAGTTCAGCAAAGCTCCCCTCAGGATACGACAAGCTCAAATACGGCTCCCTTGAATTCATGGACAAGGTGAATGAACTGGAAATTCCAGCGCTCATGCTTAAGGCCGCAGATGCCGCAAAAAATACTGAAGGAAAGAAAACCCTTGTAAATGCTGAACTGGCCCTGGAGAAAATGAGACAGATCCTTTCGGAGTCGGAGAATGGGCCTTTCGGGACATGCAAGGGCGGAAGTCCAAACTTCGACATGCGGAAGAAGCTCGGATCCACGCTGCAGCAGATGCTCGATGCGTTGAAAATGCTTTCCCGTGGCGACAAGGGATCTGCCGGAACCGGAGGACAGGGATCCGCTTCTGGAACTGGAGAGGGAATGTTCGGAGGAGTGCCGGACAACGGTTATCAGTCAGGAATGAACTCACCTCTGAATATTCCGGTTTTCGGCCCGCAGCGGACAAGTTTTGAATCTGGACATGGAAACGGAGCGCAGGGACCGTCCGGCATCAGGATAGACAAGAACGCTTCTGAGAAACTTTCCAGGCCTCAGGCCGGGAGGTCCGAAGGTAAGGAGAAGGGCGTTCCCTACGAGAATGTTCCCGGGAAATATCGTGAAGCCGTCAAGAAATATTTCATGCAGCAGGAGGAATGAAAGTGAAGAAACTCGTCTTGTCGGCTGAAAATGCCGTGAACCTGAAATCATCAAGGTACTTCAGCCCCTGGCTCCTTGCAGCACTGATTGCAGCATCCGTTGCGATCCTGTGCGCTGAGGGCAAGGAAGGTGTCATACAGTGTGCGAACCTTATCTACGGGGGGAACCAGACATCGAGATGCTTCAGCGACGAGTTCCTGAGCGCCGTCCAGAGGGATACGACAATTGCCACGGAGCGGCGGTTCAAAAGCGTGAAGCTTGCATCGGATGAGATGTTCACATATCCATTCGCCATGATGACCGGCGAATCTGATTTCCATTTCACCGCCCCCGAACGGGAGAATCTCCGGAAGTATCTTGAAAAGGGCGGATTCATCCTTGCTTCGGCCGGATGTTCGAACAAAGTCTGGGACAAGGCGTTCCGGAGGGAGATAAAGTCGGTCTTTGGCGACAATGGCCTAAAGAAAATTGAAATGACCCATCCTCTTTTCCGCACAGTCCACGATATAAAGGCGCTGAAGCTCAATCATCAGGAAGAGCTGCCGTTCCTGGAAGGCATCGAGGTTAATGGCAAAATAGTCCTCATTTACTCCTCCCATGGCCTTAATGATACAGCTCATACCGAGGGCTGCTGCTGCTGCGGCGGCAATGAAATAGCGAATTCGCTGGAAGTAAATGTGAACATACTTGTTTATGCGCTTTTACATTAGGAAGAGTTACCTTATGAAATCAAAATCAGACATGTCTGCAGGATTATTGAAAAACTGGGCCGCCGTCTGCCTTTTCCTGTTACTCTGTCCAGCAGTGTCTTTTGTCTCCATGGCCGTGCCAAGACCGGCCGCGGACCCAGTGGCTGGCAAGCTCCCGGGTGCCGTTCCGGACATGGCGCCGGAGGAGAAGATCTTCTGGCATGAGGACATGGATACCGCGTTCGCCCTCGCCATCGCCGAGCACAAGCCTGTGCTTGTGCTTTTTTCATCTCCTGATTGCAGCTGGTGCACCAAGCTCAAGTCGGAAGTGCTCGCGGACAAGGAGGTCAGAACCTTCCTCCAGCATTATCGGCTCGTTGACATTGATATCCTGAAAAATGAGGAAAAAGCTGAAAAGTACATGGTCAGGGGAGTTCCGACGCTGCTTGTATTTTCCAGCGACGGACAAATCATTGAAGGTGTTTCGGGTTATATAAACGCTGGAACCTTGGCTGAAATGCTGAAAAAATCCCTGAACCCTGAATTCCTTAAGAAGATTGACGCATCCTATATCGATATCTTGGACAAGCTTGCTGCCAACAGGCTGCCACCGGAATTATGGCCTGATGTCATGATATCCCTGGGCTCCAGGGATAAAAGAAAAGAGCTTCACGACAGGATCATGCTGCTGTCCCCCTTCCCTAAAAAGGAAATCGCCGGTCTGCTTGACTCTGGAAGCCTGGCGGTCAGGCTGGGTGCAATTGATATTCTTGAAGAAGTGGCTGGCGGCACTTTCGGATTCGATCCCTGGTTGCCGGCAAAGGCGCAGGGAAATGACGGAGCAAGGGAAAAATGGCGGAACTGGTCTGAAGATGAGAATACGCATATAAAGATGCACAATGCTCTTGCACCAGATCAGATCTCCTCATACATCCGGGATCTTATTTCGGACGACAGGGAGGTTTCCAGCAGGGCATTGAGAATGCTGGAGAATGGAGGGAGGGATGTTTACGCCTGCCTTTCGGATTTCATAAGGAAGAATCCCGGACTTGCGGAAGGCAAGAAGAACAAGATCAGGGTCGCACAGTATTCTCTCATTATTCCTGCGGCCTGCAGCGCGGAACCGGCGGCTTTAGCATCCGGTCTCGTCTTTGGAACCGTGGACGTGAAGCTCAAGAACATTTCCCGCCTCCAGTACGGAGGAGGGAAGGTCATTGCCATCCTCAAGGATTTCCTTTCTGACAGTGATTCGATGATCCGCGAGGCCGTGGTCGATGCCCTTGCAGTGGCCGGTGGGAAATCCGCTGTTCAGATTTATGCGGATTTTCTTCCCGGGGAGAAAGATGTGAACGTCGTCTACGCGGTGCTCCGCAACCTCGGGAACATCCGTACCTTGAAGAGCGTGGACATATTGTCCGCCTATCTGGCAAATCAGAATGAGGATATAGTCATCGCGGCTCTTGGCAGCATCGCAAAGATCAAATCAAAAAAGCCCGAGACCGAGATAGCAAAATGCCTTGAGGATCCGAGATGGAGGGTGAGAGTTGCAGCCCTTGACGCGGTGTCGGGACTGGGACTCAAAGGACTGGAGGAAAAAGTTGCAGCGCTCATCGATGACAAGGATGAATTTGTAAGGATATCCGCCATAAAGGCCCTTACCAGCCTCGCATCGAAAAAAGCAGCGAAGAAACTTGAGGATGCATTCCTTAAGGACGACCAGCTCAAAGGACCGGTGGCTGCAGCTTTCTGCAGGATGGATCTGCCGTTCCCGGAATCTTTTGCAAAAGCACTTCAGAATAAAAATCCGGACACGATCATCAGCGTCCTCCAGAGCATGGAGGACTGCAAGGAGACGGAAATTGCATTTGCCGACAAATTCACCGAAAATCCAAACAAGGACATCGCTTTTACGGCAGCAAGGCTTCTCGCCGTCAAAGGAGTTAAATACAAGATTTGCAGGGTAAGACTCTCCAAGCTCCTGAAAACAGGCAGTCCGGAAATGGTTTCCATGATTCTGGAGAACATCAGTTTCGGCCGGGCATACAGCTCGACATCGGACGACGATTTCTCGGGATTTGCCCTGGATGAAGAAAACTCCGAAGTAACCGAGGGGAAGCCCGACAGCATGCTCAAGGACATCATGGATGCGTTTGCAGTCGACAAGATCCCGAAGAATGATGCAGATGCCGCTGGCAAGAGTGACAATCCGGCAGACCCCAGGGAAAAACCGGTAACTGTAAATGACATGATGGACGCTTTCGGGGTTGTACCTGCGACCCGTGTTGACACAGTTGAGCAGTCTTCGACCGAATCTCCTGGCGATCTGTCTGAAGTCTCCATGAATTCCTTTTATCAGACGGTAGAGTTGTGCATGGAAAACGGCACGTCGGCGGAAATCAGATTCAGGGCGGCAGTGCTTCTGGCTGGACAGGGCAGGAAAAATGCCTTGACAGTCCTTTTGAATCTTCTGCCCACATGTTCAGCCAGCCAGAGAATTGATATTGCGGAATGCCTGGAGAATTCTACAGCCAAAGATGAATCCCTCATGATTCTCAGGGAACTTGTCAAGGACGGTTCGGAAAACGTCAGGCATGCGGCCGTAGGCACTCTTATTTCAGGAAAGCCAGCTTCAGGACATATCGATGTTATTTTCACCGAACTTATGAGAAAAGACAGTCCTTTGAAACCTCACGACGTATTGAAGAAAAGCTCATTGAGCGGATTCAACAAGCGCAATTCCGGCAAATGGATTTTAAAAATACTCGGTTCTTCCGACTGCGATGCTCCACTGCAGACCCTTGCACTTATCATTCTGCAGAAATGCTGGACTTCCGGAGACGAGAAGTTATTGGGGAAATTCATGGAGTCCGAAATTCCGTGGCAGAGACGCGCCGCCTACTACACCCTTGGCAAATGCAGCATTTCAGAATTCAAAAAACATGGTCCGGAAGTCATTGCCGACAGTTCGGAACATGTCCGCATTGTCTTTCCGACAGTCTTCATGAAAAACCCTTCAAACTGGATCATGTATATCGATGAAAACCGTTTTGCCCCTTCCTATGACTGGTATTCTTCTTCATCAAGAAATAAGCCAGCGCTGCCTCCTGACATTAAAAACGACATAATGAAGCTCACCCTTGACCCTTCTGCAAATGTCAGGCTCGAGGCGTTTTTCTGCCTGCTGTCAGGAAGGGAATCCTTCGACATTAAGAAATTCATTGAAACCGTCGACTCCCTGCCTGAAAGAGAATCTGTGCAGAACCGTATTTCCGAGTTCCTCAATGAAAATTATAAGCAGCTGGGTCAGAATTTCAAGTTCCTCGTGCCATATCTTGAGCGTAGCAGGCGGATGAACGACCAGCAGAAGGATAAGATATACAAGCATTTCAATGTAAATCCTTCCTCTCTGCCTGATGATGAGCCGGCTATCGCCGGGTCTGACGGTACGCAGAAGGCAGTTCAGGCGACATTCATTCCCGTGAAGGACGATGAGACGCAGCCTTTGGTTCCTTGCGAACTGAAGCTTGTCTACTTCACCAATCCCGGATGCCAGGACTGTGCCAGGGTCGATAAGATGCTCCGCGATGTTGCGGCAGTATTTCCTTCACTGAGCATCGACACGCGAAATATCAGGAAGCAGGAGGCCATGCGGTTTAACGAGGCCCTCTGCGAACAGTTCGGAGTAGCGCCGGAGAACCGTCTTGTGAGCCCTGCGATATTCTGCGGTGCAGGTTATCTGATCAAGAAGGACATTGTCTTCGAACGGGTCTGCGGGCTCATTTCCAGGTCTGAAACAGTTCCCTTGGGCGAATGGTATCAGATACCCTCGGACGATCTTGAGAAGGCAGGGGAGAGCATAAGGAAGCGCTTTTCAATAATGAGTCTGGGAATCGTCTCTGTCGCCGGTCTTCTAGACGGTGTCAATCCATGCGCCTTTGCGACTATCATCTTCCTGCTCTCATATCTCCAGCTGACGAAGCGCAGCTCCTCCCAGATAGCACAGGTCGGCATCGCATTCATTCTCGGAGTCTTCATTGCGTATTTCTGTCTCGGCCTCGGGCTTGTGGAAATAGTGACCAGGCTTGCCTCGCTGCGCAGCCTTGGAAAAATATTGAACTGGGGTCTTGCGGCATTCTCGCTCGTGATCATGGTGCTCAGCATTCGAGACGGAGTTTTATGCCTCAAGGGGAATCTGAAGGATATCTCCCTCCAGCTTCCCGATTTCCTCAAGACGGGGATTCACGCCGTGATAAGGAAAGGCGCGAGGCACAGCCATTTTGTCATTGCAGCCTTCATCGTTGGAATTGTCATATCGTTCCTGGAGCTTGCGTGTACCGGGCAGGTTTATGCTCCGACGATAATGTACATGGTTCAGGAAAGCGGAATGACTGGCAAGGCCCTTGCATTCATGATAATCTACAATCTCGCCTTCATACTGCCGCTGGTGATTATATTCATCATGTCGTACCTTGGAATGAAAAGCAGTTCACTGGCCGTATTCATGGGGAAGCATGCAGCCGCAGTCAAGTTCTGTACGGCGCTCCTGTTCCTTATAATATTCCTTGCGTTTGTGTTTGGCGACATGATCCTGCCCTCACAGGATATTTTCCTTAAAAAATAAATCCCGACTGATGCCGCGCCACAAGTCTTGCCAGCTTCTCGAACGCTTCTCGTCTCTCTTTGTATTTCTGACCCATGTATATGCATTCATCGCCTAAACATCATAATCCAGCCAGCATATCGGTTAGTCTGGTGCGCGTTATTAATTCGAAGCAGAGATGATCCTCTCCATGCTTGCAGTATTTTTCTTGCGCTTGATCTCCATTTCCCATTTTACAGCTTCTGCTTTTGTTGGGAAGGATTTCGAGTATACAAGAGTCCATGGACCACGGTTCCGGGTTGATGGAGTTTTTCCGCGTTGATGTTCGGCGAGGCGTCTTTCCAGATTGTCGGTTGACCCTGTGTAGAATCTGCCAGAAGTATCGCTCTTTATGATGTAGGTGAAATACAGCATTGAAAAAATGGTCGGGGCGGAGAGATTCGAACTCTCGACCTTCTGCTCCCAAGGCAGACGCGCTAACCAGGCTGCGCTACACCCCGACATAGTGAAAAACATATCGAAAAATAAAATATCTAAAAGAGCCTCCGACCTCCCCGAGCACGCCGCCCGGCGGGTCTCGGGGCGCGCTAACCAGGCAGCGCTACACCCCGACGATAGGGATATTTTTCAGAAAGGGGCAATACTGTAACCTGATTTATATAATTAGCAAGTTCTAGATGTGCATCTATTCGGAAAGAAATCTTCGATGGCTGTAATCGTCCTGTTCTTAGAACTGATCCTGTGATGGGAACATCATGGCGTTGGCGAACTCCATCTGGAATTCGGGGTCGAGCGATACTTCGACATATTTCACCTGCGCTGCTATGCCCTCTGCGTATCTGAGCCGTTCGCGCGAGAACAGTACGGCTTTTGCTCCTTCCAGCGAGGAGTTGCCGATGAACCTGATCTTCGCGTCGGGAAGATTAGGTATCAAACCGATCCTCTTTGCATGAGTGCGCCTGATGAAGTATCCGAAGCCACCGGCGACAAGGACTGAGTCGATTTCAGATTCGCTGACACCGGCATTCTTGAGGAGAATGTTTATCGCGGCGCGGATGGCCCCGCTCGCGAGCTGTAGCTCACGGATGTCCTTCTGCCTCAGGAATATCTTCTTCCTGCTTTCCGGCGGAGTCAGCAGGAAATCATAGGTGTTCCCGTCCTTTGAGGCTACAAGGCGCTTCTTGAGGCTGTCGCTTGTCCCAGCCGGGCATTCATCCGGCGAGACGATCCTTCCAGTCTCATCGATAAGGCCGCACCTGAGCATTTCCGCGGATGCGTCAATCAATGCGCTTCCGCAGATACCCTTGGGTTCCACGTTGCGGATGACGTTTATCAGGACTTCCCCGTCCTTGATGATGACTTTTTCTATCGCCCCTGCCGCGGCGCGCATGCCGGCCTCGATCCTGGCGCCTTCAAATGCCGGACCTGCTGCCGCGGATGCCGCATACAGCTGTCCCTTGTAAAGCAGTACGATTTCACCGTTTGTCCCGACATCCACAAAGACAGTTGGGTTGATCCTTTCGTTCAGACGGCTTGCAACGAGTCCCGAAACAATGTCGCCTCCGACAAATCCTCCGGTTACGGGGAATATGAAGATTTCCGCGCCGGGATTGACCTGGAGTCCGATTTCCGATGCAATGAAACGCAGCGATCTGCTGAAAGGAGGTATGAACGGGATTTCGCCCAGGGCCTTCACGGGAATTCCAAGAAAGAGATTTTCCATCACGGTGTTGCCGGCGATGCTTACTGCATAGATATTCGCGGACGATACCTTGAAAGTCGTGCAGAGTTCTCCTATCAGCTTGTTGATCGCGGCTAATATTTCCCTCTGCAGGGTCTTGAGGTTCTTCTCCGACTGGCTCTGGGCGCAGATGCGGCTCAGGACGTCATCGCCGAACTTTACCTGCGGGTTGAGCAGTCCGTGGCACCCGAGCTGTTTTCCGGTTTTCATGTCAAGCAGTGCGGCGACGACGGTTGTCGTCCCGATGTCGACGGCAACTGCGAAGTTCGCATTTTCAGTGTTGCCGTCTTCGAGGGCGACAAGATTCTTTTCCGAGAAGACAGCGGTTCCGGCGAAATTGTTCTTTCTCAGGAAGTCCGGCAGCTGGCGGAGATGGTTGAGATCAAAACGGGCATGGGAGATGACGCTCATCAGATTTTCGAGATCCGCGACAGGTTTTTCAAGCGTGGGATCTGCAAGGCTGAAAAATTTCTTTTTTATAAGAGGATTGATTTCATAGGCGCCGTTGGTATCGTCGGATGTTACAATTATAATTCCTTCCTCTGGAACAGACTCGTCGGGCACTTCAATGGAAAGATCTCCTGTCACGTGCGTCCTGCATGCGAGGCGCCAGCCTTCCGACAATTCCTTTTCGGAGAAGATCTTCCGGCACTGTTCTGAAGGGGCGGCTTCTCCGGAGAGGATCCTTATGCGGCATTTGCCGCAGGTGCCCTGTCCGGCGCAGGGATTCTTGATTCTCAGGCCGGCGCGCGTGATGCATTCGTATACCGATGTCCCCGGCAGGGCGAATACATCGGCGTTGTTCCTGGGAAATGTGACTTTGTATTCCATAATTTTCTTTTCCAGTTCCGCAGGCTATAATATGCGGAATTGGAAGAGAAAATTAGCACAAGAGGCGATATTGACAAAGAGATATTTCAATTTACACAGGCATTCTCCTGCAAAAGATTTGGAGGAAACTGCAATAATAAATCTTTTTCCGGCGGATTCTCCGCCGCAAAAAGATTTATATTCTGTCGGACTTCACCCATGGCACGTATATGAAGATACGCTTGAGCGTGATTTGGCTCTTGTGGAGGAGAAGGGGGCAGGGGCGGCTGCGATAGGCGAATGCGGTCTTGACAGGGCCTGCAAGGTTCCCTTCGATCTGCAGATGCAGGCGTTCCGGGCCCAGATTGGAATCGCGAAGAAGCTCAGCAAGCCCCTTCTCATACATTGCGTCAGGGCATATCCTGAGCTTATCACCGAGAAAAACAGAAGGGGGAATATGGCTCCATGGATAGTCCATGGGTACAGGGGGAATGCCGAGACGGCGTCCCAGCTGATCAATCATGGTTTTTATATTTCCTTCGGCGAAGCCCTTCTGGATGACGGAAAGCTCTGCGGACTGCTGCGTGAAATTCCTTGCGGACGGATCTTTCTTGAGACTGATGACAAGGCAATTGGCATAAGGGAAGTATATGAAAAAGCGGCATCGGCAATGAATCTCAGTTTCGATATGCTTTCCACTAGGATTAGCGAGAACGCCAGTCGGGTGTTCGTGATAAGGGGAAATTCCAAAGAACAGCCCTCACGGGCTTAACTAGAGCCTGCTCGAAAAGGGGGTAGCACAGACATTCTTGTCTGTGACGAAAAATTCAATTTGAACCCACAGACAGGAATGTCTGTGTTACTTTTCAAGACAAATTTCATTTCGGGATTACCTTTTCGAGCAACGTTTAACTAACAAATCCGCAATTGCTTTCCTTGTTTGAACTCAAGGCATGGAATTTGCATCTTCCATTTGCGATTATAAATTAATCCTGTCGCTTTTCCATCTCTTTGTCAACATTTCATCATGGTGGTATTATGGTCATCAAGGGAAAATGTTGCTTGGTACTATTGTTATTCATAACAGGAGCCTCTTCCATGACATCTCATTCAAATCCTCTTGAAGGGCAGAAAAGCCCGTATCTCCTCCAGCACGCGCATAATCCTGTCAACTGGTATCCATGGAGCGACCAGGCTTTCAAGAAGGCCGCGGATGAAGGCAAGCCGATATTCCTTTCAATCGGTTATGCCACCTGCCACTGGTGCCATGTCATGGAAAAGGAATCGTTTGAAAATGACGAGGTGGCTGCGATCCTCAACAAGTCATTCATAAGCATCAAGGTAGATCGGGAGGAGCGCCCCGACATCGACAATGTATACATGAGCGTATGCCAGGCCCTGACCGGTACCGGCGGCTGGCCATTGACAATTATCATGACCCCGGACAAGAAACCATTCTTCGCTGCAACATACATTCCCAGGGAGAGCAGGTTCGGTATGACAGGCCTTCTCGAAATACTTCCCAAACTAGCCGATCTCTGGAAGAACAAGAAGGATGATGTCCTGTCGTCAGCTGAAAAAGTCTCAGCTGCCCTCAAAGGCAATTCAGACAAGACGTTTGCGGCTGATATCGGGGAAGGGCTGTGCAACAAGGCTGCGGATGAGATCTCCTCTGAGTTCGACAAGAAGGACGGAGGTTTTGGAAATGCACCCAAGTTCCCTTCAGCGCACCGTCTGCTTTTCCTGATAAGGCAGGCCAGGGTTTCCGGCGACAAGGAAATATTAAGACAGGTTGAATTCACTCTGGATAAAATGAGGGCAGGGGGGATCCATGACCAGCTCGGCGGAGGGTTCCACAGGTATTCTACAGATGCGAAGTGGCTGCTCCCCCATTTCGAGAAGATGCTCTACGACCAGGCGATGCTTGTCATGGCTTATGTTGAAGCTTATCAGAACTCCGGAAAAGAGGAATATGTGGATACAGCCCGTGATGCGATAGTATACGTCATGCGCGATATGACGTCAAAGGAAGGTGCATTTTATTCGGCGGAGGACGCAGACAGCGAAGGCGAGGAGGGGAAGTTCTATGTCTGGAAATACGATGAGGTTTTTTCCGCGCTTGAAAAGGATGAGGCGCTTGTTGCAGTAAGATATTTCAACGTTGACGATCAGGGTAATTACACCGATCCAATACATGGCGGTTCGATGAACAATATCCTGCACCTGGGGAATTCGCACGATAAGCTTGCCGGTGAATTTGACAAGACAGTTCCAGAAATGAAATCGATGATCTTGAGGATAAGATCGAAGATGCTTGATCACAGGAGCGAAAGAACAAGGCCGTTGCGTGACACGAAGATCCTTGCCGACTGGAACGGGCTCATGATCGCCGCGATTGCGAAGTTCGCAGGTGCGGTGAATTCAGAAAGCCATCTGAATGCGGCCACAAGGGCGGCGGATTTCATACTTGAAAAGATGAGGTATGGCAAAGGAGGTGGTCTCTACCACCGCTATATCGACGGCGAGCTTGCCGTTGAAGGGCAGCTCGACGACTATGCTTTCATGATCTGGGGGCTTCTCGAACTTTATGAGGCTGGTTCTGATGAAAAATACCTTTCCGCCGCAATGGAACTGGATAAGGTGCTAAGTGACAGCTTCCATGATGTGGCCAAAGGCGCATATTTCATGACATCCGAAAAGCATGAGAATCTGATCTTCAGGCCGAAGGTGAACTTCGATGGTGCTCTTCCTTCCGGAAATTCCGTGCAGATGATGAATCTGCTCAGGCTTTCGGCTTTGACCGGAAATCCGGCTTATGAGGAGAAAGCGTTCAAGATACTCAAGTCAGTCGCGGAACTCGTCAACCGATATCCCGGAAGCTTCACGAACTACCTGAGCGCGCTGCTTTATTCTGAGAATTCAACAGAAGTTGTCGTTGTCGGCAAGAAAGATGATCCTGAAGCTGCGAAGTTCGCAGAGACACTGAGGAAGACATACCAGCCGTTCATGACGCTGATATCTGTTCCTGCCGGCAACAAGAAAGCAGGGATCCTGAAAATTGCGGAATTCGCAAAGGATTATAAACAGGTTGACGGGAAGACCACCATCTATGTCTGCAGGAAACACAAGTGCAGCCAGCCGGTCACGGACATTGAAGAGGCGCTGAAGATGATAGAAAAGTAGGTACGCCCTTTCTGCGTCCGCCATAGCTTCCTTGCGACGGCGGAAGGGTGTACCATTCTTTGTGCGGTCTGCCAGGGATGATTTTCCACGCAAGTTGTGTGTTGTCTTTCAACTAACAAAGCGTTAATCTATGAAAAAAATAACAATCATATCAATAGTCCTAATTTGTTCCTTATTCTTATTATTGTTAAGCTGGCGGGTATACGTCTGTAAAAAAATCTATGATTCATGCTCGACTCTAACAAATTATGCCAGTTCCTCTTTTCCTCGGCAATTCAATCCTTTGAAAGATGTTCAAGGAGAAACGGTTGATCTCGGATACTGTACTTTCATCCTGCCAGTGAAAAATATTAACAAGATGTTTGTTGGCGGGGATGGATGGATTGTCGGAATAGAAAGTGACAAGTTTAAACTACAGGCTATTCGTCCAGTCAAAGCTGATCCTGGAGTATTTGAACAATACTTCCTTGGCGATAGGGAAGGTATTTTAAATGATTCAGAAAAAACTTTGACACGCTTAAAAGAGATGAATATAAATTCCAGCTCAGAAAAGCCTATGCTATCCCTTTTTCAAGATTATAGATGGAAACAGTTTGTATTGAAAACAAAACCCAAAAGTTTTATTGATCTTTTCTTCTCGTCTCCGTCTGAGCTTGAGCTCTATGCAGTCAAAATGATAACAGGCGGCAATATATATGGTCAGCGTGGAATTGGCTTGCTAGAAACTAGCTCGACCATGTCTATAATATATTTAGGCTGTTCAGATATTCATGGAAAAGTTACGGCGGAGACATGGTCTGCAAATGGCAAAATAACACAGGCGATAATTGTTTCTTCCGAATCCTATGAGCTAAGCGAAATGGTCATTAGACATGTTCTTTCTTCTTATAAATACACGCTAAGTGAACTTCCTTCAGAAGAGGAAACAAAGAAAATAACAGTGGTGAGTGCAAAGCTTAATGAAAAATATGGGGAGAAATAGAAAATGGGCAAGTCATTCTGCGCTTTGTATTCCGCTGGAAACTGGGGAATAACGGTTCCGCTGTAAAGGCACAGCGGTGACTTCGACACGCGCACTCCATGGTCAGGCCGGAGCGCCTGACGTAAAATACTCAAGAAAATATTCTGACAGGATTTGCTGGATGTAGCGTTGTCTGTCTCAGACAAGAGGAATTAAGACTCTTCGCCGAGACGGCGAACTCTACATCCAAGAAAGAGATTATAAATTCCTGAGCATGTCGAGGGAATTTATTTTATTTCCCGCAGCACTTCTTGTATTTCTTGCCGCTGCCGCAGGGGCAGGGGTCATTTCTACCGGTTTTCGGAGTGTTCCTTACAAATGTGATCTGGGGCTCAGGCATGGATTCGGCTGCAGTTGAAGGCTGTCCGTCGGGTCCGGGTGGCGGTTGCTGGGCTCCCGCAGGTGCCGCCTCCGGTTCTGCCGAGCCAATTCCACCGAACTGGTCGATCTGATCGTGTATGAGGTTCTGCGGAAGCGATGCGAACAGGTTTTCAAAAGCCGCCAAAGAAGTTGCAGAGCGGAACATGTTGGTCAGAATCTCCTGATATATGTCCCCCATGAGGGCATCGAAGACCTTGAAGGCTTCCTGCTTGTATTCGATCAGTGGATCCTTCTGTGCGTAGGCCCTGAGTCCGATACTTGCACGCAGATGGTCCATTGCATAGAGATGCTCCTGCCAGAGGCGGTCGATCGCTTCCAGAAGGGTGTGCCGTTCAAGCCATTTCTGGGAATCAGGGGTCTCGAGAGAGGTCTTGATGCTGTAGGCCTTTTCAATGCGTTCCATTACCTTCTTCAATATTACATCTCTTTCAGGAACTCCGTTTTCATTCTTCGTTTCAAAGTCCTTCTTGATGAATCCGAGCGGGAACGTGGAGTTGAGCCAGCTGAGAAGAGGATCGGGTTCGAATGATACTGCGATCTTGCCGTTGAACTGGAATGCTTCGTCGACGCGCGCTTCGACTTCCTGGTTGAGGATGTCAAAGATGATCTCATTGGGGTTGGTCGAGTTGATCACTTCCTTCCTGAAACCGTAGAGCACTTCGCGCTGCTTGTTCATCACGTCGTCGTACTGGAGAGTCCTCTTTCGGATGGAGAAGTGATGCTGTTCGACGCGCTTCTGCGCAGTCTCGATGGATCTGTTGAGGAGAGGATGCTGGAGTTCCTCGCCTTCCTCGAGTCCGAGCCTGCTCATGATCGTCGCGACCCTGTCGGAACCGAAAAGACGCATGAGATTGTCTTCCAGCGAGACATAGAATCTGGACGAACCCGGATCGCCCTGCCGCGAACAGCGTCCGCGCAGCTGCCGGTCTATTCGGCGTGAATCATGGCGTTCGCTGGCGATGACGTGAAGTCCGCCCAAGCGCCTTATCTCCTCATATTCCTCGGGTGTGGCGTTTGCGCCGCCCAGCTTGATGTCCGTACCGCGGCCGGCCATGTTGGTGGCGACGGTGACTCCGCCCTTCTGTCCGGCTCTTGCAACTATATCAGCTTCGAACTGGTGGTTCTTTGCATTCAGGACGCTGTGCGGTATGCGTTCGCGCTTGAGCATGCGGCTGATGACTTCCGACACTTCAACGGAAACTGTTCCCAGAAGGACGGGCTGTCCAGCCTCATGGCATTCCTTGACTTCGTCTATGATGGCCTTGTACTTTTCGCGCTTTGTCCTGTAGATGCAGTCGTTCGTGTCCTTTCGTATGCACGGCTTGTTCGTGGGGACTACGATGACATCGAGCTTGTAGATCTGGTGGAATTCGTTGACTTCAGTTTCAGCAGTACCGGTCATTCCTGCGAGTTTTTCATACATCCTGAAATAATTCTGGATGGTGATGGTGGCGAGTGTCTGGGTCTCGCGTTCGATGCTGACATCCTCCTTGGCCTCCAGTGCCTGGTGCAGCCCTTCGCTGAAACGTCTTCCTGGCATCAGGCGTCCGGTATGCTCGTCGACGATGAGGACCTTGTTTTCCTGGACAACGTAGTGGATATCCTTTTCAAACAGGCAGTACGCCCTGAGGAGCTGTGAGATGTTATGGAGTTTTTCACTGCGTTTCGCGAAGTCCTCCTGGAAATCCTGCTTCTTCTTGAGCTTGTCGGCTTCGGAGAGGGTCGCGTCTGTGTCGATGTCATGTATTGTGGCCAGGAGGTCAGGAAGCACGAACATTTCCGGATTGTCGGGGCTGAGTGCGGTACGGCCCTTTTCAGTAAGATCCGACTCATGACCTTTCTCATCAATTATGAAGAAGAGATCCGCCTGGATCTGCTGGAGCATCCCCTTGTTCTGGTTGCTCCTGACACTTCCTTCGAGGACTTCAAGCTTTTTCAGGATTTTCCCATCCTCCAGGACATGCATGAGCTGGCGGTGCTGGGGTATTCCGAACCTGACCTGGAGGAGCTTTATCAGCGCATCCTCCTCTTCCGGGCTTCTGTCAGCAGCAGTTTTAAGCGTCTCCCTTGCTTCAGCTATCAACCTTGAGCAGAACATGTTCTGTTTTTTGAAGAGCTCGGCGATCCCGGGCTTCAGGACGTCGAACTGGTGTGTTGACACGGCTACGGGCCCGGATATGATCAGTGGGGTCCTTGCCTCATCGATGAGGATGCTGTCGACTTCGTCGATGATGGCGTAATAGTGGTTTCTCTGGACCATCTGCTCCTTGCTCATCGCCATTCCCATGTCGCGGAGGTAGTCGAATCCGAATTCGCTGTTCGTACCGTAGGTGATGTCGCATGCGTACTGATCGCGGCGGTGCATAGGCATCATCTGGTTCTGCAGGCAGCCTACTGTAAGGCCGAGATACTTGAAGATGGCGCCCATCCATTCAGAGTCGCGTTTCGCCAGGTAGTCGTTGACGGTCACAAGCTGGCAGTTCTTGCCGGAGAGGGCATTGAGATACAGGGGCAGTGTCGCTACGAGGGTTTTTCCTTCACCTGTCGCCATTTCGGCGATGTTCCCCCTGTGAAGGACGATGCCGCCCATGAGCTGGACGTCGAACGGGATCATGTCCCAGGTGCGTTCCTGTTCGCATATTATTATCTTGGAACCCATCATCCTGCGGCAGGCGTTCTTGACCGTCGCAAAGGCTTCCGGGAGGATGTCGTTAAGGGTCTCGCCTTTTGCTATCCTGTCCTTGAATTCCTGTGTTTTGGCTTTCAGCTGTTCTTCTGTGAGATTCTGATAGGATCTTTCCATTTCATTGATTTTTGCGACGACAGGCATGAGCTTCTTCATGTCGCGCAAGGACTTTGAACCGAATACTTTGCTCAGCAGATAATTAATCATTGTTGAATGGTCTCTTGGATTTTCTTATTTCGAACCTGGCTTTACAAGCGGAGTCTTGTTTGCGCAGAGTGGGCATGCTGCCGGTTCATATGTGTCAAACTGCAGTTTCAGCAGGCTCTTGAATGGCACGTCGAATTTCACATCGCCTGTCGACCTGTCGACGATCACGGCTATCCCGACGACTTCTGCGCCCATGCTGCGGGCGAGTTTGACAGTCTGATCTACGCGTCCGCCTTTTGTGACCACGTCTTCAGCGACAAGTATTTTATCACCTTTGGAAATCGTGAAACCGCGTCTCAAGACGAGATTGTCATTTTCCTTTTCAGCAAAAATAGCCTTGCAGCCGATCCTGCGGCCCACTTCCTGTCCGACAATAAGTCCGCCGAGGGCGGGGGAGAGGACGGCATCGACCTTGATGCCCTTGAACTTGTCTGCCAATTCGGCGCAGAGTCTTTCAGCGATGTCCGGGTACTGCAGCACCAGTGCGGCCTGGAAGAAACGGTTGCTGTGGAGGCCGCTTCTGAGCTGGAAATGCCCTTCGAGAAGCGCTCCCGACTTCATGAAATGATCCAATACATCCTTGTCAGTCATATGATAAACTCCATAATTTTGTTTGAGCAGCCGTTACTATAGCCTGAATATTGGAAATTTTAATTGCTTTATTGCAGTAAATCATGTATTTTTATTATTCAAATAAACTAGAACCGGATGGTTTCCGATGAAAATAACGCTCTCAAGGAAAATTTCTGCTGGAGTTGTGCTTCTGGCGGGACTGTTTATTGCATTCTACGGGGTGAGCCTCATCCTGGAAGTTTCAAAGTGCAAATCCTGGCCTGTCGCCGAAGGGAAGATAATCCATTCGTTTGCGGTCGATGCAGATGATATCCCGGAGAACAAGACCAAGGATGTCCTTCGCCCCTATATAGTCTACGAATACATGGTGGGGGAGAAATATTACACCTCAAACAACATAGGCTATCTTGATTTCTTTTCATGGTTCAACTTCAGCGACACATACTATTCAGGCTCCGAGACCGAAATCCGTGATCTCCTGAAGAAATATCCCGTCGATTCCCCGGTCAAAGTCTATTACAACCCTGGGAACATCGAAGTTGCCGTGATCGACTCCGGACTGAAGACCCCGGTCTTCATGCCGTTCATACTCGGTCTCCTGCTTACATATGTGTCATTTCACGTACTGATATACGGAGCGGTGGGACATCTTGAGGAAAGCGCCTGAGGCATTTGACCCAGGCCCCGCCCGCAACTCAAAATGCTGGATGTCCAATTAATGTTTCATGCGATTATAACATAGAACTGTAAAACAAAGACACTGATATGCTCTGTCCCGCATGCGATACTGAAATGCTCATTCTCGAATTCAACAGAATCGAGATAGACTTCTGCCATCTCTGCGGGGGCGTCTGGCTCGATGAGGGCGAGCTTGAAATGCTGTTGCAGCCTGACAATACAGGCGCCATGGCCGTTTCCGGACTTATGGCGGACCTGAAGAAATCCGACAGGCCTGCAGGAAAAAGGAAATGCCCTGTATGCAGGAAAACAATGAATCCAGTGGAACTTTCCATAGAACCCGTTGTCGAAATAGACAAATGCATATACAACCACGGACTGTGGTTCGACAAGGGGGAGCTTGAACAGATCATGTCTTCCACGGGGGCGGCCGGGAAAATGTCGGCTTTCCTTAATTCTGTATTTAAAAAGAAATCAAACTAAAAAAAGGAGAATATCATGAGTGGAGCAGTTTTAGGAATAATGGCGATGGTCTTTATTGGGATAGTGGTAGTAATCGGCCTCTGGTTCCTGATGACCTATAATGGCCTTGTCGCGTTAAGAAACCAGGTGAAGAACGCCTGGGCGCAGATCGATGTCCAGCTCAAGCGCAGGCACGATCTCATCCCGAATATAGTTGAGACCGTGAAGGGATATGCGAAGCATGAGAGCGGAACCTTCGAAGCAGTCGTGAAGGCCAGGGCCGCCGCCGTCCAGGCAAGCGGTGTCGCCGCCCAGGCAAAGGCCGAAGGCGAACTCTCGGGCGTCCTCAGCCGCCTGATGGCAGTTGCCGAAGCCTATCCGGATCTCAAGGCCAACCAGAATTTCCTAGCCCTCCAGGAAGAATTGTCCTCGACTGAGAACAAGATCGCGTTTTCACGCCAGGCATACAATGATCAGGTGATGATCTACAATACCAGGATACAGGTCATTCCCTCGAACATAGTCGCCAATATCGGCGGATTCACTGCAATGGATCTCTTCGAGCTGAAGGATGAAGCACAGCGCCAGGCACCGTCCGTTAAGTTCTAAAAAAAGGCACAGAGGCACAGAGGCACAGAGGCACAGAGGCACAGAGGCACAGAGGCACAGAGGCACAAAGGCACAGAGGCACAGAGGCACAGAGGCACAGATGGCCATCCTTCTGGATTCCGGTCTTTTTAAATCTTTACATCACAAATCTCTAAATCTCTAAATAAATCACTAAATCATTAAATCGTGAAATATTAATGTGGCAGGCGATACAGCAGAACAAGATAAAGTCGGTGATTCTCATAATCTCCATGGGCATCCTGTTGGTCATGCTCGGTGCGGCCATCGGAGGTTCGGTCACTGGCAGCCAGGACGGCATCCTCGGCGGAGTGTTCCTCGCCGGACTCGCCTGGTTTTTCCTGACAGTGCTGGCTGTTCTTGAAGGCAAGAACATACTTCTTTCCCTCTCCGGCGCCCGTGAGGTCTCCCATGACGATGCTCCACAGCTGTATAATATTGTCGAAGAGATGAGGATTGCGGCTGCGCTTCCGGCGACACCGAAGGTTTTCATAATCGAGAGCCGCGCACCGAACGCCTTTGCCGTCGGGACACCGTCCAATGCGGCGGTTGCCGTTACGACCGGACTTCTTTCAGTCCTTTCACGCGACGAGCTCCAGGGGGTGATAGCCCATGAGATCGGACATGTCAAAAACCAGGACAGCCGTTTCATGACACTTGCCGGAATAATGCTCGGAGTGATTGTTGTCCTGGCGGATGTATATACCAGGAGCATGTTCTATGGAGGGATGGGGAGCCGCCGCTCGAGTTCCTCGTCAAGAGATGGCGGAGGAAACCAGCTGCAGCTGATTCTTTTCGTGATTGCGATAGTCCTTGCGATACTCGCACCTATTCTTGCAAACCTCCTATACTTCGCATGTTCGAGAAGCCGTGAATATCTCGCCGATGCTTCTGCCGCTATCTTCACAAGATATCCGGAGGGACTAGCTTCAGCGCTGGAAAAAATCTCAAGATCAACCATTCCACTTGAGTCTGCAAACCGCGTCACTGCCCCCATGTACATAATCAACCCGCTCAACAAGGCGAGCGGAAACGCCGTGTTCAGCCTTTTCAGCACCCATCCGCCTACTGAGGAAAGAATAAAAATACTCAGGACGATGGCCTCCGGAGCAGGACTTGGCGAATACAATAAGGCATATGCCAGCCTTAAGGGTGGAAACATAGCCGGCGGCAGCGATCTCCGCTCCGCCGAGGAACTCGAACTTCGCGGGATTAAAAGAGAACAGCCGGCGTTCGACAGGAAGCAGCAGACGCGTGATGCGAACGACATCCTTCTCCGGGTCAACAAGTTCAATTTCATCGACTGCGCCTGCGGCCTGCGTATTAAAGTCCCTCCGATGTTCTCTGCAAAATCCGTGAACTGCCCGCGCTGCGGCGCAAAGCACGAAATCTGAACCGGAGAATCGGAGAGCCGGTGAAACGGTGTTCGCATTTGAAATTTATCGGAGCGCTGGCGTCCCGCCGGCAATTTGCTTAATGATTTGAATTTATCTTTGTTGGAGTTCACAGCGTGAGTCTATTGTTTGTTGCTATTTATGTCCTTTCTTGTCCTTTTCATCCCCGTACCATAAGTAGGACTTGAAGATATTTCTCAAGCCCGCAAAATGATATTCCATCGTGAAATCCGCCAATCCTCCGCGAAAATATTGAAATGTATAGTAGATTATTCCCTTGATAGTGAAAACTTTGTGCATTTGCAGTAAATATAAGGGTAATAATGGATTATAAAATTCCGACAGTAGCAATCGTGGGACGTCCGAACGTGGGCAAGTCCTCCCTTTTCAACGCCATACTCAAACGCCGTCTCGCGATCGTCCACGAGGAGAGCGGTGTCACCCGCGACCGCGTCGCCGCGCCGGCCATATGGAACGACAGGCATTTCCAGATCATAGATACAGGCGGACTCGGAATGTATGGTGGACAGAAGAAGAATATCGGAATATGGGACTCTGAAATAAAGGAGCAGGTCGATATCGCCATTGACAGCGCGGAAGTGCTGGTGCTTGTCACCGATGTGCAGGCAGGCGCCACTGCCCTGGACATGGATATCGCCAACAAGCTGCGCACGAGCGGAAAGAAAGTTTTTGTCGTAGTGAACAAGGCGGATAATTCTACCATAGACAACGAGGCTGCGAATTTCGCAAAACTCGGGTTCGATAAGATATTTCCTGTATCATGTGTCCATAGGAGAGGCATTGACGCCCTCCTCAATGCGGTTGTGGAAGTGATCGACTGGGAGAATGCTGCACCCCTGGTGGAGCCTGGCCTGAGAATTGCCGTTGTCGGTCGCCCCAACGTCGGTAAATCATCCATTGTCAACAGGCTTGTCGGGCATAAGCGCGTCATGGTCAGCAATATTCCCGGAACGACCAGGGATTCCGTCGAAGTAAGCTTCGAGCTCCAATGCAAGGAAGGGAAGGTGCCGGCCGTCCTTGTCGATACTGCAGGCCTCAGGCAGAAGCGCAAGGCGGATACATCAGTTGAAATCTTCAGCGTCATGAGGGCCGAAGAGGCCGTCTCAAAAGCCCAGCTCGTGCTTTTCGTAGTCGAAGCAAGCATAGATGGCGTAACCGCCCAGGACAAGAAGATCGCGGACATGATTGCACAGTCCGGGAAAGGCTGCATCATTCTCGCGAACAAATGGGATTTGTGCAGGAAGGCGGTCAAGAGGGAGGACATACAGAGCGAGATACGCTACTGCATGCATTTCATGGATTATGCGCCGGTGGTCTTTATTTCAGCGCTCGACGGTTCCAATTTTGAAAAGATAACCACGGCGATTGCCGAGGTAAGGGAAAACATGCGCATGCAGATTCCGACTTCGCTGATCAACAAGATACTTACCGATGCAACGTCCAAGAATGCACCTTCCGCGATTGGAACTGTGAAGCACCATTTCAAGGTCTATTATGCGACCATGGTGGGGAACGAGCCTCCGAGATTCCTGTTGTTCGTGAATGACCCCGGTGTCTGCACGTCGAACTATCTGGCATACCTCAAGAATTCATTGAGAAACAGTCTTGGACTTACCGGACTTCCGATACGTATCCAGCTTCGGGCAAGGGAAAAGACAATCGCTCCGAGACGCAGCGCCCCCAAGAAGCGTTGAGCAGGTGGATATATTTTTCCTATAGGAAAAATATTTAGAACTTCAGTACGAAACTCTTCGTGTCCGTATTATATTCTATTTTAGTGAGGGCCTTGAGGATCTTGTCTATGTTTGCGCCTGCCAGGGCGGGATCATATTTTTCGAGGACCTGCTTCTCCGCGAATTTTATCGGCATATGCCCCATCTTGTATTCCATGGCGTTGAAGCGGACTGAAATTGAGTCCTTCACCTTGTCGCTGTTTACTATGGTTCCTGTAATTTCAAACGTGGTCGGGAGCTTGCCACCCAGTTTCGTCTTGAGGATGATATGCGTGAAGCCGACTGAATCGGTGGAGAATATGAGTTTCTCGATATTGTATGCCGATGAGTCCGTTGGAGCCTTGGCTACAAAAAGTTCATTATAGAGATAGGTCGCTTCCTGGGGGGTGAACGAGTAGCTGTCGTCGCCGAATCCTGTGTCAGCCTTCTTCAACATCGCATCATATTTGATCTTTGCAGCTTTTAGAGCATCATCACCGGTGAGAGATGGATATACCGATAGATCCTGGGGATAGAACATCATCACTATTACGCCTGCGAGTCCGAGGAATATCAGGAATCCTATAAGATTTCTGATAAGGCCGCCAATACCGGATGCTGATCCTTTGTTTTCCATGACCTTAGGGCGCATTGTTTCTACGTCAAGTTTTTCTCCGCAACCCCTGCAGAAAATTGCTCCAAGCTGGTTGTCGTGCCCGCAGCTGCCACATTTCATAAGCATATTTAGATCTCCTATTATTATTTTGTTGATTTAGCTTCGCTTTTATCACTCTTGGAACTGGAGCTGGTACTGCTGGTGCTGCTACTGGTACTGGCACTTGAACTTGATTGAGATGCCGTATCAGCCTTCTGTGCGCTTTTGTAGCTGTCCTTGCGGTAGTCGGTGCAGTAGAATCCGCTGCCCTTGAAGATGATTCCCGCGCCGGTGCCGATTTTGCGCCGGACAGGCTTCTTCTTGCAGCATATGCATGTTTTCAAAGGTTCGTCTGACATTTTCTGGAAGACTTCAAACGTCTTTCCGCATGCTTTGCATTCGTATTCGTAAGTGGGCATCTGGTCAACTCCAAAGATAATTCTAAAACGCAACGCGTAAAATAGCATCACGATTCATTTTCTCAAGAAGAATAATCAAGGTTCCATCATTTTTTCAATAAGCCGACGGGTAGGGGATTTTCCGTCCGTTCAAACCTTTATATTTTTCACCAGCCCTATAGTCAGGCTGCAGGGGGACCTTCCCCCCTCCTTCAGGCAGGTCAATCGCAAAAACAGGCGTGCCAAGGGATGAAAGCCGCGGACGCAGTTTTCCGATTATCTCCAGACCCTTTTCTATTCCTGTCCGGAAATGCGCATTCCCTTCTGCCGGATCCACATGGAAAAGATAATGTGGCTTGACCTTTATCCTGATCAGCCCTCTGAAAAGCTCTTCCAGGATTTCCGTGCTGTCATTTATCCCCTTAAGTAGGACCGTCTGGTTCAAAATAGGAATTCCGGCTTTTATCAACATGGAACAGGCCCTCCTGGATTCTTCAGTAATTTCGACCGGATGGTTGAAATGGGTCATGATCCACAGCCCAGGAATCCTGGAAAGCATTGACACAAGCATAGCATCAATCCTTTTCGGAAGGACAACCGGCATTCTTGTACCTATCCTTATGACATCTACATTCTTTATTTTTAAGATGGAATCAATTATTTTCTTCAGCCTTGCTGTTTCCAGCATCAGCGGATCCCCTCCTGAAATCAGGACCTCTCTTATTCTGTCATGGCTCTTTATATATTTGCAGGCTTCCTGCAGATATATGTCATCGATGTCCTGCTGCCCGTTCCCAGCCCTCCATTTGCGCTTCCGGAAGCAGAAACGGCAGTGGACCGCGCATCTGTTGGTCACAAGCAGGACTACACGGTCGGAGTAGCGGTGAATAAGTCCGGGGACTGGCATCTGCTTTTCCTCGGAAAGAGGATCTTCTGAAAGCGTGATGCTCCTGATCAGCTCCCCTTTGTCCGGAAAGCACTGCTTGAAGACCGGATCGTTTTTAAGATCATCGCCGATTAGTCCAAGATAATAGTTTGACGCAAGAAATGGATATAGTTCCGCAGCCTTCCTCTCACTGCCGGAAAATTTCAATTCTGCGAATTTCGCAAGTGTCTGCAAATGACTGGAGTTTTTTAAACTTCTGCTCTTCATGTATTCGTATTCGTTCGTAGTTAAGCCCGTAAGGGCTGTTCTTCTCTTGTCTTTAGTAGTCAAGTCCGTAAACATCTCAATCAAGAACACGTCTTGCGACGTTAACTACAAACGAATCAATCTTCGAGAATTTTACTCGTATTCGCTCGTAGTCAAGCCCGTAAGGGCTGTTCTTCTCTTGGTTTTTAATTTCGCATTTGTTAGTAGTCAACGCCAAAAGGCGTGTCTTCTTCAGTCATCCCATCCATTCCCCATCTTGTCTACAGGAAAGTTTTGTAAGATAAGGGACATTTTTTCTTTTCCAACCTTTTCCTGGAAAATATTGAAACTGCTGGTATTCCATTCTGAAGTTATGGATGCATAGCCATGTATCACAGGATTCTTATGAATGTAATTGATAGTAGCCCAGTAATGATTCTCACTTCTTATATGCCTGTCACTGAATCTGTGCCATACTTTGCGTCCAAGGCAATTGTCTTCACGGTTCCATTGTGTGGCTATCCCATTGTGCAGTTTAGCTAGAGCTGTTTTGATCGTAGTTAACTCTGCCATGACAAGAATATGGTAGTGATTGGGTAGCACGCTCCAAGCAAAGATGGAAGCTCCCTCAATTGCAGATAATCTATTAGTTAGCTTATCTTGAAAATCCATCCTTCTGTCTTCGGAGAGCATTATATGATTATGTTCGTAATTTGCGGCCGTTAAAAGATATGTCTTGAACCCGTCTTCAAAATGAGGGGGTGAATGCAAAGGAAGTCCTTGAATCTTCCTGTATGCGACAACATCCTGCTTCTGGATATCATTCATCTTGCGGTAAGTATACATGTAAATTAAGAACAGCCATTACGGGCTTAACTACCAGCGAATTTCAATGTTTTTGTTCGTAGTTAATGCCGTAAGGCATGTGTATCTTTTAAATTTTCTGTAGTTTTCTCAATTATCCGGTATCGAATTACGAGTTGCTCCTGATATTGTAGATCCAGCCTTTGCCGGAATTCCACTCCCTTGAGATCTTGAAGCCGGGGAACTTGCGTTTCTTCGAATTCTCCGCGAACTTCGCGAGAAGTCCTGAGACCTCGAGCTCCCTTTCCACAAGACCTGTCTTTGCGCAGAGTTCCTGCAGTGTGCCCTTGAACTTACCGACCGTGTCAAGCTTGGACTGAAGCTCCGAGATGAGGCTTATGACATCCTTGCTGGCGAGCTTGTAGGCCTGGACGCCAGGCTGGTGGAAGGCGTTTACGTGGATGAGTTCGGCATAGAATGCAACAGCCCTTTCATAAAGCGCAATGATCATTCCAAGGTTGAATGCGGAGACTTCGTTGATCTGCATGTCGATCACCTGGCGCCCCTTTGAAAGAAGCGCCTTGGCAAGTCCGGCCTGGAACCCATGCAGGTAGTCGCCCATTGAAATGGTTTCCGTAATCGGAATGATCATGCTGTCCTTGAGGACTTCTATGAAGGTCACGAAGAAATCGTTGCGCCCGTCGTTCAACTGCTGGATGAATGCATGTGCGTCGGTTCCACCCTTGTTGCCGAACACGTTCAGCCCCTGGTTTACGGTATTTCCGTCGAGATCCTTCTCCTTGCCGATGCTCTCCATGACAAGCTGCTGGAGATATCTCGAGAGCAGGACGAGACGGTCGGAGTAGGGTACTATGACCATGTTCTTGTCGCCGTGGCCATTTCCGGCTATATACCACATTGCCGCAAGGAAATAAGAGGGGTTCTTCTTCACTTCAGGCTCCCTCGTCAGATTGTCCATCCTGCATGCACCGGCGAGGAAGCTCTTGAAGTCTATTCCGGCGAGGGCTGCAGGGAGATGTCCGACAATGCTGGTCTCGCTCGTCCTTCCGCCGATCGATTCGGCCATCGGGAAGATTTTCAGCCAGTTCCTGGACTTTGAATATTTGTCGAGATCGCTGCCTTCCATCGTGATGGCGCAGGCGTGTTTCGTGAAGTCGAGCTCCTTCTGCTTGTAGAGGATCTCGAATGCGATCATGTTGTTCTTGGTTTCCTGGGTTCCACCTGACTTTGAGATGCTCAGGATGAGCGTGCTCCTGAGGTCGACTGCGGCCATGACGTCCTTGACGCCGGCGGTGTCGGTGTTGTCCGTAAAATAGATCTTGAGATAACCTTTTCTCTTTCCGTTGCTGAGCTCGTTCCAGTAGGGGCCGTTTATCGCGAAATTAAGGAGCTGCGGGCCGAGGGCGGATCCGCCGATGCCGTTGATGACGACCGAATCAAATTTCTTTCCGGTGCTGCCCTTGATTGTTCCGCTGCGGACATCCTCGACGAATTTCTCGACGTCCGCGAAAAGCTGGGATGAAGGATAGGCGGTACGGTCGGTGAAGTGGGTCACCTGCCTGTTTTCATCCGGATTTTTTATTGCGCCGGCTTCTATTTTCTTCATTTCCCCATTGGCTTCTGCGAACTTCGCGGAGAGGTTTTCCAGGTCGGGCTCTGAGAAGTTCATTCCGGCGACATCAAGCGTGAATCCTGTTTCTCCATCAATGAAAGTGTATTTCATGTTCCGTTCCATCCATATGTTGGTGTTCATTTTTCATCTTTCCTTTTTAGTAAGACGGGCTTTCCAGCCCGTTGTTTTGTAATTATAAAACAGGCTGGAAAGCCTGTCTTACTTCTCCTGCCAATACGGTGAGATCTGCCTTAATCTTGCGATTATCGGCGGGAGATTCCTGATTATATACTCCATCTCTTCTCCAGTATTGAATCTTGAAAGACTGAAGCGGATCGAGCCGTGCGCGGCGGTGTATGGGACTCCCATCGCACGAAGTACATGCGAGGGTTCAAGGCTCCCGGTCGTGCACGCGCTCCCGCTGGATGCGCAGATGCCCAGCTGGTTCATCAGGAGGAGGATTGCTTCCCCTTCAATGAATTCAAAGCTTATGTTCGTCGTGTTTGGCAGACGGTTCTCAGGATCGCCGTTTATTCTTGTCTTTGGAACCGCCGACACGAGTTCCCTTTCAAGCCTATCCCTGAGCTCTTTCACCTTGGTGTTCTCGAGTTTCATGTTCTTTCCAGCGAGTTCCGCAGCCTTGCCGAGAGCGACAATTCCTGTGACATTCTCAGTTCCGCCCCTGCGGCTGCGTTCCTGGTGCCCCCCGATTATGTATGGACGGAACCTTACTCCGCGTTTCACATAAAGGGCGCCAACGCCCTTTGGCGCATGGAGCTTGTGTCCGGAAAGACTGAGCATGTCGATGCTTTCCTTTGCAAGGTTCATCGGTATCTTGCCTACGGCCTGTACGGCATCGGTGTGGAAGAGGGCGCCATGCTGGTGGGCGATCTGCGCGATTTCCCTGACAGGATAGATATTACCGGTTTCATTGTTCGCCCACATCACGGACACGACTGCAGTTTCAGAATTCACTTCCTGCCTGAGCCTGTCCATGTCGAGCCGTCCCTTGCCGTCGACAGGTATTTCCTCGACCCTGTATCCGCGTCTTACAAGTTCGGAACCAAGATTCTTGACGGCTGGATGTTCGACTTTGCTGATTACTATTTTTCTTCTTTCAGGAGTCAGGAAAAGTGCGTTCATGATTCCTGAATTGTCGCTTTCAGTTCCGCAGCTGGTGTAGATTATCTCCGTAGGTTCGCAGCCGAGAAGCGATGCCAGGGACTCCCTGGCCTTCTTGATATGTCCTGCGACCTGGCCTCCGAACGTATGGATGCTCGAAGGATTCCCGTAGAGATCGCAGAAGAAGGGTTTTATGGCTTCGAAGACCTCCGGATCAGTCTGTGTAGTCGCGTTATTGTCGACATATACTGTTTTGCTCATACAATATTCCTTTATATTTCCTTGCTGTCCGTGCATTTGGATATCTCTATGGTCAAATGGACTATTTCACCATGTGCGCTCAACAGCTGTTTGTAGTATTTCAAATCATGGGGAGTGCTGGACACCAGGGAAATGATGCAGGCGTATTTGTTCATTCCCACCTTCCAGACATGCAGATCGCTTATGCGGGTGTCGGAATCAGACTCGATGATGCTTTTTATCTCTTCGGAAACAGAGCTGCCGACATCTTTGTCGAGAAGGATGACGCCGGTTTCCTCAAGAAGAAGACATGTCCATCTGAGCACCAGCATCGCTCCTGCTATTCCCATAAGAGGATCAAGCCAGTTCCAGCCCATTAATTTTACGCCGAGAAGTGCGATGATCGCGAATACGGATGTCATCGCATCGGCCATTACATGGAGATAAGCAGCCTTCAAGTTCAGGTTTTCGTGCCCGTGATGATGTTCGTCATGGGAATGGTCGTCATCGTCATGTCCGTGATGATGGTGGTGGTGTCCGGGATTGAGCAGCAAAATGCTTATCAGGTTTACTGCAAGTCCGATTACGGCTACCAGAATCGCATCATTATACTTGATCTCCATGGGCTGATAAAGGCGGACTATCGACACATATCCCATGAACAAACCAACGAATCCAAGGATTATACCGCTGGTGAATCCTCCGAGGACTTCAAGCTTCCATGTCCCGAAAGTATAGCTCCTGTCGGTTGCATGCCGGCGTGCGAAAATGAACGCCATGAGCGAAATTGTCAGCGCCAGGGCATGGGTGCTCATATGGCATCCGTCGGCAAACAGCGCCATTGAGTGGTATATCCACCCGGTAATGACTTCGACGAACATCATGGAGACCGTAAGGACAACCACCCAGAACGTTTTCGTCTCAGTCTTTTTTTCAGTCAGACTGAAAACATGGGAATGCTGATAAGAGGATATGTCTTTTGTATGCATTGGAATGTGCTTCTGCTGGTGTTTGAAACTATTTAGCCTCTTCCACTGTCAGTTCGGGTGATACGAATTCGCGGAGCTTGTCCTCCACCGTGTTCTTCAATGTCACGCCTGATGCCGGGCAGGATGCGCAGCGTCCGCAGAGGCGGACAATGACCTTGTCCCCCTGTATGTCTATCAGTTCGATGCTGCCTCCGTCCTTCTCTAGCATGGGCTTGATTTCCTTGTCCATTACTTCCTGTACCTTCATGACCTTCTGGACCGTCGTGAGTTTCTGGGGCGCCGGTTTTGCCGGCTTGCTGGCTTCCTTCCTCCAGAGTTCATCGAGTATCTGCTGGATGTCGTCGAGACAGCATCCGCAACCGCCACCCGCCTTGGTATAGTTCGTGATTTCCTCGGCTTTGTGCAGGTTGTTCTCCTGGGCGACTGCGCGGATCTTAGTATCAGTGACGCCGAAGCATTTGCATATTACAACGCCATCATCATGGTCAGCCTCGGCCGGAGCTGCGCCTTTTTCACCCTTGTAGTTTGCGATTGCGTCCTGGAGCGCCTCCATGCCCATCACCGAGCAGTGCAGCTTCTCCTCGGGAAGTTCGCCGAGTATCTTTACAATATCCTTGTTTGTGACTTTTGATGCCTCTTCAAGCGTCATGCCTTTGACAAGCTCGGTGAGCGCTGAAGATGAGGCTATTGCGCTGGCGCAGCCGAAAGTCTTGAATTTGACATCGACAATCTTTTCCTTTTTATCGTCCAGCTTTATGAAAAGCTTTAGGGCATCGCCGCAGCGTATGTTTCCTACTTCTCCGACTGCGTCGGCTTCGGTTATCTCCCCAACATTCTGCGGATGGAGGAAATGATCCATTACTTTTTTATTATAGTCCCACATAAAACACCTCGGATTGTTAGAATTCAAAATTAAGCCAGTACAGCCGTGAATTATACATCCCTGCCCAGTCTAGTTCAAATAACATCAGGATTTTCATCCGGGGAAGATTGGGATTGAATCCTGTTTACAAAACCCATATCATGGGCTATACTACCCGTTGTTTTGTCCGGCATTAATTTATAGTTTAAGGGGGAATTATGAAAAAGATTGTTCTGCTGGCTGTCTCCATCGCGTTATCCTTCGGTGTTCCTGCCTGGGGTGAAGAGAAGAAGCCTGATGCCGCAGCGGACCTGAATTCAATAAAGCAACGTTTCGACAAGGAGGCTGTGCCATATTTCACAGGCGATAAAGCCACCACGCTGCTTAAGGCGGGCGGCGGAGCCCAGTCCGTTGCCGCGTACACCTTGGTTCCGATGCTTGAAGGGATTATCATCTACAAGGGTGCAATATTCAACGGTGCAAAACCCGAACTCATCAAGGCTGACGCGATGATAGATGATGTAACGGCAAAGTTCAGGGATGCGGAAGGTGAAGTCGACAAGGCCATGCGGTCCATTGAAGATTCGAACAGCAGGATCAAGGGCCTGGAAAATGACATGGATGACCTCGAGCTCAAGATCAAGAAGGAGTCGGATGATAAAACAAGAAAAAGATATACTACAATGCTCTTTCAGAACAAGAACGATGCCTCAGACCTGAAGAAGGAAATAAGAAAAATTGACAAGGATGTGGACAAGAAGAAGAAGGACGCCCTGGAAATCAAAAACAGGCTTGCATTGCTGAAAACCACGCTCGCAGCATACATCGCGAAACAGAGGGAACTCGGTGGCGGAGCGAAGAAGGAGGATAGGGAAGAAGACAAGAAGGACGATGTCAAGAAGGACCAGCTTGTTGATCCTTTCAAATAGGATGGGGCGCGATGACCTTTGAAACGCCGGTATCATGAGAAAAACATATAATTTGGAGTGGATGACCATGAACAAAAAGATTATTTTCGGGCTTATGTTGCTTTCGTTCCTGCCCTTGCTTTCCTTTTCCGCCGATGATGGCAAGAAGTCTCCGGCGGTCGACATGAAGGAGCTCGCCCTGCGTTTCGATGCCGAGGCGAAACCATTTTTCACAGTTGACAGGAACACTACTTTTGTAAAGGTTGACGGTGGTTTTACATATCTGCCTGCAAACTCAATTGTCCCTGTCCTGGATGGAATCATGAAGGTCAATGGAGTTTTCTGCAGCAAGGCGATGTCGGAGCTCGCCGAAGCCTCCAAGATCGTCGAAGCTGCAATGAAAAACTACCAGTCCGCTGCGGCTGAACTTGACGATCTGAAGAACAAGGTTGACGATGCCAAGGGGAACGTTGCCGACCTGGAAGACGAAATAACTGCTCTCGATAGAAGACTGGCGGATCTCAAGAAGGAGAAGAACGCGAATACCCAGAAGCTCAGTCTTGACCTGGGCAGGAAAAGAAATGAGCTGACAGACGCGAAGCGCGACTTCAAGAAGCTCGATAAGGATTTCGACAAGAAGAAGGAAATCCCTGAAGAATTGAAGAAGAAGGCGGATTCGGTGAAGGCAGTTCTCGACACTTTCCTCGCGAACCAGAAGAAGCTTGCGCAGGTTCCGAAAGACGAGAAGAAAGCCGATGATAAGAAACCGGTCGAACAGAAGCTGCCGGCAAAACAGGATGATGTGCCCGCCCCTAAATTCAAATGAAGTAGGTACGTGCTTGAGCATGTACCATGAATTTAAGAGTGGCACACCCTGAGCGTACCTGCTTAACTAGACGTTGCTAGAAAAGGTAATCTCAAAATGAAATTTGTCTGAAAAGTAGCACAGACATTCCTGTCTGTGGACTCAAGTTTCATTTCCAATCGCAGACAGGAATGTCCGCGCTACTCCTTTTCAAGGAGGCCCTAACTATCTGTACTTTTCCTGCTCGGACTTCACTTTTTCTGTGATGAATTCGACTATCTTGTCGAGTGGTATCAGCGTGCTTTCCTTCTGTCCGCGGATCTTGAATTCAACCATGTTGTTCGGTAGGTTCTTCGGCGAAGTTATGATCCTGAACGGAATTCCGAGCAGGTCGGCGTCGGCGAACATGAATCCAGGCTTCTCACCCCTGTCGTCGTATATCACTTCGATTCCACGGGCATTGAGCTCGTTGTAGATCCTTTCGGAGACTTGTCCGACATTCGGGTCGTTCTGGGTGATCGCGCAGATATGTACCTGGTATGGCGCGATTGATATCGGCCAAATCGGACCGTAGTCGTCCGATGACTGTTCGATCACCGACGCCATTGTACGTCCAACGCCGATGCCGTAGCAGCCCATGATCATAGGATTGGTCTTTCCGTTCTGGTCGATGAAGGTGCAGTTCATGGACTCGGAATATTTTGTCCCGAGCTTGAATATGTTGCCGACTTCGATTCCGCGCTTCAGCAGAAGCGGCTGCCCGGTAACAGGATCAGGATCGCCTTCGCGGGCTGTTGCGATGTCGGTGACTTCGGCCTTTGGCAGATCGCGGTCGAAATTGAAATTCTTGAAATGGTGGTCTGCCTCATTTGCTCCGACTATGAGATTGGATGAACCGGCAATGGAGTTGTCCACTACTATCCTGATTTTTGCAGGATCAAGGGTGAGTGGTGATGCGAATCCCGGTACGGCCCCGGATTTCCTGATTCTCTCGTCATTCGCGAATTTCAGTTCGCCGACCTTCAGGAAATTCTGGAGCTTGCTTTCGTTCACTTCGAAGTCGCCGCGGATCATCGCGAAGATCAGGTTGTCGCTGTCATCTATGTAGAACACCGCCTTGCCAGTGTTCTCCGGCTTCATGCCGAGGAAGGTGGCGACTTCCTCGATTGTCTTTTTTTCTGGCGTATGGACCTTTTCCAGTGGGAGGGCAGGGGCCTTCTCGTATTTCCATGCCGCTGCCGCGACTTCGCGGTTGGCCTTGTATGAACCGTCGGGCGACAGGAATATGGTGTCTTCCCCGCATTCGGCTATCGCCATGAATTCATGCGAGACGTTTCCACCCATCATTCCGGGGTTTGACTTGATCGATATGCAGTCCTTCATTCCGACCCTGCGGAAAATGTTCTCATAGGCCTTGTGGGCTTTCTCATAATACTGGTCAAGGCATTCCTGGGAGGTGTGGAAGGAATATGCGTCCTTCATCGTGAACTCCCGAACCCTGATGAGTCCGGCGCGCGGCCTGGCCTCGTCGCGGTATTTTGTCTGTATCTGGTAGAGCATGACGGGAAGCTGCTTGTAGCTGTTGACCTCGGTGCGGGTGAGGTGGACGACCGCCTCCTCGTGCGTCATACCGAGCAGCATTCTCTTGTCGTTCCTGTCCTTGAAACGCAGCAGTTCCGGGCCGACGGTCTTGTATCTTCCTGATTCCTCCCATAATTCCGCTGGCAGGACGACCGGCATCTTGATTTCCTGCCCTTCGATCGCATCCATCTCCTCGCGGATGATCTTCTCGATCTTCTGGGTGATCCTGAATCCGACAGGCAGCATGGAGTATATTCCAGCTGATACAGGGCGTGCGTAACCGCCGCGTATGATGAATTTATGGCTGACGGTTTTTGCATCCTTCGGGGCTTCCTTTATGCGTCTACCGACCAGTTTCGACATTTTCATGTTGTATAATCCTTAAAGTTGGGGCACAGAGGCATCCGTCTTCGCCAGGAGGCTACGCCGTGACACGCTAAGGCACAGAGATTTTCAAAGAGTGGAATTTTATACCGGATTCAAATTGTTTCAAGCTGAGATGCGAATTGAGAGGGAAATCAATTGTTTGAAATAAGTTTGTTTTTCAATTTACAAAGATTAATTTATACGCTTGATTTGAAAAACAACTTAAATCCAGATTTTCAGGCGGGTAAAAGATTATGGGAAAGACAATTCTGAGTTTTGTGCTTCTTTCAGCGGTTCTTCTGATTTGCTCGGGATGCGGAACCTTTCATTCGCTGCCTTATGACGGTCACAATACGTACAGGTCGGTAGATTCGAACAACTACGGTTTTACGAAGAACTATCCCAAGTCCTTCACGATCTACCCTTTCAAGAACACCTCGTGGTACCGCGAGGCGTCCGACAGGGCGAACCAGGCCATGTACCAGGGATTCTCACTCATCGGGCCATGCGCAAGCATTGACGAGACTGAAAAGATCGCCGTCCAGCCTTACTGCGCAGCCGACGCCCTCAAGGTTGCCCGACAGCAGAACAGCGACGCCGTCGTAGTAGGCGAAGTCACAAGGCAGGATCACTTCTGGTTTTTACTGATGGCGTATTCCTCTGTTTCGATCAAGATAAATATTTATGATTCCAAAGACGGAAGGCTTATTTATTCCGGCAATACCTGGGCGATAGATTCCGACTGGGGGCTTTCAATTGTGTCTCCTATTTCCTCCCTCATAGATCATATCAACTGGTCCAGGTTGACCCAGGGGCTCTATTACAGGATAGCCATGGACTTCGTGCATGACCTGAGGCAGGATGTGCTCGCGACAAGATAATAGTTTTCTTTGTACATGTTTTAAAGGGGTTGCCAATGAAAAAATCTTTCCCTGAACTTGGCGTAGTAGTTGTTGCCGGCGGCGGCGGCTCGAGATTTGGAAAACAGAACAAGCTGCTTGCGAAGCTGGCAGGAATTCCAGTCTTCGTCCATCCACTGAAAAACTTCCACAAGGTATGTCCCCCCGGAAATCTTGTCCTAGTAGTGAAAAAATCCGAAACTGCGAAGTTCGCAGATGCAATCCACAAGTATCTTCCAGGGATCGATATAAGGATCGCCTACGGTGGAAAGACAAGGATGCATTCAGTCGTCAACGGCCTTTCCATCCTGCCGGTTTCCGCGAAGTTCGCAGCCGTGCATGATGCGGCGCGTCCGCTGGCCACTGCGGAACTTCTGATCTCCGCATACAGGGCCGCGAGGAGGCAGGGAAGCGCGGTAGTTGCAAAAAGGCTGACCGACACGGTCAAACAGGCGGACAAGAAGTGCGTCGTCACAAAAACTCTTGACCGCAGCAATGTCTGGAGAGTTGAGACTCCGCAGATTTTCCCTCTCGACAAGCTGTTGCTGGCCTATATCAGGGTCTTTGCCAAGGAACATCTGATGACGGACGATTCGGCCGTCATGGAATATGCGGGCCACAGGCCTTTCCTTTATGAATACAAGCTGCCCAATACAAAGATCACTTTCCCCGAGGATCTTGCTTTGGCGGAAATGTATTTGAAGAAATCGTAAATATTCACTGTGCCTTACAGGGAAGATTTACCTTCAGAATGAATTTTCTTTTCCGGGGAACTTGCCGGTACTCACTTCGTTCGCGTAGGCAGTAAACGCCTTCTTGATTTCCTCACCGAGATTCGCATATCGTTTCGAGTGCTTCGGGACGAAATCCGTGAAGAGTCCGAGGATGTCGTTGACCACTTGGACCTGTCCATCGCACGCCGGACCTGCGCCGATGCCTATCGTCGGAATTTTAACGGAAGCCGTGATGCGTGCGCTCAGTTCGGCGGGGATGCATTCGAGTACAAGACAGAATGCTCCGGCGTCTTCAACGGCTTTTGCATCGTCGATGAGACGCTGTTCATCTTCCTTTGTCTTGCCTGCGACCCTGTATCCGCCCTGGGTGAGGACGTTCTGCGGAAGGAGCCCGATATGAGCCATCACTGGAACGCCTGCAGTGACAAGCCTGCCGATCGTCTTTGATATGGTCTTTCCGCCTTCAAGTTTGACGCCGTCGACACCGGCCTCCTGGATGTATCTGGCGGCATTTGTCATTGCCGTCTTTACGCTGGGATGGTAGGTCATGAACGGCATGTCGCCGACTATGAATGCGAATTTCGCGCCGCGCGCGACTGCCGCGCAATGGTGGAGGGACTGTTCGAGGGTGACCGGTATGGTGCTCTTGTACCCCAGCAGAGCCATGCCCAGGGAATCTCCTACGAGGAGAAGCTCGATCCCGCACTCCTCTGCGAGTTTCGCGGTCGGGGCGTCATAGGCTGTCAGCGCAAGTATCTTCTCTCCTTTTTCCTTCTTATGGCGGAAATAGCGGGTAGTTATTTTTTTCTGTATGTCGTTCATGGTCTGTTATTCTTTTGAATCCAAGCTTTCAATTAATAGTTTAAGCTATAAAATAAGTTAAGAACCGTTAAATTGCAAAGAAAGATATGGAAGGATTGTAGTCCTATGGCCAAATGGAAGCATAAGAAGGAAAAACACAGTAAAGCTGATCCGAAGGAGACTTTTGTTGAAGGCAAGCTGAGTGTTTCCGCCGGCGGACTGGGTTTTGTAACACCTAAGGACGGAACTCAGGACATTTTCATACCACCACGCTTTCTGAGTGATGCAATTGACGGAGACATTGTTAAGATATCCTTGCTCCGGGAGCAGCGTCCGAACATGAAAGGACCGGCCGGCAGGGTTGCAGAGATAGTCGAACGCTCCAGGAAAACTGTGGTCGGCGAACTTATCGCCGGAAAAAAGGTCAGACCGCTTTCGAAAAAGCTGCAGGGGGACATCACGGTCAACGGAAGCATCCAGAACGCCAGGAAAGGCGACTGGGTCGAGATCGAACTCCAGGCTCATGATGAAAAGCATTCAAGGGAACAGCGTGGTACTCTCAAGTCTACGATTGGGCAGGCTGGCACTGTGGAGTTCGACATAGCTGCAGTCATAAAGGAATATGGGCTTTGTCCTCCATATTCCGCGGAAGACTGGGATAAGGCCGGTCAGGTCGTGCCGATCGGTGTTGACCGCGAGGATCTTAAGGAACTCGTAACCATGACGATTGATCCGCCGGACGCGAAAGACTTCGACGATGCGATATCGATAAGGCCGGGTAAAAATAAGAACGAGATGGAGCTTGGCGTGCATATTGCGGATGTCGCAGCATGGATATTGCATGGTTCGGAATGGGATGTCAAGGCTAAAAAGAGAAGTTTCACTTCCTATATTCCAGGCAACACCCTGCCGATGCTTCCAAAGGATATCACCCATACGATGAGCCTTACCCCTGGAAAGACATCATTCTGCCACAGCGTCCTCTTCACTGTCGACAAGCATACCGGAAAAATTCTTCATTCAAGAAGAGTGCATAGCCGTGTGACCATAGCCAAGAGGCACACTTTCGACGAGGTGCAGGATTTCATTGATGGAAAGCCGTGCTCCTGGGAGCCGAGGATTGAAGAACACATGAAGATGCTAGTGGAGCTTACGAGGAAAATGCGGCATTACCGCAAGGGAACAGAACATTTCCTTGAACTTGCCACTACCGAGATCAGGGTTTTGTGCGACGATATGACTAAGAAGATAAAAGGATTAAGACGGGAAATACAGACTGAATCCGACATGCTCGTCGAAGAATGCATGCTTGCGGCGAATGTCGAGGTCGCAAAGGAGCTGGTCGCAAGGAACATTCCCGGAATATTCAGGATCCATCCCGAACCCAGCGAGGAGAAGCTCCAGGAGTTCTCCGGATTCGTCGATGATACCTTTAAAATGAAGACAGGCGACATGAGCAGCCGTATATCCTGCAACAATTTCCTTTCAAAGCTTCCTGACGATCACAGGAAACAGGTTATCGTAGATGCCTTTCTCCGGTCGCTGCCCCGTGCGTTCTATCTTGACAAGAACCAGCTTCATTACGGGCTGGGCAAGGGTACGTACTGCCATTTCACAAGTCCGATACGCCGTTACCCCGACCTGCTTGTACACCAGCAGCTCTGGGCGGTGGATTATGCTGGAAATCTAAGGGGCAAGGATGAGGTCGCCATTACCGCGATGGAATGTTCCGCGAAGGAACAGAACAACGACGAGGCGTATTATGCCGCCAACGACCGGTTGAAACTGCATTATTTGAAGGAAAAACTCAAGGACACGGACATAGACTGTTTCGAAGGCGTGATAAGGAAGATATCTTCTGCAGGATTGAACATCTTCATTCCGGATCTGGGTATCCTGTCGTTCATACCAATCGAATATCTTGGGTTCACCTACAAGAAGAAAAAGAGCAAGTTCGTTGCAAGCGAAACCCATTCGAAATACAAGTGCGGTGATTTCATCTACGTCATGCCGGAACACATTGATCTTATAAAGGGAAGCGCCCTTTTCAGGCCGGTAGCGTACTGATAGTTACCAATCGTCTCGAGATAAGTGGAATAAAATCATGTCTGTTTTCGATGCGGATTCGGCTTGGCGGGAATAAGGCGATACAGTAGTATCGTTGTTTCCCGGCAGGATGAAGGCCGCGCGGAAAGAGGCATGACCGCTTTGCGGCGTGAGTCTTTTGGCGTTCAGACCGCCTGTTTGCGCTCGACGATGGCTCAGCATCGCCTCCTCGCAACCAAACGTTCCGACCATCCAAAATCCTTCACGTTTTATTTCTGCTTATTTGCGATACATGACACTAGGTTGCGACTACATCGCTCACGGGAGACGTATGTTTTATGGGCATACGGAAAAAACTGTCTTCAAGTTTATCTACATCTTGAATCCCATAATTAAGTGATAAGTGATTATAGTGGTTATAAAGAGGTGATAAACATGAACATAAAAGATGCCAGGAGCCGTCTTGCACTTACGAGAATCAGGGAGTCAGCTCAAGAATACGGTTCTGACAAGATGAATCTTTCAGATATCAACGGAATTATAAAAAAACCCCGTGCCGGAAGGAAATAGATATAAATTCAGGCTCCTGTCTGAATTTATCTCCACTTGTACGGATTTTCCAGGCTGTGCGGGTCGGTTCCAGGCGGCAGTTCAGCCGCTTTCTTCCCAGGTTTCATTACACTCGCCTTGAGGTACATGTCCAGGACGTTTGATTTTCCATCACTGCTCAAGAGGGTTGGTCCGAAAAGACTCTTGTAGAAGTTCATGTTTGAGCTTACCGCACCGCCTATGTAGATCTTCTGTCCGTCCTGGACGGTCAGCTTTGTCACTATGCTTTCAACCCGCACCGAAGACTTTGCGCCCTTGCCGTCGATGTAGCTGACCTCGGGGTATATTTCGACTTCTATGAGTCCGTCATCCCTGAGCTTGGGCAGAACCATGAGCTTGGCTCCAACATCCCGCATGACGAATCCGGGAATAGAGGCTGGAATGATGACCGAGCTGCCACCTCCGACGACGACAGTAGGCGGAAGGAATTTGTAATTGTACAGCCAACTGGGATCCGCAATTGTCCTTCCAACAAACAGGCTTGCCGGAAAACCGCTCTTCGTCACAATGAACTGGCTTGTGTTCCTTGTTTCACCCCCGCTGGTCTTTGAAGCGCTTATATCGATGCTTTTCGGTTTTACCACCTTTCCGTCGACGATGATAACCTGGTTGGGCTGTATTCCTTTTCCATAACCGACCCTGACGTCCAGGTTTTCGCCGCCGCTTGAACCGGTATTCAGAAAGTCCACGTCTATCCTTATGTTTACCGCGTCTGTGTCGATGTCGCCGAGGAACTTCATTATTTTTTCGATATTCTCCGGATAGTCGCCTACAAGTATCGAGCCTCTTTTCTCCTCGAATGTCAGAATTCCGTCCTTTGAGAGAAGAGGTCGGCAGATCTTGTCGACGATGGCGAAGTCAATGCTTTTCAGCGGGATAAGCTTGTATTTGAATTCGCCTGTAGGCTTGATGACGACCGATTTGGGCTTGGGCTGTTCTGGCTTGGTGTCTGCCGTGGCCGGAGCGTTTTCCTCTGCGAAAGACAATGACAATACAAGAAGATAGATTGAAAGAAAAGATAGGATTTTCATGAAACACCTCCATCATTTAATATATTTAATTACGGTTCAATAATCTTGAAATTGTTGGCTTTGAAATAGGAGATGATTTTCGAGTCGCGGGTTATGAGGCTTGCTCCCAGGTGTATTGCCGTAGCGGCTATTATCCTGTCGGCAGGATCACCGTGGAAAGCGCCGGGCAGCCTGCAGCTCAGGCAAGCTATCTCAGGACTTATGTTCACGGAAGAGAAGCCTGGCACTTCCAAAGTCCTGTTTATCCAGTCCAGGCAACTGCTTGTAAAGCTGATTCTCCCTTTGGATTGAAGCATCGCCAGCTCCCACATGCTGATTTCGGAAATCCTCAGGGATGAGAGGGAGATGGCATTGCCTATACGTTTGCGCGAGGGAGAATCCGAGAGATTTTTATCGCCCTCAAAGTACCATAGGAATATATGGGTGTCTAAAAGTACAAGTTCAGTTCTCATCGGCCTCCCAGGATTCCTCCGGTGATCTCACTATGTCCCCTTTTATCTTTACGGAACCGCTGAACATGCCGAAAAAATCACCGCGTTTCCTGCTTTTCTCCTGTTCGCAGGGAACAATTTTGGCGACTGGTCTTCCGTGCTTGGTTATGATGATTTCGTGATGGAACTTGCTTACTTCATCCATAAGGCTGAGGCATCTGGCCTTGAAAGCTCCGGCTGCGATCTGCATATGGTACTCCATGTTTAATAAATGTATGACCATAATATTATGACCATTATTGGAAAATTCAAGGCTCATATGAAGAAAAATCGCTGTCAAAACTGAAAATGGCAAACCGTTTTGTGTCAGGCCCGATATTTGCGAAGTTCGCACGCCTGACTCCCGGGACCCATATGATTTCTCCCGCAGACGTGCATACGACAGGAGTTGAATCCTTGCGTTCCGAGTCCATTTTCCGGCTTTCAAAAAGCTTCTTCAGGCCCACTTGCGTCACCTTCCCGAAAGGTATCATCCTGTCGCCGTCAAGCCATTGCCTGACTATCAGTCCCTCCGGCATTTCATCAGCGTCGAAGAAGACATTTTTTTCATCGCGCTTGAAGACTGGCTGCTTGCCGGCGGAAGCAGTATCAGCTTTAATCATGGAGTTGCGCCAGTTGATTTTCTTAACAGTCCTCCATTTCCATGCCAGGGCTGGAATTTTTTCGTCTTTGCGGATTTCGCACAGGGACACATGATCAGCTTTGAGCTTCAAGAACAATGTATCCCCATTAACGGGAATAAGAGCGGAACTCCTGTCGGTTTTACGGTTCTCAAAAATCTTGTTCATCTCATCCGTGAATCTCGCGATGAAATCGCTGTCCGGGATATAGTCCGAACCAGTCTGTTCTGAAAGCCAAAGCCGCAGGAACCTGACCAGTATGGCAGGATGCATGGCTTTGAGATACGCAATCTCAATGGATTTCCTGCTTTTGACAGCTTTGAAGATGTCTGAAGTGGCAGATTCAATGTAGTCGGCGTCCTGTTCAAGCGCATAAATTGACTTCAGCACGGAAGAACCGGCATTTGGAAATCGTTCGGAAATCAAAGGTATGACTTTGTTCCTGAAGAAATTCCTCCTGTAGTCCTCTTCGGTGTTTGAGCTGTCTGTGCGCCAGTCGGAAATCCCTTTTGATCTGAGGAAGTCCTCGATGTCGCCGCGCCTGAATTGCAGGATGGGGCGGATGATAGTGATATTGCCTATTTTCTGGATTTTTCGGAGGGATGTCAAACCTGAAGAATTAGAACCGCGCAGGAGTCTGAGAAAAACGTTTTCGACCTTGTCGTTGGCGTTATGGCCCAGCGCGACCAGCGAGGGCGTGTCTTCGGCAAGAACCTTCCATTGCCTTAGGCGGAGCCTTCTGGCCGCGGCCTCGACGCTTTCGCCTGCATGGCGCGAGTTGTTTACATCAAGGCTGATCCCCATGAAGTCGATGTTGCGGAATTCGCAGAATTTCCGGCACCAGCCTGCATCGGCAACACCTTCTTTTCCACGGAGTCCATGTTCGAAGTGCACGGCTTTGAGATGGAAACCCAGCCTTTTGGATTCATCGTTGAGGAGTATCAGGAGGGCGGTCGAATCCGGTCCACCGCTGAATCCGGAGTAAATGTTCTTCACTCCGTTAAGTGGTTCCATGCTGAAGAAGCATTTCAGATCCATAAGCCGGCCATCCATTATTTACTTTTGCGCGCAATATGCTAGTTTTTAAAGGTTCACTAAATTATAAACTGTATTTGATTATGAATATTTCAAACATTACTGGTTCCGATAAGCGATTTTTCATCATAGTGGCGTCCTGTCTCTTGCTTCTTTCCGCCTTCCTGCATTTCTGGAAGATAGGGGAAGTACCCAACGGATTCTATGCGGACGAGAGCTCAATAGGGTACAATGCATGGTGCATAGCCGAGACCGGAGCTGATGAATATGAAATAAAATATCCGGTCTTCTTCAAATGCTTCGGCAATTATCATGACCCGGTAATGGTGTATTTCCTTGCGCCGCTGATGAAAATATTCGGGCCTGAAAAATGGGTTGTCAGGTTCCCAAGTGCATTATTTCATCTTCTTGCCTCGATAGCCTTCTTCTTCCTTGCGGCAAAATATGCGAGTAACAGATGGATATGCCTCGCCGGAGCCTTTGTTTTTTCGACGCTTCCATGGATCTTCCCGGTAAGTCGTGTTATGATGTCGGGATATACGGCCATGCTTCTTGGTATAATAGCAGGCTGGTATTTCCTCATGCAGGCCTTCGGTAAACGATCAGTTGGATTCGCCGTTGCATCAGGAATCAGCTGGGCGTTCGCGATGTATGCGCACAATATCGGAAGACCGATGACTGCGGCAATCCTTGTCTGCTTTGTTCTAGCTATGAATGTGCTTCTGATAAGGAGATGGAAGGTATTCCTTGCCTTTCTTGCGGCTTTTGCAGGAGCTCTTGTACCCATGATTGCCTCGGTGATCAACAATTACGAAAGCATGACGAGCAGGTTTTCGACTTTGAAGGTGTGGGCTGGAAGCAGCGGGATTCCGGAAACTGCTTCCAGGATGGTTGACAGGTATCTTGAATATTTCAGCCCCGCATTCCTTTTTATCAACGGCGATTCAAATCTCAGGCACAATTCTGGCGCATCAGGCGAACTGTATGTCTTCATGGCTCCTTTCATAATCGCCGGGTTCTACTGTTTCTACAAGGGGTTCAGGAGGAATCCTTTTTTGAGGTTTGCACTTTTAGGAATCCTCGTCTACCCTCTGGCGGCCGTACTGACAATTGATCATATGCACAGCATGAGAGCGCTCAATGGGGTTGTATTCTGGAACGTTTTAGCCGTGATCGGAGCTGGATGCCTGTGGCGAAAACGGAATGTCATTTTCTACAGGATTGTTCTTTATGCGATGCCGGTTGTTTTCATCTTTGAACTGACGGCCTACATGTCGGATTATTTTGGAAAATATCCTGAAAGGTCAAGGCTTGCTTTTGCAGCTCCTCTTATCGAGGCATTTGAATATTCATTTAAGAAATTAGAACCCGGTGAAACGTTGTATGTCTCCGCATCATCGATACCGCAGAAGATAAATGTCGAATTCAAGCCGTTCTGGTATATGTATCTGCTGTTTTTTGGAAAAGTACCACCTTCAATATACCAGGCCAAGGGGCTTCCCATGGATTATATATGTGCATATCAAGGGCAGCCTTTGAAGAAAGGAATTCTTGTTAGAAACAATATTGTCAGCTTTAAAGATGGCAACGGGGTTGTCCACTCGCTATTGAATGACGAGAAAGTCCCTGTGAATGGTGTGTTGATCCAAAAGTTTCCGATCATGCCAGGAGAAAAAGTGTTTATAGAGGTATATCGCATTAAATGAATTCAGACACAATTGCATAGGCGACAAAATGACATTTCCACATTCAGCTCAGGACAAGAAGGCAGAAATTGAATTTTTCAACAGCTTTGCAGGACCGCAGGGGTATGATGTGTTTGATGCTGAGAGCAAGGAGAGGCTTGTAGGCGAGTGCCTAAAGGTCCTCTCTTCGGTCAGGGAGCCGGGGAAGGGTATGATTTTTGCGGATTTGGGATGCGGATCCGGCGTCTTTACTGATATCTTGGAGAAAAGGGGATTCACGGTGGTCGGAGTGGACTTGAGCCATAAGATCCTTCAGGCAGGGAAAAAGAGCTATGGTTTTGACTTCGTCAACGGGGATGTCGAATTCCTCCCGTTTAAAGACTCGAGCATCGACTTCATCATGTTCAGTGGGATGCTCCACCATCTTCCCGAAAAGAGCCTCTGCGCGGCTGAAGCTTTCAGGGTGCTGAAGCCGGGAGGGGTGTTCGTCGCCTTCGATCCTAACAAGCAGAATCCGTTCATGTGGCTCTACAGGGATATCAGTTCACCTCTCCACAGCCAGAAGGGCGTGACCAGGAACGAATGTCCCATCAGTGCAGCTGAAGTCGAGGAAGTCTTTGGCAGGCACGGATTCAAGATGAAGATAGAATATCTGTCGGGCTTGCACTACAAGGCCATAGCGAGTTCGCTTCTGCGCCCCCTTCTGCCGCTATACAATTTCCTCGATGCGGTGATTTTCAGCTTCAAGTTCATGAGGAAGCGCAGATCCTTTATAATCAGTGTCGGCCAGAAGCCCTCTAATCTCAAGGCAGTTCCAATAGGTTGCCATTAGGCAGCTGTTTTGACGAAGAGTGCAATTGTTGATTTTCCCTCATCCACGTTCTATGTTAAATAAAAAATGGACAGATCAACCAGCTTGCTTATGAAATAATGAGATTTAAAAAAATATATATGTGGACGGCTATTCTTCTATGCCTGCTGTCAATCGCACTGCATTTTTACAGGATAAGGACAATTCCGCCGGGACTCTCAATCGATGAGGCTGCGGTCCTTTACAACGCTTACTGCATTGCCGAGACCGGAGCCGACGAACATGGAAAAATCCTGCCTCTCTACTTCGAATCCTTTGGCGATTATAAAAACCCATTGAAAATATATCTGACAGTACCCGTCTTGAAAATCATGGGCTTCTGCAGCGAGGCTCCCAGGATAATCAGCAGCCTATTCCATCTGCTTGCGAGTTTCGCATTTTATTTCCTGCTGAGGTCGCAGTCTAGGAATAAATGGATCTGCCTTTCAGGCGCCTTCATTTTCTCCGTGCTCCCATGGGTGCTCCCATTGAGCAGGGTTGGACTGGGATTCACAATAATGCTTTTCATGTATATTGCCGGATGGTACTGCCTGAACATGATGTTCCGTGGCAATAAAAACACGTTTGCCATACTTTCCGGTTTCTTCATCGGCATGGCTTTCTATTCTTCTCATGTCGGGCGGATGGCATCTCCGATGTTCATACTTCTGCTTTTTATATCATACAACCGCCTGCTGATCAAAAGATACAGGCAGATTATCGCTTTTCTGGCGGCATATTCAATGGTGCTCCTGCCGTTCCTGGTCTCATTTCTTGCAAACACGGAAATGATGAACCGCTTTTACCACGTTAACCTTTTCAGTGCACCAAACAGCTCCCAGTTCAGCATTTTGGAAATGCCTTCCAGATATCTCTCCTATTTTGGCTATGACTTCCTGTTCTTCACTGGTGATGGCACGTTACGCCACAACATTGGCACCGGCGAACTTTTCCTATTCCTAATTCCACTGATATTATTTGGAATATACCAAGTCCTCAGGACGGCAATGAAAAACCCCAATGCTAGGTTCCTCGCCATTAGTTTTCTCTTCTATCCCATCGCGGCTATTATCACTACAGGTGAAATAAACTGCACAAGGACCATGCAGGGTTCTGTAATATGGATGCTGATTTCGATGCTCGGGCTGGCCTATCTCTGGTCACATAAAAAGAAATATGAGATTCTTATTGCCATCGTACTGATTTTTGGAACTATCGAGATCCCGTATTACTTCTACAATTATTTCTATATCTATCCTGAAAGGCCTGAAACAAGATTTGCCTTTTTTGCTCCATTCACCGATGCTTTCAAAGAGGCCTTTTCCAGCTTGGGCACCAATGAGACCCTCTATATCTCCAAGACAGTTTCACCTCTGCCTATAAATATCAGAAATTTTAATGAGAAATTCCATGACGACTTCTACATCTATTTACTGGTATATGGCAAGCTTGCACCGTCCGCCTATCAGGAAAATGGGATTTCAGGTGATAATTTCAGCATATACGAAGGCCGTATTAAAAAATCAGGCATGCTGATCACGTCAGATTCATTTCTCATATTCAAACCAGGTGGGCAATACGAGCTATGCAAAAACATTGAACCCATACCTGACGGCGCCCTATTACTGAAGGAAATACAAGTTAATCCTTACAAGAAGTTGCTTGTCTATAAGTTGAAGCAGCCATGACCGACCATCATTTGCGCCAGCCATTGCCTCGCAGATCTTTGAAAGTGTCGAGAGGCAAGACTTGACTTAGCATGTATTCCGAATTATGTTGGCTCTCAGCTGATAAAGGAACCCTCTAACTAAAATTCATCCGACTGGAACACATGGTTGTTATTTTTCTTTTCGCCGGGATTATCCTGGGATTTTTCCTTCCTGGTTATTTCATAAACAGGATACTTGGCGGGAAAAATGATTTCGGAGCTGACTTCATAGTATCCACTGTCATTCTCTTCACTGTGATATTCTGGGCCGGCATATCGGGATTTAAGCTGAATGTCGTCAACATCGGCCTGCTGCTCCTCCTGCTCAACGCCCTGCTCTTTGTCTACTGTTCAATAAAAAGAAAAAAGCTTGACATGGAATATCAGGTGTTGCGCCTGGGCAATTTTGAAAGAGTAATTCTTCTTCCCATAGCGCTGCTTTGCCTGTTGATGCTTTTAAGAAGTTCTTTTTTTCCGCTGCCGATTGGCGATCAGATATTCAGGTGGTATTTCCTTCCCGCAAGAATGCTTGAGACCGGATCCTTCAGTTATTATCCACCGTTTACGGGTGCTGACTACGAGAAATATTTCTTCACTGATTCATTTCCGCCGATAGTATCATTTTCGTATTTCTGGCTCTTCTCCCTTTATGGAAAGGCCGAGGTTCTCCTTGTATGCATACCTGTGACAATTCAGTTTGCACTAATCTTCGTCTTCGGATACAGGCTTGCATCAACCCTGTTCAATTCTGAGAAAGCTGGATTCTTTGCAATCCTCATGATAGGCTCATCAACACTTCTTTTCTATTCCGTACTGCTGTCACAGGAAACGGGCATAACAGCCCTCGCAACACTGGCATTAGTTTATTTTCTTGTCAGGAACAGAGAATGCACAACTGGTGATGTGCTACTTGCCGCCTTCGCCTCCGCGCTCGGAGCCCTCTCCAGGGAATATGGTTGTGTTTTCATACTCTGCGGACTGATCGTAATATTATGGAGGAAAATGCCTCTAAGAATACTTGTCTGCTATCTCACCCTCTCATTTCTCCTCGTTGGACCTTGGTATATAAGGAACATCATCATAACAGGAAATCCGGTATACAGCAATCCCATAGGCAACATTTTCCCGGTAAATCCGGTGCATGTCGGCATCCTTAGTGCATACAGTGACACCATAGGCTTGAAAAGCTATATGAATATCAATGTGTTGAAACCCCTAGCTGAAGGACTTGTATTCGCTCTTGGAATTCCTTTCTTCATTGGAGTTGCAGCCGTATTGATGATGTTCCGCAAACTTGGATACCTGCTACTCATTTCCATCATTTTCCTGTCCCTGTGGATTTATTCGATATTTGTGCCGGCTGGAATTTTCCATTCCATGAGGATACTGACACCTGCGATAGCTCTGCTCTATGTCTGTGCTGCAAGCATCTTTGATATGCTTTCCGCAAAATACAAAAACTTCTACAGGATCGCAGCCATAGTCCTTTCAGCCTCATGCTTCCTAGCCTTGTTCCTGGACATCTTCGTCCCCTGGAACCCTTTCAGGCTGAGCTTGAAGGAATGGGAGATTGCTTCAGGCATTAAGAAACAGTGGGACATATCCCAAGAGATATATCTTTTCATCGAACCAATCCCCAACGGCTCGAAAGTCCTTTCGGACTGCGCCAATTTCTATGCAGTCCTTGAAGCCGACAAGGAGAACAGCAAGGACATAAAGCTTGTTTCAGTATACAGCCCGGATGTCAGATTCCTCTTCGACAAGAACACTTCATTCGAAGAAGGTGCGGCAGGGCTGAAGAAACTGGGGATCAGCTATGTGCTCATAGGACAGAAGAACAACCTGGACTTCATCTATTTCAGAAAATTTCCGTTCTTTGAGAAATGCAGTTCCTCCGGGCGGCAGATAATAAAGGGATTGCTGTATGAGCTGCCCTCAGATTGACGGCTGAAAATCATGTGTCAAATATTTTGCGGTAGAAAGAGATAAATAAAGCGCTAAAAGCAATGACGATTAGAAGCAAGGGGGCAAGGCTCCATAGCCCCTTCAATCCAAGAAGCATTCCCATGTTCCAGGAAGTATATTCCTTTATTGTATCCCAGTCAGGATTGAGCGCCTGGTATCTTATGGGGCTTTTGAAGATGCTTAGTTCACCTCTTAAGAAATGCCCGTAGGTCCAGCCGAATAGTGGATTCCTGGTCGTCTCAACGGTGCCAGGGGCGGCTTTCTCAGCTGATGCACTACGTTCGAAGTTTGCCTTGTCGATAGAGGAATCCAGCGGGACTGTGCATTCCGTGGAAACAGCTGCTATTGCAAGCATGTTCAATATCGAGCATGAAGCAAGGAGAATTGCCGTATATCTCCAAATCCGTCCATCTGGTATTTTTGCAAGCACGAGAATCCAGAAGGGGATTGAGCATATCTGATATCTCATGTAAGTTGATGCACCTCCATGCCAGGCGTTAAAGGACGAATTGACAACGACGATCAGGATGATCGAGCCAGCGCAGAGCCATAAAAGCCGGTCTTTGCTGTTTGTTTTAAACCATATTAAGAAGCCTGCGGCAGACAAGAGGAGCAATGGTGTTGAAAGAAACATTCCCCGTTCAAGACTGAATAGAATCCTGTATATAATATCAATTGAAACTGTTCCTAAGGAACCAAGAAGTTTATTGTCTTCGGTAAATAGGGGGTTGGTCTTTGATATTGACAAATTGACAATTGACCCGAAACAGGCATACTGGTAAGCTATCAAGGCAAGAAGAGGGGCCAGTCCGCCGGCAATATAGTGGAAAATCATTTTTTTCTCTGTAGTTAAAACATAAATAAATATGGTCACGGCGAATATTCCGGCAAGATAGTCTGTTATCGTCGCGCACCCAATCCAGAAACCGGACAGAAAATAGTTCTTGTTCTCAGTATTTAGGATACTATACAGGGAAAAGACAAGGAATGCCGCTGCAGTTGTGTGACCCCATATCTGGACGGAGTACGGGAAGAGAGGCGTGCAAAAGACTAGAAACAGTGAATACATGAGGGATTTCTTTTCCGGACATCCGAAAAAAACGCTGAAAATCCTGAACATCAAGACTGCTGCAAATGCTAAAGGGATGATTGAAATAAACAAGTTGATAAGATATGCATCGAAAATTTCAACGAGCGGGTTGTTGCAGTCTATGTCGAATATGTTCTGGACATGAAATATTATGAAATAGACGGGGATCCCGAGGAAATGTGTCCCCGGCGCCTTGTTGGAATAAAAGTTGCCATTGTTAAAAGCCCAGTCGTCGGTATTGATGCCTCTGACGGGTGAAACTATGAACCGGTTTATTTTGAATGTGTTTGTTTCGCTGAACCCCGTCTCGACAAATGAATAAATGACATCGAGCCTTGAATTCTGGCTCGATCCTCCGTTGGCATAGAAGTATCCGATGACAACTATAACAAAAAGAAAAATCGTCCATTCCGTCTTGCTTCTGAATTTAAAAATGGGAATTAAGTTATGCATAGATAATCAGTCAAACACGGTTCGTCGAAATTATTTAAAGGGCTTATAGATGAAAACGGATGGGGATTGTGATTCCCGTCTTAGTGAATGATAATCCTGAGATGGGGAAGAATCAAGGTGTTTCAGCCATAATCAAGCCTTTTTTCATTCCGGTTTCGGAGTCAAACAGCCATGATCCTGATTTGAATCTGTCGTGCTTGATAAACTACTCTCAAGCGATTAGCTTTTAGGATTGATATTTTTTTTCGAGCATCACGCGTGCCTGATTTGTCAATAAAACCCTGCCGGGATTAATATGAATGCAAAATCAGTTGCAATAAGACAAGTTTTAAGGAATCATGTTTTCCTGTATCTTCTTGCAGGCTTTCTGCTGTTTGCAACATGCCTTCTGCATTTCTGGAACCTGGAAAACATGCCGGGGGGGGTTCATGTTGACGAGAGTTCAGTTGCATACAACGCCTACTGCATTTATAAGACCGGGGCGGATGAGCATGGAACAAAATATCCATTGTTCTTCAAATGCTTTGGCAACTACCAGGATCCCGTTATGATATATTCAGCAGTGCCGATGGCAGGTCTTTTCGGACTTGACAAGGCAGCCATTCGTTTCCTAAGTGCATTATTTCACATCCTAGCTTCTGTTGCGCTGTTCTTCCTCGTTTCGAAACTCATCAGGAATAGAATGATCTGCCTTGTATCAGCTTTCACCTTTTCGGTTCTCCCTTGGCTTTTTCCCATAAGCAGGACAGGAATAGGGGGGTACATGGCCATGCTTCTGGGGATTATCGGGGGCTGTTATTTCCTATTTGATGCAATTGGCAGGAAATCAACTGTTTCATCCGTACTTGCAGGAATATTCTGGTCCTTTGCCATGTATTCTCATCATATCGGGAAACCGATGTCGGCCGTGATACTGACTTGTTTTGTCCTAGCTTTAAATAAACGGATCATGAAACGTCTTAAAGTTTTCAGCGTTTTCATGGCCAGCTTCGCATTTTTACTTGTTCCAATGGCCATAAGTTCACTGATCCGGCCCGAAAGCATGACCAGCAGATTCAATAGTATAGCTCTTTGGAGGGAATCTTCGACATGGATTGAAATAGCCACGGGGATGCTTCAAAGGTATATTGAATATTTTAGCTTCGACTTCCTTTTCATTGCAGGCGACAGGGATCTTCGCCACAATGTTGGAGCAGGGGAGCTCTACCTGTTTTTTGTCCCATTGCTTGTCGCAGGCGTTTACGTCATTGTAAAAAACTTCAAGGGAAACCCGTTTTATCGTTTTATTTTCCTCTGCCTTTTGACCTATCCTGCCGCTGCGGTGTTGACTATAAGCCATTATCATAGTACCCGCTGTATGAATGGTGCTCCGTTCTGGTGCATTGCTGCAGCCATAGGTCTAAACTATTTTTGCCAGGAAAGGAAGAAATATGCAGTTGTTCTAATAGCGGTGATATTACTTGCCACGTTTGAGATCCCGTCATACATGTCCAGATATTTTGGCAGATACCAGATCGATTCAAGGGAGTCTTTCAGCGCGGGTTCCATCGAGGCCATTCAGAAATCAATCGGACATCTTGGGAAGGATGAAACTCTATACATCTCAAGGTATATGTTCTTCCCGGAGGAAATGAAGCCTGGATTTAAGCCTGAGTTCTACACCAACATCCTCTTCCTCGCTAAAATCGATCCGGTTGTGTATCAGCGTGAAGGCCTGCCTAAGGAAAAAGTGCGGCTCTACGATGAGGAATTCGACAGGCCGGGTATTTTCCTCACTCTTGACAGCTTGTATCTGCTGGACGAAAATAATAACCTCAGGATTAGCAGGGATTTTGAAAAGCGACCAGGCAAACTGAAACTTATTGAAAGAATTCCTACGCCGTCAGGTATAAATTTCGAGATTTATCGTGTCTATTGATGGATCTTTATTCGTTGACGCTTGAGAAATTCAAAACACTAACGTAATAGGACCGCCGAATAATGGCTGATGCATCAAAACGAGTATGTCTGGTTGTACCGTGCTACAATGAGGCCGACCGGTTGAATATCGGTGAATACAGGAGATTCTCCGGCGGCATACATTTCCTTTTTGTCAACGACGGCTCCTCTGACGCCACCGGGGAATTGTTGGAAAAGGAAGCCACGGGATTCGCATCGGTCCTGAGTCTGGAAAAAAATTCAGGAAAGGCTGAGGCGGTGCGGATGGGCATGATGCATCTTAAAACGATGCCAGTTTTCGAGGAGATTGAGTTCGCCGGATTCTGGGATGCCGACCTCGCCACGCCCTTGGAAGAGCTTGACGGAATGCTTAAATTCACTGATGGCATCTGCCCGGCCGCCGATGCAGTCTTTGGAAGCAGGATATACCGTCTGGGAAGCGTCATACAGCGCAGCAGGACACGGCATCTGATAAGCCGTATTTTTTGTTTCCTGTTCAGGACATTGTACGGAATTGAAACATATGATTCGCAGTGCGGTGCGAAGATTTTCAGGAAGAACGTGCTCGAAAAGGCCTTTGCCGAACCTTTTATTTCCAGGTGGATCTTTGATGTGGAGATCATCCTGAGGCTGAAAGGCAGTATCCTGGTGGAATATCCTGTAAGCCGCTGGGCCGACATAAAAGGTTCGAAGGTGATGAAACTTAACAATATCATAGTCATTTCGCGTGATGTTTTCAGGCTGTGGAAGAAATATGTCTAAAATCAAGATCCCAATATTCGCAGACATAGCCGTGATCCTGCTGGTGTCGCTTGCAGCGCTTTCCGGCCTGATCCTGTCAGGCAGCTGGCCCCAGTCGCACGACGGCCTGAGATATCTATGCCATCTCGACCAGTTCAGGGATGCCTTCAATTCCGGAGTCCTGTATCCAAGATGGATGCCGAACTACTATGGTGGCTACGGATATCCGATATTCCTCTTCTACCAGCCGGGATATTTCTTTCTCTCGCTCCTGTTCACCTTTTTCACCTCGGACATCCTCGCCGCAAGCTATGCTTCAAATGTCGCGATGTTCTTCATCGGAGGCACTGGCGTCTATCTGCTGGTCATGAAGATAGCCGGCGACCGACTGGCCTCCCTGTTCAGTTCCATCATGTTCCTTCTTACACCATATGTATATGTCAATCTGTTTGTAAGAGGGGATCTGAGTGAACTCCTCGCCATGTTTGTCGTTCCATGGCCGCTGTATTTCCTGCTTAGGCTGAAAGACAGGATAACTGGCAATACGGCATTGGCCCCTTCAATGCTGGTTCTCTCGCTGATGCTTGCGGCGGTTGTGTACAGCCATCCATTCACGGCCATGTTCTTCTATCCTCTTTTCTGCGTGTTCATGCTTCCAATGTGCCTGGACATGGACAGGAAGCAGGCATTGAAATTCCTAGGGGCAGGTTCAACAGCACTGCTTTGCGCAGTGATTTTCAGTTCTCCATACTGGTTCACGGCGTTTCAGATGAAGAAGTACGTTGATTACAATCCTGCGGTGAGCGGATTTTATTCAGCTGAAAACCACATTGTATATTTCCAACAGCTCTTTTCCAGGTTCTGGGGATTCCTGGGATCCGAACCAGGAATTTCGGACGGCATGTCCTTTCAGCTGGGCCTGCCCCACTTCATTCTCGCCGTTGCGGGTTTCTGGCTGAACAGGAGGAGTAAATTCTTCATCACCGCTTTTTCTCTTTATATCTTGTGTATTGTCATGATGACTCCGGCGGCGTCGCTGCTCTGGAAGAATATTCCTCTCATGAATTTTGTCCAGTTCCCGTGGAGGCTTTTAAGCGTGATAGTGCTTCTGCAGATCCTCTGTATTTCGGGAATTTGGAAACTGCGGGGAGTCCTGGAGTCAAATGTGAGATTCTGTTCAGCCCTAGTTGCATTCCTTCTTTTAACCCTCCTCTGGAACGCAAATGAGTTCCAGTTCATAAGGTTCAAATACGTCATCAGGGATGCGATCGAATTCCACAGGCAACTGCGGCTCGAGAAAATGGAAGTCTATGAATCCTTCAACGAGTTCGTGCCAAAGACCGCAACATCCTATCTGCCTTCCGCGGCGAGGGGGAACGGTCCGATGCTTTCAGTCAGCGATCCGGCCTGCAGGATCTCCGAGTATCCTGAAAGCAATCCTCATCACATGCGCTACAGCGTCTCAAGTGAAAGACCACAGGTAATCATGGTCAACCAGCTGTATTTCCCCGGCTGGAAAATAATTCTTGGAGACAAGGATATCGATGGCTCCACCCTCCTGGAGGATATTTCAAAGGATGGCAGGATCCAGATTGAAATTCCTGCAGGTGAAAACCAATATCTGGAGGCTTTCTATGAAGGTCCTCCGGGATGGTATGCAAGGAATGTATTTATAGGGATTGTCTTCTTGGCCATGCTTGTTGCAATCATGCTAGAGCACAGGAAAATCCTGAAGGAAACTGGAAGTTGAACATGGAACTGTTTGATACGCATTTTCATTATTATCCTGAAGACGCGGCAGTTAAGGATTATGCCGAAAAGGCCCGCAGGGCTGGGGTGAGGTATCTCCTTGCCACAGGCGCCAATCTCCTGGAAAGCAGGATAGCGAGGGATTTTGCGAACCAGAACGCAGACTGCTGGTTTTCCGCTGGTGTTCATCCTCACGGGGCGGATGCGTTCAAGGAAGACATTTCAATTTTCCAGGAGTTCATCAAGGAACCGAAAATGCTGGCCATAGGCGAGGTCGGGCTTGACTATTTCTATGAGAATTCAGACAGGGTGTCGCAGAAAAAAGTTTTTTCCGCGTTTTCGGAGATGGCGCTTGATAATAAATTTCCTCTGATTGTCCATTGCCGTGACAAGAATGACAGCGAGGAGGCATATTCGGATTCATACGGCATCCTAGCAGATTTTTCGCGCAAAGGCGGAAGTTTTGTCCTGCATTGTTTTACTGGAACGGATGAATGGTGCAGGAAATTCCTCGATCTGGGAGCTTTTATAAGTGTAGGAGGTATTGTTACATTTCCAAAGGCGGCTAATGTCAGGCAGCTGCTGAAGATCATTCCTGATGACAGACTGCTTCTTGAGACGGATTCCCCTTACCTTGCGCCTGTTCCGCACCGAGGCAAGCGGAACCATCCGGAATATCTGGCTGTCGTGGCAAAATATGTTGCTGGACAGAAGGGCGTCACTGAGGATGAACTGGCAGGATTTACGACTGCGAACGCCTTCAAATTCTTTAAAATAAGACGCGATTGCTGATGGATGCAAAGGTAAACAGTTTCAAAATAACAATGAAGGCATGGCTGAATCTCCTCAGGGTGCCGAATTACTTCACCGTTCCAGGCGACGCCGTATTTGGTTATCTCATCATGAACGGGAAAATAGATTCACCGAATTTGATGTATGTGATCCTGTCAGTGCTGACCTGCTATTCATTCGGACTGATAACCAACGACATCGCCGATCTTGAAACTGACAGACGTGAAAGGCCCGACAGGCCTCTCCCCTCAGGACTGATCAAAGTCCCGGCCGCGAAATTCGCAGCGGGTATTTCCGCTGCGGCCGCTCTTGCATTCGCATTAATGTGCGGGCCCAGGACATTCACGATTGCCATGGTGCTTCTGCTGGTAATAACTGGTTACAATAGCATGTTCAAGCATGTACAGCTGCTCGGCCCTCTGGTTCTCGCGATGTGCAGGATGCTCGGTCTCATCATGGGAGTTTTTGCGGCTCGCTCGATTGTTCTGGAGTCATATATCATCTATCCGGCTCTCTTCTTCCTTGTGATCTATGTCTTCGGTCTTTCCGTCTCCGCCCAGGTTGAAACGCAGGAAGACAGGAAGAATACTGTGCTGGCGGGCGGATGGATCGTAATGATATCATCTCTCTTATGGATAGGCGTCGGATTTTATCTGTCTTCAAATGTCGACGATATCAGCGTCATGCAGGAGATTACGCCGAGCATGTGCTTCGCCATCTGTCTTTCGGCGATACTTTCCCTAAGCTCGCTGAAGAACCTCATTGGGCTGCATTTGAATTACAGTCCATCGAGAGTTCCTCCTTTCATAGGTGAAAGCATAAGGAATCTAATTCTTTTCCAGGCGTCGGCATGCGCTTTTGCAGGATTCATGAATGCGGCTTTCTATATAGCCCTGCTGTATATTCCGGCCTGGATCCTTTCAAGGCGCCATTATCAGAGCTGATAATAACGAGGCGGACTTTTATTTTGGTAAGCGTTAAGCTGGGTATGTCAGTCTCATTTACGCAATTAAGTATGGCTCTTTCGCCGAAAGAGCCTCGTGCCGGTTTCGGTCCCGATGTTCATCGGGATAAACATCCACCGGCATATTTTAACAAAATATGGCCAATTTCCTACGCTCTCAAAAGGCAGCTTAACGCTTACTTATTTTGAGTAAGCCGAAAGGCTGTTTCGCTCGAGAGCATATGCCCGTGCACGTGAAGCTGCCTACATCTCAAACGTGTTCGGTTGCAAGGGACAGGAAATAGGCCTGCTTCGGATTAAAGCCTGTCACTGCCTGGAGACCATGCTTGAGGATGTTTCCCTTGCGAAAGCTAACACTTGTCTGTTTGCCTTCAAATTATCAGTCCGGGACTTCAGGATTCCCCGTCTTGGGCAAAACTTCCTGTGACACGGACGAATTTGAGAAATCCGCAATTTGAAGTATATTATTGGTTGTAAGTGAAAACGGAGTAAGATTTCATGAAAAATGCTATGACAATCGATAATGTTCTTGAGATAGCTCGGAAACTGCCAATCCAGGATCAGGAAGAATGCGTTTATCTCATCTCGAGGAGGATAATTGAAGAGAAACGGAAAAAGCTTTTAGTTGAGGTTCGCAAGGCTGAAACGGAATACAGTTCAGGAAAAGCAAAACGAGCAACCGTTGACGGAATAATGAAGGAAATTCTTTCTTGAAAAGAAATCTCGTAAATAGCCCCTCCTTTGTAAGAGCGGCTAAAAAATATATAAAGAAGAATCCGGATAAGACGGAAGATTTTAAAACAGCACTCGAAAAACTCTCCGAAAATGCATTTGACCCTTCATTGAAAACACACAAGCTTTCTGGAATTCTTGCTGGCCGCTGGGCTTGTTCGGTCGGATATGATTTGCGGATAATCTTCAAATTCGTGGAAAGTGATGGCAGGGAAAATATTTTGCTTCTGACCGTTGGAACACATGACGAAGTGTACTGAAGGGGATTTTATTTTGGAAATCTGGGCGGCAATAGACCTTTCGGGAAAAGAAGCCTGTTTTTCGGCAGGAGCATATCCTGAAAGACGGCAAATGATCTGCGAATCTTTCGCCATGAAAGGGCGGGATTCCTCGTCCCTCCTTCCTAAGATTGAAGAATTGCTAAGGACGAATTCTCTATCAGTGAACGATATCTCGAGATGGACCGCAGGTACCGGCCCAGGCAATTATACTGGCCTCAGGATCGTATCCTCCCTTGTATCCGGGATTGTTTTTGGAAGAGATAGTGTTTTCTGCAGGGGAATCCCTTCTGCCAATGCTATCCTGTCTGACATGGCCACATCGGAAAATGAAAATGCCGCGGTGGTCTATCCCTTTGAACCTGGAAAGGTTTTTGTCTTCTGCGGAACCCGCAGGAATGGAAGTATATTTCGGAACATGGAGGTAGGCGGAGTTTTTTCCACGGAAGAATTCCTCGAAAAATTATCAGGAATGAAATATGCGGTCCTTGAACGCGATTTACCGGTCCTGTCTGAGCGCGTGGCGGAAAATGCCGTCAAGGTGTCGGTTTTTCCCGTACAGAATCTTGTTTTCGCATGTCCTGGCAGCTGGGAACGTAATTCCGTGAGGGATTTGATTTATATGAGGCCAGCCGTTAATGTAGCGCCCATGCAGATACGAACCGAATTATGAAGGAATTTGCCAGATTATGAAGAAAACAATTATTATCTTTGCCTTAAGCCTCTTTCCGCTGGTCCACGCCGTGCTTTCATCGGCCGACGTCAAGGACAGGCCGAAAGTGGAATTGTTCTATAGTTCGGTGCTGGCGACAGTCAATGGAGCTCCCGTTACGCTTTATGATGTCATCCTTGAAACGTCGAACGAAGAGCAGAAGCTTGCGATGATCTATAGTGGCGCACAGCTTGTCAAGGAAACCCAGAAGCTCCGCGCAAAGAAAGTGAAGGAACTTGTCGAAAGAAAGCTTTGTTCTGTCGAGTTCAAGGAGAAGGAATACAAGATTCCCCAGCAGTATGTGGAGGACATGCTTGACGGTCTTGCGGCGAACATGGCCGGGGGCGACAGGAAGAAGCTTGAGAAGAAAGCGCTTGCAGAAGGACTGACCCTCAATGATCTGAGAACGAAGGCGCATGAGAAGTTGGCGGTGGACATCCTTGTTTTTGAATTCTGCTACAGGAATGTATTCATCACCCCCAAGGAGGTGAACGATTATTACCAGAAGAATGCCTTGGAATTCTCAAAGGCCCCGCAGATTGAACTCCAAGTCCTCCTTCTAAAAAAGGACGGGAAATTCAAGGATGATTTTGATGAGACACTGGGAAAGATAACTCCAGATGCGGTCAAGGCCGACAAGGAGATATTCACGACTCTTGTCAAACTCTATTCCGAAGGGCCTGATGTCGCAAAGGGCGGAAACATCGGATGGCTTGAGGAATCAAAGCTCAGGCCTGAATTCGCCGCAGCCATCAAGGATATGGGGAATGCTTCAGTTGCAGGCCCGGTACAGACCAGCGAAGGAGTTTATTTCATAAGAGTCTGCGACAGGATGGGTGCCAGGTCGAAGGCGTTCGAGGATGTCAGGGACGAGATTTCCGAGAAGCTTACTAAGATTGAAAAAGAGAAGCGCTATGATTCATATATGAACAGGCTCAAGGAAAAAGCCGTCATCAGATATTTCATAGAAGAATGAAAGGAATTTCATGAACCTGTTGAAAGCACAGATAAAAGAATTGGAAAAGCTCAATATACCCTGTTACCGCGAGAAGGATTATGATGCTTTCTGGAAGGGAGTGATGAAGAAAGTTGACTCCCTGCCTCTTAATGTCAGAAGCCGGGGAATTGATTATCCGATAGGCAGGATGGACGTCAGGGAACTTACTTTTGAAGGACTTGATGGAACTGAAATTTCGGCCTGGCTTATTTTTCCGCCGGAGGCGAGGAAATCCAAAGTCCCTGTGGTAATCCAATACCATGGCGCCGGTGGAAGCAAAGGGGAGCCGGAAAACTACTCGAACTGGATTCTTCTGGGCGCTGCGGTGATTGCGATAGACTACAGGATGCAGTCCGGAAAGACTGGAACAAAAAGCGGATTTTCAACATGGTCTACAAATGAATGGCTTGCGATGGGTATCCTCGACAGGGAAGACTCGTATATATACAGGATGATAACCGACTCACTAAGGGCTGTCAAACTGGCGCGCGAAACCAAGGAGATCGATTCGAAGCGGATTGCAATCACAGGTGGAAGCCAGGGCGGCGGAATGGCGCTTGCCGTAGCCGCATTCGACAATTCAGTCAGGCTCTGCATGGCGGACGTCCCGTCCAACTGCTGGCTGGAGAAAAGAGTTTTTGCAAGATCCGGAGGTGGAAACCAGATCGCAGAATTCATCAGGAAGCATCCGGAATGCCTTGGACAGGTGATGAAGACCCTCAGCTACCTCGACAATCTGAATTCAGCCGAAAGAATAAAGTGCCCTGTCCTGATTTCGTGCGGGCTTAAGGATCCGGTATGCCCTCCTGATACGGCATACGCCGTCTACAACAAGATCAGATCCAGCAAGAAGATGATGGCATATCCTTTCAACGAGCATGAAGGCGGCGGGGCCACGCATAGCCGTGAAAAACTGAAATTCTTCAATCAATACATCAAGTAGGGACGGCATCCCAGATGAAGGTCGAATCCCAGTATACCGTCGGGAAGTATCTCATAAGGCGCCTCCAGCAGGTAGGGGTGAACCATGTTTTCGGAGTGCCGGGTGACTACGTGCTTTCCTTCTTCAGCATGCTCGAAAAGAGCGAGATAGACCTAGTATGCACCTGCAATGAGCTCAATGCCGGATATGCAGCAGATGCCTATTCGCGTGTGAATGGAATCGGTGCCGTGTGTGTGACCTATGGGGTCGGAGGCTTCAGCCTTTTGAATGCCGTTGTCGGCGCATATGCTGAAAGGGTTCCGATGATCGTCATAAGCGGGGCGCCAAGACTCGCTGAAAGAAGGCATCATCATCTTCTGCATCACACCTTCGGAGACATGGACCTGCAGAGCAGGATCTATGAGCAGGCGACAGTTTATTCCGCCGTGCTTTCAAATCCCGCCAGCGCCGGACGCCAGATCGATGAGGCCATAACCGCGTGCCTGCGAAGCAGACGGCCCGTCTATATTGAAATCCCCATGGACATTGTAAATCTCGCATGCCCCCCGGCCCGGGATATTTCCATTGACAGGACGATCCACAGCGATGCCGGCTCTCTTGCAGAGGCCGTGGAGGAGGCGGCGGCAATGATGGACTCCGCGAAGAAACCTGCCATACTCGCAGGAGTAGAGGTCCACAGGCTGGGGATACGGGATGAACTCCGGAAGTTCATAACGCATGCCGGCATACCTTTCGCCACAAGTCTTCTCGGCAAATCAGTCATCTCCGAGCGGCATCCGCTTTTCACAGGGATCTACGGAGGGGCCGCAAGCTGGGAGTCCGCGCGTAGGACAGTGCTCGATGCCGACATCCTTTTAAGTCTCGGTGTCCTGATGACGGACATTGAACTCGGAGGAAGGCGGTCGATCCAGGATCAGTCTAGAATGATTCTTGCCAACTCCGACAATGTGCGGATCAAGCATCACATCTATAATCATGTGAGTCTCCAGGATTTCATCAATAGACTTGGACGGAAGATATCCAGGAGGAAAATCACACCTCCGGGAATTAGCTATCCATATGGGAAGCCGGACAGGAAAATAAATCTTGATGGCTCCGGTCCAATTACGGTCAACGGTTTCTACACCCGGATCAACCGCTTTATCGGGAGGGAGAACATGCTGACGGCCGATTCCGGCGATTCACTGCTTTCCGCCGCAAATCTTTTCCTGCCTGAAGATGTGATGTTCATCAACCAGTCATTTTACCTTTCAATTGGATATGCCGTCCCGGCGACGTTGGGAATGTGTCTTGCCATGCCCGGCAAAAGACCGATTGCATTCGTCGGTGACGGGGCTTTCCAGACGACGGCGCAGGAGCTGTCTACAATAATAAAGCTTAATCTCAATCCGGTGATTTTCGTCAGCAACAACCAGGGTTATCTCACAGAGAGGCTGCTCAACGAGGATGGGCTTTTCAATGACGTCAACGTCTGGAAATACCATAAGCTTGCAGATGTCTTTTCAGGGGGAATCGGGCTCCAGGTCAAGACGAACAGCGAGCTCGAAGATGCGCTTGCTGGAATAAAATCCAACCCGGATTCGGCATTTATCGTTGAACTTGTCTTTGACAAATGGGACTGTTCGGAAAATCTGAAACTACTTAAGGAAAGCCTATGATGAAGGAAACCATTACTCTGATCGATGCATATTCGCAGATCTACAGGGGGTTCTATGCACTACCGCTGCTTTCGAATTCGAAGGGGCAGTTCACGAATGCAATTTTGGCAACCGCCAAATTCCTGATTTCGCTGGACAGGGACCATTATTCGCCTTACGGGGCGGTTGTCTTCGACAAGGGCAGGCCCGAGCACCGCATGAAGATAATTCCTGAGTACAAGGCGCAGCGTCCTCCAATGCCCGAGGAACTCCGGGGGCAGCTGCCGCAGATAAGGGAGCTGGTAGAAGCGTTCGGCTGGAGGATAGTCGAGAAGGAAGGCCAGGAGGCCGATGACATCATTGCAGCAATAGCCGTGACCTTCAAGGAGAACCAGGTGAGGATCGTAAGTGCCGACAAGGACATAGCCCAGGTCATCGACGACAGGATAAAGATGCTGATTCCGGACAGGAATGGCGCTGGGGGCTATGTCATCCAGGGGCCTGATGAAGTTCTTGCGAGATTCGCAGTCAAGCCATCGCAGATCGTGGATTATCTATCGCTCATAGGCGACAGTTCGGACAACATTCCCGGGATTGACGGTGTCGGACCCAAGACTGCGGCCAAGCTCATAAGCCAGTTCGGCTCGATAGACAGCCTCCTGTCGAAGCTTGGACAGATAGAAAACGAGAAGCTCCGCGCAAAGATCAGCGGGGCTTCCGAATTCCTGAAGAAGAACAGACAGATAATCACTCTTGATCTTTCCCTGCCCGACGATTTTCTCAAGGATGTGGAATATTTCCACAAGAGCAAGCCGGATATCGCAAAACTGAAGGCGATGGCCGACGACCTGGATTTGAAGAGCTTTAAAAAGGAATTGGAGAAAATGGCAGGGGAGGGAAATCAGGTTCCAGCGCCTGCAATTGCGCCTAAGCCCGCCATGAAGAAAAATGAGGGCATGTTTACGCCTGATCTTTTTGGATGAAATCGACGCCTGTCCGATTGAAAAAAAACAGCTGATATTTAATGTATTGCAGTCTGGGAATTCCAGCCATCCCGGCGGGGATTTCCAGTTTTCCCCAACAAGAGGATCTTCTTATGAAAAAAATGTTATGCCTATTGATTCTTCTGGCAGGACTGTTGCTACAGGCTGCCGATCTTCTCCCGGAGCCTCCCAAGGGGTTCATCTGGCGCCAGCTGCCTTTCATAAAGGCTTCCGTCATGATGCCTGATGATTGGTTCTTCAGCTTCATTCCGGACAACAAGGAGGAGAAATACATATACCATATTACAAGGGAGAATATTGAGCAGAAGGGGGTTTACGAGTCAGGCCTGGACTTCAGGGTCATGCGGGGCGTTCCTGTGAAAACCAAAGGCAAGCTGCCTTCCGAATATTCGGCTTCAGCAGTCAGCGAGACCGAGAAAATAGTGAAGTTCACGAAGAAATGGGAGGAGACAAAAGGCATCTTCAAGGAAATCGGATTCATGTATGTTGCGTCCGATGAAAAAGAGAGTACAACTATCTATAGGCTATACATATCGAATGACAAGACCGGTACTGTTTATGTCCTGACTTTTGAAGGACCGACAAAAGTCTGGGACGAACTGTGGAAGAACGTCGGCGAAGTTATCTTCAAAAACATGTCAATTGATGAAAGTATCTAGAACACCATAGAAAATGAGTGAAAATATCGACAAGTTCGCTCCTGAAAGCTATCAGGAGGGCCTTCTTAGGAGTTCCAAGCTTGCCCTGACGTATGATCCTGAAAGGAATTTTGACAACTGGCGTGTTGAAGTGAACCGCAAGTTCAGGGAGCTCCTCGGATTCGATCTCTTCAAGAAAGTCATTCCCCGCCTGAGGATTGAGCATTCGCAGAACAGGGAATACTTCAAGGAGACGCGTTTCGTCTTTTCCTCAGAAGAGAACGTGGATGTCCCGTGCCACCTTCTTGTCCCTTTGAACGGCAAGGCTCCATATCCTCTTGTGATCTGCCTGCAGGGCCATTCAACTGGCATGCATATTTCCCTGGGGATTCCGAAATTTGACGGCGACGCCGATAGCATAAGGGGCGACAGGGATTTTGCATTGCAGGCCGTAAGGGAAGGGTATGCCGCACTCGTGATTGAGCAGCGCTGTTTCGGTGAACGCGGCGACATGCGGCCGAAAGAGAAGAGGGGCATAGGTTCCACATGCCACCATGCGAGCCTGGTCGAGATTCTCCTGGGCAGGACCATGGCCGGGGCGAGGATATGGGATGTCTCAAAGGCCATAGACATGATGAAGAACTTTCCTGAGATCGACGCGGACAGGATAGGGTGCATGGGCAATTCGGGTGGCGGCACAATCACATATTATGCCACCTGCATCGACCCAAGGATTAAAATAGCAATGCCATCATGCTGCTTCTGCACATATGAGGATTCGATCGGTAAGATCGACCATTGTGCCGATAATTATATACCCGGTATCCTGAAATATTTCGAGATGGCCGATCTTTCATGCCTGATACCAGCCCGTCCGCTCATCATTGTCGCGGGAAGGAAGGACAATATTTTCCCGTTCGAACACGTTAAGAAGGCATTTGAAAAGGTGCAGGTCATTTATCAGAAGGCCGGAGTCCCGGAAAGATGTATTCTTGTCGAAGGAGCTGAAGGGCACCGTTTCTATGCAAAGGAAGCCTGGGCGGAATTCCGCAGGCTTTCCGGCTGGAGCAAGTAAGGACGCCCCCTGGGCGTAGCAGGATTTTTGCTGTGGAAGATAAATCAAATGAAGCATCAGGAAGTGCTTTTACTGCCAATGCCCATGTTCTCGGATTATTTTCTTACATTGCTCGGTGCAGTCATGAAAGACAAGAAATACTGCGAGCATCTCAAAACGCAGCATTACGAACTTAACCCCGTATGGCAGGTGAATATTGCTCAGAAGAAATATTCTTTCAACAAATTCCTGTCCTGATATATTTTCTTCAAGGCGATACGCCTGGAAGAAAATATCAGTCGATATACTTGGTCATCAGCTTGAAGTCCTTGCATCTCTCATTGGGGGAAACCGCTGACAGGAAGAATTCCTCGCCTCCGTAGACATCCTTTTCAATCCAGGTAGTGGCGGCAGTTGCAACTTCCATGCCGGATTCATTGAACCATTGGAACCTGTAGGCGAACTTGAAGTCCGACTTGCGCACGTTCTTGAACGTAACCTGCACCTTGAGCAGCCCGCCGGCGATTTCCTGCTTGTCGACGCTTGTAACCTGCAGCCTGTTGTCCAGTGCTGAATCAGTTATGACTCGCTTGTTCCTTACAAAGTCCTTTTCCATTACTTTGTCGGTGTTCTCAACCGAATTCACCGGTGAGTTGCATGCGGGAAGAAGAAGCACGAACGCAAGAGCTGGAATCGCTAGAAGTTTCATTGGTTCCATTGGTTCACCTCATATTTACATGATTTAAGATAATATAATCCAAGCATCGCTCAATATCCAACAGTTATAAATTCCGGCATGGGAACTCCATGCCGGAATTTATTCGAATTCAAAGACCCGTACGGTCATGCTTCCCTGTCCGGCATGGCGGACATGGACTATGGCACGTTTCTTTTCGATGGTAATATCGACAGGTTCAGCTGAAACCATGGCGCCATCACGGGAGATTGCCTTCAGTTTAAGTTTCCCATCTGATGGGAGCGGCAGCTGCGTGACCTGATATTCACGCGGCAGAGTCTGCCAGCAGCGCGTGTCAGCGGTATTGAAAGTGTACTTGTAGGCGCTGGTAACAATTACCGTACCCACTACAGCGGCTATGCCTCCGGCTCCATGCACCTGGCTGGCGCCCGCCACTGCGGCGGCGGTTGCGGCCTCCTTGACTAAAGTCGATATGACCAGTCTGGTTATCATTCCAGGAAATATTTCCTTGTACTCCTGGGATACGACTGAATCCATGGCTGAAATCGTGACGGTCTTGAAAGAGTTCCCCGAGGAGTCAGTGATCTGCAGGCTTTCAGTTGAGGTAGGGAAATACTCCAGTTCGGAATATGCTATACCGGACACGACAATACTGAATTTGCGCTCCTTGAACGCAGGTGCCAGACCGTTCTCGAAGATTACAAACACTATGTTGGTGTCGAGGGGATAATTGAAGGGCTTGACTCCTGACAGCTCGTTCGGGATCTTGTTGGCCATATATTGCGAAGTTGTCACATAGTACTGCTGGCTCAGGGGGTTCTCCGTGTCCATCTTGTAGAGGTTCCTGAAATCGACGTCGGCCTCAGCCATGTTCTTGTTGATGAGATATCGTATTCCTGACATGTAGGTCACGAAGGGGTTCATGAGGTTGCCGTAGGTCTTGTTGGATTTGCTCTTCATCTCGTCAAATGATTTCTTGAGTTCAGGATGCTCCTTTTCAAGTCCGTCGAAAGTGACCTGTTTGCCGGCCTTCTCGCCTTCCTTCTTGTTCTCCTCTTCCTGTTTCTTTATCTCGTCCTCGAATCTTTTTTCAGCTTCTTTCTGGCGTTCATATGCCCGGCGCAGCTCCACATTCGCATCCGAGGCGTTGCCAAGGGCGAAATAGTCGAGGGCCTTGTAGGTGTTTAGGAGAATCCTGTCATAGTTGAATCCGCTGTAGGGCAGGGCGTTCTGGTTTGTGAACGCCGAACCTGTCTCCGCACCGGCTTTCCTCGCATTTATGGTGGCGCGATCGTCGAATTCCTTTATGATTGCTTCGCATCTTTCAAATGCCACGAGGCTTCCCTTGTAGTCTCCGGAGTCAAACTTGATCTTGCCCTGTTCCAGCCTCCACATGAGCTCGTCGCCGGTGTCGGCCCGTTTCTCGGCCATCTTGTCGGAGATCCTGACTGCCTCCTCCATGTTGCCGGAAGTATAGGCGGTCATCAGCTCCTCCTTCTGCGATCTTGATGTGTAGACAGAGGAGCATCCTGTGGCGAGGACAAGAAATAGGGCAAATAAATATTTAATCGTTACCATCCCGGTGTAGCGCGCGGAGTGGCCGGTTCGACTTCTTTTTCCTTCTTCTCGATCTGGCGGCATATCGCGCCGACCGTCAGGACTCCGTCCGATTTGATGATTTTAGCCTTGGAGAATTTCTGCTGGACGGCGGTGACCTCGATGATGCCTATTTTGGTCTCATCTGTTCCAATGACGTCGCCCGTGTCCGGGTCTTTAACCGCCGCGCCCTGGGCGTAGACTTCATACTGTCCGCCTACCACGAGTCCGGTCCCTTCACCGCGGTTCAAAACAAGTTCTTCGCCTTGGACTGATGCTATCTTGACAGGATATACGCCTTCAAGTATGTAGTTTGACGCACATACGGCGCAATCGGTGAAGAGCCTGTCCCTGTAGTCGCCTCCAGTCATGTTCTTGCGTTCCTGGACCGGGATGTCCCTGCTGTCGAGTTTCCTTGTGATGGTGTTGGCGCAGACTATTTTTCCGGACTTGGTCTCGACGACCCTGAAATGGACTTTCATGGTGCCCTTGAGCCTTATGGAGGTTTCCTTGGTAATCTCAATGAACTTCTTTTCCAGATAGAACTCGACCCTGTCGACATGTCCGACAACAAGGTAGTCGGCTACGAGGAGTTTTCCGATCCTCTGCTCTTCGCCGGGCTTGATGTAGTCTGATTCGGTAAGCTTGTTCTCTTTCATGATCTTTTCGACGAAGGAGCGTTCAAGTACCGTGAACTTGCGGGATTTGACGAGGTTCTGGAGCAGCTGGTCGGCGAATTCGCTTTCGACGATCTGGATCTTCATTTCGGTGTCATTCACATTGATCTGGATATTATTGGGTTCCAAGACAAATGGAAGTACTGCAAGCGTGGGCTTTTCAAGCTTGGCCGGCGCTGCCGCCTCCTTGTCCTGGGCATACAGCCCCGAAGTGGAAATGGCGAAGAGGAAAGCCAGCATGGTGATTCTTGAAAAAGTTTTCATATGACCTCCGGTGTTTTTAGTAAATTTGGTGGGGAATATACATCCATCCGGCCTCAATTCAACAGATATGGCCGCATGCGCACGAGGGGGTGTCTTATCAGAAGTCATCTTCCTTCATAGGCGGTGGTTTTGTTCCGAACTCGAACTTGTCCTTCATGGTCGGGATCATGCCAATGGATGTCCGGGAAAGCCTTACTGTGCCTTTCGCAATCTTTTCGTCAATTTCGACGCCCGTGATTGTGCCCGTTTCAGTTACGTCGTAGTCCTCGATATGGTCGGGCGTGGGGATCTCAAAAACGAAATCGCATTCGGCGCACTCCGCAGTCTCCCCTGCAAATTCCAGGGGCACTGAAAATGACGCCTTGCATTTCGGGCATGAAACTTTGAATTCTTTATTATCCATGTTCAATTGTCTTATTTTTAAGTGACCTTTTTAAAAGAGCAGAACTTAATATGTTATTCAGTAATTTCCAGTATTTTCTTCAAAGAAAAAGACTAAATCATGTCCTGAAACATACCAGATGACAATGCTCGTTCGGCGATTTGTAAAGCCGCTCAACATATTTGAAGCCGCTGGCAAGGCCTATCTTCTCCAACGTTGAAAGTGATTCCGGATGATCGTCCCTCATGGCATGCCAACGCGCCTCCTCTTTCTCGCTGTCTGAAAGTACTTTCCATGTACAGCATATTTTCCACCATCTTCTCAGATAATTCTCCACGCTTTCATTTTCCTTTAGAAGTGGTTCATAGATAATAACATATCCATGGAAGCCAAGTATGCTTCGGCAGAAAACCAGCATTTTCTCCTTCTGGTGCATGGGCAGATGATGGAGGGAAAACCCCAGCCAGACTATGTCGGCTTCAAGCCCGGGACTCTGGACGTAGTTCAGGAAATCGCCGCATATGAAGTTCTTTTCGCAGTGGAGCTTCTTCAGATTGTTTTCCGCAAGTCGCAATGCCACGGGCGATAGGTCGACCCCGGTATATTTTTCAATGGTTGATTCCCTGAGGATCTTCGACATCGCGCCTGTGTCGCCGCATCCCAGATCCATTATTGAAAAGCCCCATATGAAGTTATCCGAGATGAATCTCTGAAGTATTGCGGACGATTCCTTCTGGAAGAGGTAGTTGGCGCTGGAAATCTTTTGGTAGCGCTGCCAGTGGGAGAAAAATTCCCCGACATCCTTCGTGTTCTGCTTGGTCAGGGGCACTGGTCTTGAGTTCTTGCCTTTATCCATATTATAGTCCGCATCCTAATGTTGTAGAGCCTACCATAATCTACTTGTGATACTGTAAATCGCTAATGCCACGCTTGATTTTAACGCAAATCAGCTTAAGTTTTCGAGCTTGAAGAAATCGCAAATCGCATACTTTTAGGAACTTAAGAATATGAGCACAAATGAAATGCCGAAGGCCTACGAGCCTAATGATGTCGAGAACAAATGGTATCCGCTCTGGGAGGACAGGGGCTGCTTCAAGGGAAATCCTGATTCCGGGAAGAAGCCGTATTCAATTGTCATACCGCCTCCCAATGTTACAGGCATACTCACGATGGGGCACGTGCTGAACAATACGTTGCAGGACATCCTGATCCGCTGGCGCAGAATGCAGGGATATGAAGCCTGCTGGTTCCCCGGAACCGACCACGCCGGCATCGCTACCGAGACCCGCGTCGACAAGCAGCTCCGCGAAAATGAAGGCCATGGACGTGACCATTATGGACGCGAGGAATTCGTCAGGCGCGTCTGGGAGTGGAGGGAACAGTATGGTCACACGATCATCAAGCAGCTCCGCAAGCTTGGGACTTCCTGCGACTGGGAACGCGAACGCTTTACCATGGACGAAGGCCTCAACAAGGCCGTCATGCTCGTATTCGTAAAGCTTTATGAAAAAGGCTATATCTACCGCGGACGCCGCATGATCAACTGGTGTCCGGTGTCAAAGACAGCCCTTTCCGACGAGGAAGTGATCTACAAGGAAGTGCACGGCTACTTCTACCATTTCAAATATCCGCTTTCCGACGGATCCGGACATCTGGTGATCGCCACGACACGCCCGGAAACAATGCTCGGAGATTCAGCTGTCGCCGTCAATCCGGCCGACGAACGATACAAGGACATCATCGGCAAGACAATAGACCTGCCTTTGACATCGAGGAAAATTCCAGTCATCGCGGATGAACACGCCGATCCCCTGTTCGGAACAGGCTGCGTGAAAATAACTCCCGCCCACGATCCGAACGACTTCGAAGTCGGACTCCGCCACAAGCTGCAGGTCCTGAACGTCATGAACGCCGACGCCACCATGAACGAGGCCGCAGGCGAGGAATTTGTCGGACTCGACCGATTCGAGTGCCGCGAAAAAATCGTCAAGCTGATGCAGGACGCCAAGCTTGTCGTCAAGATCGAGGACCACATGCACAGCGTCGGCTATTCCGAACGCGGCGATGTGCCGATCGAACCGCGCGTCAGCGAACAGTGGTTCGTGGACATGAAGGAACTTGCGAAACCCGCAATCAGCGCCGTCAAATCCGGCGAGATCAAGTTCTATCCCGACCGCTGGACAAAAACATATTTCCACTGGATGGAGAACATCAAGGACTGGTGCATCAGCCGACAGATCTGGTGGGGTCACCGCATTCCCGCATGGTACCATAAGAAGACTGGTAAGATCTTCGTAGGGCTTGAAGCTCCGAAGGACATCGAGAACTGGGTACAGGACGAGGACGTGCTCGACACCTGGTTCAGCTCCTGGCTGTGGCCCTTCTCGATCATGGGCTGGCCTGAGGAGACAAAGGAGCAGAAGTTCTTCTATCCTACGAGTGACCTTGTGACCGGTCCGGATATCATTTTCTTCTGGGTCGCCAGGATGATTATGGCCGGATATGAGTTCAAGGGCGCACTGCCGTTCAGGAACGTATATTTTACGAGCATCATCCGCGATGAGACCGGACGCAAGCTCAGCAAGTCGCTGGGTAATTCGCCGGATCCTCTGGACGTGATAAAGACATATGGTGCGGATGCGCTCCGCTTCTCAATAATTTACATCGCGCCGCTCGGCATGGATATCCGATACAGCAACGAGAAATGCGAGATCGGCAGGAACTTCGCCAACAAGCTCTGGAACGCCTCACGTTTCCGCAGGATGCAGGGAGACATAGTCCCCTTTGATATTAGTTCATTGAAAGCCACGGATCTTTCACAGGACGACAAGTGGATGCTGGGCAGGCTCAACCAGGTTGTGATGTCTGTGAACGACTCGCTGGAGAACTTCAGGTTCCATGACGCGGTCCACGGCCTGTATGAATTTGTCTGGGGCGAATTCTGCGACTGGTACATAGAGGTCTCAAAGGAGAATTTCTTCAACAAGGAGAACACGGAGAAGCGCAACAGGGGCCTCGGCCTCTTTGATCATGCCATGTTCACGATCCTGAAGCTCCTGCATCCGTTCATGCCGTTCGTAACCGAGGAGCTTGCGCACCAGCTCGGATATCTTGCGGACGATGCAAACATCATGCTTGCGGAGTTCCCGAAGCCGTTGGAATCTGCGAAACTCGCAGAACTCGGCATCAGCGACGAACTCATAAAGCGCGTTGTTGCGAAGTTCGCAATCATCAGCGCCGGAAGAAACCTGCGCGTGAGCTGCAACATTGCGCCATCTCTGAAAATAAAGTATTTCATCAAGCCTGTCGATGCCGGAACCGAGAAGTTCCTGCAGGAGCAGAAATCCTCCCTGGAAATGCTGCTCCGCGCCGAAAGCCTTGTGATCGATGCGAACTTCGCGGCTTCAGGCCCGGCCCCCTCGATCGTCACTGACGCCGGCACGATATTCATGCCGCTCGAAGGGCTTGTCGACGTCGCTGCGGAACTCGCAAAACTCGAGAAGCAGAAGAAGGAGCTGGACAGCTGGATCGCCGGCACGAAGGCGAAATTGTCAAACGAGCGGTTCGTCAGCAAGGCTCCTCCGAAGGTCATCGAGGATTCAAAGAAGCTCCTCGCCGAAAACGAGGACAAGCTGTGCCGTGTCGAGGATATGATAGCGGCGTTGCGCCGATAAAATCCGCTCCGCGTATTTTATATTTTTATTTGACTTGTTTGTAGTCAATGCCGTAAGGCATGTGAAGAGCAAATGTTGATTTTGTTGAGTCCTCATACCGGAGACGAATCTTTGGAGTATACGGAGTGTATGCACCGCTTTTAAATTCAACTTGTAAGGATTCCTTAATAGTTCAATATGAGTGAGAGCGTCGGCATCTTGCCGGCAATCTTTGTGTTTCGTGTTTTATATCCTTTCTGTGTAATCTGTGTGTTCTGTGGTTGAAAATTTATTAGTAAAAAACATAAGAATCTTAAAAAATGAAAAAAACAAAGTCAAATACTGAAATTGAAAAGGCGCTAAGGGACTTCATCGCCGGCGCCGAGAAGTCCTTCAATGCCGAAAATGCGGCAGAGGAAATAGCCGAGGTCTTGAAACTTGATACCAAGGAGTTAATTCCTGAAGTGGAAAAGCTTCTTGCCGCTGACAATTCCCTGCTCGACATCACCTGCGAAGGCGAGCTCCGTGAGAACTATATTTCAAGGAGGAAATTCTTCGACAAGGCGGAGTTCTGCATCTCCCCGACACAGGCGGAACTCGACAAGGGGGTACTTTTTCCCGGACACCGCTTCGTCCCCTTCCTAAATCCTGACATTCCGCCATTCGATGCAGTCCTCAAGTCGGACGAATCCGGAACAGGATTTGAGATGAAGGCTTTCAAGGATTATTCCATGGACGCCCTCGAACAATATCATTCGCTCCTGGGAGTGGATTTGACGCTCCGGTATTACGTGCAAAACGACAAGGATAACTCCGAATCGATTGGCGAGTCTCGCGGGAAAAAGGCAAAATTGAATATGAAGGTCTATGACTTGAAGGAGTTTTATAAGAAGCATTCCTTCAAGATGGGCGACGCGCTGATAGTAAGTGTTGAAGACTCCGACAAGGGCGTCTTCCGATTCAGCATCCTGCCAGGTTCTGAGAAACAAAGCCATCTGGCTGACATACAGAATTGGGTTTCACGGATGGAAGATGCGCTCCTGGCTGTTTTCGACGTCTACGGGCCGGCGATGGACATCAAGTCGCAGCTCGAACAGGCGTTCATATTGAATCCCACGCTCATGGAGAACGTATTCATAAGCTACGGTGAATTCCTGAAGATCAGCGCCAAGGTGGGCGTCAAGCCCATGGGGAAGCTGAACAGCATCCTATGGCATAAGGAGGAAAATCCCGTCGACAGCGTGGACGTTAAATCACAGATTTCGATCTCAGCCGGAAGCGTCGACAGCCTTGAAAAGATACTGCAGGATCTCGGCGTGGGCCTGCTGGTCTACGAGATCGAGGCGTTCATGCGGGATGAACTATACAATGGCAGGCAGTCCATGGATGGCGTCAGGAAACGCTGCTTTGCCGGACGCGAGCTTGTCTTCAAGGACGAGGCGCAGAAGATTGCTTTTGAAAACTTCCTCGACGAACTCTGGGAGGAGGTTCTTGCCGACTATGACAAATCCGCCGACGAGGAAAACGGAAGGCTCAGGGCGAGGGCGCTTGCGCTGATCGAGGACCAGATGTCTTTCCTGCGCCGCCTGGATGCACTGAAGGTCCTCCAGGATCAGATTCCCAAGGAGGAGATGCTTACCTTCTCCGAAATAAGCAATGTCCTCGGACAGCTCCTCAACGTGCTCAACAATACCGGGAACAATTTCAAGAAGGAAGAAATCGAGACGATGCTCGTGATGCTTGACGAGACAGTCGATACCATCAGCATCATCAAGGCTTCCATGACAAGCAAGATTCCGGGGCTGGAGCAGGAGGCGTAGGCTGGAGTAGCGCGTCAGTCTTTATTTCTAAAGGTAGGGACGCCTCGCCGAGGCGTCCGCGGCGCTCTCGGCGAGAGCGCCCTACCTTGTAATTAAAATTTTATGGAGCACTGGCGTCCCGCCGGTAATTGCATAACCATGAAAATCATTCTGCCATTGTTGATATTTTTTTCCGCCTTGTTGGGCTTTGCACAGCCTGACGGCGGTAAAAAAATAATAATTGAAGACGTTCCTGCTGTAGTCCAAAGATCGGATTTCTGCGGCGAGGCATGTGTCGAGATGTATCTGAAAAAACTGGGGTCCGACATCACGCAGGACGAGGTATTCAATGTTTCCGGACTCGATCCGGTACAGGGAAAGGGATGCTACACCGGAGATTTGCTGAAGGCCCTTGGAACTCTAGGATTCAATCTCGGAGATTTTTCCAGAATCTGCCCAAAAGTCAGTCCCTTGAAACCTGAAGAGTCGAATAAGTGCTTCGATGAAATGCTTGCAGATCTGAAAATAGGAATTCCTTCAATAGTCTGCATGCACTACAATGAAGACGCTGCTTCGCCTGAACATTTCAGGCTTATCCTCGGATATGATCCGAATACCGATGAGATTGTCTACAACGAACCCGCCGAACAGGACGGCGCCTACAGGAAGATGAAGCGTGAGATATTCCTGAAACTGTGGCCGTTGAAATATGCAGCTGACGAATGGACTCTTGTTAGAATCCCGCTTGATGTTGACAAGGCGAAGATAAAGACCCCTGAACGGAAGCCCCCGGTGGTCAGGAAGATCATGGGCAGGACAGGTTGCATCGAGGAGGTCAAGTCCCTGCCGTTCACGAATGCCGATTACATGCAGCATGTCAGGATGCTGAAGGATAAATATTCCGACAGGAAGCTCCATTTTATAGTCCAGCATCCATTTGTTGTCACGGGCGATCTTGATGCGTTGACCATGAAGGGGTGCAGCGACAAGACCATCCGCTGGACAGTCAGGATGCTCATGAAGAGTTATTTCGAGTTCTACCCGTCGCGGATACTCACGGTATGGCTCCTGAAGGACGCAAAGAGCTTCAACGAGTACTGCGAACTGATAACGGGCGATGAGCCGGGTACGCCATACGGGTTTTATTCCGACCGCTGCGATGCCCTCATTATGAACATAGGCACCGGAGGCGGAACTCTGGTCCATGAGATCGTCCATCCTTTCATCGAAGCAAATTTCCCTGAGTGTCCGTCCTGGCTCAATGAAGGACTCGGTTCGCTATATGAACAATCCTCGGAGCGGGATGGCAATATCATAGGCTTGACTAACTGGCGTCTTGCAGGACTGCAGAATGCGATCAAGTTGAAGCAGCTTCCTGACTTCGAGACACTTACCGGATATGACAGCCTTCAATTCTACAATACAAGGAAAGGAGACAATTACGCCCAGTCCAGATACCTCTGCTACTATCTCCAGGAAAAGGGTTTGCTTTTCAAGTTCTACAAGGAGTTCCATGCGAACTGCAAGGAGGATCCGACAGGCTACAAGTCCCTGATGAAGATCCTTGGCGTGAAGGACATGAAGAAGTTCCAGGAGGAATGGCAGAAGTATGTGATGAAGCTGACTTTCCCGTGATTGAGTAAAACAGGCATTCCTGTCTGTTTATGATGAAATAGTTGTTCAATTTGCCTTGACAATCTATTCGTCATGACTATATTTAATTCATGTAATATGAAACAGTAGATTGCAAAATACATGGCATATATGTATCTAAAACGGCAAATGGAATCGGAGATAAGGGACAACTTGATTCAGCTCCCGGTTGTCGCCATCGTCGGCCCGAGACAGTGCGGGAAATCAACATTGGCACGCAGGATCATCGGAGATTTCGAGAACTCGATATATCTTGATCTCGAAAAGCCCTCCGACCTTTTCAAGCTCGATGAACCGGAAATCTTTCTTGGCTCAAACCGTGGAAAGCTGATCTGCCTTGATGAAATACAGAGGAGGCCGGAAATATTCCCGGTTCTGAGGAGCTTTGTTGATGAAACTGGAACTTCCGGGCAGTTCCTCATACTAGGTTCAGCCTCTCCCGAACTTCTCCGTCAGAGCTCCGAGTCACTTGCCGGCAGGATAGCCTACACGGAACTGATGCCTTTCACGTGGAATGAGATTTCCAGCATGGCGGACATCTCATGGGAACGATATCTGGAGAGGGGCGGATTTCCAAGAAGCCTTATTTGCACATCTTCCTCCGCCAGTTTGAAATGGCGGTTGAATTTCATTCGCACCTATATTGAAAGGGATATATTCCAGCTCGGATTCAATATTCCGTCACTGACATTGCACCGGCTTCTCCTCATGTGCGCCCATAGCCATGGACAATGTCAGAACCTGTCCAAAATCGGAGATTCACTGGGGGTGAGCCATACGACGGTAAGAAAGTACATTGACATACTTGTCCACACATATATCCTCATGGTCCTGCCGCCGTTCGAGGCAAACCTGAAGAAGCGGCTAGTCAAGACGCCTAAAATATACTTCAGGGACAGCGGCATACTTCTTGCCTTGCTGGGGATAGACGATTTCAGCCAGCTTCTTGGACATCCGATCTTCGGTAGCAGCTGGGAGGGTATGGCGATTATTAACATCATTGCCAGCAATCCCGGCTGGAATCCCAGTTTCTACCGGGATTCAAACGGTACGGAGATAGACTTGGTGCTTGAAAAAGGTGGACGGCTGAAAGCATTTGAATGCAAGGCGTCGGCAACCCCTTCGCTGAACTGCGGATTTTGGACGGCCATGTCCGAACTCAATATAGGCGAGGCCTTCGTAGTTGCACCTGTTTCCTCGGCATATCCAATCAAGAACAATGTAAAGGTCATTCCTCTGGGTGAAATAGCTTCGAATTACTAATCGTCTCGAAATAGAATGGAGTTCCGAAATAACGGAGGGCGGGTTTTCCAACCCGCCAAAGAAAGGATGCCGCGGGTTAGAAAACCAGCGCTCCGTTGAAGAGGGAATACATCTAGACAATTATGAGACGATTAGTATTATTTTTTCCATACGCACAGCAACGGTTAGAGCACATCAGCTTTACAATCAGCATCTTCCCCAGCATGGCACCAATGCCGTTAACTTAAGTGCAACATCTTAATAATACATGTGTTATACTGCTTTGTCTTTACGCATGGAATGCGTTAAGTAATAAAGCCTATGGTTTCAACCATAG
>MHBI01000057.1 GCA_001804815.1 Lentisphaerae bacterium GWF2_50_93
CATCGAAGCAGACGGATACGATCTGAAAGGCCTGCTGATAGTTAAAACAACCGACTTGGAATATTCCGGGGAGGGAGCGGCTCCCGCTGTTTTTTCCGTGAACGGACGTCCTGATTCAATCCCCGTCATGTATTTCTTCCCTGCTTCTAAAGAACCTGTCGGAGGCAAACTGAAAATCAAGCTCCAGGCTCCTAAGAATAATAAGGAAGCTTTTTCAAACATTGCGGGATTGCTTGTTTCTAAAAAGGATTAAAATGAATAATAGGACCTTATGCATAACAACAATATATATCAGCAAGGATCTCCTCCCATGAACATTTACACGCAGGACTTTCCGCGCCGCCTTTTATTTAAAACATGCGCCAGCATAATCATGTTGTTGTTGTTTATTTCCGGATACATATCGGCCCAGGAAACGGGCAAGGAAGACAGGGAACCGAAAAAGATTAATGATAAATCCGATCCAGGCATCAGGGTATTTCATGTGGCCCAGAAGAATCCGAAGGCAACTGATTCCGGTCCGGGCGATCAGTTGACGCCGTTTATGACCATATCGGCGGCGGCGGCAAAAGCGGGTCCGGGCGACACGGTAATCGTCCATTCCGGAACTTACCGTGAAAAAGTCTCTCCGGCAAAAGGCGGGGCAAAGGGCAAGCCTGTCGTCTATATGTCTGCAGAAGTCGGGGATGTCGTTATAAAGGGCAGCGATATCTGGAAACCGGAATGGATCAGCTACAAAAATATTCCGGGCGTCTACGAAGGCAAATTAGACAAGTCCATTTTCCACGAAAGGAATCCTTACGAAACAGGCATCAGCATTGCCGGCGGTGACAGGAACAAGAAAGTCAGGCCCGCTGAAACAGCCATTTTACCAAGGACGATCGGACAGATTTTCATCAATAGCGCCAAAGCAGCCCAGGTTGAAAGCCTGGAAGACGTCGAAAAACATCCGAACTCATGGATTGTTTCCCCTTCAGGTGAAAGCATAATAGTTCATTTTTCCGGCGAAAATAGGAAGCCTGAAGATTATTCCGTGGAAATATCAGTCAGGAACAGGATTTTCTCGCCTTTCCGCCGCGGCCTCGGATATATGACAATAAAAGGTTTTATCTTTGAACACTGCGCGAACCAGGGGCCTTTCCCCCAGGGTGGAGCTGTCAGCGTCAGGAGCGGTCATAACTGGGTCATCGAAGACAACACAATCCGTCATGCTGCCACGATCGGCCTTGACTGCGGCAGTGAGACATGGGACTGTTCAAATCTTCCCGACACCCATCCTGACGACAAGCATGTAATCATCGGAGGTTCGCACAACATCAGGAACAATGTCATTAGCGACAACGGCCTTTGCGGCATTGCCGGATGGAACCACGGGGGCACGGTCATATTTGGAAATATCATTGAGCGCAACAACAATATGAACTTTTACACGGCGTATGATGCCTCATGGGAGGAATGGGGGGGGATCAAGCTGCACGCATCCAACGCCCTTGTCGAGGGGAATCTCATACGCGACAATGAAGGCCACGGCATCTGGATAGACAATGGATACGAGAATGCACGCATCACAAGGAACCTGGTAGTCAACAACAGGATGGCCGGAATATTCCTTGAGCTTGGCGCCGGTCCGGTTCTGATCGACAACAACATCGTCGCGTTTACACGACCTCTCGGTTTCGTCGACCGGGTGGGCGGTGATTTCTACAGTGGTTTCGGCATATATGCGCACGATGCGTCTGATCTGATCGTTGCGCACAACATGTTGCTTTCCAATTCCGGAACCGGTGTCTTCATGAGAACCATCACGGACAGGTCTTATGGCGGGAAACATGTTGAAACCTCGAATGAGAGAATAGTCAATAATGTCTTCTGTGACAATGGACGGGGTGCGATAGGGCTTCCTTATCCTTCACAATATGCGAAGGGGAATATTTCCGATGGCAATTTGATACTTGCCAGGGATCCGGGGGAACTGTTTGTGATCAACGAGTTCAAGGAATGCCCGCCCGGCAAGGAAGTCGTTTCAGCGCTTGAAACAAAGCTCAAGGAAGCCGGAATTCCACAGGAGAACCGGCCAAACCTTTCAAATTGGCCAGCGCACCCGTTCCTGGATATGATCCAATGGCGGCTGTTGATGAAACAGGATGGGCAAAGCATTGAATTTACCAAGGACCTCACCATTCTGCTGCGTCCCAGAATCCCAAATATCAGCATCAAGATAAATGACGCCTTCCTCGCGGCAAGATCTCTTGAGATCGATCTTGTCGATATCGACTACAACGGAGATGCCATGCCGGCGGATCACCGGCTGCCCGGCCCTTTCCAGAATCTCAAGTCCGGAAAGAACACCATTCCGCTCTGGCCGGTGATTGGTGGATGCCAGGCGGCGGAAAGAAAATTCAAGACAAGCATGATCGCCAACTACGAAAAATATCTGCATAAGCCGAAAGACATTCTGAAACCTGAAAATTCTTCCGTTGAGGAGTCATTCAGTTTCGCCGACATGAATTCCCGGCCGGCCGGATTATGGACCGCCGCCAGACAAGCCGGGCTGAATCCGGACTTTACAGGAACTTATTTGAAAAATGACAATGCCCCGGGCGCTGAAATCTCAGCACAGGCTTCTGGTGGTGGTCAGAGAAGTCCTTCTTCCGTCGTCTTCTTCAATGCCCCAAGTGATGGATGGTATCAAATGGAGATTTCAGGAAAACTGATCAAGCGCCTCTCCGAAAGTGCAGGCTTTGCGGTTGTCACCATTTACATGCTTGATGCCGAAGGGGAAAAGTACCGGTATCTGGGTGAGTTCAAATTGAACAGCGCAAACGGATATGGCGGATTCCCTCCTGACTTCAAGTGGAACGGGGAGATGGCGTTGAAGCAAGGATGGCGGATTGCGGTCCGAATGCAGATTGTCAGCCCTGGCGCCGCTCCTGCCGGCAGCGGGAATCTACTCATAGACAAATTCAATGCCAGACGACTCAGTGTCACGCCACAGGAGTGATATCTGTAAGTCCGCCACTGCACCATTTCAATGAGGACATGACAGACGGCGCGATTGCGAAAATCGCAGCTGGAGGACTGAAGAATAAAGTCCAGATAACCCTTCCCGATGGGCAGAAGATATCCATTCTCACAAGGATTATTGATTTTCTTGGAACTTATGTCACCAGCAATGACAGTTGAATACTCTGATATTATTTATAGCGAGCTGATTTCAAAACTCCCGAAAACGGTTGTTGCGGGAACAATCTCCGTTGGAGTACAAACTTTAGTTTGCTCTTGTATTTCCCGACGCCCATAGGGGCCGGGATCTTCGACAACAGGTTACGCAAGCTGAAGCTTGTACTCCAATATAAGAAATCAGCTCAAAAGAGGCAATTTTGAAATTGCCTCTAGCGAATAGCCTGCAGTGGTGTACGGGGCGGTATCTGAAGGGACGTAAACTTTGAACCGCTTTTTCTATTCTCGTTTTTTTTGTGACCCGATAATATAACGGACAGAGCAAAGCCCCATCAGGGAATTGAATTTGCCGGATTCCCAATGATAATCTTGAAAGCTGTCGAGGGTTTTAATTATTTCACTTAGTTCCAGGCAATTGTAGCTCCGGAGCCGGGATATGAAACCGTCCACCATTACAAGGAACGGAATTGCTGGTATGATATAGATGAAAAAGAGCTGGTGCCAGGAAAATGGACGAATCAGCGGGGCGGTCAGGAAAATGAGAAGGGGTACCAGCAGGAGAGGCAGTACGTCCGCAGACAGGTTGCGTCTGGAATAATCGAAGAAGGCGACCGGGCGTCCATTGGCTGCCGCGGTTTGCAGCAATGTCTTCAGCTCTTCCTCGTCAAAATGGTGCATGGCCGAGAACATGACATGAATTCCTGGAAGTCGGCGCAAGGCGTCGGCGGCGTCAATCGGGTCAGGGAAGTATCCGACATTTCCATTTTTAAGTCTTGTGATTTCCTGAGCTGAACTCCTGCTGGGGTAACGATCGGTCAGAAGCACCTGGACATCCCGGCCCGGAGCAAGTTCTTTCAATGATTTTAAGAATTGCAGCATATAGAGTCCGTTGCCGCTGCACAGGTCGACGATGGTATTCTCCCTGCTTTGACGGAGGAGGTTCCCCACCAGCGGAACCGCTTGGCGGTAGACGTCTGAGTAAATGGCAAAAAAGTTAAGAAAATTGGTCATGCCGTCGCGCCAGCATTGAGGGCAGCGTGGGGATTCATGCAACTCTTTAATTCGATACCGTTTCATTGTCCTTTCCCGCATCTGGCAATTTTACCGCTGAGAGTTTTCGGAATAGCGGTTACGACGGTTAATTCCTTGGGGACTTTGTATTCGGATAAACGGGAAAAACAATAGCGGCGCAGCTGCCGGGCCAGATCAGCCACGGGCTGTTCCGGATTCTTAAGTACTATCTCAGCGACAGGAATTTCACTGAAAAGGGGGTCTTTCCTGCCATAGACCCTGGCTTCGGCGATCAGCGGATGGGAACAGAGGGCGGCTTCAACCTCATCTGGAAATATTTTCATGCCTATGAAATTTATCACGTTCTTTGAGCGTCCGACAATGAAGAGATAGCGGTCGTTATCGACATAGCCAAGGTCACCGGTATTGAACCATCCATCGGGGCATGCTTGATTCCGCGGAAGGAACGGGGAAAAATATGCATCAAACATGCCGGGTCCCCGAATGAGTATTTCGCCGATGCCGTCCGGATCAGGGTTGTTTATCCTCACGCTGTATCCAGGTTGAACCTGACCGGCCGAGTCAATTTTTTCAGTTGCGACAGGGTTGAGGCAGGGCAGGCCTATTTCAATGATTCCATAGGCCTGCGCCAAATTGACATTGAATTTATTCCTGAAGTCATTTGCATCGGCAGCTGTGAGTTTCATGGCAGTGGAAACCAACAGGCGAATTCCCGACATGTCCTCCTTCTTGAGTTCAGATGAACTGAGCATCAGTCGGTAATGATAGGGGGTTGCATAGACGAGACGGATCGGGAATTGCCGCAGGATGGAGATCATCTTGGTTTCTACTGGGCGTCCACATATGACAATGGTCGCGGACTTGCGGATAAAAAGCAGGATGGTGACAATAAAATGGAATGCCATGTCCAATACCCAGAGGATATGCTCTCCACGCGTTATCCCCAGGCCGGTACAGGCCGCAGTCCGTTCCAGTATGGCTTGATGTGAGAGTACTACTCCTTTGCTGCTTCCAGTTGTCCCGGAGGAAAAACGTATGAAGGCTGGACGGCGGCCATCAGGCAATGCAACAGGGTTGATTTCGCAGTTGGTCGGAATAATCCTGTACGGGTGTACATTTCCTTCAAACAGCGGGAATCCTTTTACACCCGGCTTGTCGGAGATCAGGAAATTTACAGCGATACGTTCGATAATATTATCCGATTCCGCAGCGGTGGCGTGGATTGATATCGGGACAATGACTGCATCAATGGACAGAAGCGCCAGGCAGACGACCACATATTCATAGGAGTTCTCGCCGTTAATGGCAACTCTGGAATCGGGAGCGATGCCTGAGGATATCAGAACTGCCGCAGTTTTTTCAACATCCGCAAACAGTTCCTTATAGCTTATGGCCCTCTTGTCCTCAATGACGGCGATGCCATCATATGATCCGACTTCGCTCTTTATTGTCCTGTAAATATTCACTGAAGTTTCCTGGATGATTGGATTACTGGATAGTTGCTTGTCAGAGACATGAGAATAGAACAATCCTGTAAATAAATTCAAATTGTTTTTTAATATTTGCGTGCAATAGGGCCTTTTTACTTGAGTTCAAACCCAATCATCCATTAATCCATCAATCCATTAATCCGTCATCCTTGAGGATGACATTTTCTCAGGCATTTTTCAATGGACTGCGTGAATTCGTCTATTTCATCCTCTGAAAGTATCCCTTCACGGTAGGAAATGACAGCATTGATGCGATCCTCGAAACTGTTGAAGAATACGCCGATTCCAGGATGCGGCGGCATGAGTGGCAGGTGATACATGTTGCGCAATGGAGTTTCGATGAAAGACGGGGCGAGGGAGCTCCCTGATACAAATGAGAACATGATGCTTCCGGCGGTCTGTCCGAATATGTTTTTTGAGAAGAGCGACATTATTGGCAGGGGAAGGATACGTGACAGCAGGGATGCGGTCCGAAGTGATTGAGGTATTTTATCGGCGGCATTTGACATCATCTGTTTTTTCAATTTACCAATCCAGCCAGCTAGCTCCCGATGTTCGTCGCGTTCGGCGATCAGCGGTGAAAAGCTCCATTGGTTGAAAAAAACAGTGTTGGCCGGAACGCCAAATCCCCGTAGATCAACCGACATTGGCAGCATGATATCGCCGTTGATGCCGCGGGCATCCAGAAAATGATCGAAGCAGTGGCAGACTATGGATGCCAGGTAGATTCCAAGCATGAATGGACCGGCTTCGCGTTCGGATTTTTTCTGAAGACCGGCACTGGCGGCGGGATCAAGTTGTATTACGCGGAATCTGGCTGGCATCGCAGTCAATTGCCCAGATGGCAGCGCGGCGATCTTATGTTTCTCCAGAATTGCCAGTCTTTTACGGTGGACGATTTTACCGGCCTTGAACTGCTCTGTCCAGTTATTAAGTTCGGGGTGCGGCAATCCAGGATGCATTGCCATGAGATCGGAATGTCCTCCGTCAATGGCTCTCAGGAACAGTTCCGCCCCGCGGCCATCAAAAAGGAGATGGCTGAACTTGAAGATGAGACGTCCTGAACCATTGAAGGAAATCAGCTTTATCTCGAGGCCTGTGTCTTCCGGGAGCGGTTCATTCATGAATTTATACAGGACGGAATCTGCGCCGGCATCATCTGCTGGGGAGTTTTCCGAGAACGGAACCCCTGATCCATTGCCCGTCTGCCAGTATGGAGCCAGATGCCAGGCGCGCCTGATGCTCCCGTTAAGCAGGGGAAGTATTGCGTTGCAGGCATCCAATAAGCGGGTTTTTTTGGCGGAGGAGAATGGGTGAGCGCCGAGATCAAGGACTATCAGGAAATTATTCCCGCGCGCAGGAGTGAGGCGGCACTGGTAGTTGAGCGCAGCTGCAACCCAGTCAATCCCATTGTAGTAATGTTTTTTTTCTGACAACAGCATTAAGGCGCCTTTATTTCACAGTCCTATGTTTTTAAGCGTATTTGTTTCGGATTTCGATATTCGGATTTCGAGTTTGGGTTGCGGGCAAAGCCCGCTTTAGCTGCCTGTCCTGGCAATTTTGGCTGCAAATGCGTCGATGGAAGCCACATCGGAGGCGGAGAGTTCTGAATTAAGCAGCTCTATCTTGAATTCACGGCTGATTCCTATAAGCAGTTCCACAAATCCCATGGAGGAAATGCCGTTCTGCGAAAGGGAATGGGAAGGATCGATGAGTTTTGCGTCTGTGCCGGTAATGGCGGAGATTTCCTCAAGCAGCCATGCCTTGACTTGATCCGCAGTAGGATTTTCCATGGAATTAACCTCGTCATTATATTGTTTTATAAAATGCTATTGAGCCACTAGTTGAATCGATGGAAATAGTTGACCCTGGCTGGTTGCTCGAAGCAAGGGCCTTGAGCGCGGTCTGGAAAGCGCCACCGAGAAAATCATTTGCTGCGGCACAGGAAGAATGACGATTCTGTATTTCCCTGCAGACGGATTTCCGACGGCAGCTGATGGCTGTATAATTCCTGCCTTCGGGCGTGGATGAAAGCAGCAGCGCCACTGAGCCTTCCATAAGCCTGCAGGGGAAGCTTTCAGGCAAAATGCCAGGGAGGCTCTGGGTCAGGGGTGCCAGTTCCTCGGCTCCAATGAGCAGAATCCGCTTGCAGCCGCCGGAATTCAGGAATACTCCAGATAATTCCAGTGCATCGAACCAGAGGTCTTCGAAACCGGTCAGGGATATCGTCGGCCCTCTTATTTGCAGTGATGACGCCACATAGGATGCCGCAGCGTTGTGGACAGAGTGTGAAAAAGTGGTGGGGAGCACCTGGTCTTCCGGGTAGTCAAGGATATCATTGAGAAATGCAAAAGTCGTCCTGTGCGGACCGAATGCACTGGCAATTATGATTCCAATGCCTTCCATGGCGCAATCAGTGAAGCCTGCATCAGCGCATGCCTGGACTGCGGAAGCCATGGCAATGGCGGTGTATCGGTCGGCCCGCCGGAGATCGTATTTGTTCTTGACGGAAAGCAACGCATCCTTGCTGATGCTTCTTTCCCGGATTTCGCTGTCCTGTTCAAGCGTTTCCAGGTTTCCAGTGCCGATTCCGCGGGCACTTATGGCGCCAATTCCAGAGACAAACATGATTTCACCCCGGCCTTTCAACAATTAAAGCGCTGTTGCAGCCGCCGAAAGCCAGGGAAGTTGACAGTGCGAATCTACCGTTGATGGTGATCGGTGAAGTTAGTGGTGCCACAGGAATATCATCCGGCAGATTTTCGAATCCGTGGCTGGGCCCGGCCCTGCCTTCTGACAGCATCATGCCGCTGAAGATGAATTCAAGCGCTCCGGCAGCTCCGAGCGTATGGCCGGTCATGCGTTTTGTCGACAGATATTTGACACTTGAACCGAAGATGCGGAACAGCACAGATGCCTCCAGGCTGTCGTTCCCGCCTGTTCCAGTGCCGTGTGCATTGACAAAGGCTATGTCGGAAGCCTGTATGCCGGCAGTTTTCATGGCGCAATTGACAGCCTGTTCAAGGCCTGAACCGTCAGGGCGGGGTTTTGTAATGTGGAAGCCATCGGCGGCTGTCCCATATCCTGCAACAGAGAAAAGCGGGCTGATGCCGCGTCTTCCTGCAGACTCAGCTGATTCTATGATGACAACACCGCTTCCCTCTCCCAGATTCAAGCCGTCGCGGCTGCTGTCGAACGGCCTGCACGGTGATTTGGAGCAGACTCCCAGGGCATGAAAACCTGCCATGGGTACTTTGTTGAGTTCATCTGCTCCTCCGGCAATCGCAATGTCGCAGAGTCCAGAACGTACCCACAGGGACGCCATGCCAATTGCGTCGGTTCCCGACGAACAGGCATTCGAAACGGCTAATGCCGGACCGTTGAGCGCATATTCACGCCGGATCCATTCCGCAGGAGAGCCGCTGATGAAATTGATCAATGGTTTTGCCGGAGCGGTGCCTGAGGCCCGGAGTTCGGCATAAAAAGGAATATTGTTCAACTGGCATGCGATGGTGGTTCCAATGCAGACTCCAACACGGAGTGATGCAAGTTCCTGCGGCGGGAGGGCTGCCTGCAGAAGCGCCTGGTCCAACGCGTGCCGCAGCAGGGCAAGGGTGCGCCCCCCCGGCTGATCCTTCTCCGATTTGAAGCCTGTTAATTCAAAAACCGGAAAATCAAGCGTGCTGCCAGCGTAAATTGACGGTGCCGGGAGAACAGGCTGCCGGAAGAGGGAGGCGGAAGTGTCATTGCAGCCATCGCCGACGCAGGAAATACATCCGATACCGGTGATGACAGGAGATGATTGAGCCATATTTTACCGTCTGGATTTTTCCTGGACGTAGTCGCTCAACGTGGCCAATGTCGCAAAAATTTCCTTGCGCGACTCGATGTCCTTTTGCGGGATATTGTACTTGCGTTGAAGCATTATGACAATTTCAACGGCATCAAGTGAATCAAGCCCTAGTCCAGTGCCGAACAGGGGGTCGTTGTCATCGATGTCTTCCGATGTCTTGTCCTTCATCTGAAGCCATTCAATCAGATTGTTTTTAAATTCTGTCCTGAAGGCAATGACTGAATCATCCATAATGCTGCAACCTCATTTGTCCTGGAAGTCCTTAAATGGTTATCGCTCGGTCAATATATCCCCAATGCAGATAAAACCAAATCCAGCCTGATTAATTCATGAGCTTGCAAAGCAGCTTGTTCAAATCTTGAAAATGCCTTCTCCCGGGAATAGATTGTAGGAAACCATATTTAAAGAAAAACGAGTTCCGATGGATCTTGTCCGCTCCAATCCCCAATTCCTTTCTGGCTTGATCGGCAACAGCTCCAAAGCAGGAATCTGCAGTAAATACACCAAGATGCTTGTCCTGGTATTCCTGCTGTCCCTGTCTTTCGGATGCAACTCCTACTATCATGTCCTCAGGGCGGAACCCGCGCGTCAGACGTCCTTTCTGCCGCAACAGCCGAAATTACGCGAGATGCCTCCGACTTTTCCGTTTCGCAGATTCTGGTTCAATCCAGCCGTCGACATAAGCAAGTACAGTAAGATGATGATCTCAAAAGTGAGCACTGAACATGTCATTTCTAAAAACCCATGGGAGAGGGTGAACGAATCCGAGATGTTCTATGCCCGTGCAAAAGAATGCACCTATTGTGCCAGGTATATTCAATATTCATTCAGGAACGCGGTCGCAGGCGATCCCAGGAAAAGATTCCAGCTGACCAGTACTCCGGACGCCCAGACCATTGTCCTTGAACTCTCCCTTGTCCAGATCGTCCCTTCGAAATCCTTTTTCAATGTCGTAGAGAGCGTTGCTGGATTTTTCGTGCCTGGCGTAGGTCTTCTTACATTTTTCAATTCCGGGGAAATTGCGATCGAGGGGAGACTCAAGGATGCCGAGAGCGGAACGCTGGTCTGCATGTTCGCCGAAAGGGAAAAGGATCGTATCGCCATTTTTGATGCGGCGGGCCTGTGGTGGTATAGGCATACCCAGAACAATATCGACGATTGGGGCAGGGAGTTCGTCCTCATCCTGAATTCCAAAAAACGTACCGATGTCAGGCACCGTCTTCCAATGGTGCTTGTCGATTGGTGATTATTTTTCCGGAAGGCTGTTGTCCTGGAGGGAACCTCTAAAGATTCACATTTGGCGCGTTGCGGAAGATTTTTGAAAGCGCAAAGAGAATTTCTGAACGTAGGCGTATCCAAGGCGATACGCCGAGAGAAGTCGAAGATCCCGAGTCCATAGGAGCTCGGGAAACATTCTTCTTTGAGCCAAAAAGAACCGCAACCTTTGAGGCAACAAGTTCTTATGGATTCTGGCTTCGTCCAGAACTCAGTCACAGCCCGTTTCAGGGCTGCTCCTGAATTCCACTCCTTGCCATAAATCCATAATTTATTGTTGCGCGCCATATGTCAATTTTTAGAGGTTCCCTTGATGCTTCCGGCTATGCGGAGGATGAGATTGTGTCCGATCTTGTCCCGCCAATTGAAATTGTTCCTCAAAACCACAACTCCAATCTTATTTTCCCGGTCAAATCCGAGATAGCAGTTGAATCCCGAAGTGAGTCCGTATTGGAAATAAATCTCATTGGAGTCCGGAAAGGGTTTTTCCGTAAGCCAGCCGGAGGCCACGTTGATCGTGTCGGCATGTACTTGTATCTCCTGGGTTTTCGGAATAATTGCATCCAGCGGTGGAGGGGACTGGAACCCAAGCTGCGCCTTGATAAAGAGCAGCAGATCATCGGCGGTCGAATATACAGCGCCTGTGCCTTCCATGAAATATGTGAATTTCCAGGGTTCAAGAGGGGTGTTTCGCAGACGGAACAGGGGCTGGTCTCCGGAATATGCTACGGCGAGCCTGTTTTTCTGTTCATCGTCCAGGGTGATGGCAGTGTCCTTCATCTTAAGCGGCCTGAAAATTTTCTCCTGCAGCAGTTCCGTCAATGATTTATCCGCTTTCTTGGCAAGCAGAAAACCGAGCAGTCCGACACCGACATTGGAGTATGTGTATTTGCCGATCTGATCCTTGTCCAGGTGAACCCCGTTAAGATATTTCAATCCTTCGGCGCTGTCGATATATTCATAAAAATTATTGCCTGTAAATAAAAAACAGGAAAAGGTGTAGAGCAGTTTGACAGTCTGCGGATGTCTTGGCATGCCAGAGGAATGTGTCGCCAGCTGGATGAGGGTGATTCTGGCGACATTTTCGTCTTCCGGCTTGAAGTCGGGCCCGAGGATATCGCCGATCGTTTCATTTTTGACGATAACCCCTTCTTCAATCATCCGGAACAGCAGCAGGCTTACGAATCCCTTGGAGACGGAGCCAATTGAATAAATCGTCCTGCCATCAGGCGTTGAACCCGCATTAAGTTCGGTTTTGCCGTACCCGTAGACGTAGGTCCTCGAATCCGGCATTACAACTCCAACCACGGCGCTGACATTTTCCCCGGAACAGATAAGCGGGTTGACAAGTGTGTCAATTTCATCTTTCAGGGTTCCGCCGGATTTAAGCCTGGAGATGGCCTCTGCGGGGTCCGAGACTTCCCTGACAGACAGCTCCGCGCATGAACTCTGGAGAAGCGCAAGCAAGAATAAAACGGCGCTGATCCATCGCCTGTAGCCGTTGCAACATGTTAGGGATGAGCTGATAGTACTTTTTATTTTCATGTCTCCGGAAAGATAGCAGGCTGTGGAGCATACATCAAGCATGGCAGGGGGAAATGTTTCCATATCTGTAACGCGTCAGTCTTTATTTTTAAAGGTAGGGATGCCTCTCCGAGGTGTCCGTTCTTGAGTCGGCGCGTTACCCCGATGTCCTTTTAGGAACCGGGGTAAACTCTGAACGCGCCCTACCTTGAACAATTTATAAATATGGATTATGTTTACGATGGTATGGATGGGACGTATAGCCGTTAACTCTTAAACTGGAGGACGATTTATGAAATGCAGACTTGGATTTTATGTTTTGGGTTGCCTTTCGGTTATGGCGATGCTTTTTGGATGCTCCACCCCGAAGATTCTTTCAGACGTACCGCTGGTCTGGAAACCGACCAAGGACATCAATGATGCTGGCTCAGCATTGCCGGCCGGCATATTTACCCACAAATACAAGATCCTGCCCTTCGTCGACTCACGGGAAAATAAAAAGGAGATCGCCAGAAATATTGAAAATAAAAAGGACAGGCTGGTCTCAACATCCGATGATGTCGCCGCCTGGTGCAGGACTAGATTCATAGCTGTCGTCAAGCAGCGCGGCCTGGACGTAGTGGATGATAATGCAAACATGACTATAAAAGGCGAGGTCCTGGAATTCTATGTCATTGAAGATAACATGTATAATGCAACCGTGGGAATTAAAATAACTGCTGAAAGTACTGCAGGCAATGTCGTCTGGCAAGGCATGATGTCCGGCACTGCAAAACGTTTTGGACATTCTTATAGGCTTGAAAATTACTATGAAACACTGAGCGATGCCTACATAAATGCAGTCAACGGCCTTTTGAAAAATCAGGAATTCAGAACCGCGCTGCAAAAGAAATAACAACAGCCTCATCCTGATGGTTTTCCCCATACGTCCTCAAAAATGTAGCATTGGAACGGGAACCTGAGGGAAGCTTCTTCAAGTTCGGCGGCATACGCTGCAACGTATGGGCGCAGGCTCTCGCGGCGGTGATGCCCCTGCGCCCGGCATTCCGGATAGAGCGCCTTCCCAAAATGGAACAGCAAGGTATCATTGCGCTTTTCGCGGAACACGAACATAGGCACGATAGGACAGGCGCATTTTGCCGCAAGATAAAATGCGGCGAAGGGGAATCTCGCCGGTTCCCCGAGGAAATCAATCAGGACAGCATCTTTTTCACGGCAGCGGTCCCCCATGATGCAGACAATGTCGCCGCGCTCTATGGCGGACATGGCGTCGAGGATCCCACCGGTTAAATCATCAGTGAAGACGGTGTTGATTGTCAGGCCGCTGTTCTTGACGGCCATCATCTTGTCGACGTTCACATTCTGATCACGTTGTACGAGGATGGTCACATTGCGCCCATAGTCTAAAACTGTTGACATGGAGGCCTGCCAAGGTCCGAAATGGGAGATCAGAAGGATTATGCCGCGTCTGGATTTGAGTATCAGATCCCGGAGTTCGGAATTGTTTTCTGAAATGATGGAGAATTCAGCTCCGTTATTGACTGCCGCCGCCTCCAGGAGGGATTGTCCCTGGCTGACCATCAGACGATAGGCGCAGCACCACAGGCGGAATAATCCGGCTTTGGGAAAACGGTGCCGCAGGTAGGGCATGGTTGAGCGTCTTGCCCTGTGGTCGAACAGCGCATAGAACAATGCTATGAACCAGACAAATTCACAGGCGCGGTTTATTCCGCCGAATTTCAGCAGCAGCCTGAAAAAACCAATACCAAAATAATTTCCCCTTGTGGCACTCAGCCCCTGCATGGATCTGTTATCATTCATTGCCTATCGCCCCATGGATGATTGGATTGATGGATGCTTGGATGGTTGGGTGTCGAAGACATAGGGATAGAACAATTCTATGAGAAAAATGCGAAATGACTTTTTCAATTTTTGCATACAGGATAGCCCTTTTAATTTTATTTGAACACAAACCCAATCATCCAGTAATCCAGCAATCCATCTTGTCGCGCCGTAGCTTCTCTGTGAAGGCGGATCATCCCTTATGCTGCGGGATGACTCTGCCTTCATTGCTGCCGAGTCCTTCTGCGTTGAATGAATACCGCTGCAATATAGGTGCCTCCTGCCGTCAAGGCGGCAAAGACGGGAGCCAGCAATAGACTGCCAATCCACCATTCGGCTAGACGGTAGTGCATTTGTGCGCAGAGCGTCGTGAAGGTGAATTCAGTCAGCCATGTCCCATTGAGCAGCCAATATCCCAGTTCAATGCACAGGAACGGAGCAAACGGAGGCATGTAGAGATTCTGAATCAGCAGGGGCAGGACTATGTTCAAATGAAGCCGCTTGGCTACATAGACTATCGCGATGGATTGAACCCCGGGTATCGGAATGATGCCGATGATGGTGCCAACAGCCGCGCCGGCGGCAAGTCCGCCGGGAGTAGTGTTTTCACGCAGGAGGGAGGAGAAAAAATGAGACAGGGGGAAGATCGACAGTGATGGCTTGGGTTTTGGACGCAAACGCCTGACCGGTATCGGCAGTATCCGTCGCGCCAGAAGATGGGCGTGAATGCAGGAGATCCAGAAATTATCTCCCCACGGCCGGAAGTGCGATATTCTCTTGCCGGGTTCCGGATACCATGAACGGACCTGCAGCGAATGAAGTTCCAGTCCAGCCCAGGCGCATTTGACGAGTACTTCTGTTTCAAAATTATACCTGCTGCACAGGAATTTCAGCTGGGCAATATATTTTACAGGATACGCGCGGAATCCGCTCTGGCAGTCGCCACAGTCAAGCCCGGTTTCAAGTTTCATCCAGAAATTGGAGAACGCGCGTCCAAAACGGCTTGACCGTGGAACATTCCCTCCTGAAAAATCCCTGCATCCGACCACCAGGGAATAGTCATTGGCCTCTAGTATTGGAAAGAAAAGCGGGATGTCTTCCGGATAATGCTGTCCGTCGGCATCAATTGTGATCATATAGTCGGCGTCCCTGTCTTTGACGAATTCCAAAGCAGTGAGGATTGCCGTTCCCTTTCCGCGGTTCTTGGAATGACGGATGACCGTTACCGGCAGCCTGGCGCAGGCCTCGGTCAAATTCAAGTCTGTGCTGCCATCGTCAACGACGAGGACATTCCTCATATGCTGAAGGCAGCGTGACACCACATCAAGCACGGTCCCCGCGTTGTTGTACACGGGGATCACGCACCAGACTTTTTCAAGGTCGAAACGATAGGATGCCGTTGTCGTCATGATGAGCCCTTCATCAACTGCAGGTTTTTCAGTTTGACATAGCCCAGCCGAAGAATTTTCTTCAACTGATCGTTGCGCGATCCAGGCGGGTAGATGCAGTGCCGGTTCCCGGCAAAAGCGGATTTGAGGGCATGATCAAGCCAGGCTGGAGACAAGCCCGGGGCGAAATAGTAGATCTTGCTGATCTCGTCCCAGTCCGGTGGAACCATCCCCTGCTTCCTGGCCAGGTCTAGCAATGGCGCCCCCGGCAATATCCTTATGCCGGAGAAGATTATTGAATATGCTGGCTCCAATGAACGTAGATTTGCGATTCCGTCCATCACTGTTTGTTCGGTTTCTCCGGGGCCGCCGAACATCACGCTGGCAGTAACCTCGACATCGAGTTTCTGCATCGTGCGGCATATCTGTGGAATATCCCTGAATGTGAAATTCTTCCCGATTCCCGCAAGAGTGGCGTCTGTGGTTGCGTCAAGCCCCAGATCAACCGCAGTCATGCCTGCGGCCGCCATAAGCCTGATCTCTTCTTCCTCCAGTTGTTCCGGAGTGATGAATGCGGTCCATGGCACAACAACGTTGCGGCGGAGCATCAGCTCCAGCAGTTCAAGGTATTTCTTGCCCGGATCATTGAAGACGGCATCGACAAAGTACAGCATGGCATTAGGAAATTGCTGACGTATCCTGATGATTTCCGAGATGACCTGTTCCGGATCGCGCATCCTGACACGATTTCCCTCCAGAAGCGGGTATGTACAGTAAATGCATTTACTTGAACACCCCCGCTTGGTCTGCAGCGGGATGATGTTGGTCTCGTTGTTGTAAAAGGACAGGATGTCTTCCTGATAGCTTGCCCCGAATTGCTCCTTGGAACAGGCATAATGCAGTTTTTCTGTAATGTTTCCGCCTTTGGACAGACGGGCAACCAGGGATACCACGCTGTCTTCTCCTTCTCCAACGATACCGTAGTCTGCTCCTGTCAACCTCAGGATCGTTTCCGGCTGCAGTGAAAATCCGCTGCCGCCCAGGATGATCGGTGCCGAGGATAACTTCCTCAGCTGCCGGACTATTTCTATACTGCCATGAATTAAAGGTTCAGATTCGTCCGAACTGTCCATGTTGTCCAGGTTGCGGATGCTGACGCCTATTATGTCGGGACGGAATTCCTGTACCAGTCCGGCCAATTGATTTTTGCATTCATCCCTGCCGCATACCATTGGGTCGAACTGCCTGACCTCATGTCCGGCGGCAGTCAATGCCCCGGCTATTACGCTCATCCCCAGAGGGTAGACCGCATAAGGTTCGGAAAAAGTATTTGTGGACAAGAGCAGTATCCGCATAGTGGATTCCCATATTTTTTAATTAGAGCCTGCTCGGAAAGGTAATCCCAATATGGAATTTGTGTGAAAAGTAACACAGACATTCTTGTCTGTAGGTTCAAATTTAATTTTCAATCGCAGACAGGAATGTCTGCGTTACCAATTTCTGAGCACCTTCTAATTAAGCGGCCAATTGCCGCAACGCAGAATATCCAATATCGGACAAGGGATTTCCAATGTCCAAGTTAAGATTTAAGGAAATTAATTCCGATGGAATTTGAGTGCATTAGTCAAGCTGAAGCTTGACTGCACGCCCAAGACGTCCTACCAGGGCTTGAACTCCGACAGGAATGCTTCTTCGTTGGAGTACAAACTTTAGTTTGCGTATTATTCTTTGTTTGAAATTAGAAACTCGCTTGTGTTTGTCGGTACTAGGTGAAAATCGGGATTTGAACTTGGATTTTACCAGATTAGCCAATTCTGTCAATCCAGTAGAACGGTCTTCTGTGCAGATGGGCGACAGAGAGAATTATGATGTCGTTCTTATCGATGGCAAAATAATTCCATAAGGAAAAACTTTTACAAGAGCCCTTCTTATTCCCGGTTTTATCTCAGCATAGATTTCAGGATTCATGATTACGCGGGATAATGTACCGTTTACCTCTTCTAAAAATCTGTACCCAAGGCCATCGCCTTGGATATCATACCAGTGGAAAGCGTCGTCAAGTTCGTTTTCCGAAAACTCTGTATGGCGCAGATTATGCACGTGATTTGTATTTCTTCATTACTTCAGCATGTGACTTTGTCCGGAGCTTGCCTTTCTTGTAGGCATTCCAGCGTTTTTCCGATTCGTCCGCCCAGATCATGTCAATTTCAGGATCCGGCTTGTCCAAATCATGAAGAATCAAATCAACAAGCTTGAGCTTGTCTATATCAGCCAGGAGCTTTACCTTTCTAAAAATTGGACTTTGTAGAGTAATCATATTATCAAACCTTCCCTTTGTAAGATAGTCTAATATTCTATTCCTGTGTATTCAAGGAATCATCAATGATATGCCCGCAAATGAAAATCCCTGGAATTGAATCAGCTTTTAAAAAAAATCCGGCAGCCCTCGCAGAGGGCGACACATAAATCCACCTGAAATCTTCCCGTATGCCTCCCGGAATCACAGCAACGGTTAGAGTATTTCTGCTTTATAATCAGCATCTTCCCCAGCATGGCACGTTATTCCTAAGATATTTAGTTGTTCGGAGTGCTCAGAGAAGGAAAAAGAATATTCCACATATTCCTGCGGAAAAATGTAATTCCTCTGCGCCCTCTGTGTTTGGTCCTTTAGGAGATGCCGGATATAACTGAGCCATTACCATCCATTGTCTCCACTGACCACCGACCAGTTCCCCGAAACTTCCGAACTTCCGCATTCCCGAACTTCCGAACTCTCTTCCTATTCTCCGTTCTCATTCGTCATTCGACATTCGGCTGTTCGACTGTTCGACTGTTCGGCTGTTCGACTGTTCGGCTGTTCGACTGTTCGGCTGTTCGACTGTTCGACTGTTCGGCTGTTCGGCTGTTCGGCTGTTCGGCTGTTCGACTGTTCGACTGTTCGACTGTTCGACTGTTCTTCCCCGGTATGAACCATCGGCCTTTTCTTTTTTTATGACATCAAGGAACAGTTTCGCCATTTTCATTTCCTTGCTCATGTCGCGGTAGAATTCCGACCAGGCGTATTCATACATTTCATTCAATTTGTCCGGGCTCATAAGGGCCGGACGGAACACGACTTCTCCGGCGGTATAGCGAACCCAGTCATTGTGGAATATCCTTCCTTCCGCTTCCAGCTTTTGCCGGATAGGCGTGTGCGGGAATGGAGTCAGCACGGTAAATTCAGCCAGGTCAAGTTCTATTTCCAGCAGGAAATCAATCAGGCGCCGTATCGAATCCTCATCCTGGTCGTCGGTTCCTAGAATTATCGTCCCTTCAACCCCAATTCCATATGACTTGTATTTCTTGATTCTTTCACGTATGTAGTCTGAAGTGTCAAAGACTGCCTGATAGACATACCAGCAACCGGCCTCCGCCGCCAGTTTCAAGATTTCATCATCGTTCTTGATCGGATGGGAGATCCATTTTTTCTTCAGCGGTGCAAGCGTTTTGAAGAGATCCTTCTCCCATTGATCGTCCTGCGCCAGCGAATTGTCCACCAGGAAGAGCCGGTTGTTGTCAATTCCTGCAATTTCCTCGGCTACCTTGTCCAGCGGACGCGGACGGAATTTGCGGCCCCCAAGATACGGAGTGCAGCATGGGAAGCAATTGAAACGGCACCCGCGCGAAGCGTGAACGAGGTCAACCATCTGGACGCCGCGGTAATTATACAGGGAATGCTTTAGAATGCCGCGCCGCGCAGGACCGATCAGTGACATGTCAGGAAAATCACACAGGAAATTGTATGTTTTTTTCAAACAGCCATTCTTGAAGTCGTCAAGTACCGTTCCCATGCGGCTTTCGGCTTCGCCAAGAAAGACGCTGTCGGCGTGCAACGCCGTTTCTTCGGCATGCAGCATTACGGCAATGCCTCCGAAAATGACTGTCCTGCCGCGTTTCCGTAGCAGGTCCGCCAGCTCGTAGCCACGGGGAATCTGGCAGGTGAGCATACAGGAAATAGCAACGAGATCAGATGCCTCGTCAAGGTTGACCGGTTCCACGTTCTCGTCATAAAAGCTGATTTCAACATCAGGTGGCAGCGTGGCGGCAAAGGAAACAGGCCCCATCGGAGGAAGATTGAAAACCGGTTGGTTCTTCAATTTCGGCCAGGATGGATATATCAATAGGATTTTCATAATAACTTTTCCAATGTTTTCATGTATTTATGGTGTTCATCATATCGGATCGCTGGCAACCTGCCGGCATACTTTTCTTTTCCGCTTGCTTCACTGCCCTGTGTGCCACCAAGTTGGTGGCGTTCCTTAAATCCAATCACAGACAGGAATGTCTGTGTTATCCCCTTTTCGAGCAATTCCCTGCTTCCTTTTTCAAACTATTATATATGCCATGCATATCACTTGCCCGTAGCGATTGTGAAAAATCATGCAGGTCTCCGGACTGTTCAAGAAGCATAGCCAGCAGTTCTCCACGGCTGAATCCCAGGAGCAATGCCTGTCCGGCCGACTGGGACGATAAAAGTGATTCGGCTTCGGTTAAAACGGCATCAAGACCGCCATCTGACTGGAAATAGTATACAGGCCCATGAAGATTGAGGCAGATAGCGGCCTCGCACAGAGGTGTGCTGGGAAGAGTCCCTACGAAGAGCTGGCTGCGGCCAAGGAATCTGCCGTTCACGGCATAATCGGTGAAATATGCACGGTTTTCAGACATGCTCTCTTCTCCGCCCCAGCCTATGATTGCAGCATTGCCGCCAGTGCTTAATCCGGCATCGGCAAGTGCAAGCATTGAACCAAGCATGGCAAGACGGGCTTTTTCACCGGCACGGCGGAAGTTGTCAAGACGCATCAGGGGAATTGATTTAGAACTGACTATTTCCTGATAAATTCCGGCGACTCCGTCTTTCGATTCAAATGAAAGTCCCTTGTTCATCATTAGTGCATGACTGGAATTGACCAGGGCCATTCCACGCAGCGAAAGCTTAAATGAGGTTTGCCGGCTTATTGTTTTCATGAGCACTCCTCAATCAGTAAGACAGCATTGATGCCACCGAATCCAGTATTGAGGGATAGAATTCTTGGAGCGACTAGTTTTTGTGCCTGGTCGGAAACCATGTGTTCCGCTCCGGGCATCGGTTCACGCAGCCCGGTCTGCGGTGGCAGCAGCAGCTCCTGTATTGCCTTGACAGCTGCGGCGGCCTGGATGATGCCTGCCGCTCCAAGGGTGTGTCCGACTCCCCCCTTTGTGGAAAACAGGGGCCTGGCATTTTCATTGAAAACTGCGTTCAGTGCGTTTATTTCCATGGAGTCGTTGAAAACTGTTCCTGTACCGTGACCAATAATGCCCCCGATTTCAGACGGTGTAATTCCGGATGTCTTCAGGATATTACGGATGGCATTGACTAACTGCAGACCATCGCTCCTCGGAGCAGTGATGTGGACGGCGTCACAGGTCATGTTCCAGCCGGCGAGACGCGCAAGACGCGGAAGCCCATCGCGGCGGGCGGCATCTTCCGAAGCAAGCACTATTACTCCGGCCGCTTCACCCAGGGTAAGTCCTGCACGGTCGCGGTCATACGGCCGTGTGCCTTTCAAATCAATAGCTCCAAGGGATGAGAATCCCGAAAAGACGAATTCACTGACGACGTCACAGCCTGCGACGATGGCATATTCGATTGTGCCTGCCTGGATTTTTGCCGCCGCCCTGGCCAATGCCATATTGCCGGAAGCGCAGGCGGCAGAAATAAGTGATGCGTGCTTTTTATTGAAAATCGTCTTTGTCCTGGCAAGGAGGGAACCACAGGTCGGAGCACATTTTTCAGTCCTGTGCAATAGTATCTCCTGTTCCATCAGGTCAATTTCTCCAACGGTTGTCGCAAGAAAAAGTTCTGCTTCCGCCGGCAGTTCTACCGTGGTCGCTGCGATTTTTCCCAGAAGCTGCCCTGCAAGCGACAAGCTGCCGTCATACGAGGAGTCAGGAACGGTTGCGGCGACCACTTCTTCAATTCCAGTGGTTGGAAACCTTGTAATCGGGGTGAACGGTCTTTGCCGGGACATGAACCCATTCCAGCACTGGTTGAGACCATGGCCGTATGCGGTTATCAGGTCGGCTGAGACAATGACAGGACTATTTCCCATGGAATTCCCCCGCCTTCCATCGTTGACGACAGCGTATTAACATTTCCGGGGACAGCCATAGAGGTTCGTGAGTCTTAAGGTCCATGAAAAGCTGGATAGTATAACCGGTGCAGGCGCAAAGGCCGTCTTCATCGGTTATGCAGTATTCAGTATTGAGGCGCGCGGCATCATTCCAGAGCAGGGACGCCTTCACCGTGAAGATCTTGTCGAGCAGTAGAGGGCGGAAATAATCAATGTGTATCTGCGTGATCGGCGCTGCCAGTCCTTCATCACGGAAGACATCGTAGGTCAGCCCGCATTTGTGTCCGAGCTCGGTCTGGGCTTCTTCGAAAAACTGCGGGTATCGTCCATGCCAGGCAATCGCCAGTGCGTCAACATCGCTGAAGCGGATGCGTCGTTGGATGCTCGCTTCAATTGGAGGCGGGCTGTCCGGATCCTTTTGAAAATAATTCTTACGGTTCATGGTAATAGCGTCTCTATTTCTGACCTGATTGACGTTGTTGACCTCATTTTCAATGTGGTCATTCGGGTCATTGTTGTCATTTCTTTCATACCGGCCTCGTTCCTTTGCAGTTTGGGAAGGAGGAACAGCCCCAGAATTCGCCCTTGGCTGATTTGCGCCTGCGCATTGGCTTGCCGCACAGCGGACATTCCGGCGATGGGGTTTTGTCCTTTTCACGCGCCTCGATGCGTTTGGCGGTGAGCCGTTCGCTAAAGCCGCCCTTGTTCTCAAAAGCATCGCCTTGCGCCTCAATCTGGCTCTTCAGCATGTTCAGAGAGCGCCCGATGATGATGAGCATGGCATTTGCCACAACCACCGCATCATCGGAATCGAGCCACCTGGCGTACTTCTTGCGCTGTTCAATTGCGTGTTTCGCAGATTCATGGACCATGTCGTCGCTGAACGGTGCCGGATCAAGCGATATGGCATTCACAGCTTTCGCTTCCGGCGAATGCACCGACCAGGGAAGCTGGTTCCGGTCGAGGATCACCATTTCGTAATCGCCGCGAAGTTCGCTCAGGCTTGCACGCGCAACATCGGTGAGCTTCATCTCGGTGTCCTTGGAAGTCGCGGAACGCTCCGACCCTTCGATGATGTTCTGCCGCCCGCTGCGGGCGGCCTGCGTCATCTGGTCGTACTGCCGCCCCTTGGGGTCGTAGAATTTCGCGCCCGCCTCCCGGTGATCGAAGGTCAGGAAGCGACGACAGAATTTCAGAGTCTCGGCCTGGATGATAGTCGCCAGCGTGAATGAATGCAACTTCCGGAAACCGCCATGTTTGTCGAATAGCTCAGGCATCTGAAAATCCTTTCCTGCGAAATTAGAATTGTGACCTGATTGACCCTGCTGAAAACGCGATCAATTTATCTAACAATTCCATTATTGTCAATCCGGTCAATAGCACGCATGAAAATACATTCAACAATAGCGGGACAAGTTCATTAAGTCTTTTATCCGGCACAGCAACCTGCCGTCATTTTCAGTTTCATCGTGCAGATTTTACGGTCTCCGGACATCATCGTGCCCTTGGCGCTGATGGCGTCCGGCAGGTATTCAATGTTAAAATCGAGTTTCACCTCTTCACCGGGCTTGACCGGGGAAAAGAACTTCACGCGTTCCACCTCGGCAAGGAGCAGGGCCTTCCCGGTTCCACAGGAGATCAATTGAACTGCGGCTTCAATCAGGCAGGCGCCCGGAAGAATCGGATTCCCTGGAAAATGCCCTCGGAAGCCTGGAAAATCCGAGTCAAGCACTAATGAGCCTGCAATGACATCAGATGCCAATGGTTCATTAAGCCGCAGGCCTTGTTTTATCGCCTTGACGATATTGTTCATTGATGAAATCCTTCGTTGTTGACAATAATGGCAGTCCTAGTCCGGACAATCAAGCGGTAGCCGTATTTAAAGTTGTCATAAACAATGTTTTTAGGTATGAGCTTCCCGTCAGCCTCGATAAATTCGAAAAACGAAACCTGCCACCCGATGCTGTTTTTGCAATAAAAGTTTTTGCGGATAAGACGCGGCGGATTGCCGGCAAACAAATATTCGAGGCGGGAGCTGTCTGTTGAATGCGCTGTCATTGCCAGACGATTATTGTCAGGTTTGCCTATGATTGAGTTGCCGCTCGGGACAAGATCAAAGTAAATATTCCCGATGTCGGCGAGAATTGCGTCTCCGGCCTTGGACGTGTCAATCTCCTCCGGCAGGATTGGCATGATTGAGAAGGATTTGGTTTTACCGCCGATTCCGGATGCCTCGAATATTTTAGCGCCGGCAGGGTTCATGCCGACGACATCGATCTTGCGTTCGGCGCTGTTCACGCGGGCCATGCAGAGCGATGAAAAGCATCGTCCTCGATATTCGAGGACGATGCCCGCTTCAACTATGAATTCCGATGGCTGTCCGGCCGACCATGTTTTCAGCATGTCCTCCTTTGAGGTTTCCGGCGGCAATGGCGGAAATTCCGGCCAGGTGAAAGGTTCGCTGCGGCAGCCGGTGAAAAACAGAAGGATAAGCGCGGAAGGCAGAAGGAGGATGCGTCGGCTGGCGAGGAATTTGAGCAATGCAGGTATTACCATGATGGCGGACAGCCATGCGAAAACAACCCCTATGATCAGCGTGTAGCCGGCGTAACGGAGCATGGGATGCTGTGTGAAGACAATGGTCGCCCCTCCTGAAATCAAGGTTATGGCCGACAGCGCGATGGCGTCGGATATGGCCGGTTCCTCCTTCCGCAAAAAGGCATGGACCATGAAAATGCCGTAATCTATGGACACCCCCGCCAGGATGATACAGCCAAAGCATACCGAAATATTGATTGGAATGTTGAATGCCACATAAACAGCTCCAGTTAGC
>MHBI01000058.1 GCA_001804815.1 Lentisphaerae bacterium GWF2_50_93
CCCCCTTCGCAAGGAAGCTGCGGCGCGACAGGATACGAGCGAAAGCCAAGGCGCAGGGATGAAGAACAGCTCTTACGAGCTTAACTACGAACGGGATGCAAAATTTCAAGAATTAGGAATGGTACAGGCTAAAGCCCGTACCTACTGCAAATGCAAAATCCTGGAGAACAGCTCTTGCGAGCTTGATCTTCTTTCGTCTGCTATCTGTCCTCCGTAGTATCATGTCTGAACCACCGATATTCCTGCAATATAATTTCTGGCCTCACGGGGTCATACTCCCACCTTTGACAGATTGAATACTTGAACATCGAACGTTGGTCACTGACTACTGAACTACTGCCCTCTGTTCCCTGTCTGACTGCCTACCGTCCCAAGATCTTCGCCGAGACGGCGAACGCTACATGTTAAACCCAAGCTGAAGCTTGTACTCCAACGTAATTCGCAGATTAAAACTCACGCGCCTTAGCATTCCTGCCCACTGTCCACCGGCGACTACCTCACTTCCCATCGACAGGCATCACATATCTGAAGCCGACGTCGCTTGGCGCGACGGGGGTGTCGCTGGCGTAGGCGCAATATAGGAAACGCCGCGTGGTGGATGAACTCGCCCCTTTGATCTGGTAGAACTGTCCACCGTCAATGAACTTGCTGGAAGTCATTTCACGGACATTCCCACCCATGTCGAAGACACCGTAGACGGAGACGTCTTTCGGGAAGGAGCCTGGAGGCGCCCAGTAGCCGAATTTCTTCCTGGCTTCCTCGTTTTCACTTATGTTCGCGTATTCCGCGTTAAAACCGTCGCCCCATGGAAAGCATCTTCCATCGACTCCGCGCGCAGCCTTCTCCCACTGTTCAGCCGTCGGCAGCGTTGTCCTCCTGCCGGTTTTCGCGCCCAGCCAGGCACAATAAGCTTCAGCGGATTCCTGCAGTATCCCGACCACCGGAAAGTTCTCCTTGAGCGGTCTGATGAGTTTCCCGTCGGCATCCCAGGCATCCTGGAAGCTTCTATCGGAGGACTCAAATATAACCCTGGCGACATGCTTCTTCTTTTCCTCCGCAGTCCTGAGGCTCTTCCAGAACTCAAGATATTCTCCGAAGGTCGCTTCATGTTTTTTAATGTAAAATCCCGGGATCACTATTTCGTGTGAACGGTAATAACGGGAATTTTCGCCTCCAATGAAGAACTCTCCGGCGGGAACATACGCCATGCCGTCAGGAATCGATTCCGGAATGCTGATCTCATCCGACTGTTCTTCTCCATGGTTAATTGCGACGGGATATATCGCTTCAGGCCGGCCAGGCGCCCTCAGCTTCAGCACGTACGATCCCTTGGGTATGACAAATTCCTTCACCGGTGAAACTCCCAGATCCTTCTGCTCCGTACCAGCAAGTATTCCATTGCCGTTGTCCACAAGCTTCGACAGAGTTACTGAAGCTCCGGAAGGACTCGTTTTGACCGTAATGTATCCGTCGCCCCGGACCACGCCTTCGAATGTCTGTATCGTACTCCTGTTCTCCGGCGACAGCTTCTCCAGATTCTCCCCGCACCAGAGGTGGATGAAACCGATCCATTTCTGGGCGCGTTCATAATTTCCGACAAGGACGGAATACTTGAGGCGGCGGAACATGATGTCCATCAGGCCTTCCCTGACCTCCCGGGCCCTGGCATAGGGCGGAGGAACCGAAGTATAGCGTATGACAGCTGATTCATACCTGTTCTCCGCAGCCATGTAATGGGATTTCACCTCGTTTGAAAGCTCTGTCTCTTTTTTTGTCTCCTCCCTCACGACCCTTTTCGAGGCTATCTGTCCAAGCTCCCTGTATTTCTCCTCGGCCTCCCTGAGCTCGGAATTCCCAATCTCCCTGTCCTTGTCCGCGGCTGAGACTGTCTGCATATAGTTGAAATACAAGACTCCTTCCACAGTGGCATAGCCTACTGTGAAGATCATTATTATTGCGGCAGCGGTGGATGAGACTGCAGGATGCCTGAAGCAGAGCTTCCTGAATTTCACCAGCGACGAATCCGGATACGCCGACACGGAAAAACCTTCCATGTAGTTCCTGACGTCCCTGACAAGCTCCTGCACCGTCTGGTAGCGGCTCTTCTTTTCAAAAGCCATCGCCTTCAGGCAGATGGCCTCGAGTTCACGGGGAATCCTGTATTCAGCGAAGCGTTTGACTGGAGGGATGAAACTGCCTTTCCGGACATCTTCCAGCACCTTTTGCAGGTCGTCTCCGCTGAAGGGAGGCTCATATGTGAGGATCTGGTAGAGGATTGCTCCAAGGCTGTAGATGTCGCTGCGTTCGTCAAGCTCGGAGTTTTTTCCTTCAGCCTGTTCAGGAGGCATGTAGTTTGGGGTGCCGCTTATGGTTCCGTCAATCGTCATCGAACTGTCCCCGGTGAACGGCTTGTCTCCAGTCTTATGCTGGAATGGGACAGGATCTTTGCCGACACCGGCATCAAGGAATTTCGCGAGTCCCCAGTCCATGACAAGGACCTCGCCGAAATCGCCTATCAGGACGTTGTGCGGCTTCAAATCCCTGTGTATAATCCTCTTGCTGTGGGCATAGGCGACGCCGTTGCAGATATTGATGAATATCTCAAGGAGCTGGTGCTGCGTATATTTCTCCGAATACTCCTTTTTTCCGCGCTTGAAACCTTCGAGCACGGTCTGGAAATTGTCGCCCTGGACCTTCTTCATCGAGAAGAAGACACCTACTCCGTCCATTATCCCCATTTCATGCACGGGAATCACGTTTGGGTGTTCGATGCTGGCAGTGGCCCTGGCCTCCCTGATGAAGCGTTCGACCTCGGAAATCCTGTTCTTGTTCTCGGCGCGGAGCATCTTGATGGCGACATCGCGGTCGAGGTTGGGATCATGGCCGCTTATGACAAGGCCCACTCCTCCAAAACCTATGGTGCGGACTTTTGAATAATGGCTGGAGGGGACGGCATTGCTGATCCTGAAGGATTTCTTCACGTCCTCAAAATCCACAGGAGGAACATCCTTGTCTTCACCTGCATAGGCGGACATGGTCTTCTGCGCATCCGCATGGACCTTGATGGTCTTATCCGTCTTTGGCTTTTTCCCTGTCTGGTGTTGCGCCATTTAAATAACCTGGGATGAGTTTGAAGTCTTTGCTTTACGGTTCGATGTCTTAAGCGCATATAATATCCGAAATTCGAAGCACGAAATACGAAACAAGCTCGAAACAGTGAAATTTATAATCTCACAACAATGTTTGAAACATTTGAAATTTAATTAATTCCCCTCTTGTTTCGGATTTCGACATTCGAGTTTCGATATTGGGTTGTCGTACCTTCACTTGTCCTTTTCGGCTGCTATTCGGGCCTTTTCCGTGTTTACCTTGGCGGATATGGACATGCCCCACTGCATGCTGGCCTTCCGGAGCTCCCTTACAACCGCAAGGCTTTTCCTGACTATGGATTTCCCTTCCGGGGTGGAATAGAACGCTATCATGGCGTCAAGCTCCTGCTCGGTATAGCCTTCCGTGTAGACCGAGATAAAATACTCCATAAGGCTTTCAGAAGTTGCAAACTTGCAGTAGAGCTCCCTGTCTTCGGGGGAGACAGAGGAATGCCTGACCCCTTCGAGAAGCGCCTCCACATATGACTGGACCACGCCTGAGATCTCCAGAACCTTCTGCGCCTTCTCCTTTTTAGGATCCTTTGCCTGGACTTCATCTCCAGCCATTGACATTGAGACGGACATGGCGGCGGCAAGGACAAATAAAATCAATCTTTTCATAGATAAGCCTACCTGTTATATGCCTGCTTCCGCTGCCGTCCCATGGATGATTGGATGACTGGATTGATGGATGGTTGGGTATCAAAGGCATAAGACCAAAAACATCCTAGATAAATTATCCGAAATGCCTTTCTAATAATTCTCATGTATCTCCATGACTTCTGTGTTATCTTGTACTCAAACCCAATCATCCATTCATCCAACAATTCGCCACGGGCGAATAAATCCATCCATCCGTCATCCTGCGGGATGACTCTGACCTGTTTCAGAAGAATGGACAGGGACTGCAAGCAGCCCTGCGGCAAAAAAAAACCCCGTCTCGCGACGGGGCTCTGAATAGATCATGAAATCAACCCTTGGCAACCGCGCAGGCAAGCTTGTCGAAAGCCGCTTTATTGAGGAATTTCGTGAGGTTCGTCCCATCGTCGTCCTGGGCGCGCACTGCGAAGCGTTCCTGTACGCCCTTGCTGGTCTTTCTCTTGTATACGACCTTCCTGCAGTCTCCATCAGCGATAGTAACGGCCTTGCGCTTTTTAACATTGTAGAACTTCATAGTCTTTTTCTTCCTTTCCCTTTAGAAGTTAAAATCGCTACGACAAAATACTTATACTGTTGGAAAATATTGAATTCAAGCTCAACTCGCCAGTTTTTATAAAAAAATGGCTTTCGGCGCAACCCCTCTCTTTAATGGCACAGAATTGCAAAGGCATCCCGATGTCCCTTATAGAATCGGGATAAACTCCGGCACAAAGCAGAGTATGCATGAGCCAAATCGGAATGAGCAGCGCCCATAGAGTATTTTCACTTGTTTTCCACGACACTCTTCAGGGCTGATGACAGTCTGCCGGCTACGGCCTTTATGCTGTATTTCTCTTCAATGAGACTCCTGCCCTTGCGGCCCAGACTCCTGCGAAGTTCGCAGCTGTCCAGGAGCCTTTCCATCTGATGGCAGAACTGGCTGTTGTCTGAAGCCGTAAGACAATATTCATCATTGCCTGAAACATCGGCATTCATGCCCACGGGCGAACATACCGACGGTACTCCGGCCGCAAGATACTGGAGAAGCTTGTACGCCGATTTACCTTCCGAAAACGGATCCCTGGAAAGAGGCATGATCCCGATATCGAACCTGCAGAGGCCGGTGTTCTGTGCCTCAAGGCTCCAGGGTACAAAATCGACATTGATTCCCGGCTGCACGTACTTCTCGTTCGACATGATCCTGAGGATGAAATCCCTTTTCGAGCGGAGTTCGGCGAAGGCCGGTGCGACCAGTTCAAGATATCTCAATGTGCTCTTTGTGCCGATCCATCCTACGACCGGCGGAGCTTGAAGGTTGTAATCAGTTTTAACCTTAAAACTGGAGCAATCCACCGAAGAGGGAATTATCGTCACCGGAACTTTCGGATTGACCAGGGCCGTCTTGTCGGCCAGTATCCTGTTGGCGGCTATCACCATGTCGGCCCCGCGGACAGTCCTCCTGAACTTCCCCATCCTCGTAGAGCTGCCATAATCAGCCGGATCGGCCGAGCACGAGGCGTTCTTATGGTATATGGCGTCGTCAAAATCAAATACAAGGCGTCTGGCATACCTGCGGAGTTCGCAGAAGTCGAACAATGAAAGAAGCCTTTTCTGAAGCACCACGGCATCATATTCCGCGGCGGTCCTGAAAAGCACCCTTTTCCTCCAGAACGACGAGGGGATCATCTCCATGACGGGTTCTATCCCGGCCTCAGCCAGATGGGTCCTGAGGTCGAGGAACCTGATCCTCGTGCTTGGCGTCGTTTCCGATTTCAGAAGAAAAAGTATTTTCATGGGACTATTGTTTCCTGACTGCCTGATATGCTGAAATTGGCTTGCGCTTGTCATCCTTGAAGGTCTTAAGGTGCTTCAGGTTGAATTCGGCGCCTCCGGCCGCAAACATGTCCTTGAACTCCTGATCCTCCATCCTTACGATCACGAACAAGTTTTCGCCTCCGAAACGGGAAAGGGCCTGACACAGATCACCGATCTCTTCCGACTTTGCTGCAGGCAGGGCTTTCTTTTCCACTGGCCTCGATTCCGGTTTCCAGATGTACCATCCCTTTTTGACTGAGACGTTTTTGTCCGGCCTTCCGGCAAATGTCAGAATCATGACTTCAGCCTTCGCGTAATAGCCCATCCGCACATCGTTGAGTTCGGTTACGATAACGGGCCTGGCGCCAGGCGGGCAATTCATCTTCACCAGCTCCGGTATGATCTGCAGGTATTTCTTGTCATTCACGCTATACAGGCCTTTTCCGGCATTGACGGCAAAAACAACTATCAATATCAGGGCCGCCGCACTTATCGGCAGCCTGATCTTCTTCAAATAGGGTCCTGCGAACTCCGCAAGCCTGAAAAATCCGGCACCCGCCAGGATGCAGGCAAGTATCGACAGCGAGTAAAGGTATCTGCCTTGAAAAAGCATTCCCATGAAGAAAATGAACAGCCGGCTTCCAAGCTCGCACGCGGCGAACACCACTAACAGCCTGAACGAGGGCTTCTTCCATGCATTCCCGAGCTCCTTCCAGGAAAAAAGCATGAGAACGAATACCGTCGGAAATATCGCGTTGAAGAGCTTGCCCGTGATTATCAGCCAAAGTTTGAATGAAAGAAGGCCTTGCATGTCAGCGGTCCTCCTTTTCAATTATTTCCTTCTTGGACATGCTCGTAAACGACGACAGCGCGCTTGAAATCCTGTAGTCCACAACACTCCATCTCGAAGGCGTGCCAGCAAGCATCCTCTCGACAGGAACCGTGGTCAGAAGGAACCCGGCCATCAGGCATGCCAGCACGCAGACGGTCCTCCTGAGACGCGCCACTGGCGCGGGAATTCCGTCCTTCTTCATGAAAAGCACCGCCTCCATGATGATCCACAGGGCGACTGCGGCCAGGAAAAATGAACCTTCGCTCCTGGTCATTGTGGCCAGGCCCGCGAAAATGCCTGCAAGATACCATTTTCTTGAGATTCCCGGACTGTCGGCGGCGCTGACCGCAAATGCAAGTGCGCTGAAGATGACTAGAAGGAAGAGGGAGTCCCGCAGCACTTCACAGGAAAGCCTTATCAGGAACGGATGCGTAGCAGCCAGGAATGCCGACACAAGCCCGATATTCCCGCCGAAAACTTTTCTGGATGCCAGGAAAACCGGAATGACCAGGAGGGCTCCTGCGAGGATAGAGACCAGCAATCCCGTGTTTTCCGCTCCAATGCCTGAATATTCGCCAAGGGCCATGAATGAAATGTACAAGGGAGGCATTCTGGGATTCATGGCAATCGCCTCGTTGACTTTCCCTTTGGCAATCAATTCCGCCATATGGATGTATCCGACCGAATCCTTGTCGATATTGCGTTCAATGCCGTATCTCGCGGCCCTGAGACCCAGCGCCAGGAAGAAGATCAGCAGGAGGAGGACAAGAATTCTATTTTTGAATATTTCCGGAAGGGCAGCCATATCGTCAACCTTCCTTCCGGATATTGTAGCGGTGCTGGAAATAGTGTCCAAGATCGTAGCATGTGAGGCGTCTGCAGTTGCGGTATACCAGGATCTTGGAGGCCGGACCGGCAGCAATAAGAAGCCGTGTCGTCGACAGATCAAGTCCGGCAAGCATCGAATCAAGCTGTTCCTGGATCTGATCGATACGTCCATATGCATTCTTTGCCGGGACGTCCAGGTGGAGGCATGACAGCCCGGGATAATCCGCCGTAAAAAGCTCATATGCCTTCCTTGAACTCAATGCTACAATGACATGCTTCCCCTTCTTCCAGAGCCCTTCGACTCCTGCATCCTCAAGGCGTTTCCCCCCGTGGGAGGACTCATTCCTGAACATATGCGCATCAAGACATGGCTTATCCGGATCAGAGTAGCGGTATGCCAGATAGCGGCTGTGCTTCCAGCAGCCCCACGTGCCGGCATCATGCGGTTTCACCAGGAACCTCCATGGCAGTGCAAGAGCGTAGGGAAGCCGCCCGGGGTTCCGGAAAACATCCAAGAGCTCCCGCATGAGTTCAGGTGAATTTTCCTGGAACGGTGTCTGGCCTCCGATGGCCAGCATTGTTTCACCGTCGCCCCAGCGCGCAAGGGAAATTCCGGGATTGGCGAGCAGGTAGTCGAGAGAGGATCCGGAGTCCAGCGTTGACATGCGGAGTCCGTTCCGGAGCCCTGGATGGAACCGGTTGAGTATTACGCTGGACGTTCTGTGCAGAAAATATCTTGCGCCTAGATTGTATCCCATGTCTCCGACCTTGCAAGGATTGATGCTGTTGACTGATGCAAACGATAACCTTTAAAATTAGCATGCTGCGCGTAAAAGTAAATGATTGATGCAAAAACCATTTTGCCGGGACCGGCAAATCCGGTTGGGGCTCCATGTGCCCTGCGGACAGGGCTGAAACGGAATTTTCCACGGAGGTGATTTCAAAACTCCAGGAAACGGTTGTTGCGGAAACAAGTCCCGTTGGAGTTCAAATTTCATTTTGTCTTGGTATTCATAATGTTACGCACGCTGAAGCGTGAACTCCAAATTTTGAAATCAGCTCAAAAGAGGCAATTTTAAAATTGCCTCCCTGAACCTGAAATCAGCGCCTTCGAATTTGATTTATGATTGATTCCAATCTATTTTAAAGTTTTAGCCATTTTCATTAGCACATTGGGCAAAGGAAGCTTATATTCCGATTTGCTATAAAAGTAACTTGGAGACAGGATGTTAGGCATCGAGGAAATAGGATCTTACATACCGCACGGGAGGATTTCGAATTATTCCCGCAAGGAGAAGTTTGCAATAACCGATCAGTTCATCGAGGAGAAGATCGGAGTCGCGGAAGTCTCCGTCAAGGGAAAAGAGGAGGATACTTCCGACCTGTGCATCAAGGCATATCAGAACCTCAGGATCAAGAAGGACATATCCGCGGATGAAATCGAAGTCCTGATAGTCGTCACCCAGAATCCCGACTACAACATCCCGCACACCTCGGCGATACTCCATGGCGCCCTTGAGATCCCCCAGAAATGCGCATGCTTCGACATCTCGCTGGGATGTTCCGGATATGTATACGCCCTCTCCATAATACAGTCGTTCATGAATGCGAACGGGATGAAGAAGGGACTTCTATTCACGTGCGACCCCTACTCCAAAATCATAGATCCCGACGACAAGAACACCTCGCTTCTGTTCGGGGACGGTGCCGCAGTGACGCTCATATCCGACAATCCGGCATACACTTTCGGGAAATTCACCTTTGGGACAATGGGAAAGGACTACAAGAATCTCATCTGCCAGGGCAACAAGCTCCACATGAACGGAAGGGCGGTATTCAATTTCACCGCAAAAGTGCTCCCCGACGACATTCAGCAAGTGGTCAAGATTAACAATACGTCTTTCGACAAGATTGACAAGTTCGTGTTCCACCAGGGCAGCAAGTTCATAGTCGATACGCTCACGAAACGCGTTGGGCTTCCGTCCGAGAAGGTCATTTTCAACGCCAAGAACTTCGGGAACACGGTTTCATCGTCGATTCCGATAATTCTTGAAACGGAGATCCACGACAAGAGCAACAAGCTCATACTTGTCAGTGGATTCGGCGTCGGCCTTTCATGGTCGAGCGCGGTAATAAAAAGAGTATGATTCTCTCTTAATCCACTTGCATTTCCTGTTTCCAGCCTTAATTTAAATTTCGAAGTTTTACAAAACTGTAAAAGTTATGAACAAACAGGCTCATACAGGTACCAAAAAGGCGAAAAGCCACCTCATCGACTCGGCCGGAAAAGTCAGCCAGGACCTAGGTCTTGGACGCATCATCGGCCAGGTCATGGCCGCCATCTACCTGCATGAAGGAGCCTCGTCCCTCGACGACATCGGCAGGGAACTCAGCCTGAGCAAGGCGGCCGTAAGCATAGCCACAAGACAGCTGGACAAGATCGGCGTCATCAAGCAGGTCTGGGTCAAAAGCGACCGCAAGACCTATTACAGGACCTCGGACCATCTTGCATCCACCCTGCAGAAAGGCATCCTCGATCTCCTGCGGAGCAAGCTCCAGACCACCGATGAAATACTGGAGGAGGCCGAAAACTGCCTCAATGGATCGGAGCATACCGATGAAAAGAAATTCCTGGAACATCAGATCGGACGCGCCCGGAAGATCCACCAGAGGGTGAACAGCCTTGTCAACAACCCTCTGATAAAATTGATCAGCGGATAAAATCAGACAGCCTTATGCTGTCTGATTTTATAAGTCGATTATGCAGTTGCATAATCGACGGGGCGAAGCACGGTCATATGTCACGGTATCAGGTTTCAAGTATTAAGTTTTAAGCAGGATCACATATGAATTCTGTATTTTTTTAAACACATTTCCCCGGATTTTGCTTAAGAACTTCAATTATCAACTAAAAACTAAATTCAAGGAAAAAACATGTTTAATGGAAAAAACATTCTAATCACCGGTGGAACCGGCTCGTTCGGCAAACAATTGGTCAAGACCATCCTGGAGCGCTACAAGCCGCACAAGCTCATTATATTCTCCAGGGACGAACTCAAGCAGTTCGAAATGTCGCAGAACTTCCCTGAATTCAAGAACGGCATCAGGTATTTCATCGGCGACGTACGTGAAATGGAACGCCTCGAGGAGGCATTCCGCGAGGTCGACTACGTGATCCACGCGGCGGCACTCAAGCAGGTGCCTGCCTGTGAATACAACCCCTTCGAGGCAGTCAAGACGAACGTCCTGGGCGCCCAGAACATCATAAGGGCCGCCATCAAGCAGAAGGTGAAGAAAGTTATCGCCCTCAGTACCGACAAGGCGGCAAATCCTGTCAACCTCTACGGAGCGACGAAGCTCTGTTCAGACAAGCTTTTCGTATCCGGAAACGCCATGAGCGGAGACATTGGCACCAAGTTCGCGGTCGTCAGATACGGCAATGTCGTCGGCAGCAGGGGCTCGGTAATTCCGTTCTTCCTGAAGAAGAAGAAGGACGGAGTCCTTCCAGTGACTGACACAAGGATGACGCGTTTCTCGATAACCCTGCAGAAAGGGGTCGATTTCGTTCTTGAGAATTTCGAGAGGATGCACGGAGGCGAGGTCTTCGTCCCGAAGATCCCCAGCTACAAGATCCTCGATGTGGCGAAGGCAATCGCTCCCGATGCCAAGATAGAAGAGATAGGAATAAGGCCAGGCGAGAAACTGCACGAACTGATGATCCCGGAGGATGATGCCCGTCACAGCATTGAGTTCAAGGACCACTATGTGATCCAGCCAGACTTCATCTGGTGGAACAAGAAGAACAACCTCATCGACAAGGGAGGGAAGCTCTGCTCCGACGAATTCTCATACAGGAGCAACACCAACAGCGAATGGCTGACAGTCGAGGACATCAAGAAGCTCGTCAATGATTTCCTGAAGGAGCATCCGGAGCTCAAGTAGGGGATCAAGCAGGTGTCAGGTGTCAGGTGTCAGGTGTCAGGTGTCAGGTGTGAAATAAAGAAGGAACGGAATGGAAGGGAAGTTTCTAGAAGTTGAAGACCTGGAAGTCTATAGGAAGCTCTGCCAGTTGCATATTGAAGTCTGCGAACTGACATACAGCTGGCCCAAGGAAGAAAAATATGAGCTTGGAGGACAAGTCAGGCGTTCATCTAACAGCTCTCCAGCGCAGCTCGCAGAAAAAAACGACGACAGGCACGTCAGGAACAAAATTGAAGGAGTCAATCTCAGCAGAGGTGAGGCAGGAGAGACCATTCATCATTTGTATATGTCCATGCTGAAAAGGTATATTCCTGAGGAAAAGTATTTGTCTTTTAAATCCCGATACAAGGAGTGTATCAGGATGCTTAATGGCCTTGAAAAATCCCTGGAAAATAAAATTCCTCCTAAGGACCGGGTATGGAAGACATCCGAGGCTACTGAGGATTATTTAGGAACTGCAGGAAAGTCTTCTCAAATTCCAGGTTGGCCTGACACCTGACACCTTTAACAACATACCAAACAACTACCATAATGAACAAAACAATTCCCTACGGAAAACAATCCATCGACCGGTCCGACATTGATGCCGTGACAGAGGTGCTGCAGTCGGATTTCATCACCACCGGGCCGAAGGTTTCTGAATTCGAGAAGTCGATATGCGATTTCACCGGTGCGAAATTCGCAGTCGCGGTCTCCAGCGGAACTGCGGCGCTCCACTGTGCGATGTTCGCAGCCGGCATAAAACCCGGAGATGAAGTGATCGTGACTCCGATGACGTTCGTCGCTTCGTCAAACGCCATCCTCTACTGCGGCGGTACGCCGGTGTTCGCCGACGTCCTGCCTGGCAGTCTCCTGATTGATCCGGCTGAAGTCGAGAAGAAGATCACGGAGCGGACAAAGGCCGTTGTTGCGGTGGATTACGCGGGCCAGCCCTGCGACTACGGCGCTTTAAGAGGAATATGCAAGAAGCATGGGCTTCTGCTCATATCCGATGCCTGCCATTCCATCGGCGCGAAATACAAGGGCGGGAAGACAGGCACGCTTGCCGACATGACGGCGTTCAGCTTCCATCCCGTGAAGCATATCACTACCGGCGAAGGTGGCATGATCACCATCGACAATCCTGATTTCGCCGCCCGCCTGAAGATGTTCAGGGGCCATGGCATATCGACGGACTACCGGCAGCGCGAGGAAAAAGGTTCATGGTTCTATGAAATGGTCGATCTCGGCTATAACTACAGGATAACGGACTTCCAGTGCGCCCTCGGGATCAGCCAGTTGAAAAAGCTTCCCGGCTGGATCAGCAGGCGACAGGAGATAGCAGCCAAATATGATGCGGAGTTCAAAGACAATCCTTCAATCATTCCAATCAGAAAGTCACCAGATATTTCCCACGCATACCATCTCTATGTCATAAAACTCGAAAAAGCCGACAGGAACCAGGCCTTTACAGAACTCAGGAACAGCGGAATCGGAGTGAACGTCCATTACATACCCGTCCATCTTCATCCTTACTATAAAAAGACGTTCGGAACCACCGAAGGGCTCTGTCCGGTTGCAGAAGATGCATTCAGGAAAATAATAAGCCTGCCTATGTTCCCGGGCCTGAAGGATGAGGAATTGAAAACCGTTATTACCAAAATCAAAAGGCTCTCATAAATATGTCCGCTTTTTTCGAAGCCATTCATACTGCTTTCAATGAGGCTGGAATCAAGCCAATCCTTGTTGGAGGGTGGGCCATAAACCTCCTTGGGCACGCTCGAAATACGATGGATTTCGATTTAATGATTCTTGAAACCGATGTTGAAAAATTACATTCTTATCTTGAGAAAGCAGGATTTCAACTCCTGTTCAAAAATCCTGAGTTATTTGCAAAATACAGTTATTCTCACGAAAAGATATTTGAACTGGATATTCTGTTTACCGACAAAACAACTTATGAAAGGCTAAAGTCTGATTCTTCGGAAATAAAAGTTGGAAAGATTGATTGTCTTCTGCCTTCCCCAATGTCAATAATCGCCATGAAACTCCACTCAATCAAGAACAACTTCGAAAACAGATTTCCAAAAGATTTTCCAGATATCATCGCTTTGAGTGATATACATGGAATAGACATGTCTTCGGAACCATTTAAAAAACATTGCCTTAAATTTGGCAATAAAAAAATCTACGATTTGATTCTCAACACAAGGTCACTGAAATGAAGCATTTAGCCATAAGAGAAAATGCGGATTATCATCTATCCAGATTTCCAAAAACAGCACACTCCAGCGCCGACTATGAAAAATTCATAAGAACCTGCTTTTCGGTCCTGCGTCCGCCTAAAGTAACACTGGCAGAGAGGTTGAAGAAATCTCCTAAGATCAGGTTTAAACTGGATTGAGGCATTGTTTTACAAATAGTCAGTTCAGAGGATATGGTTTTTCATTTAATGAAAAACTATGCAAGCAAGGAAATTTATCGGAGGATTAGAAGTGCCACAGACTAAAAAATCGCTGCGCGCCGGCCTGAAATTTAAAATCCCGTCATATGAAGACAAGACTCCGGCCTTGGAATACCATCCTTTGACTCCCAGCCAATACTTGAATTTCATAGAAACCGGAATCAAACTGCTCCCTGATCTCAAGGCTGCACGCGAGAGAAGCATGCTGCATGCCCCCACGGCCAAGTTCAGGCTGATCTGAGATTTTGTTTTCTTCTTTCTAAATTCGGTTCTACTTTTACGTAAACCATGGCACAAAATAGAACTTGATAAACCAGAAAGAAATTATCTGACATGCCCGGAATCAAGACATTCACATGGAGAGGCGAGAAGATATCCTCGCTCGTACTTGGGACAGTCCAGCTCGGGCTGGACTACGGGATAGCCAATTCGCAGGGCAGGCCTTCGGACGAACAGGCCACTGAACTCGTTGGCGCCGCTTGGAAAGGCGGAATAAGCTTCTTCGACACCGCCCAGGCTTACGGCGACAGCGAGACTGTCCTCGGGAAAACCATGGGCGCCCTGGGAATTGCGAATTCCGCAAAAGTGATCTCAAAGATATCCCCTGCCCTGTCACCGAAAGATCTCCCGGCGATATCCGCTTCCGTCGAGGAATCGATAAATAGGCTGGGAGTAAAACAGCTATGGGGTCTTATGCTCCACCGTACGGAATGGCTTGACAGCTGGAAGGAAGGGCTTGGCGAACTTCTCGAAGGCATGAGGAAAAGCGGAAAGGTAAGATATCTCGGCGTTTCCGTATATTCACCTGAAGAGGCAAAACGTGCGCTTGAAACAGAAGGGATCGACATGATCCAGGTTCCATGCAGCGCATGGGACCAACGGATGACAAGCTCCGGGATGTTCGGACTTGCAAAAAAAATGGACAAGCTCTGCTTTGTCCGAAGCATCTATCTCCAGGGCCTTCTCCTGATGAGCCCGGATGAAGTGCAGAAGAAGATTCCATCGGCATATAAGGCCTCGATGAAATGGTGCTCGATAGCACGCGAACATGGACTCACAAGGGCGGAACTGGCTGCGAAATTCGCAAAATCCCTCGACTTCCCGGTAGTGGCAGGAATGGAGAATGCGGAACAGGCGAAGGAAAACATAAAGCTTTTTTCAGCCCGTGCCCTTGGAACCAGGACCGCGCACGAAATACGTGACGCCCTCTCTCCGATGCTCACGGATGAAATCATAAATCCTTCAAAATGGAACATCCAGAAATGAATAAAGGCGTACTTGCAATAATCCAGGCCCGCATGGGATCCTCAAGGCTCCCTGGAAAGATGACACTTCCTCTCATCCATGGGAAAGGCGCTCTGGAACTCATGGTTGAACGAGTCCGGAGGAGCAAGAAGATAGACAAGCTGATCGTCGCCACGACAGTGAATCCTTCCGACGAGGAACTAGTTGAGATCTGCGGGAAGATGAATGTCGATTGCTTCAGGGGCAGCGAGGATGACGTTCTGGACCGGTTCTACCAGGCATATGCAACGGCAGGGATGGATTTCGAGACGATCGTGAGACTGACCGGCGACTGTCCATTGCACGATCCGGCCGTAATCGACAAGGTCATCTCAGAATTCCTCAATTCCGAGTCGGACTATGTGTCAAACGTGGATCCGCCGACATATCCCGACGGACTGGATACCGAAGTTTTCAGTTCTGCTGCATTAGTGAAGGCATGGTTCGAAGCCAAGATGAAGTCGGAAAGGGAACATGTCACCATCTTCATAAGGAACCGCACGGATTTATTCAGGAAATCAAATGTGAGGAACAGCGCGGATCTATCATCGTACAGATGGACGCTTGACGAGGAATCCGACTACAGGATGATAAAGTCTGTTTGCGAGAACCTGTATGACGCCAGGAAGGATTTCGGAATGGACGACGTCCTGGAATTTCTCGGAAAACATCCTGAAATAGATGCCATCAACAGGAAAATAGCCAGGAACGAAGGGCTGCTCAAAACATTAAATGAAGACAAGAAGGTGAAATAGTGAAAAAATTTACAAAGTCCTTGGATATGCTGCGCAGGGCGCTCAAGGTGACGCCCGTCGGATCGCAGACCTACAGCAAGAGCGCGAGCTACCTGAGCGGTCCGCACACCCCCTATTTCATGGACCATGGCAGGGGCAGCCACGTATGGGACATTGACGGCAACGAATACATTGACTTCATCCTGGGTCTGGGGCCGGTGACCGTCGGATACGACAATCCCGAGGTGAATGAAGCGATTTCGCGGCAGCTCAAGAAGGGGATCACGTTCTCGCAGGCGACATCGCTTGAGGTCGAACTTGCCGAGAAACTCGTCGACATAATACCATGCGCCGAAATGGTGAGGTTCGTGAAGAATGGCGGAGATGCGACCACAGCGGCCGTACGGCTTTCAAGGGCATACACCGGCAGGGACATGGTTGCAGTCTGCGGTTATCACGGGATGCACGACTGGTACATAGGCTCTACTGTCCTGAACAGGGGCGTTCCAAAATCAGTCCAGAACCTCACGAAAACTTTCGATTATAATGACATTTCCTCCCTTGAAAAGCTGTTCGGAAAATATCCTGGAAAATTCGCCGCAGTCATACTCGAACCTACGCAGGGAGATCCTCCAAAGGATAATTTTCTCGGCAAGGTCAAGTCCCTATGCCGGAAAAACGGCGCAGTCCTGATCTTTGACGAAGTCGTATCCGGTTTCAGAGTGGCGCTTGGAGGAGCCCAGGAATATTACAAGGTCACACCGGATCTAGCCGCCATCGGCAAAGGCATGGGCAACGGGCTTCCGATTTCCGCAGTTGCCGGAAAGAAGGATATTCTGAAGTTGATCGAGGACGGAATTTTCATTTCCACTACTTTCGGCGGAGAGGCTCTTTCGCTCGCGGGCAGCATGAAGACGATAGAGATACTTGAGAGGCCGGGCTCCTTCCCGCACATCTGGAAAGTGTCCTCAAAGCTCGCAGACGGCTCCATGAATCTTGTGAAATCCAAGGGGCTCGGGGACATCATCAGCATGTTCGGGCTGCCTCCGCACAGCGGATTAATCTTCAAGTCCGCAGGCAAGCTGGCAAGCCTGGATCTCCTTGCGGTATACCAGCAGAAGCTGCTTATGAGCGGGATACTCACGGTCGGAATAAACAATTTCTGCCTTGCCACCACCATGAAGGATGTCGACATGCATCTTGATGCGGTAGACCAGGCCCTCGACGACATCAGGGTGGCAATTGAACGCGACAGCATACGCGGAATAGTTGAAGGTAAAAGGATAACACCAATCTTCAAGAGAAACTGACATGAAGAAAAAGGCAGTCATAATCAGAGCGGACGCATCGGTCAGGACCGGCACAGGTCACGTGATGCGCTGTCTCGCACTGGCGCAGGGGCTCATAAGCTCCGGAGCGGACGTCCATTTCGCCGTATCCGAATGCCCTGAAACACTCGTGAAGAAGATCAAGTCGGAAAAAATATCCGTGGTGAAGATCAAGTCCAAGGCAGGAAGCATGAAGGACGCCGCGGAAACTGCGAAGTTCGCAGAGAAAAGGAAGGCGGTCTGGATCATCGTGGACGGCTACATCTTCTCTGAAAAATACCAGGAAGCCATAAAGGGTGCAGGACAGAGGCTGCTTTTCGTTGACGACTACGGCCATTGCAAGAGCTATTGCGCGGACATCATCCTCAACCAGAACCTCTATGCAGGCACGCACTTTTATCCTGAATACTCTCCATTCACAAGGATACTCCTCGGTACCCAGTACGCCTTACTCCGCAAGGAATTTTCACCGTACATCCATTGGAAGAGGCAGATTCCTGAAAAGGCGGTGAAGATGCTTGTCACTCTCGGCGGCAGTGATCCTGACAACACGACCCTCAAAATAATCAAGGCTGTCAAAGGTTCGCGCCTGGACATGCATGTCAAGATCGTCGCCGGAGGAGCCAATCCCCATATCAAATCCCTCGAAAAGGAAATTAGAAAATCTCCAAGTCTCCAAATTCTAAAGGATGTCCCGAACATGCCGGAACTGATGGCATGGGCGGACATCGTGATCACGGGTGGTGGAAGCACCTGCTGGGAGACGTGCTTCATGGGACTGCCGAACATCATCATATACTGCGCGGACAACCAGAAGCCCATAGCAATAAGCCTTGAAGCCGCAGGTGCCGCAATTGATCTCGGACACAACCGTGAGCTTGCCGAAAAGAAGCTGATATCAACCCTGAAGGAACTTGCCGGCGACGCCGAACTCCGCAGCAGGATGTCCGAGAAAGGCCGACTGCTTGTCGACGGCAGGGGCGCTGAAAGAATAATCTATTCGATGAACGGCCTTTTCCTGAGGAAGGCGGTGAAGGATGACTCCCGTTTCATATGGGAACTTTCAAATTCGAAGGTCATCAGGGAAGTTTCTTTCTCCAGGAATCCGATACCCTGGGACCATCACAAGGAATGGTATGAGAAGATGCTGAAGGACAAGAACTGCTTCTTCTGCGTCGCCGAGACTGCTGACGGGAAACATGCCGGACAGGTGAGGTTCAGGATGAATGGCCGCGACGCGACCATATCCACCAGCCTGGCGATGGAGTTCAGGGGCAAAGGGTACGGAAGCATCCTCATATACGAGGCTTCCAGCGCCCTCATGATGAGCTCGAAGATCAAGATAGTCCATGCATACATCAGACCAGAGAACAAGGGTTCTTTGAAATCATTCGAGAAGGCCGGGTTCAGACAGGTGGATCTTGACAGCTTCGCCATTGAAAGGGGATCATTGCATCTGATATTGGAGAAAAGCTGCACATGAAGAACTGCATACAGATAAACAAACGCAGGATAGGTCCGGGATATCCGGTATATGTCGTCGCCGAACTTTCGGCGAACCATGGACAGGATTTCAAGAAGGCTGTCGAGATCATAAAAGCCGCAAAAAAATCCGGTGCTGACGCAGTAAAGATACAGACCTACACTGCTGACACTCTCACCATCGACTGCGACAATAAATATTTCAAGATAGGCAAAGGTACGATATGGGAAGGAAGGACCTTGTACGGACTTTATGGCGAGGCATACACTCCCTGGGACTGGCAGCCCAGGTTGAAAATTGTCGCTGAAAAGCTGGGTCTGGACTTCTTCTCTACACCGTTCGATCCGAGCTCTGTCGAGTTTCTCCAGAAGATGAAGATGCCCGCATACAAGGTCGCATCATTTGAACTTGTCGACCTTCCTCTCATCAGGAGGATCGCAAAGACGGGCAAGCCGATGATCATGTCAACCGGGATGGCCTCCCTTAAGGAAATAGGCGAAGCTGTGAAGGCTGCGCGTTCGGCCGGATGCAGGCAGCTGGCGCTTCTGAAATGCACGAGTGCGTATCCTGCGAACTCTTCTGAGATGAACTTGAAGACTATTCCGGACATGGAAAGAAAGTTCGGTACAGTCGGAGGGCTTTCAGATCATACTCTTGGCTCGGCAGTGTCCGTCGCGGCGGTCTCGCTGGGCGCATCAATCATCGAAAAGCATATAACGCTGTCCAGGAAGGATCCGGGGCCTGACAGCGCATTCTCGCTTGAGCCTTCCGAGTTCAAGGAGATGGTGGACGCTATAAGGACGGTTGAAGCCGCGCTTGGAAAGGTGAACTACGCGGTTTCAGAGAAGGAGGCCGCGAGCCGCATGTTCAGGCGTTCTTTATTCGTAGTCGCAGATGTAAAGGCCGGGGAAAAATTTACTGCTGGAAACGTACGCTCGATAAGGCCAGGACATGGACTGGCTCCAAAATATCTTGATGCCGTCCTCGGGAAAAAGGCAAAAATGGACATTCCAAGGGGAACACCGCTGCAAAAAAAAATGTTCTAAGATAGACGGAGTGATCGGGTGTCAGGTGTCGGGTGTCAGGTGTCAGGGAAGAAAATTGGTTTAGGAAAGCAGGAATCCAGGAGATAATTTTATACATGGAAATCATCCTAAGAGAGCCGGCGCTGCCGATAATCAGGACCAGAAGGCTGGTCATAAGGGATATCGAGGTCAAGGATATATCCCCTGAATATGTCGCCTGGCTGAACAATCCCGAGGTCAACAAATTCCTTGAGGTAAGGTTTGTGGAACAGACGCACCGGAGCGTGGAGGATTATATAATTGCCAAGCTCAAAGACACAAGGTCTTCGAAGCATTTCGGCGTATACGACAAAGGCGGCGAACGGCTTATCGGGACAGTCACGCTTCCTTCGATAAAGTGGAAACACCTCTCGTCGGATCTTTCATTCGTGATCGGGCATCCTGACGCGCAGGGCAAAGGATATGCGACCGAGGCAGTACATGGAGTGGCATACTACTGCTTCAAGCACTGCGGTCTCGTCAAGCTATGGGCGGGATATTACGACGGTCATACGGGTTCTGCCAAGGTACTGGCAAAAAATGGATTCAAAGAGGAAGGAAGACTGGTGAAGGAGCTTGTCGACTATACTGGAAAAAGAGTGGATCATGTACTGGTCGGACTTCTTGCCGATGATTTCGTTCCTGATGAAAAGCTTCTTGGAAGCGGAGCTTGATGAACGGACCGGCAAATACAGGCAAGGGATTTTTACCTCTGGACATAGCCGGAGTCATGAACACCGGCATCGAGGAATGGTTCGCTTCCTACTCAGATCCTGTTCCATCTGTTTTTTTCTATGAAATCCGGGATAAATTGACCCGGTGTTTTTCGGAAAACAAGCCGGATGCCTCTGCGAAGCCGGATCTGCATCAGATATGGCTGGCGAACTACAAGATAGTATTCCTCCTGTCGGACTACTACTTCAAGTACTCGATGCTGATTGCGGCGGAGAAGCAAGGATACGCTGGACTTGTGACAGACGTTAAAATGGATTTCGACACCGCCCGCGAGCTTTACAGGAAAACGATATTCAGCAACGTGCGGATCCAGCGGCGTCCGTTCCCGAAGAACCTGGTTGACAGATACAGGTTCATAAGGCAGAACAAGTTCGATCCGGGAGCGTTTTATCCGGGATTCAACGACCGTCGAAAGAACTACATCATCGGGGACAGGGACAGAGCTGAGATCAAATTTTATCTCGAGGAGAACGGCATCGATCCATATTTCATCAATCCGACATTGCTCCTCAGCGACGGCGGCAAGAATTTGAACAGCGACCAGGAAGAAGAGACCAAGTCCATAGTCGACTCCTTCTTCAGCAGGATATTCGCTTCATTTCCTGAAACGAAGGAGGCTTTTGACGAATCCGTGCGAAGGACAATTTTCGAGATCATAATTGACAAGTACAGGCACTATTTCACATTTTTCGACACGCTTTCGGAATACAGCATATCAGGCAGGGATCTTATAGTATGCCCCTGCGGCAACATGCTTTTCAGGCTCTTCTGCTGTGCATGGAGACGGCACGGCGGCACTGTCACCGGATTCAGCCATGGCAACGTATACTCATATATCTATACGCCCGGGGATATCAACAATGGTTCGCAGCTGATTCTGGACAGGTACATCACCTGTTCAAAGGGTGAGACAAAGCTTCTGGAAGATTCGAGGAAGGATTTCAGGAACGGGCTTGAATCCAGGGCTGTCATGGAGACATGCAGGAATTCGTACTACAGGACTGTCTTCACCTCGGTCAGGAACGGGCCGGCTGTTGATTCCGTGAAGAAGGTCATGGTCGTAGGATTCCCCTACTCGTTCGACGTATATAACAACATGTCATACCTCCATCTTGAGATGTCCATCGTCAGGACGCTCAAGGACGCCGGTTTCCAAGTGCTGTACAAGGCCCATCCGGATTCACTTTCCGATGCAAGTGCCTTTTTCACGGGAATGACGGATTCGGTAATAACCGACAGTTTTGAAACAGTGTACAATATGGCGGACTGCGTCGTGTTCCCCATACATTATTCCACGACTTTCGGATTTACATTGATGACAAACCGTCCGATCGTGATCATGGAGAGCCCCCTGCTCACAGGCTGGCATCCGGATGTTGAGGGACTGATCAGGAAAAGATGCTCCTCCGTGAAACTGTCCTTCAACGAAAGATCCGTGTTCTCATTCGACAGGGAAGAGTTCATAAGATCGATCCATGAATCGATAAAACGCACTGATCAGGGCATAGTTGAGACCTTTGCATTCTGAAGGGAAACAAGGAAACATGAAATCTTTCAAATTTGAGAAACGCGACTGCGACTGCTGCGGCTCCAGGAACATCGAGGAGCTTTCATCTTATTCCGTGAAGACAAGGACTCTCTCCGAAATCTATCTCTGGAAGGTGAGGAATGTGATATGCCGCAGCTGCGGATTCGCGTTCGTATCGCCAGTACCGGGGAATGACATGCTGAAACAATACTACGGCGACTCGTTCGAACTGTCCCAGGTCAACTATTCGATCGAAAAACGCATATCCCTGATCAGGAAATACATGGAGGGGCGCAACTCCTCATTCCTTGAGATAGGCGGGAATAATTCGTCGGCTTTCCTGAAGGAGCTCTCGAAGTATTTCAGGAAAATCTGTACGATGGAGATCAACCAGAGCTGCACCTCGGTGTTCAGGAATGCTGGCGACGTCCCGGCCAGCTCGATCGACATGGCGTCAGCTTATTTCGTCCTTGAACACATAACCAGGCCAAAAGATTTCCTCCTCTCATACAGGAAGATATTGAAAGATGGAGGCATCCTGATAGTCGAGATCCCCAACCTCTATATCTACCCGCAGAATCCTGCAGGGATCTTCCAGTGCGAACACGTCAACCATTTCTCACCTGTGACTCTGTGCAGGATGGCAGCCAGCTGCGGCTACGAGATGCTCGAGGTCGGCCAGAATGGGTGCAGCAGGGCTTTCGGATTCGTCGCAGTTCTCAGGAAGGCAGCCATAAGAAAAAGTTCAAAGCCGGATCCGGTTGAATACATGTTCGGCAAGGCCTGCATGCTCGAGGGCTATGAAAGCGTGATTAGGCTAGAAAAGAACATGATTTCCGCCAGGAAGAGCATTTTGTCGATGTCCAAGAAGGGCAGACCGGTAATCATATGGGGTGCAAACTGGATCTGCCTGAGGCTCCTCAACAATTTCAGGATTCCGGACAATGCAGTCGTCATAGACAGGGACCTGAAGAAGAAGGACTACTTCAGCGGCATCAGTGTACGCCTTCCGGAGGATGCGATTTCCCAGATCAGGAAATCGTCGTTCTTCATAATAAACACTCGATACTATGCCGACGAGATCGTTTCCTGGATCGCGAAGCATGCGAAGAGGAAACTGCAGAAGTCCGAATATTGCGTTCTCGACTATTATTGAAAGGATCACAAACAGAAATGTACTCGCTTTTAAAAGAGCTTTTCCCGATCTGCAGGAGCATCACCGGCGACGGAGTCCGTGAAAGCCTGGGGATAATCGGCAGGCGGATCCCGCTGCGCGTCACGGAAGTTCCGAGTGGCACGCGCTGCTTCGACTGGACGGTTCCGGACGAATGGAACATCAGTTCGGCATCAATAACTGATTCAAAGGGCAGGAAAACTGTGGATTTCGCAGACAACAACCTGCATGTGGTCAATTACAGCGAACCTTTTTCAGGCACGCTCGAGCGCGAGGAGCTCATGCCGCATCTCCACAGCATCCCATCACAGCCAGACGTGATTCCATACGTGACGACATATTATAAGAGACGGTGGGGTTTCTGTCTCAGGCACAAGGATCTCCTCAAATTGAAAAAAGGCAAGTACAAGGTCGAGATCAAATCAAGCCTGAAACCCGGCTCCCTGACTTTCGCCGACGCGGTAATCCCCGGCAGGACGAAAAAGGAGATCGTAATCTCGTCATACCTGTGCCATCCATCGCTGGCAAACGATTCAATTTCCGGAGTAGTCGTAGCCACGCACCTGTATAAATATCTGAAGGCGAGAAAGGACAATTATTACAGCTACAGGTTCATCTTCGTACCGGAAACGATAGGAGCGATAGCCTATCTCAAGATGCACAAGGAGCATTTCCTGAAGAACGTATATGCCGGCCTGGTACTGACATGCCTCGGCGATTCCGGCCCTTTCAACTACAAGAAGACCAGGCAGGGCGACCACTCGCTGGACAGGATATGCGCGAATGTCCTGAAGCATTCAGGGCATCCATACAGTCTGAGGGAGTTCTGGCTTCCGGGCAGCGACGAGAGGCAGTACTCCTCGCCGGGATTCAACATTCCAGTCGGCTCGCTCATGAGATCGGTATATGGTGAATTCAAGGAATATCACACGTCCGACGACGACTTGAACTTCGTCAAGGAGAAGCACCTTGAGGAAACTCTCCAGATGTATAAGTCCGTCATAGATGCTGTCGAAAGTGATTTCCACTACATCAATCTCAATCCTTTCTGCGAGCTGCACCTGTCGAAGTATGGACTTGGCAGCAACCCGTTCAAGCAGGAGGATCCCAACAGGTATTTCAGGAAGATACTGACCCTTCTGAACTTCTCAGACGGGAAACATTCCCTCTGCGAGATAGCGGACAAGCTGGACGTGCCGGTGCTTGAACTTGCGGAATTCGCAAAGACACTCGAACAGAAAAAACTGATGAGGAGATCATGAAAGACTTCAAGATTCTGGACTGCACGCTGCGGGATGGAAGCTATGTAAACCGTTTCCAGTTCAGCGTACATGAGACAAGATACATATGCGCCGAACTTGAAAAATGCGGCATAGATTATATCGAGGTCGGGCACGGACTCGGACTCGGCGCATACAGACTGGGCGGCGAATACGCGGCTGCGGCCACCGACGAGGAATATATCGGCGCTGCTGCTGAATCCGTGAAAAAATCCTTGTTCGGCACCTTCTGCATCCCCGACATAGCGAAACTCGAGGACATCGACATTGCCAGCAAATACGGCATGAAACTGATAAGGATCGGCACAAATGTAGATGCAGTGGAATCGAGCAGGCCTTTCGTTGAAAGGGCGAAGAAATACGGGATGACAGTATGCGCCAACTACATGAAGTCATACTCCGTATCGCCGGAGGACTTCGTCAAGAAGGTCCGCCTGTCCAAATCCTATGGCGTCGACATCATTTACCTGGTTGATTCTGCAGGCGGAATGCTGCCTAAGCAGATTGAGTCCTATATAAGGACAGTGAGGGATTCTGTCGACATGAAAATAGGATTCCACGGGCACAACAATCTCGGACTTGCATTGGCTAACTCGCTGGTCGCCCTCGACATGGGCGCATATTTCATTGACTGTTCAATGCAGGGCCTGGGCAGGAGCGGAGGCAACGCCCCCACTGAACAGTTCGCCCTCATCATGTTGAAGATGGGCAACGATCATGACATCGACGTCTTCAGGCTTCTCGACCTGAGTTTTGACACAATCCAGCCCCTTGTCCAGCAGACTGGGCTGAACCCGATCGATCTTGTGTCGGGATATGCGATGTTCCATTCGAGCTACATGCCCCTGATCAGGAAATTCTCTCTGAAGTACGATGTGGATCCGCGCTCGCTGATAATCGAGCTGTGCAAAGTCGACCAGGTGAACGCCGACCCCGCGCTTATCGAGAAGATAGCCTCCGCACTGCCGAAGATTAAGAACGATTTCATATACGGCAAATACCATCTTGAACGCTTCTTTGTAAACGAACAGCAGGTGAAATAAAATCATGAAATTCGTGGATCTCACGCTTCCCATGAAGAAGGGCATGCCCTTCTATCCGTCCGGGCTCCATACGCCGTTCTCGGCAGAAAAGACCGCTGAGATCGGCGCCAACGGCAGGGAAATAAGAAGGATCGAGATGGGTTCCCACTGCGGGACACATATCGATGGGATGACTCATTTCCTTAAAAACGGATGGTCCGTGGACAAGATTCCCTTGTCAATCCTAGTCGGGCCCGCCTATCTGGTCAATCTCGGGAAACTTCCTCAGGATTCCGTGATCACAAGGAAGGATGTCTCCGACAGGCTTCCAAAAGGCAGGAAGATAGAAAGGCTCCTGCTGCGCGCCGACTGGAGCCGCTTCTGGGAGAAAAAGCAGTATTTCAATGGATGGCCCCATCTCAGCGAGGACTGTTGCAGCTTCATCGCCGAAAAAGGCATAAAGCTTGCAGGATTCGACTTCCCCTCCCCTGATGAGACATTCACCGGGAAAAACTTGGACTCGCCAAACCATAAGTTCTTCCTGAAAAAGAAAATTGTACTGATTGAATACCTGACCAATCTTGGAAAACTCAAACCAGGCAATATCTTCCTGATTGCCCTTCCCCTCAGAATCGCCGGAGGGGACGGATCGCCGTCAAGGGTCGTCGCCTACAACATTTGAAGATAAAATGAAATACAATATTACAGAACATGCGATCATAACACGGCACGGAAACGGCAATGTGCTCTTCTATAACCTTCTCCTAAGGAAGGGCCTCGTTGCTGAAACAAAGGCGTTCCAGGTGCTCTCATCATTGCTTGAAGACGGCAGCGCTTCAGCCGGCACACCCCTGAAATTCGCCGACATCAGCTGTTTCTCCCTGTCCGACTGCCTTCTCGACAATCCTTCCGGGTTGTCAACGGCAAAGCCGGACATGAAGAAATCATCTCCGGCATCGGGTTTCATTAAGCTCCTGATCGACTACAGCATAGTGTCTGACAGCGGTGAATACATGCAGAAAGCCGGGAAGAAGATGAGCTTGTTCGACAGCTCCCACATGGGCAACTTCCATCAGGACATAGGAAGATTCCTGATGGAGAACAAGAAAGGAACTCCGGAGGAATGGTGGATCTACCAGAAGTTCAACAGGGATCTTGAAGGTGTGCGCAACACTCCATACCGCTGGGTGCAGAATAAGTTCCTTGACAAGTTCTTCCCGAAGGATTTCAAGGGAGGAAAAGTCCTGGACTTCGGATGCGGCGTCGGTTACTACAGCAATTTCTTCAGATCCAGGAACGCTGATGTCACGGGCGTGGATCCGAGCCCCCTCTACATTAAACTGGCCCGCAAGCATTTCCCTGAAGACAGCAGGCTGAAATTCCTGGAGCATTCATTCGACACCTCCGAGGACTTCAAATTCCTTGGGAAGAACAGCTACGACATCATCTACCTGAGCGACGTGCTCCTCTACTATTTCGAACCTTACAAGAAGATGGAGATCAGCCCCCAGGAACTTCTGAAGATACTCAAAGGTCTGTTGAATCCCAACGGCATGATATATGTGCTGGATCCGCACGGATGCTTCCATCTTCAGCCGTGGATGGGCACATCAATGCCGTTCCTTGTCAGCGCTGAATACAGGAACAGGAAATACAGGGTCACTCCTTCTCTTATGGAATTCTCAATGGCAGTCGAAAATAGCGGACTTTCCATAAACAGGATCAGGGAGCTCTATTCAAACGAAAAATCCAAGGAGCAGAACAGGAACGTCACCAAGGAATTTCCGCTGTGGTGGCTGTTCGAGCTGAAATCAAGATGATCCCTTCCGACAATCCATCCCGCATGATCAGCCGTATCCTGGAGGAGAACGCATGCAAAGTCTTCTTCATAGACGGTAAAAGCGACAGTTCATACACTTACGGTAATCTTCACGGAATGTGTTCCTGCTTCAGGAAGAAGCTAGGATCAAAATCTGGAAAACAGCCTGTCGATGTCGCGGTGATTCTGAGGGAGCAGGCCTCATACATGCCGGTCCTGCTGGCGTGCTGGAGCAGTGGAAGGATCCCTTCGATAATCGATCCGAACGCGACGTCCGAGAAATTCGAGACTCTCAACAGGCTGATAAGGTTCAAGTCCATAATAACTGATTTCGATCTTGCCCGAGGATATTCCAAGCTTCCTAAACATAGATACGCCCATGAAATACCTGCCGGCACAAGAAAATCTGCAGCACTTGAAGTCAAGCTCCCCGCCAGGAGCCCTTTCGTGATCCTGTTCACGTCCGGATCAACAGGAATTCCGAAATGCGTGCCACTTTCGTTCGAAAATATAACAAGCAATGTAAGGGCGTTTTCAAACAGGCTGGGCATAAACAGGAACGACTGCTTCCTCTGCACTTCTCCGCCATGGTATGCGCACGGACTCTACAACAGCCTGCTTTCATCATTCTTCCTCGGCGCAAAAATAATGTCGCCAGGAATACTGAACGTCATGAACTGCGGTCTGGCACTCGACAGATCCGGAAGATACGGTGCGAGCATATACCATCTGATGCCCTCGATGCTGAAGATACTGACGATGGTAGGCAGGAAGATAGGTTCCGGACTGCCAAAATTCAGACATGTGATATGCGGAACCGCCAGGCTTGAGAAAAAGGACAAGGAGGATTTCGAGTCCCTGTTCAGGATACCGGTGACGCAGCAGTATGGGATGACTGAGACCTTGTTCATGTGCGTTAACGACCGCGGACAGGACAAATATTCAGAATCGGTCGGCAGACCGGTCGGGTGCAAGCTGAAGATCGTCGACGGCGAAGGAAGGACTCTAGGGAAGAACGAGACCGGTGAAGTAATCTGCAGGTCTGACAGCATGTACGGCTCCTACTATTTCCAAAAGGAGGAGACTACCGCTTCATATTCTGACGGCTGGTTCCGCACGGGCGATTCCGGATTCTTCAATGAAGATAATTACCTTTTCATAACAGGCCGCCTCAAGGAGATCATCAAGAAGGGCGGAATGAACGTCAATCCCAACGAGATAGACGGGGTGCTCATGAAATCCCCTCTTCTGAAGCAGGCGAAAACCATTGGAATTCCTGACAGCACCTACGGCGAGGAAATCATCTCTTTCGCGGTTAAGTCCGACAAGTCCGCCACCGAGGCGGAACTGATCGCCCTCTGCAGGAAGAAGCTTCCCGCCTCGCATGTCCCGAAGAAAATATTCCTCATCAATGAAATGCCTCTCACATCGACGGGCAAGGTTTCAAGCTCAGACCTGGCCTCGCTCGCACTGAAAATGCAAAAATCCAAAGGAGAATGAAATATGGCTGCGAAGAATGTGCCAAGGATAATTAAGATTATCAAAGATCTTTCCAAGAACAAGACAGTGGGGATTGATACGAAGCTGCTTGATTCGGGAGTAATTGACAGCCTCATGACAATGAAACTCATCGAGATGCTGGAGAAGGAGTTTTCCGTATCCATCCCGAATGAAGAGTTCACGCATTTCAACTTCAACACGATCAAGGCGATGTCCGAACTTGTGGATCGTCTGAATATCAAAGGAAGCAAAAAGAAATAATGGGAATCCTCTTCAAGGCTGACAACGGCGGTTTTACTGGCAGGGATTTCGATGCGGTGCTTTCGCGCCTTGACCTTTCCGGAAAGACGGTGCTTGTCTATTCGCGTCTCCTGAGCTTCGGACGGCTGACAGGCGAAGACGCCGTCAAGGCAATGGTACTCGGCATGAAGAGGCATATCGGCGCAAAAGGCACCCTCTGCATTCCCGCATACAGCTTCAGCGGCTATAACAATGCGGTGTATGATCCTGAAAACTCCAGGTGCATAGTCGGGCAGCTCGGTGAAACTGCCAGGAAAATGCTCGGATTCAAGAGGACATTCCATCCTGTCTATTCACATGCCGTATGGGGGAAACATTCGAAATACCTGCTGGCACAGAATCCCCACAGTTCATTCGGTGATGACTCATTCTTCGAACTGTTCTCGAGCATAGAAGGGTCGTGCATACTGTTCCTCGGAACTACGCTCAGCACGGCGACCATTGTCCACCGCTATGACCAGCATTGCGCCGCAAAAGGCCGTTTCCTCAAGAATTTCACGGCAAAGTGCCTCGTTGATGGCAAAGTATCCGACATGCAGTTCGATTCATTCGTAAAGGACTATGAATACTACAACGGAAGGGTGAACTGCCTGGCTCCGCTGGAAGTGCTCGCAGACGACCTTGGTATCATCAAGAGGGAGAGGTTCGCCAACGACTGGATCCACATGATATCCGAGAACGATTTCAGGAACATCTATTCCATGTTCCTTTTGAATGGCATGACCGACTACCTGATGAGCAGCGTAGCAGATTTCCAGGAATACTACCAGAAGAATAATTTCCGTTATTTCATGGACAGAATTTCCAAAAAGGAGCTGTCTCGTTTGAAGAAACTATATAAAAGTGGGAAAATGACATGAGCAGTAAGAAAGTATTGGTCACCGGGGCCGATGGATTCATCGGCTCGCATCTGGTCGAAATGCTTGTCAGGAAAGGCTTCGACGTCAGGGCGTTATCACTATACAATTCCTTCAACAGCTGGGGCTGGCTGGAGGACATCGGATGCCTGAAGGAAGTGGAAGTAGTGAGCGGGGACATATGCAATCCGCACTTCTGCGCCAATGCCGCCAAAGGCGTAGACACGGTCTTCCACCTTGCCGCGCTCATTGCGATACCTTACTCCTATTCGGCGCCATCAAGCTACATCGATACCAACGTGAAAGGCACTTTCAACATATGCCAGGCCGCCCTGGACAACGGATGCAGGAAGCTGATCCACACCTCCACCAGCGAAGTCTACGGCACTGCGCTCTATGTCCCGATCGATGAAAAGCATCCCATGCAGCCACAGAGCCCGTATAGCGCGAGCAAGATCGGCGCTGATGCAGTGGCATTGAGCTTCTTCAATTCATTCAGCCTTCCGGTGGTGACTGCGAGACCTTTCAACACCTACGGCCCGAGGCAGTCGGCCAGGGCTGTCATTCCCTCGATAATAATCCAGATCGCGGCCGGCAAGAAGGAAATCAAGCTGGGAGATGTCACCCCCACCAGGGATTTCAACTATGTAGAGGACACCTGTGCCGGATTCCTGAAGCTTGCAGCCTGCAACAAGGCGATAGGCGAAACCGTGAACATCGGTTCAGGCACCGAGATATCTATCTCTGACACATTGGACATGATCAAGAAACTCATGAAAAGCGATGTTAGGATCGTAACCGACAGGAAACGTGTACGCCCCAAGAATTCCGAAGTGTTCAGGCTGTTCTGCGACAACACCAAGATCAGGAAGCTGACAGGGTTCAAGCCGGAGTTCACGCTTGAGGAAGGACTCGAGAAGACGATCAATTGGTTTACGCGCAAGGAAAATCTTTCAAGATACAAGGCGGACATCTACAATGTATAAGGGAATAGTCGGATTCATAAGGAACATATATGGCGGAAGGGAAAACATCCCGCTCCATGAACCCTGCTTTTCAGGCAGGGAGAAAAAGTATGTGTCCGACACCATAGACACTAGCTTCGTCTCGTCGGTCGGCGAATATGTCAACCGGTTCGAAAGGGACACCGCCGCTTTCTGCGGTGCGAAGTTCGCAGTTGCAACGGTGAATGGAACTGCCGCACTGCATATCGCGCTGAAGCTTTCAGGCACCAAGGCCAACGATGAAGTCCTGACCCAGCCACTCACCTTTGTAGCGACAGCAAATGCGATAAGCTATACCGGCGCGCTGCCAGTCTTCATTGACGTCGACAGGGACACGCTTGGATTGAGCTCAGAAAAGCTGGCTGATTTCCTGAAGGCAAACGCCGTCCTCAGAAAAGGCGGCGCGTTCAACAGGAAGACCGGCCGAAGGATCAGCGCCTGCGTCCCGATGCACACATTCGGACATCCCTGCAGGATAGATGAGATCGCGGCGGTATGCAGGAAATACAAGATAGCACTGGTGGAGGACGCCGCTGAGTCTATCGGCAGCCTGTATAAGGGAAAGCACACCGGCTTGTTCAGCAAGGTCGGAATCCTCAGCTTCAATGGCAACAAGATTATCACGACCGGTGGCGGAGGAATGATAATCACCGACGATGCGAACTTCGCAAAAAAGGCAAAGCACATCACCACCACCGCAAAAATCCCGCACAAGTGGGAATATGTCCACGATGAGACCGGATACAACTACAGGCTTCCGAACCTTAACGCCGCCCTCGGATGCGCCCAGCTGGAGCAGCTCGACGGGTTCCTCAGGAAAAAAAGAAAACTTGCCGCCGCGTATGCGGAATATTTCAAGGGCGCAGGGATCCCATTCGTGCTCGAGCCCGAACATGCACGCTCCAACTACTGGCTCAACGCAATACTGTTGAAAAACAGAGCTGAGAGGAATAAATTCCTCCTGTACTCCAATTCGAACGGAGTAATGACACGTCCCGCGTGGAGGCTCATGAACAAATTGAAGATGTACAGGTCCTGCCAGTGCGCTGACCTGGAGAATTCAAACTGGCTTGAAGACAGGATCGTAAACATTCCAAGCAGCGTGAAAAAATGAAAAAGTCAATCATTGTAATCGGAGGAGGAGGACATGCCAAGGTCCTCATAGGCGTACTGAAGAAACTGAAGAATTTCCGTATTGTCGGTTATACAGACATAAAGGACAAGGGTGAAATTCTGGGCATCAAACACCTTGGTGATGACTCCGTGCTCAGCAAGCTGGCCGTCAAAAATCGCACCGCATGCGCGGCGCTCGGTATCGGAAAGACAGAGAAGCCCGACTGCAGGAAAAGCATGATCGCAAATCTTAAGAAACTCGGGTTCCGCCTTCCTGCAATCATATCCCCTGACGCAGTCGTCAACGAAGACGTGATACTCGGAGATGCGACTGTTGTCTTTGACGGAGTGGTCGTAAACAGCGGTTCCCGCATCGGCTGTGCCGTAATTCTCAACACTAACTCCACGATCGAGCATGACTGCACCATTGGCGCCTTCACACACATAGCGCCCGGAGCCACCCTCAGCGGTGGAGTCGAGATTGGGGAAAACTCTTTCATAGGCGCAGGTTCGACCATAATTCATGGGACAAAGGTAACCAGCAACTGCATTGTCGGGGCAGGTTCGGTGGTAATAAGGAACTTCATAAAACCGGGTACATTCGTCGGGAATCCTGCGAGGAAGATAAGATGAAGACAGGCGGAACATTCGTCATAGCTGAAATCGGGGTCAACCACAACGGTTCACTGGCAATGGCCAGGAAGCTTGTCAATTCCGCCGTGAAATGCGGAGCTGATGCGGTGAAGTTCCAGACTTTCACAGCCGACTCACTGGTCACGCGCTCGGCCGTCAAGGCCGCATACCAGAAGAAAAGCACATCCTCTTCCGAATCCCAGTACAAGATGCTGAAGAAACTGGAACTCAGCAGGGAGGAACACATAGTCCTGAGGAACCACTGCAGGAAGATTGGCGTTGAATTCCTTTCATCCGCCTTCGACGAGGACAGCGCAGACTTCCTATACGACATAGGCATGAGGAAGTTCAAGATTCCATCCGGCGAGATTACCAACCTCCCCTACCTCAGGCATATCGCTCTGAAAAAATGTCCGATAATCCTATCGACCGGAATGTCAACCATGAAAGAGGTCGGTGAAGCTGTTGGAATCATTTATTCCGCTGGCAACAGGAATGTGAGCCTGCTGCACTGCGTGACCGAATATCCGGCCCCGCACGCGGAGATCAATCTCAGGGCGATGCTGTCAATGAAAGACAAGTTCAAAGTCGAGGTTGGATATTCCGATCATACTGCCGGCCCGGAGATCCCGATAGCCGCCGTGGCCCTCGGGGCAAAGATCATAGAGAAGCATTTTACTCTTGACAAGGCTCTTCCCGGACCCGATCACAAGGCTTCGGCCGATCCTGCGGAATTCGCAGGCATGGTCTCAGCCATCAGGAATGTCGAGAAGGCGCTGGGCGACGGAGTAAAGAGGCCGGCCAGATGCGAGATGAAGAACATCTGCGTGGCCCGCAAAAGCATCGTCGCCGCCTGCCAGATCATGAAGGGAGAGCTTTTCAGCAGGAGCAATCTCCGCATCAAGAGACCTGGAACAGGAATTTCGCCGATGAGGATCTGCAGTGTCATAGGCAAAAAGGCAAAAAGAACCTTTAACACGGACGGCTTAATAGAATTATGAAAAGAAAAATCTGCGTAGTCACCGGAACCCGTGCCGAGTACGGACTGCTGCACTGGCTCATGAAGGAGATCGACAACGATGCCTCCCTTAAACTCCAGCTGGCAGTCACAGGCGCACATCTCTCTCCAGAATTCGGCCTTACCTACAGGATGATCGAGAAGGACGGATTCCAGATCGATGAGAAAGTCGAGATGCTCCTGTCATCCGATTCCGATGTCGGCATCGCGAAATCGATGGGACTGGGGCTGATGTCGTTTGCGGAATGCTTCAGCCGCCTCAGGCCTGACATTGTAGTCGGTCTTGGCGACCGCTACGAACTGCTGAGCGCGGTGACCGCGGCCCTGGTCACAAGGGTTCCAGTTGCGCACATACACGGCGGCGAGCTGACTCAGGGCGTCTTCGATGAGCAGATCAGGCATTCGATAACGAAGATGTCGCATCTTCACTTCACCGCCGCTGAGGAATACAGGGAAAGGGTGATCCAGCTCGGAGAGGATCCGGAACATGTCTACAATGTCGGAGCGCCGGCGCTTGACAGCATAAGCAGGCTCAGGATGCTGTCCAGGGAGGAGTTCGCCAAGGAGACCGGTTTTGAATTCGGCACTGTGAACTTCCTTGTGACGTTCCATCCTGTGACCCGCGGCAAAACCGGTGTCGAGGCTCAGGCGATTGAACTTCTGCGCGCGCTGGACCGCTTCAAGGATGCCAAGGTAATATTCACGCAGTCGAACGCCGATCCGGACGGCAGGAGGATTTCCGAACTGTTCGGTGCATATGCGAAAAGGAATTCCGGACGCTGCATGTTCGTGAATTCGCTCGGACAGATGAAATATCTTTCAGCCTTGAATCACATCGACGCGCTCATAGGCAACTCCTCAAGCGGGCTCATAGAGATGCCGTATTTCAGGAAGCCCACGGTAAATATAGGATCGCGGCAGGATGGCAGGATCAAGCCTGATTCTGTCATAGACTGCGAACCTTCAGCCGGATCCATAGCCGGTGCGATCTCGAGGGCGTGCTCCCCGGAATTCCTCGGCAGCCTGAAAAAGATGCAGAATCCATATGGGAAGCCCGGAGCATCCCTCAGGATCAAGAACATCCTGAAAAGCACCTCCCTCAAGGACATCCTCAACAAGAAGTTTCACGATATAAGAAGCCAGGACAACACAAAATGATCAAAGAATTCTCCGACATCCTGATCGATCCCAAGTCGCGGCTCAAGGCCGCGATGAACCAGCTCAATGTGACCGCCAAGAAAATCCTCTTCGTAGTGGATGAGAACAGGAAAATGACAGGTTCTCTTTCGGACGGGGACATAAGAAGATGGATACTCTCCGGGGGAAGCCTAGAGGCTGAGATACGGAAAGTATGCTTCAAGAATACTTTTTTCGTAACTCCGAATTTCAACGTAGAAGAAGTCAAGTCCCAGATGCTGAAGAGGAAGATCAACATCGTCCCAGTTCTCGATTCCGAAAAGAAAATAGTGCAGTTCCTCACAGCCGAGAAATTGTTCAACGCCGTACCTAAGCCTGAAAAGAAGACGCCGATCAAACTGCCTGTCGTGATCATGGCAGGAGGAAAGGGGACACGCCTCGATCCGTTCACGAAGATACTTCCGAAGCCGCTCATCCCAATCGGCGACAAGGCCATAATAGAGATCATCATCGAGAAGTTCGTGGAATACGACGTCGACACCTTCTATCTTTCGCTCAACCACAAGTCCAAGATCATAAAGTCCTATTTCGAGGAACTTGCCCCCCCATACAAGATCAAATACCTCTACGAGGACAAGCCCCTCGGAACAGCAGGCTCCCTCAAGCAGCTTGAAAACAGCCTCTCTGGCTCGTTCATCATGACCAACTGCGACATCATCATCGAAGCCGACTACAACGAGGTGCTCAACCACCACGAGAAGGAGGACAACGACATCACCGTCGTCGCCTCCCTCAAGCATTTCAACATCCCGTACGGCATCTGCGAGATCAGCAAGAAAGGGACGCTGTTGAACATCAAGGAAAAGCCGGAATACAGTTTCCTTGTCAACACCGGCATGTACATCATCAAATCCGAAGTGTTGTGCCATATCCCGCAGGACGAGTTCTTCCATGTCACGCATCTCATCGAGGACGTGAACAGCAAGGGCGGGAAGATCGGCATATTCCCGATCAACGAGAGCGCATGGATTGACATTGGCGAGTGGAAAGAATACAAGCTCGCACTGGAGAAGTTCAACTAATGTTCAAAGGCAAAAGCATATTGGCAATAATTCCGGCCAGGGGCGGAAGCAAGGGCATACCAAGGAAGAACATCATCCCTGTTGCAGGAAAACCTCTTATCGCATGGACAATAGAGGAGGCGAAGAAATCAAGTCACATCGACAGGCTGATCCTCTCATCCGACAATCCGGAGATCATTTCCGTGGCACGCAAATTGGGCTGTGAAGTGCCATTCAGGCGCCCGGCTGCACTTTCGACGGACAGTTCTCCAAGCATCGACGCCGTCCTGCATGCTTTAAGGAAGGTTGGGACCGGCTATGACTACATTATCCTCCTGCAGACGACTTCACCGATACGTTCATGCGAGGACATCGACGGAGCCATTGAGAAATGCATCTCACTCAACGCCGACTCATGCGTTTCGGTAGTAGAGCCCAAGAAATCTCCTTTCTGGACCTACAAGACGGATTTGAAAGGCCGGCTGGTCCCGCTGATCAAGAGGGGACTCGTCAAGAGACGTCAGGATCTGCCGCAGACCTACTGCTTGAACGGCGCCATATACGTGGCCAAAGTCGAATGGCTGCTCAAGAGCAAGTCGCTGATCGGGAGGAACACCGTCCCCTACGTGATGGGAGAAATTAATTCCATTGATATTGACAGCCGTTTCGAACTGGACATCACCGATTTCATAATCAGAAAAATGCAAAGGGAAAGCGGCGTCTGGAAAAAACACCATGCGAAATAAAATAAAAGTCCTACTGCATGCAATGACCTACAAGCGGGATTTCGGCTTTGTATACTGCCTTTCCAGAGTACTGGACCGCCTGGGATGCGATGTTTGCGTATGCAGCAATACTGATTATATATCGCTGCCTATGCGCCTGTGGAAACCAGATGTCGTATTTTATGAGACGATAGGAAGGACAGAACGGTTGAGGAAAACCTTTCCGGACGCACAGCTGGTATTGTGGAATGCCGAGAGCTGCCGCTTCGACACATATCCGCCTTTCGAACTTGATATAGCTTCAGACCCAGTGAAATACCAATATATGGGCAGAGTGTTCCTCTGGGGGGAAGAGACAAGGAAAATGATTATAGATCATGCCAGGAAGAACAATTGGAATTGGATAACCGACGACCTTGACAGATTTGAAGGAAAATTCGTCGTCGTCGGACACCCAAGGCTGGATCTTGTCAAATATGGAATCAAAAAGACAAATAACGGGAAAGACAAGATCAAAATTGGAATAATAAGCGCCTGCAGCGGGATAAACAATGGAAAGTTCTCCATGCCGGAACTGCTTCTTGACGACAACAGTGCAGACGACAAATTCACCATGTCGGAGGAATTCGCTTTTCAAGCCAAGTACTACCAATTGACAAAAAGGATGATGACGGATTTCGGAACCGACAAATATGAATACAGCCTGAGGCCGTATTTCCTTGAGAACATCCCCGCCTATTCATCCTGCGAACTGGTCAAGTCGGGCAAGCTGAACATAGACAATTCAATTGAATTCGCCTCCTGGTTGAAGAAGCAGGACCTGGTCATTGGCGCAGTATCCACGACAATGTATCTTGTCGCCGCTGGAAACAAGCCCTATATAAGCGTTGACCTTCTGCTTGAAAGACCATTGGAGAGAATAGTTTTCGCCCAGGAATATCTTTCCGGGATTTCAAGACATTGCCCCAGAACATATGAGGAATTTTCCAGGATGGTGGATAATTACAAGGATTTCTCCCTGACATTTGACTCCAGCCCGATATTAATGAATCAGCTCACAAAATATCTCAGCGCCAGGGAGGAGCTGCCTGTACTTTTCCTGATGGCCAGGCAAATAATTCAAAGCGCCGGGAAGAACACCCAGAAACCCGGATTGCCGACAAGTCTATGCATGGCATTAAATTCATTGCGGACCATGTATGCCGAATTCCGTGGTGTAGCTTCAAGTAAAAACGACTACAGCCATTTCCGCAAGAGCGACCTTGAAATTGCAGACACAGAATTTGGTAATACGATAGAGGATATCCTAGCATCAATCCCGCATGAACAGAAAGAATCGGTCATGCATGGAAAGTGCAACTGCGGTAAATAAGCACTGATGCCAGGCAAACAGCTAATGACCAAAATCAACATCCTCACAAATAATTCATGCCCGAATTCAAAGGCGTTCAACTGTCCCCTGCTCGCCTCAAGGACATATTTCGAGGACAAGGGATTCGAGCTTGATTTCCATTGGAAGATATCTGAAAAGTCATATGAATGCGATCTTCTTTTCATAAATTCAAATGTATTCCGGACTTATTGGCATGCCAATAAGTCTTATATTTTTAATTTTCTCGAAAAGGCGAAAGCCAGAAAATTAAAAATATTATGGTTTGACACGACCGACAGCACCTGGTGCACACAGTTCGAGGTCATGCCTTATGTCGACCTTTTTTTGAAGAGCCAGATATTCGCCGATAGAACCATGTACTTGAAACGGTTCCGCTCCGGACGCATTTTCACTGATTATTTCGATGGACTTTATAAGACAGGCGAGAAGGACGCGGAGTTCCCCCTGCCCTCACAGAAGGATCTTGCAAAAATCAGGGTTTCCTGGAACACGTGCTTTGAGAACTACACGGAATCACGGTTCGGATTAACTGCAAGAATCAGGCAGAAAGCAAGGCCGCTGCTGTCATCAGTGCTCCGCGAAGGATTGTCAATCAGCTTTACAGCTCCGGATACACGGCGCGACATCAAGGTGAGCTGCCGGCTCGGGCTATCCCACTCTCGCCCATCTGTGGTCGCCCACAGGAAGGCGGTAATGAAGATCATGGAAGGCATGGGCGTCGGGACTTCGAAGCTTACGTTGCCGGAATATTTCTCCGAACTGCGGAGTTCGCAGATCGGGGTCGGCCCCTTCGGCGTCGGCGAAATCACACTGCGCGATTTCGAGATCATCATCTGCGGTGCCGCGCTTCTGAAACCGGACATGGGCCATCTCGAAACCTGGCCGAATCTTTTCAAACCTGGCAAGACATTCATCTCCCACAAGTGGGACTTGTCGGACATGGATGAGAAGATAGCATTCATGCTCGAAAACAAAGACCTCAGGATTCATATTGCCATGGAAGCCCAGGAGGAATACAAGGACGCTGTTTCAGCTGAAGGTCTTGCGAATTTCGCAGACAGGCTGACCGGGTACATAGCAAATGGACCTGCAAATTCGATGGCAGATGCGATATCTCATTATTAAAAGGAACGTGTTAAATGAATTCATTTTATGTCCCGGCGGGACATAATGACAATAGGCAGGCGTTTCAACGCCTGTATAAATAGTAAATAATTAAATTCGCATGCCGTTAGGTATGCGACGGAAAAACTCGTGAAGGGCGTTTACATCTTAAGAATATTCCTCGACAGGGACAAGCGGATCAGAATCGGTTCCCTTGACACCATTGATTTCAAAAAAGGTCTCTACGCCTACGTCGGCTCAGCGATGGGCGGGCTTGAACAGCGGATAGGCCGTCATCTCCGCAAGAACAAGAAAATGCACTGGCATATCGACTACCTGCTCGGCAAGGCTGAAATCATAAAAGTTCTTGTCAGGGAGACGAACAGTAAATCAGAGGAATGCACGGCGGCGGCTGAACTTAAAAAATCCGGTGGCGCTCCTGTTTATGGATTCGGATGCTCGGACTGCAAATGCAAAAGCCATCTTTTTTATTTTAAAAGTTTATCCATGATGAAGATTGATAACTACAGGTTGCTGAAACTATGAACGTTCTCCTAGCATCCAGCAAGTACATGCCCGAATATTCAGGCTCAGGATTCAGGGCACACAACCTATACAGGAGGCTCTCCGCTGGCAAACCTGATATCAACGTCAGTGTCATTACCGGCTCCGAAACGGAAAACTCCTGCGGCGACTATACCCATGAGGGATTCAAGGTGCGGCGCATAGCCTGCAAGCCTTTCCCCTCGCCCGGCACCGGCGGCCTCAGTGCATTTAAGATAGCGTTCAACTTCCATTCAGAATATTCGGCGACGATGGGATATCTCAGGACGCAGCCACTTCCGGACCTGGTTCATGTTTTCGGAAAGAACTACGTGACCGCCACGGTGCTGAACTATGCCAGGCTTAAAGGAATTCCAGCCATCATCGAGCTGTGCAACGAGATGGACACGCCCATGCAGTATGTCCCCGTCCTGAACAGGATTGAGGCTTCTGCGGAACTGCCGGGGAAATATCATTTCGTCTGTATTTCAGAAAGGCTTAAGACAACCTGCATCAGATGCGGCATTCCGGAGGAGAACCTGTGGAGCAGACCGAATCCGGTCGACGAGTCGCTTTTCAGGCTCGTATCAGATTCCGAAAAGATTTCGATTAGGAAGAAACTTACTAAGTTCGGCGAAAACGACAAGGTGATCAGCTATATCGCCAAGTTCATGCCAAGGAAAAACCACAAATTCCTGGTTGAAGTCCTGAAATATCTTCCGGCTGAATATAAGTTGTTCCTGGCCGGCCCCGTCGTGGATTCGGGTCCGCTGGCAGACAGGGACAGGGCCTACTTCAGCGAAATCCGCACACTCGTCTCGTCACTCGGGATTGACGACAGGGTGCAGATGGAGAACGGTTTCATAGGCAACATACAGGAATACTACCAGATGTCGGACATATACGGATTTCCCACGTTAAGCGAGGGGCTTGGAACCCCGCTCCTTGAAAGCGTTGCGTGCGGCCTGCCGGTGGTCGCAAACAGGATAGAAGGCATCACCGATGTCTGGATAAAGGATGGGGAGAACGGATATGTCTCGGATCTTGTCCCCGAGCTCTTCGCGGAGAAAATAAGGAAGGCTTCGGCAATATCAATGGATGATAAAAGAGTCCAGTCGGGAAAAATCCTCAGGATTGCAGGAACTTCAGTTATCGATGCAAAGTATTATGAGCTGATCAAAGGATTATGCAGATGAAAAAAGAAATATACGATATTCTCCTGGTCGGCGCGGGGAACCTTGGCAGCAGGCATCTCCAGGGTCTTGCCAGATTGGATCTGCCTTCGAATATATTTGTCGTGGATCCATTTGAGAAATCCCTGGAGATATCCCGAAACCGAGTCAATGAAATTCCGGCGAACGGCATGGTCCGCAACATGTCTTTCTGCAGAACACCGGAAGACACCGGACTGAAGGAGGCGGATTTATGCATTGTCGCAAGTACCGCGGATGTGAGGCTGCAGATAATCAAGAACATTTTTCCAGCGATTCACGTCTCCAATTTCCTCCTTGAGAAAGTGTTGTTCCAGTCGGCCGCTGAAATAGATGAGGCTTCAGCCATTTTCACAAGCGCCGACTGCAAAGCCTGGGTCAATTGTCCTAGAAGGGTGACCCCTCAGTATATCAGGATAAAGGAGGCTCTAAGGGGACGGAGTGTTACCTCCTTCTCGGTTTCAGGGGGCATGTGGGGACTGGCGTCAAACGCCATCCATTTCATCGATCTATTGTCCTTCCTCTGCGGAAAGCTGGACTACAGCCTGGACATATCGGAACTCGACAGCGAGTTACACGCGAGCAACAGGCCTGCATTTGTCGATCTCTCCGGAAAGCTCAAGGGTGTTTTCGCCGGAGGCGCAACGTTCAGCCTTGAGTCGATAAAGGGAATCAAGGCTCCCATATCTGTCAATATCAAAGGAGACGGCTTCTCGATTGTCGTCAACGAGACTGAAGGCAACCTCTGCATTTCCGGACTGGACGGAACTGGGGCAAACAGCCAACCGTTCTCAATACCAAGGCAGAGCGACATGTCCCACATCATAGCCCGCGACATTCTCATCGGCGGAAGCTGCGGCCTGACATCATACGATGATTCCGCAAAGCTCCATGTCCCGGTACTTAACGGATTTCTTTCGCATATAAACTCCATAAAAGGATCGTCATATACAAAATGTCCGATAACATGAAAAGTCAACCAGGAAAAACCTGGCTCGTTGGAGCGGGTCCCATGGCAAAAGACTACGCCAAGGTCCTGCTGTCGATGAAAAAGGATTTCACCGTCATCGGCCGCGGTGAAACAAGCGCCGATGAATTCTCCAGAGCCACGGGAGTGCCGGTGGTCGCAGGCGGCATAACTTCATTCCTGACGGCAAAACCCGGCATTCCGTCCTGCGCAATCGTGTCCGTAGGCGTCGAGCAGCTCTATCAGACCACGCTGGAACTGCTTGCATACGGGGTGAAAAGCATACTTGTTGAAAAGCCTGCGTCGCTGGAAATGTCCGAGTTCACGGCTCTTGCAGAAAAATCCAGGCTGCTTGACGCCGGCATCTTCATCGCCTACAACAGACGTTTCTACAGTTCGGTGCAGGCTGCAATGAAAATCATCTCCGAAGACGGGGGACTCCGTTCATTCACCTTTGAATTCACCGAATGGAGCCATCGTATCGCACCTTTGAAAAAGGCCCCCGGAGTGAAGGAAAAATGGTTCCTTGCAAACTCGACGCACGTGACCGACCTGGCATTCTACATCGGCGGCTTTCCCCGGAAGATCGAATGTTTCACCGATGGGGACCTCCCCTGGCATCCTTCCGGTTCCATATTCACCGGCGCGGGCAGGACGGACAAGGGAGCGCCCTTCTCGTATTTCGCCGACTGGGCTGCTCCGGGAAGATGGGGAGTCGAGTTTTTAACCGCCAAACGGCGCCTGATCCTCCGCCCCCTGGAAGAATTGCATATACAGGAACTCGGATCCGTGGCCATCCAGAAAGCCGAGCTGGATGATCGCCTTGACAGGGAATTCAAGCCGGGCCTGTTCCGTCAGGTCGAAGCGTTTCTGGATAAAAACACACAATGTCTGCCGGACATACATTACCAGGCTAAAATGATGCCCGTCTATTTCGGCATGGCGAACTATAGATAAAGGGAACCTCTAAAAATTGGCATATGGCGCGCAACAATAAATTATGGACTTATGGCAAGGAGTGGAATTCAGGAGCAGCCCTGAAACGGGCTGTGACTGAGTTCCGGACGAAGCCAGAATCCATAAGAACTTGTTGCCCTGCGGGTTGCGGATCTTTTTGGCTCAAAGGAGAATGTTCTTCATTCGGCGTATCACCTTGGATACGCCTCAATTCAGAAATTCTCTTTGCGCTTTCAAAAATCTTCCGCAACGCGCCAAATGCGAATTTTTAGAGGTTCCCTAAAACAAAAGGGATTACACATATTTCCACATGAAAGAATTTTTCCATTATATCCTGTTCGCGCTTAGGATCAGCAAGGGCAAAGTACTCTTCTTCCTGCTCCTATCCATTGCTGCGGCAATCTGTGAGGCGCTGGCGGCCGCCTCGATAATTTCCGCCATAAACCACGGGTCCGGTCTCGGCGAAAACAATTTCATTTCGCGAAGCATTATTTCATTGCTCAAATACCTGCCCTTCACTTCTGATTCATCCTCAGTACTCGCCGTCCTCCTTCTTTTCACAGCATTTTTCTTCCTGTTGAGGGGTGCTCTTCTGATGTTCAGCGAATGGTACATATCCAGTTTTCTCGGGAACCTCTACATGCGCCTCCAAAAGGAGCTCCTGGACGCACTCTACATGACGGATTATCAGACTTTCCTGTCCTACAACATCGGAGATCTGAGCAATATCGCCATAGTCCAGCTGAAGGTAGTTGTCCAGTCCCTGCGTTCATTTATAACAGTCATTTCGTCCTCCATCTTCGTAATAGCGTATCTAGTCCTACCCCTCCTGGTCAACTATGAGATGGCAATGCTCGCCATCATAACATTCGCGCCAATAGCCATCATAATCAGGCATGTAAGCCGCAAGCTGAAGGCCTTTTCACTTGAAACAGTTTCCGCGAATGGAGACATCAACAGCATCGTCCTGCAGGTGCTTTCCAACTACCGGTACCTGAAGTCGACAGGGACATTCCAGAAAACCTACAAGAAACTCGACAAGATAGCCCGTAATATCGCATCCCTCATGATCAAGCTATCCATATGGGGAAGCGTATCCCCAAATGTCATGACTCCATTTGCCGTAGCGATAATCTGCGGACTTACCTACTGGCAGGTGGCCGTCCAGCATACCCCGATAATAGAGGCCTGCGCCGTTCTCGGCCTGCTCTATCATTCCGCACAGCAGGCGATAAGCGTCCCGACATCATATCAGAAGTTCCTGGCCACTGCAGGATCGATCGACATCTACTTGGAATTCATCACAAACCTGTTCAAAAATGCCGAACCTGCATCTGCCAATATGAAGACCCCTGATTTCTCAGGTCCAATAGTCCTCCAGGACGTCTCCTTCCAGTATTCAACTTCCTCATCTCCGGTCTTTTCCGGCATCTCCCTCTCCATTCCCCAGAAATCCTTTGTAGGATTTGTCGGAGAATCAGGTTCAGGCAAGTCCACATTCGTCAATATGATCACCGGGCTTCTCCGTCCGAGTTCCGGAAAAATAACCATTTCAGGAACCGACTACAGCGAACTGAACATACAGGAGCTGCGCCGTTCCATAGCATATGTGACACAGGAAGCCGTGATTTTCAATGATACTGTCCTGAACAACATTTCTCTCTGGGACGGACCCACATCCGATACTGCAGCCATCGAGGCCTCCCGGAAATCCTCCGCCGACAAGTTCATTGAGAAGCTCCCCAACGGATATCAGACCATGCTAGGAGACAACGGCATAAACATATCAGGAGGTCAACGCCAGCGGATTTCAATAGCCAGGGAATTATTCAAGGATGCCGACATCCTTCTCCTTGACGAGGCCACAAGCGCACTTGACTCCGAGACGGAATACCTCATCCAGAAAAGCATCCGGGACTGCCATGGGCAGAAAACAATAATTGCAGTTGCGCACAGGCTCTCCACGATCAAGTACTGCGACTGCATATTCGTGTTGGAAAAAGGCAAGATCGTCGAGCATGGCAAGTATGACGAGCTATACGCTAAAAACGGCAGGTTCCGCCAGATGGTCGACAGCCAGTCTCTTAATTGAGCGATTTGGTGATTTGGTTATTTGAAGATCTCTGATTTGAAGATTAAAGATTGAAGACCTGGAGATTTGAAGATTGAGTAATTTAAAGACCGAATAATTGAATAAGCTGGAATATAACAGATGAATAGCGAAGAACTTAGAAAAAGGACAAAACAATTTGCATTAAAAGCAATAAAACTGGCTGAAGCCTTGCCGAAAACAATTTCAGGAAAAATAATATCTGTACAATTCATAAAGGCAGCAACGTCAGTGGCCTCTAATTACAGGGCCGCATGCAGGGGCCGTTCAAAAGCTGAATTTAAATCAAAGCTCCATATAGTCTTGGAAGAAGCAGATGAATCCGTATTCTGGCTTGAAATTATCATTGAATCTGGAATGCTTAATAATGCTGATGTCGCCTCTTTACTGAAAGAAGCAAACGAGCTGACTGCCATATTTTCTAAATCTCTTTTCACAGCAAGACAAAATGACTCATAAACAATCAAATATTATTTTCTTTAAATCTTAAAACAATCATTAAATCTCCAAATCTTAAAATCACCAAATAATCATGTGCGGATTCGTAGGAATAATTTCTAAGAACGGCAGACATTTCCCTGAAAAGACACTCAGGGAGATGACCGGCATCATAACCCATCGCGGCCCTGACGATGAGGGTTTCTTCTTCCAGGACGACTGGCTTGCTCTCGGTTTCAGGAGGCTGAGCATCATAGATCTCAGTCCGAAGGGGCATCAGCCGATGCTCAGCCACGACAGGCGTTACGCCATAGTATTCAACGGGGAAATCTACAATTACTGCGAAATCCGCAAGGAACTGGAGAAGGAGAACTATCCCTTCCAGTCGCATACTGACACGGAGGTCATACTCGCGGCGTACCAGCGCTGGGGCGGCAAGTGCCTCTCTAAATTTGTAGGGATGTTCTCATTCGTCATCGCGGACTTGAAGGAAAGGACAGTTTTCATCGCCAGGGATCCTCTGGGCATCAAGCCGCTTTTCTACTACGAGGACGCAGACCATTATATTTTCTGCAGCGAAGTGAAATCCCTCCTGCCCTACTGCACCCTCAGCCCTAACTTCGATTCATTGAAGGAATATCTGGTCTTCCGTTCCCTGATAGGAAAGAACACCTTGTTCAAGAATGTGTTCAACCTGAAGGAAGGCCATTGCATGGAATTCAGGAACGGGCGCATGGTTGAAACGGAATACTTTGATCTGGCTTCGACCCTGAAGCCGGACTACGGCAAATCATTTGAGCAGACATGCGATGAAGTTGAATCCACACTGCAGGAGAGCATCAGGATCCATCTCCGCAGCGATGTCGAACTCGGCGTGCAGCTGAGCGGCGGGGTTGATTCAAGCCTGATCACGGCAATGGCTTCGCGCCAGACAGGGAAAAAGTTCCATTCATTTTCAATATCCTTTGGAAATTCCGCACATGATGAATCTGAATACCAGAAACGCGTATCCTCAAGATATGGAACCGAGCACCATGACTTCGAGGCTGACGAGAACTGCTTCTGCGATCTCCTTCCAAAATCAATATGGCACTACGAACATCCATTGAATGATCCAAACTCCGTCTTCACCCTTTATCTCACGCAGAAGGCGAGGAAGTTCATAACAGTGATGCTCGCCGGAGAAGGCGCCGACGAGGCCTTCCTCGGATATTCAAGGTTCTATCCTTCGGCGATAAAAAGCCTCAGGCGCAGGACATTCCTCTACAGGCATCCTGCGTTGAGGGAGACGCTATACAAGGTCACTGGCAAAAAAATATTCAATGTCACAAGATACAATCCCGCGATGTACGTCCTGTCATATTCCGACTTGAACATCACTGACAAGATTCTCAAGGGTGATGACATGTCCTACTGTCCAGGAAGAGCTGAATGGCTGAGAAAGGCCTGCGGTGACGTCCTCAACGAGGCCATGCTCCAGGATCAAGCGTGCGATCTCCCGCAGTGGTTCTGGCGCTCTGACAGGCTGGGCATGGCGTCCTCGATGGAGATCAGGGTGCCTTTCTGTACTGTCCCCATGTTCAAACTCGCCAATACAATCCCCTACGAAAAGAGAGTCTACAACGGCGAAAGGAAGGCAGTACTTAAGAAGATCGCCGAGAAGTACATCGACAATGATCAAATCTACAGGAAGAAAATCGGATTTGGAACGCCGATAGATTCATGGCTTTCAGGCGAAGGCCCCTATTCAAGGATGTTTTCTGAAACTGTCGGGTCGGCAAGCTTCAAGTCCAGGGATTTCATCGACCACGGATTCTTCAGCCAAATCCTCTCCTCCCACAGGAACGGCTCCTACGAGGAGAGGAACATCGGGTTCCTATGGACGCATTTCAACCTCGAACTCTGGTATAGGACTTTTTTCGAGGGAGGATGGAAGAAGTGCTGAAATTAGAATTTAGAAATGTAGAAAGTAGAAAACTAAATTTAAACAATTAAATAGAATCCAGGAACCAAAAGAGGGGAAGGCATGGCAGAATATTCTAAAAAAACCGATCTTGAAAAAAGAACAAAAGTGTTCGCTATTAACTTGATTAAGTTTATTTCATCTTACAGTTTTCTAAATTCTACTTTCTAAATTCTAAATCATGAATTCCTTAAAATCAACATCTCAAAAAAAACTCCTTGCCGGGCTGATCATTTCACTCCTGTGCTTTGCTGCGTTCACGTATGTCAACTACTGGATCTTCAAGCACAAGACCGAGGGGTTCCTGAACAAGTACGGCAATTACCCGGACTTCTACATCCTTGATGAGACTCCGGCAATTGTCGGGTTCAAGAAGAGGGGAGTCGGACAGCTCCAGTGCATCATATCGCCGAAGACGGCGGATTCGTGGACAATCAAGATGCCGGACGGCACCGTAAGCAAATCCCAGGATCCCAATCCGGTCATCACGCTTAAAAATGGAAAGAACAGGTATGAACTGACACCTGGATCCAAGGATGGCCTCCCATTGATCCTGAATATATCCTATGTAGGTTCTGAAACATACAAGAAAAGAGGCAACAGCTCCGCAGACAACTATTACATTACCGAATCGAACTATCCAATCATTGCTCACAAGAGTTACGGAACATATGACTTTGCATACCGTGAGGAGCTTTATAAAAAAGAGGAGGTTGCCGAGGCGAAGAAGATGATATATGGGGAAATGGGAGTCCTTGAAAATGATGGCTCCAGGGAAAGGATATTGAAGATCAGCAAGTACCTTTATGACATGATCGAACAATACGCAGGCATTCCTTCCGACAGCATGAAATACCTCTCCCCTCTTGATCAATACAAGCGTATAATAAGCGGAAAGGATGGTGCATGGTGCCATAATTCCGCAGTAATATATGCTTTCTTCATGACCTCCGCAGGGATACCGACAAGACTCGTAAGCCTGGAAGGTGAAATCGACCAGGTTAAGATTGCCGGCCATATTTTCGCGGAAAGCTTTATAAAGGAAAAGAACAAGTGGGCCTACAGCGATTTGGACAATGGGTTCTTCCTGGTTGAGGACGCCAACGGAATTCCCTTTACCACTATGGAACTGATAAATCTAAAGGCAACGGACTCCATTGGAAAGGCCTTTTTCATCTGCTATGAAAAGAAGGAAATAAGGAAACGCACCTTCGACTCCAGGACATTCAACCAGTTTGAAGATATCAGGAACAAACCAAATATGGAAATCATATATCAGCTTCCTAGGGCGAACAGATATTCGCTTCCATCAATGCTGAGCCGTTACACAGTCAACCCCGATATCGCATATTCACCTGACGGCAGCAACTTCAAGTATTACGTCAAACTCTCTTTTCTAGCTCTGGGACTAATCTCCCTCGTATCTGTACTTTTATGCGGATTGATGTTGATAAAATTTAGAAAGTTGAATTTAGAAAGTAGAAAACTGGTCTTAGAAAATTAAATTCAACAAAGAAAGAAAATGAAACATGCCAAGACTTTTAAGCAAAACGGATCTTGAAGAAAGGACAAAGCTATTCGCTATTGCTTTAATCAAATTCATTTCAACCTTGCCTCGCTCCAATATTAATGATGTAATTTTATATCAGCTTTTGAAAGCTGGAACCTCTATTGGTGCAAATTATCGCGAAGCCAATCGCGCGGAATCGAAAAATGACTTCAAACATAAAATAGGAATCGTCCAAAAAGAAGCTTCAGAAACGCAATGCTGGCTTGAGCTGATGAATGAAACTGATTTATTCGACAAGTCCAAAGTACTGCCGCTTCTGAATGAATCTTCAGAGCTTCTTGCAATATTCACTTCCATCGGCAAAAAATTAAAAGGCATCTAACGTTTTCTACTTTCAAAATTCTAACTTCAACTTTGCAATTTAATCATCATGTGCGGCATACTAATACATATCGGCAGGGAAAAACTCGGTTCCGAGCATCCTGCGCTTGAGATCATCAGACACCGTGGTCCCGACGGCCATGGCGCGATGTCATTTGAGACTCCGGCAGGATTCCTGACCCTGGGGCACAGGCGACTTGCCATCATTGATCTGGATGAAAGGTCCAACCAGCCGATGCAATATGAAAATGGCAACTCCTGGATTGTCTTCAACGGAGAGATCTACAATTATCTGGAACTCAAGAAGGAGCTTTCGTCACTGGGCTGCGAATTCCGCACGGAATCAGACACGGAAGTAATCCTGGCGGCGTTCCGGAAATGGGGAAGGCAGTGCCTCTCCAGATTCAATGGCATGTTCTCGTTCTGCATTTATGACAAGAAGGAGGGGCGCCTCTTTCTTGCAAGGGACAGATTCGGCATCAAGCCCCTGTACTTCTGGAACAATTCGGACACTTTCTGCGCGGCCTCCGAGATCAAGCAGTTCACGTGCATCCCGGGATTCACACCAGCGGCAAACCGTGAAAAGCTCTACCATTTCATCAACAGCAGCGATTTCGACTATGACCGCGAGACCATGTGGAAAAACGTATTCGAGATCGAGCCCGGACATTTCGCGGAGCTGAATCTCGGTTCATGGAAGCCGGGCAGTCCCTTCAAGACGGAAAAATGGTACGATCTGGATTTCGACAGGACCATTGAGATATCCTATGAAGATGCGGTCTGCGAATTCCGCAACCTGCTCAAGGATTCCATAAGACTCAGGATGAGGGCTGATGTCCCGGTAGGATTCCTGCTTTCCGGCGGCCTTGATTCCTCCTCGCTGGTCGGACTCTCCACGCAGATTCCACGTGATGCCAATGCGACTCTGAAGACATTCTCTTCGTGCTACGAGAACAGTCCCATCGATGAAAGAAAATTCATAAACGGGATGCTCGATTTCTCAAGGGCTTCATCCTCGCTGCATTTCCCGAAACCGCAGGAGGTGCCGGAAAACCTCGACAGGATAATCTGGCACAATGATATTCCTGTAAGACATGGATCTCCGGTTCCACACTGGCTCCTGTACAAGCATATCAGGGAGGACAACGATTTCAGGAAGGTGATCATCGAGGGTCAGGGCGGAGACGAAATCCTCGGCGGCTACATAGATTTCTGCTGGAGCTTCATCTTTGAACTGCTGATGGCTGGAAAGATCTCCTCTTTCTCCAATGAGTTCAGCGCCTTCAGGGCCAAAGACAAGTTCTCCCTCAAGATATTCATGAGGAAGTTCGGCAGGATGATGTTCCCCGAGACCGTCAGCTATCCGGCCAATCCAGCGATAATCCCGGAGAGTCTCATTGGGAGCGCCCCTGTACCTCCGATTCCAATAAGGAGGGAACAGCCCTCCGTGAAGGATATGCACAGGGCGAGAATGAGGATATTGAGATACATTCTGCATAATGTCGACCGCAATTCGATGTCACATTCAAGGGAGACCAGGGTTCCATTCCTGGACTACAGGCTGGCTGAATTCTGCGTAAGCCTGCCGAGCCGGCACAAACTGTCTTCAGGAACCACGAAACGGGTCCTCAGGTCGGCCGTAGGCGGAATTGTGCCTGACATGATAATCAACCGCGTCGACAAGCAGGGCTATTCAAGTCCGATGCCCTCATGGCTCGGAAAGGAGATAAGCGGATTCTTCAAGGAAAGCGTGGACGAGGCGTCGAAACTTCCTTTTGCGAACAGGAAGCTGGTCCTGCTGAAGGCCGAAGACTTCCATGCCGGAAAGAGCCAGTTCGACCCGGTTCTCTGGAATTTGATTACAGCTGACAAATGGATTAAAATGTTTAAAATATCGGTGTAGCCATGGATTCAACAGACTTCAAATCAGAGTTTTCGATACCATCTTTTCTTTTGTCGGTGACCGACAAGCGGAAACGTGTAGAGGATAACGGGGAAATTAAATTTTCCGCGGAATCGGAAAATGTGAGACTCTCCATTTCCTATTCAAACGTCAATCCCGCCCCGTTCATAAGGGAGAAAGGAGACAAGTGCATAGTCCTGCTTGGGAGTCCGATCCTGGACGGCAGGATAGACCACGAAAAAGCCATCAAGATTGTTTCCGAGGATATTGACCTGGCTGAAAAGCTTTCGAAGGATCTCAACGGCGAATTCCTGTTCATGATCTTCAACAGGAGTACAGGAGCGCTGAAGTTCATCAACGACAGGTTCACATCTTTTCCCCTTTACTATTATCATGACAGGGCCTCCGGTGAATTCTACGCCTCCCCCTATTTCACATGCATGTGGAAGCTGAGAAAGGAGCTGTCCCTCAGGATCAACCAGGAGACACTGTGTGAATTCCTGTTCTTCCAGAGAATCCTATGGACAAAGACATATCTTGAAGATGTGTTCTTCCTTCCTGACGCATCGATCATGTGCCTCGAAGGGAGAAGCCTGTCCATCAGCCGCTACTGGCAGAGGAATTATCAGAAGAATAATTCATCCTTGAATGAAAACGCCCACAGGCTTGCGGAACTTATCGAGAGATCCGTCAAGAATAAGACCAGCGACGGCAGGCGCTATGGCCATTTCCTGAGCGGAGGGATGGATTCCAGATCGGTGCTTGCCGCCTTCGAGAAGAATCTCCCTACCTGCTTCACGGCTACAATCTCTGAAAACCGCGAGCTCAGGATCGCCAGGCAGATCGCTCAAACAAAGGGTGCCAGACATGTCTTCCTGAAGCTTCACCCCGAACACTATTCCAAGATATTCGAACCCTCTGTCAAGGTCATCGGCGGAATGTACAACTATGACCACGGCCTCTTCCTGGGATACAGCGAGCCCGTCAGGCAGAACGCGGATGTCTGTTTCCATGGACACGGCTTCGACTACATGTTCCAGGGGATGTACATACCCGGGAAACCAATAATCATCAAGGGGCGGACTCTCTACTACCAGACTATCCTGGAGCTTCCGGACGACCTTGTGACTTATTTCAGGACAAACGTGTCATACAGGATCAAGGAGGCCGACGTGTGGAGCTTCATACGTCCTGAGAAAAGGGCGGGGTTGCTGTCATCCCAGATAGAAAGCATAACCGAAGTTCTTTCCGAAGGCAGGAATCTGACAGACAACTCGAACGATCTGTGGGAATATCTTACTTTCCACCATCTTTCAAGGCATTACAGCTATCCAAACCATGCGACGATCGCGACGCTTACCGAGCAGAGGACAATTTCCTTCGACAACGACATATTCGACCTTTACCTATCGCTTCCGGTCGAACAACGTTTCTCCGGAAGGATAGAGAAGAAGTGCCTTGAAATACTGGATCCCCGACTCGCGAAAATATGGAGCGCCAACACAAACCTCCCTGTAACCGCATCACCACTCAGGCAGACCTGCTACCAGCTCACAAGTTTCCTGAAACACCGCATATTCCCGGAAAATGCAAAGCCTGAATGGACAGAAAGGACCTGGCCTTCAAGGGAACATGCCCTGCGCAACCAGCCTGACCTCAAGAACGCCGTTCTCGAACTTTGCAAATCAGACGCCCTCGAACAGATTGAGTTCCTTGACATACAGAAGGTCCGCGAAGAGTTCCCCCGCTGGCTAGACGGCGAGGACATACCCGGAATCAGCGGCGACCTGGTACAGACCATGCTCTCACTGGGAACATTTTTAAAAAACTGATTTGACATGTTCGTACATGTATGTATATTATGTACGTACAATATAATATTGAGGTAATAAATGCTTAAAGCTTCAAATCTCAGGGCTGATATTTTCCGTCTCCTCGACAAGGTAATTGAAACTGGACATCCTTTGGAAATCGAAAGAAAAGGACAAATCCTTCAAATCATCCCCAAGGAGTCCGCTTCCAAATTATCTAAACTCGCAAAGCACGATTGCATATTATGCAATCCGGAAGAACTCATACATATGGATTGGGAAAAGGAATGGAAGCATGATATACCTTGACACACATGCCGTCGTCTGGCTCTATGCCGGTGAAACTGATAAATTTCCCGCGCGTATAAGGGAGATTTTTGAAAAGGAGGAAATAATGATTTCCCCTATTGTCCTGCTTGAAATAAAATATCTCAACGAGATAAAAAAAATAAATGCCGAACCAACCTTAATGTTTGAGAACCTTTCTTCGTCAATGGGTCTTAAGTTGTGCCCTCTCCCCTTCCTCCGGATCATAACTGAGGCGATTCAGCAGAACTGGACCCGAGACCCATTTGACAGAATAATTACAGCAACTGCAATTGCTCAAAACGCACTCCTTCTAACAAGAGACCAGTCAATTCTCGATAACTATACCAAAGCGATCTGGGAGTAGTCCCTCCATCTCATTTCATGAAATAACATGTATATTCTAGGAATAAACACAGGTCTCAACTCGTCAGCCGTCCTAATGAAGGACAACAAGGTAGTATTCGCCATACAGGAGGAACGTCTTTCAAGGATCAACGTCCAGCCCGGCTTTCCGATTCTTTCAATCCGGGAGGCTCTGAGGACCGTAGGTGTCGGCATTGAACAGATCGAAAAAATCTGCGTTTCCGGCATAAGCTCGGAAATACCCCACAGCCGCAGCGATGAGCTGGAAAAGTTCCATGAGATTTACGGGCAGATCAAAAACAAATGGTTTCACGGGGAACAGCCAACCGCTGCTGAAGACTTGCTCCACAAATCAAAAGCTGCATGCGATAAGCAGGCAGGGAAAAACCTCGAGGAATATCTCAAGGAGAACAAACTCTGCGCCAAGCATGAGGTTTTTGATCATCATCTGTGCCATGCGGCCTCTGCCTACTATGGACTGGCAAAGGATAAAAGCCAGAGACACCTTATATTCTCAATGGACGCCGGCGGCAATGAAAAAACCAGCGCTGTATTCATTGGGCATGGAAACAGACTTGATGAGATCGCATCCTCCGACTCGTTCTCTCCCGCATCTCTTTATGCCCACATAACCTATATAATGGGATTCATGCCTTACGAGCATGAATACAAGCTGATGGGGCTAGCACCTTATGCCCATATCAAGGATGCGAAGGTCGCAGAAAATGTCCTACAGCAGTTCATCGGCTTTGACGGGGAAAACCCCCTTGTCTTGAACAACACCTCCCAATATCCCGGTGTCAGGAACTCGGAAGGCCCCCATAAACAGGCTCTCCTGCATGACCTCTTCAAGTCCGTATTGAACATGCGCTTTGACAGTTTGTCCGGGGGGCTGCAGCTGCTCGCAGAGGATACCGCCATCAGATGGATACAGGCCGGCATTGAAAAGACCGGCATCAAAAAGATCCTCCTTACCGGCGGATTCTTCATGAACGTGAAGGTGAACAAGCTGATATCGGAACTGCCTGATGTCGAATTTGTCAACGCCTTCCCCTCATGCGGCGATGAATCCAATGCCTTTGGCGCCGCTTTCCTCGGATACCAGAAGCTGCGGAAGAAGGATTCGCCCGAGATCGAGTTTGAAGGCTGCTGCATCGGCACCGAGGCCACATTCGACATCGAGGAGGCCAAGTCCAAATACAAGGACAAGGTCAACTTCGAAAAAGTTGAAAACATCAATGAGAAGATTGCCGGACTCCTGGTCGGCAGGAAGATCGTCGCAAGATGTTCCGGCAAGATGGAGTTCGGCGCAAGGGCGTTGGGGAACAGGTCCATACTTGCGTATCCCGACGACATGAAGATTGTCAACAGGATAAACGCCGCCATAAAGAAACGCGATTTCTGGATGCCGTTCGCGCCTGCGGCGCTGGAGGAGAAGCTTGACATGATTGCCGAGGTGCCTCCGTCGCTCAGGGAATGCCATTCACCCTACATGATGTTCACGTTCAAGGTCAGACCTGGAATGCAGGACAGTATCATCGCAGGAATCCATCAGGCCGACAAGACGGCCAGGATACAGACGGTAAATCCTGAGATCTATCCTGAATTCCACGACATCATATCAAGGTTTTATGCTAAGACAGGCATACCCGCCATTCTCAACACATCGTTCAACCTGCATGGACATCCCATCGTCCTCGGATCCTGCGACGCCATAGATGTATTTCTCAACTCGGAACTGGATGTGCTGGCGGTCGGGGACTATCTAATAACGAGGAAATAATCAGATTGTTCGGAATCAGCAAGGAAGCATTAATAAACTGTTAATTTCTATTAAAAAACAGGAGAGGTAATTACAAAATGAAAAAGAATTGGAAGATCTGGGATCAGGAAACCAAATATGGAGATACATTTTTTGAGCGGGCCACTGGAAAGCTGCCGGAAATGGAAAGCAGCAAGGCTATTGCAAAGCGCATTAAGAAATATGTGAAGAAGAATGATTCCATCCTCGACATAGGATGCGGAGGAGGACATTACCTTGTCTCGATTGACAAAGCGCTTGAAGTTAATTTCAGCTATACAGGCGTTGATGCAACCCCCTATTATATAGAGAAGGCTAAAGAGGCCTTCTGCAGCGATAATTCACCCAGAAACCCATATAGGACTTCAACTGAATTCATTGTCGGCGATATCTTCAACATACCTCTGAAGGACAATCATTCGGATGTAGTTGCGTGCAGCAATGTGCTCCTGCATCTGCCTTCCGTTGAAAAACCTATAAGGGAATTGATCCGGGTCTCAAAAAAGTATGTGATAATCCGCGCCTTGATAGGAAATACCGCTTTCAGGATCAAGCATATCAAGGAGCCAGAGAAATATAACGAGGACGGAGAACCGGAGAATTTTTATTTCTTCAACATCTATTCGGAAAAGTACATAGCGGAGCTGCTTGGAAGAATTCAAGGCGTCAAGTCCTTTTCCCTGGAAAAGGATCGGGATTTCAACCCGGACAATATTGGCGCAAAGGAATATAGGGAATCCAAAAAGGAAATACCTTTCAACGTCACGACGATCGTCAACGGCATGCAGATAAACAACTACATTATCCAGCCATGGCAGTTTTTAGTAATTGAAAAGAAAGCGTAGGCTGCTAGGCATAACCTTGGTTCACAACTCATCGCTCAGCCTCCACGTCCTCGGCTCCTGCGACGCCATAATTGTCCATTCCAATTCGGAATAGGACGTGTTGGCCGGCTGTGATTATCCGTTACCAGGAAATGACAAGTTCAATCTGCTCAACATGAAGATTTCCACAAAATCTATTCTGATACTTATATCAGGTTTTGCATTTGCTTTGCTTGTCGGTGCAGTAGTTTTTATTTTACTTTTCTTTATTCATGCAAAAAATTATGGTATAATGCTCGCTCCGGAAGTCTATACGGATAAGAAGGCAAGGGAGTCCTTCAGAGACGGAAACAGGGGCCTGCCAGATCTTCCGCCCACAGCAAACAAGCTCTTGTTCATTCAAGGCGGAGGATGCGACCCTATATATTACATGGCCTTTTCAGCAGCGAAGGAAGATTGCAACAAATACATTAGTGATTTCTCCAGGGAGCACGGCTCCCTGACAAGGAAGGATTTTTTCTGCTCTTTAAAAAAGGATTCAAATTTCCCGTCTGTATCATATTCTCTCAAATGGGACGGTTTCACTCCACATCTTTATGGCAAGTACGATGAACAATGGCCAAGGGACTATTGGAAGATAAACGATGTCAAAGAAGGTTCTTATTTTGAAGACCAGTTTCTTTTTCTCCTTTATGATACTGAAAATCTAAGGATATATATAATAACTTATACTATATAAGCTACTTGACTTAGTCCACGACTTAGTCTATATTTACACGCAATAGGAAATGAATATGATATCAGTAAATATACATCATGCAAAAACACATCTTTCTAGTCTGCTTGCGAGAGTCGCAGCGGGCGAAGAAATAATCATTGCAAAATCCGGAAAGCCATTGGCGAAGCTAACGCATTTGGATTCCTCTCCCAAGAAAAGGATTCCAGGCTTGGATCGCGGCATGTTCAAAGTATCCGATGACTTCGATGAAGAAGATGAAAATATTAACAAGATGTTCTACGGATGAAGGCACTTCTTGATACTCATTGCTGGCTATGGTGGCTCACAGAACCTGAAAAGCTCTCGGATAAGGTGATCGGTATCATTGAATCTCCGGACAATGAAATCTTCATTTCGTCCGCAAGTTCATGGGAAATCGCCATCAAATATGCCAGCGGGAAACTTCCTCTACCTGAAAAACCGGAATACTATATAATGTCCAGACTTCAACGTGATGGCTTCATGTCTTTGAAAATAGAACACATCCATGCCCTGAAAGCAGGAGCCCTGCCCCTTCACCACAACGACCCCTTTGACAGGATGTTGATAGCACAAGCACAGGTCGAAAAGATTCCGATAATAACTTCTGACAAAAAATTCTCCATGTATGACGTCGAACTAATCCAGGCACGCTGAAAAATTAATATGCGATACGCGATAATCTCAGATCTCCACGCCAACAAACCTGCATTGAAATCCGTCCTTGCAGACATCGCAAGCCACCAGATTGATCAGATCTTATGCCTCGGGGATGTTGTCGGCTACGGACCCAATCCGGCGGAAGTGCTGGAGCTTGCGTATTCCAAGATCCATTATTTCATACTTGGAAACCATGACGCCGTCATCGGCGGAAAGCTGTCGCCGGACAATTTCAACGACAATGCCAAACGCCTGATAGACTGGACGAACAGGAATCTTGACGGCAAGGCTGCCAAGTTCTTCAACACCCTGCCACTCGATGCAAAGGGTGATAATTTCCGATGCGCCCATGCGGAGTTCGCAAATCCCGGGAGGTTCGGCTACATCTTTGATCCTGCTGACGCCGAAGAATCCTTCAAGACATGTCCGGAACAGCTCTTTTTCGTCGGACACAGCCATGTGCCAGGGATTTTCGTGATGGGTGAAAGCCGGGTGGCCCACTGGCTTGACCCTATGGATTTCGGAATTGAGGATGAAAAAAGATATATTGTAAATGTCGGTTCGGTCGGACAGCCGCGCGATGACGGCATCCGGGCCTGTTATTGCATTTATGATACGGAACAAAAGGACGTGCTGTTCAAAAAAGTCGCCTTCGACATCGAAGAGTATATTGGCGAACAGAAAAAGAACAGGATACCTGAGGCGCCTACATATTTCATAGACATCTACCACAAGCAGGCGCCGCGCCCGATCAGGGATATAGTTGACTTCCACAGGGTAAGCGCAGAGAAATCCGTAAAAACTGAAATTGAGACTGTCGATCTCCATAAGACTGTTGCCAAGCTCAGAAAGACAAAAAGGGTCCTCCTGTCACTGCTGCTGATCTGCGCCGCAGTCCTCTTCATTCTCTTATTCGGCTATTCCTATCAGAAATCAGCCGCTGAGAAGGCGAGAAGTGAGATAAAAAAGCTCCAGAAAACGTCATACGGGAGCCTAGTTTTCTCCAGGGAGAAGATTCCTGCAAGAAGCGAACTGCCTATGGAATTCCCGAATCAATCCGGTCCAGTGTCAGAAGCCAGCCCCATCTTGGACTGGCTGATAACCAGCAGCGATCCATCCGCGCAGAAAATCTCCGTTGAAAAGCTGGATAACCAGAATTTCCTGCGCATAAGTTCCGGAAGCGCCGGCGAGATATCTGTAAGTTCCAAATCGGTTCCGGTGGAGAAAGGCATGAAGTTCAATGCGTCATGCCTGGTAATGGGCGAGAATTTCACCTCAGGAAACCTGGAGATTTTAATGGAGCAGCAACTGCCTGACGGAACAAGGAAAACTGTATATCTAGCCCCAATCGAAAGAGTCAAGAATATCAGCAAATGGAAGAAGACCACCATTCCATCGTCCAGTCCAAAATTAATTCAGGAATCAGGCAGCCTTTTCATAACGGTCCGGGGACAGTTCAAGGGAGACGTGATGCTCCGCAAATTCTGTTTTAAGAGGTTTGAATAATGAAGATCGCACATCTCATAGCCCAGTTCTACCCGTATTTCGGCGGGGCGGAGATCTGCGTACACAACGTGTGCAGGACGCTCTCCGACTCCGGGCACAGCGCGACTGTCATCTGCACCACTCCTCCTGCCGCCAGAAAGCCTGATCTGAACTACGAAATAATCCATCTCTTCTCGAGGACCAGCGGTCTTCTCAGGGAAATGCCATTCATCGGCAAATATTATCTTGAATACGAGTTGTCGAGGCTTCAGAGAAAACACAAGTTCGATCTCTGGCAGGTTACGATGGGGTATCCTCTCGCCATTTATGCTGTTGATTTCTTCAGGAGGAACAAAATCCCATGTGTACTGAGATGCTGTGGAGAGGACATACAGAAATATCCGTCAATAGGCTATGGATACAGGCTCGATGACGGAATCGACTCCCTTGTCAAATCCAAATATCCTCTCTTCGACGGTTTCGTCGCACTGACCCCCGATGTCAGGGAGGAATATGAAAAACTTGGAATTCCCAATGAGAAAATACGGATAATTCCAAACGGCGTTGACACTGCGAAATTCGCAGATATCAAATCCAGGCTCGACAGGAAAGCGGTGAGGAGGAAATTTGGACTGGATGAGAACAAGGTCCTGATACTCACTGTTGGCAGATATCATCCCAAAAAAGGATTCGACCTGATTCCTGCCGTCGCGCAGATCCTAAAAGACAAAGGTCTCGATTTCCAATGGATTGTAGCAGGCATGAACACTTCCGAAATACTCAGGAAGTTCCCTGGCAGATGCGGAGACGTGAAATCCATCGAGAATTTCGCGAAATCTGGCGGGGAGACATTTTCGCTTCCTTCGAACGATCTGATAGAGCTTTACTGCGCCTCGGATATTTTCGTCCTTCCAACACTCATTGAGACCTTCGGAATGGTCCTTGTCGAGGCTATGGCGGCCGGACTGCCCATAGTTACAACAGATGCACCAGGAGTCAGGGATGTGATATCTGACAATGTCAACGGACTCAAGGCGCCTGCAGGAAATCCTGAAGCCCTTGCCGACGCGGTCTGCTCTCTCATAAAAGACACTGCATTGTCAGGCAGATTGTCTGAAACTTCAATCAGGCAGGCAAAAGAATTTTATGACTGGAAATCAGTTACAGGAAAGTATATCCTTCTCTATGGAGATATTTTAAAGGTGTATTCTTAAGATGTGCGGAATCAGCGGTTTTTACAATTATCAAAGACCTGAAGCCGGGGATATTCTCGGCCGGATGAACACGTCCCTGTCCCACAGGGGGCCCGACGGAGAGGGTATTTTCCTTGAAGACGGGATCGGGCTTGCCCACCGGCGTCTTGCAATAATCGACATTGCGACAGGCTATCAGCCCATGACTTCGTCCGATGGCAGATACGTCACTGTCTTCAATGGCGAAATCTACAATTATATTGAATTGAAGGAGGAGCTGTCAGCACAGGGCTCAGTATTCAAGACTTCCTCCGACACGGAAGTCATCGCAGAGGCCTTGAAGGTCTGGGGTATAGAAAAGGCCCTGGTCAAATTCAGAGGGATGTTCGCCTTTGCCGTATTGGACAGGAAGGACAGGACTCTTTATCTCGCGAGGGACAGGACTGGGATAAAACCCCTTTACTGGGCTGAAAAGAATAAAAGCGTATTTTTCGCATCTGAAATAAAGGCCCTCCTGAATGTCCCGGAAATTTCAAGGAAGGCCGACGTGTCAAGCATGAACGATTTCCTGACACTCGGGTTCACAATTCCACCGAAGTCGATCTGGAAGGACATGAAATGCTTTCCGCCGGCACATTATGCCGTCATCAAGGCAAACGGAGAGACCTGCCTCCGAAGATACTGGGAGCTTAATCTATCAGAAAAGGAAACATCCCTGGATCAGGCGGTGGAGGACGTAGAGGAAAAACTTGCCGACGCCCTGAAATACCATGTGAGGTCTGATGTCCCCCTGGGTGCCTTCCTTTCGGGCGGCATTGATTCCTCCCTTCTTGTCTATCTCCTCAAGAAAAAGGGGATCGTCGACAAAATCAGCACCTTCAATGTGAAATTCTCCGACAACGCCTTTGATGAATCCCCGTATGCGGAGGAAGTCTCAAAAATCATCGGCACCGACCATCATGTGCTTGAGATAAGCGAAGGGACGCCGGAAATCCTTGAAAAGATCCTGCTTCAGTATGACGAACCTTTCGGCGACAGTTCCTGCATACCAACATACTTGATCAGCCAGAGGATGAGAGAACATGTCAAGACAGTAATTTCAGGAGATGGAGGCGATGAACTTTTCGGTGGATATGACCGGATACGGAACTCCCGCATCTTATATGGCCTGAAGAATCTTCCATTCAAGAGCCTGGCTTCCGGAATGCTTTTGGCCATCAGTCCCATGATTGGAAAAGACAGATACCGGAAATACAGCAAGGTCATCTCATTTTCGAAGGCCGAACTGCCGGAGCTTTTCTGCCTGCTCCATACTTACTTCAGCGAGAAGGACAAGGAATCCATGCTGACGAGCTCCTTCCTGGAAGCCGTCAGGAAGGAAAGCCCGTCATGGAAAAGCATGTCCGAGTACATACCTGAAAACCGCGGCGCACGCGTTGAGAACCTCATGCTGGGGATGGAATTCAATCTGAATCTCCATGCCGATTACCTCAGAAAGGTGGATATTGCAAGTTCCGCGCACGGCATCGAGGTCAGGGTGCCTTTCCTTGACAATGAAGTCATTGACTTTTCAGCGCAGCTCCCACTCAAACTGAAAATAAGTTCGGGCGAGGACAAGCATCTCCTGAGGGAGGCTTTCAGAAGGCATATATCGCCTGGATTAGGCTCCAGGAAAAAACAGGGGTTCGGCATTCCGTTCGATTCCTGGTGCAACGGCCGGATGCGCGGCCATATCAAGGATCTGCTTTTCTCGGATCCTGCTGGAGAAGGACTGTGGCGGGTCGTCGACAGGAAAGAGGTGCTGGCCCTTCATGAAGCCTTTTCATCCCCTTCGACGCGCGACTACGGGTTGCTGAGCAGGCATCAGATCTACCAGAGGATATTCATGCTGTGCGGGCTCCAGACATGGATCAGGAAATTCAATCCGGAATTCTAATGCAAAAAGATAAGATTAAAATCGTCTGCCTGATCGGCCAGCTTGGAAATGGAGGTTCGGAAAAACAGCTGTACCTGTTCCTGAAATATCTGGACATGGACAAGTTCGAACCAACGATAATTGTCAGTTCAAAAGTCAAGGGAGTATGGGAGGAAAGAATACGGAATGACATTGCCTGCAAGATCATATTTCTGGGAAGCACCCCCACTCCCGTGCTTAAAATAATCAAATACAAATATCTGCTCCTGAAGATCAGGCCCGATCTCGTCTTCAGCTGGAGTTTCTACACAAACGCATTTCATGCCCTTGACTTCGGAAAAAGCAACTTCATAGGTTCCCTGCGGACACAGATTTCCTCGGCGGGTCCGGAACTCTCATCCTTCCATCTCAAACATTCAATGTCCCCGGATTATTTCGTGGTCAACTCCCATATGCTGGGGAAAGATCTTGCTGACAATGGAATCCCGCAGTCAAAGGTGAACGTCATCCATAATATCTTTGAACCCAGCGCATCCCATGATTCCATCTCCGCACTTTCCCAGAGGAGATCAGACATCAGGAAACAGCATGGAATACTTGACGATGACATACTTGTCGCAGGCGCGGGCAGGAATTCGGTTGACAAGGATTTCCATCTGTTTGTCAAGGTCTTCGCAGAAGCCAGCGCTTCAAATTCAAAGCTGAAGGCGATTCTCATCGGAGCAGGAGGGCTCGGTGTCAAAGACGAAATCACCGGTCGCGGACTGGGTGGCAAATTCATAATAACCGGGGAAATACCATACGCAAAGGACATGCTCCCCTGTGCAGATATATTCTTCCTTTCATCGATGTATGAGGGGATGCCCAACGTCCTTCTTGAAGCAATAGACGCAGGATGTGCCGTACTTTCAATGGACGTAGGGGGAGTCAGGGACATAATCGGGGAGGACAATCCCTGTTTCAATCAGATAGTTGCACGCAGCAGGGATGTCCAGGAAGCTTCCAGGATGTTGTTGAGCCTGGCAGGCAACAGGGAACTGATGATGAAAATATCTGACTACAACCGTGAATTCCGCCTGATTAATTTTACACACACCAGAATAATGCCGGAATACTACAGGCTTTTCAAATCAGTCCTCTCTTCAAATTAGTCAAAATGCATCTCCAGCAATATATTATCCGCCTCAAATATTAATCCTAACATAATGAGAAAAATATGAAAGCATCAAAAACAGCCTTGATTGGAGCCGGTTACTGGGGAAAGAACATAGCCAGGAGCCTTCACGAACTAGGAGTCCTCAACACCATATGCGATTCATCCGACGACGTAAAGACAAATTTGAAGAAACAGTATCCCGACGTGTCGTTCACAGGCGATTTCAATTCGGTGCTGGCGGACAAGGGAATCGAGGCCGTTTTCATCGCGTCCCCCGCCGTGATGCATTTCGAGCAGGCAAGGAAGGCTTTGTCAGCCGGAAAGCATGTGTTCGTTGAAAAACCACTTTCCCTGAAGGTGGAAGACGCCGAAGAGCTGATAAAGCTCGCTGAAGCCCAGAAGAAAATTCTTTTCGTCGGGCATATCCTGCACTACCATCCCGCCGTGATCAAGATGAAGAAGATCATCGCAGAAGGCACTATCGGAAAACTCCAGTATATCTATTCCAACCGCCTCAACCTCGGAAAAATACGCACGGAGGAGAACATCCTCTGGTCATTCGCCCCGCATGATATCTCCATCATCCTTTCCCTGATCGGAGAAGAACCTTCGTACATAGACTGTTCCGGAAACAATTTTCTACATCCCGACATCTCCGACATCACCATGACCAACCTTAAATTCCCGACAGGCGTTGGCGCGCACATCTTCGTAAGCTGGCTTAATCCAGTCAAGGAACAGAAGCTTATTGTAACAGGCTCGAAAGGCATGCTTGTCTTCGAGGACACAAAAGCCACGGACGAAAAACTTGTCTTCTATCCTCACACAATCGAGTGGAAGAACGGTATTCCTGTCCCTCAGAAGGCGGATCCTTCCTTCATAAAGATCTCCGACATCTGGGAGGAACCCCTCAAAGCTGAGTGCAGCGCCTTCCTCAAGGCCATTGAAACTGGGAAAGAGCCTCTTACTTCAGGCAAGGAGGGCTTGAAAGTCCTCAAGGTACTGAAGGCTTGCCAGACCTCCATAGAACTGCATGTCAAAAACAAACCCGATACGAAGGACAAAATGAAAACCCTCCCTTATTTCGCACATGAGACAGCCTATGTCGATGAAGGGGCAAGCATAGGCAAAGGTACCAAGATCTGGCATTTCTCCCACATCTACAAAGGTGCTATCATAGGTGAAAACTGCATCCTAGGACAGAATGTAAGCATCGCAGACGGCGTAAAGATGGGAAACAATATCAAGATCCAGAACAATGTTTCAATCTACACCGGCGCCATAGTGGAGGACGATGTGTTCTTCGGACCTTCATGCGTCCTGACCAATGTAACGAATCCAAGAAGCCAGGTGCTGCGCCATTCGCTTTATGAAAAGACCATCTTCAAACGCGGAACAACGATTGGCGCCAACGCTACAGTCGTGTGTGGCATCACACTCGGCAGGTACAGTTTCATAGCCGCGGGCGCAGTCGTCGCCAAGGATGTCCCGGACTATGCCATGATGGTAGGTGTCCCGGCAAAACAGAAGGGCTGGATGAGCCGTCATGGGCATCTCCTCAAGAATCCTGACAAGGACGGCATCATGACCTGCCCTGAAAGCGGTTACAAGTACAAGGAGGTCAAGCCGGGCGTCCTCAAATGCCTCGACCTCGACGAGGAAGCGCCCCTGCCCGAGGACAAGAAGCTGGGCAAGAAGACCTACGATGAGTTCAAATAATATAAATTCCTGACGGAATTCATATGTCATCTTGATATCGTGGCATTATCGTGTACTCTATTGTGTAACAACTGAGGATCAACATGAAATTTCTTACCGTCAGAGAACTCCGCGGCAATTGCGCCAAAGTATGGAAACAGTTGCCTGAGGAAATGGAAATGGTTGTCACAAACAATGGAAAACCTGTCGCCATCCTTTCTTCAGTTGCCGAATCTAATCTTGAGGAAAGTCTTTCCTCCATACGTCGTGCACGGGCCACCCAGGCAGTACTCAAAATGCAGGAGAAATCAGCACGTATTGGCTTGGATAAGATAACTTCCATTGATATAGACACCGAAATCGCCGAAGTCAGACGGACCCGCAGGAGATGAAGGTAGTAGTCGATACAAATGTAATTGTTTCAGGCTTGCTATCTCCATTCAGTTCCTCAGGGGAAATTGTAAGAATGGCGGCATCTGGCGAACTAATATTATGTTACGATGCCAGGGTGCTAAGCGAATACACTGATGTACTCAACAGACCGAAATTCAAATTCTCCCCCGAACTTGTAGCAGTTTTCCTTGATCAGATAAAGAATTCAGGAGTGGCATCATCCGGAATTCCTCTTGAATTGAAACTCCCGGATACTGACGATGAAGCATTCTTGGAAATAGCATTGTCTGAAAACGTCACTTGTCTCATTACGGGAAACATCAGGCATTTCCCTCCGAAATGCAGGCTTGGAAAGAAAGTCCTTTCACCCTCGGACTTCATTGAATATTACAGGAAAAATTCCAAGAACAGCGGGATTCATTACTAACGGGCACCTATAGAATAATGAAATCCATTTTTATCTTTCTGATGTCCCTTCTTTCATTATTCTGTTCACCGTATTCTTTCGCCGATGAATACAAGGAAGCAACCTTCAAGGACACCAGATACAGGCTTTACTTCACAGATCCTCTGAAGATCGAACTTTACTGGAAAGACAAGAAGACAGGGAAGCCGCTGACATTTTTCTCCAAAGTCCAAGAGATTGTCGAATACGGCGGTCGCAAGGTCAGCTTCATGATGAACGGAGGAATCTTTGACCGGGGGGATCCACTTGGCCTTCATATTGAGGATGGAAAAATCTTGAATCCTCTGAATCTTAAGAACGGCGAAGGAAATTTCTACCTTAAGCCTAATGGAGTGTTCTATGTTGACCATGCTGGAAAAGCTGGAATTCTGGAGAGCAATGAATACGTTAAATCAAATATCCAGCCAAAAATAGCGCTTCAAGCAGGCCCAATGCTTATCCAGAACGGCAAAATTCATCCTAAATTCAATGCTGATTCCAAAAACCACAAGCACAGGAATGGTGTTGGCATCGACAAGGATGGCAAAGTTATCTTCGCGATAACAGAAACTGGCAATAAACAGAAGAAATTCCCAAATCTATATGAATTTTCCGAACTGTTCAAGTCGTTGAACTGCGACAATGCTTTATTCCTTGACGGAGATCTTTCGATGATGGTCGTCAATCCTGAAGGGAAAATAAAAGATGGGAATCCCCTTGGTGCGATCATAGCAATAACTGAAAAGAATTAAAAGCCTTAACAAGAATCCGGACACTCTCCTTGAAAATAACTATAAAAGCACCATTATATAACTATATCAGTTACGTTTTATAACCAGAGGCCAAAATGAAATCGATAACAGTCAGGAACATACCGGATGAATTCCTAGAGGCTGCCAGGATGCTGTCAATAAAAGAGCGCAGGAGCCTCAACAATGAACTTGTCGTTATTATCGAAAGCGGTCTTAAAAGCCTATGTTCATCCTCGGGAGGATCGACTGCTGGCGCAAAGACGGATCCGTGGAGGAAGCTTGCCGGCAAATGGAAGGACAAGAGAAGCTCCAAGGAGATAATTGATGACATTTATTCCTCCCGGACAATTGGAAGAGATATAAAGCTGTGATCCTAATAGATACGGACATCTGCATCGAACTGCTGAGGGGCAACATCAAGGTTTTACCTCACATGCAGAGAAATCATGGAGATATTGCAGTTTCCTTCATTACCGCTGGAGAGCTTTACTACGGGGCGTTCAATTCTACCGATCCGAAATATAATTTGGCACTTATCGAGACGTTCCTTGAAACTTTACCCGTGATTCAAAGTGACAACGGAATCATGGAGAAGTTCGGGGAATTAAAAGCCAGGCTGAGGATAAAGGGACAGATGCTTCCAGACGCTGATATCATCATCGCATCTACCTGTCTTGAGAAATGCAGCAGGTTAGTAACTGGCAACATTAGGCATTACAATCGATTTGAATCAGTTGAACTTGAAGACTGGACTAAATGATATCTGAATTGAATTTAATGAATTTCATTATATTTTTGTATTTTCAGTAGTTAAATAATTATAAATCTGAGGTTATACATGAATGTTCCATTACTTGACTTGAAGGCCCAGTTCAGACCGATAAAGGATGAAGTCATGAAGGCGGTCGAGGCTGTTTTCGAATCCCAGCAGTTCATCAACGGACCACAGGTGAAGGAGCTCGAGAAGCAGATCGCAGCATACGCCACATGCAAGTCGGCGATAGGCGTATCCAGCGGAACCGACGCCCTGCTCTGCGCGCTCATGGCGTTCAACATCGGACAAGGCGACGAGGTCATCACCACCCCCTTCACGTTCTTCGCGACGGCCGGCTGCATCTGGAGGACGGGCGCAAAACCAGTTTTCGTCGACATCGATCCCAAGACCTATAATATTGATGTGACAAAGATTGAAAAAGCCATCACAAAAAAGACCAAGGCTATCATTCCCGTACATCTATTCGGACAGATGGCCGACATGGATCCGATCATGGTGATCGCAAAGAAGCATAATCTTTTCGTGATTGAGGACGCATGCCAGAGCATCGGCTCGACATACAAAGGCAGGCAGGCAGGTTCCATCGGGACTGTAGGATGCTTCAGCTTCTTCCCTTCAAAAAACCTCGGAACAGCGGGCGATGGCGGAATCATCACAGCTCAGGATCCCGTCCTTGGCGAAAGGCTTGAGATAATGCGCGGACATGGTTCAAAACCGAAATATTTCCATCAGTTTGTCGGCGGTAATTTCCGTCTCGACACAATCCATGCCGCAATCCTGATCGTAAAACTCAAATATCTCAATTCCTGGTCGGAAGGACGCCGCAAGAACGCCGCGATATACGATGATCTTCTCAAGGGCGTGAAGTCAGTTGTCACTCCATTCATCGAGAAGCACAACGTCTCCATCTTCAACCAGTATGTCATCAGGGTTCCCAGGAGGGACGAGCTGAGGAAGTTCCTCACCGAAAAGGGCATAGGGACAGAGATATACTATCCGCTCAGCCTGCATGAGCAGGAATGCTTCAAGCCTCTCGGACACAAGAAGGGCGATTTCCCGGAATCAGAGAAAGCCGCCGCCGAAACTGCAGCCCTTCCGATTTATCCGGAACTGGCACCTGATCAGATCAAGTACGTGGCTGACTGCATCAAAGAGTTCTACAATAAATAAATTTCCCAGAAATTTATAAATGAAAATACTTCTCTGTGCGGACGACAAAAGCGCCAACACGCTTGCCTGGGCTAATAATTTCAGGAAGCTTGGCGCTGAAGTCATCATTGCCTCGGTAAGAGCTGAAAAAAGCACCGACGGCATCGTCGCCCTCGGCAATCCCTCTCTTCCAGCAAGATTGAATTTCATTTTTGGCGCAGGAAAGCTCCGCGAACTCATAAGCAGGGAAAAACCTGATGTTCTGATCGGCTATCGTGTTACGAGCTACGGATATCTGTGCGCCTCCACCGGGTTCCACCCCCTTGTCCTTGCCGCGCAGAACGAACAGATAACTTATCTCCCAAAACCGAATTTAATAAGAAGAAAAATTCTGGAATATTTTGCAGGCAAAGCCATAGCAAAGGCAGATCTAATTCATGCCTGGGGCGACAACATGCTGCCTCGTTTAAAGGAACTCGGGGCGGACGAGAAGAATATCCTGGTCATGCACAGAGGAATAGATCTTGGCCTTTTCAAACCATCCGAATCAAAACCCGTAAACAGCAGTCCAGTCTTCATCTCCTCGAGAGCCCTTTTCCCTGAATACAGGATAAACAGGATGCTTGAAGCGTTCGGACAGGTATTGAAGAAAATCCCCTCCGCCATCCTGAAGGTGATCGGGGAGGGTCCCGAAAGAATCGGACTCATGCTTCTCGCTCAATCCCTCGACATATCGGAAAAGGTGGAATTCTCAGGCAGATTATCTCCAAAGGACGTTGCAGGTACTCTCCAGAACTCTGACATATATGTTTCCATAATCGAATCAGAAGGTGTTTCAAGCTCACTGCTCGAAGCATGCGCCTGCGGCGTTTATCCTATCGTTACAGACATGCCTGCATCAAGAGCGCTGATAGAAAATGGCGGCAATGGAACTCTTATAAAACCTGAAATATCAATACCCGAACTTGCAGAGACAATGATCAAGACCGCCGGAAACATTGAAATGAGGGAAAACGCCATCAAGATGAATCATGAAATGATCAAGGATAAATTTGATTTCAGAAAAAATACCGGAAAGTTCCTGGACGTCTACAAGGAACTTGTGATCAAGAGCAAGAGTTAACATGTGTGGAATCGCCTGTATAATCGACAAGAGCCAGTCCCTTGATGAAAACGTCCTGACACGTTTCACCAACTGCATAGGACACAGGGGTCCGGACAGCGTAGGATTTGCGAAATTCGCAAATTCCGAAGGACTGCCTGAAAGCGGACAGGGAAAATTCCTCGTCGGACTCGGACACCGGAGGCTTTCCATCATCGATCTTTCCGAGGCCGGTTCCCAGCCGATGTTTTCAACGGACAAAAATTCCGTATTGGTCTTTAACGGCGAGATCTACAATTACATAGAGTTGAAGCAGGAACTTGTGAAGGAAGGAGTTTCCTTCAAGTCGCATACTGACTCTGAAGTAATAATTGAAGCCTACAGGAAATGGGGAAAGGAATGTCTGTCGAAATTCAACGGGATGTGGTCATTTGCACTCCTTGACAGGAAGAAGAGGAAGATTTTTATTTCAAGGGACCGCATCGGGGTCAAGCCGCTTTATTATACCAGGAGCGCTGGAATTCTAGCCATCGCCTCCGAGATAAAGCAGTTCTTTGAACTGCCAGGATTCAAGAAGGAGCCGAATATAGATGCTTGCCTTTCGTATCTTGTCACCGGGTATGAAATGCCTCCTGAAACATTCTTCAAGGATGTCATGTCATTTCCGCCGGGATGCTGTGCGGAGATAGATCTTGATTCTCCGGAAGTTAAGCCTGAGGAATTCTGGACCGCCGAAAAGATATCCGTCAGGGAATACTCCGAAGATGAAATCATAGATCTCATTGGAAAAACTTTTTCCGCATCGGTCAATTTCCGTCTGAGGTCCGACGTGCCGGTGGGTGGCTGCCTTTCCGGCGGACTTGATTCTTCTGCGATATTCGTCGAGATGAAGCATCTCCAGCAGTCGCAGACCTTCAATGCGTTCTCCGCCTGTTTTGACGATCCCCGGATCGATGAGCGCAAGTTCATGAAGAGCATCGTCGACAAGACAGGCAGCAGGCACATCGAAGTTTTCCCAAACGCCGACGAATTCATCTCGGACCTTCCGGCATTCCTGCGCCAGCACGACGAGCCAGTGGGAAGCGTCAGCATGTATGCGCAGTACAAGATCATGCAGGCCGCCAGACGAGAGAAGATACCGGTCCTGCTAGACGGACAGGGTGGCGACGAACTCTTTTCAGGATATTGGCCTGCATATTTCCTCATGCTAAAATATTTTTACGGAAGTAAAAATATATTTTCAATCTTTAAACATTCAGCAGGAACTTTGTTTGGAGGCAACACGGAGCTTCTTTCACAGGCATATTCACATCTGTCAGAATACAGGAAAAGGAATACGAGAGTCCTTCCCTTCTCAATAAGCAAAAAATATCATGAGCACCTGGCTGAGATTAAAACACTAAACTGGCACCGAGAGGCGCAGGATCTCTCCCCGTGCGAATATCGCAAGGCAGAGATCTTCAAGATACATCTCCCGCGCCTGTTGAAATGGGAGGACAGGAACTCGATGGCGTTCTCCATCGAGTCCAGGGTCCCGTTCCTTGACGTGAACATGGTTGAACTGCTTCTCTCGGTGAATCCGGAATTGAACATGAGGAAGGGCTGGACAAAGTTTCTTCTCAGGAAGTCCATGGATTCCAAACTTCCCTCGGAAATATGCTGGAGGAAGGACAAGAAGGGATTCGAGACTCCGCAGGAGAAATGGATGAAGTCAGGTTCGTTCAACAAATACCTCATAAGCTGGGCCTCCGAGAAAAACCATCCCGTATCTGAACTCATCGCAGACGACTTCCAGGAGATCCAGATGAAGATCATTGACGGCAGATTCGACGCGACAAGGATGTTCAGGTTGTTCTGCTTGGATTACTGGATGAAACACATTGTAGGCAACTAACAGGTAAAGAAGTCGATTTTGATGATTGCATCAAAATTGACAAACAGACATGGAATGAGATGAAAATAGCAATACTGACACAATACTATCCTCCGGAGCATGGGGCGCCGCAGAACAGGCTGCATGATCTGGCCAGGCGCTGGGTCCTGAAGGGGCATGAGGTCACCGTTTTGACAGCAATGCCGAATTATCCTGCAGGACAAATTTTCCCTGCTTACCAGGGGAAATTTACTTTCACAGAAGCGATAGACGGAGTCAAAGTCATACGCTGCTGGATACTGCCGTCGAAGAAGAAGAGCACCATAAGGCAGCTCCTCTGCTATTTTTCATTCGTGAAGTCGGCGGCATTCTTCGGCATGTTCAAACTGGGGAGAGCCGACTTCCTCATCTGCGAGAGCCCTCCCCTGTTTCTGGGATTCACGGCGCTGTTCCTGAAATTCGTCAAGGGGACAAAACTTGTTATGAACATCAGTGATCTGTGGCCTGAGAGCGCAGTCCAGCTCGGAATGATCGGCAAAGGCCCTGCCCTGAGCTTTCTGGAATGGTTTGAGAAACTGCTCTACAGAAAATCCTCTCTCGTGTCATGCCAGACGGAGGGAATAGTCGATGGGGTCAAAAAGCGGCATCCTGAAGCCAGGACATTCCTGTTCCCGAACGGAGTTGATCTTGAGATGTTCACACCAGTAACACCAGACTTGAAGCTCAAGAAGGAACTTGGGATTCCGGAAGACTGTTTTATTGTCGGATACGGCGGGAACCACGGCAGATCTCAGGCGCTTGAACAGGTCTTGGAAGCTGCAAGGATTCTCAAGGACGAAAAAATATTCATTGCGCTTTTCGGGGACGGGCCGGAAAAACCCGCCCTTGAGAAGAAAGCTTCCGAATCCGGATTGAAGAACATAAGATTTTATCCTTCGCAGCCAAGACAGAAGATGTCGCAGATACAGGGATTGTGGGATATCGCCCTTGTTCCCCTGAAGAACATTCCGCTTTTCGACGGGGCGCGTCCATCGAAGATGTTCGAGCTGATGGGAGGACAAATCCCATTCATATTCTGCGGAAAAGGCGAAGGCGCGGAAGTCGCATTGAAGAGCGGATGCGCGAAGGTCGTTCCACCGGAAAATCCTGAAAAACTCGCAGAAGCCATAATGGAATTTGCGAAACTCGCAAAAGACGACCTTGCTAGGTTCGGTGAAAAGGGAAGGTTGTTCGTGTCAGAAAACTTCAACCGTTCGGTTTTAGCCGACCAGTTCATGAAGGAATTGGAAAAATAATGAGGAAGCGGTTAAAATTTGTGGACGCAGGTAGCGACATTCGCACAAGGCTTGCCGGGGTCGCGGTGGAGGATCTGGTCGAAGCATTGATGGAACTGTCAATCCGTCACGATGACGCGGATGCCATGATCAGCCGGTTGATTTCAAGCAAAAAGGATAATTTCAAACGTGCCAAGGCGAAGATTTTGGGTCTGCGCCGGCAAAAGAATTTAGTCGACTGGAGAAGCTCCAGATCCTTCAGGAGCAAACTCGACGAGATCCTTGCTGAAATCCGGGATGGTGCTGAAAGTCCGAGCGATGGAATCACCCTTCTCGTTGAATTCTTCAAAAGCGACAAGGCTATTATCGAACATTGCGATGATTCCGACGGGTTTATTGGTGATATCTTCCGCTTTTCCGCAAGCGATCTTTTTACGGAATTGGCGTCAAAATGCAAGGACAAGAAGTGGATTTCGGAAATTCTCGCCGAACTCCACGAAGATGACACCTACAGCTTAAGGAAATATCTGCTCAAGCAGTCAGCGAAATTCCTTCCATCGGGAGAACTCAGAAAACTTGCCGAACTGTTTATGGACAGGATGAACGAAACTAAAGATGATAGCCAGGCAAGACAATGGGCGATCGGAGCGATAAATCTTGCCGAACAGCTTAACGATCCTGTCATGTTCGAAAAGGCTTCCTTGAAATCATGTGAGGGGTTCAAAGAAATTCCAGACAAAAACTATTTGCAGATAGCGGAAGCCTACTTCAAAGCGGGTGATTGCACTACATCATTGGCCTGGCTGAATAAAATTCCAAAAACAGAAAATTACATGGCCTATGATCGCAACAAGCTCCTGTTCTCGATATACAAGAAAACTGGCGACAAGGAAAAGATGCATGAAATCGCACTGAAATCCTTCAGAAACCATAGATCAGAAAATAATTTGAAGGAACTGTTGGAAGCTGTCGGCAAACCTGAACGTCCTAGGATAATCGAAGAAGAGACAGGTCTAATAATGAACAGTGCTTGCATTTCCTTGACAGATGCCGATTTTTTACTTAAATATGGCAAGGCCGACGAAGCTGAAGAATATCTTGTCGGAAGAGCAGACCAGATTAACGGCGATAACTACCCGTCCTTACTTGAGCTCTCGAAGAAATTCGAGGCTGAAAACAAATTTCTCGCCTCCTCGTTAATACACAGGGCCTTGATAAACTCCATCCTCAAGAAGGCGCAGTCCAAATACTACGTTTATGCAGTGAGATATCTGAAGAAGCTCGATGCCATTGCCGAAAAGATTACCGATTGTAAAAAATTTCCAACACAAGACACCTACAAGGAAGAGCTGCGGAAAATCCACCGTCTCAAATCCGCACTCTGGGCGAAATATGGGAGTTGAACCGATGAAATCCATCAAACACATGAAGAAACAAAAAGAACCCTCGGTTGTGCCTGTGGAACAAATCCAACAGTCAATCCTGTTCATTCGGGGACAAAAAGTCCTACTTGACCGCGATCTCGCGGTTTTATATGGAGTGGAGACAAAAGTTCTTAAGCAGGCTGTAAAAAGGAATATCGGACGGTTTCCTTCCGACTTCATGTTTATGCTTGCCGGAGAAGAGCTTGCGATCTTGAGGTCACAATTTGTGACCTCAAGATCGTGGGGAGGAAGTCGTCATCCATCCATGGTTTTCACCGAACAGGGAGTCGCCATGCTTTCGAGCGTCCTCAATAGCGAACGGGCTATTCATGTTAATATTGAAATAATGAGGACATTTGTCCAACTGCGCCACCTTCTCATGTCTCACGAGGGTCTGTCTGACAAGCTCAATGAGCTTGAGAAAAAATACGACGCCCAATTCAGGATCGTTTTCGACGCCATCAGACAAATTATGACACCCGCGGTTCCTCCTAAAAGAAAAATTGGGTTCCATATAAATGAAAAACAGGCGCAGTACCGGGTAAAAAAGAAGACTGGGAGGATTAAAACTTGAACATATATTCACCATTGCATCCGGCAGCATTCTTCATGATCCAGCGGCGCCAGCGCGAAATACGCAGGATACTGGCGACGGCATATCCGGACGGCGTTGAGAATGTCAGACTGCTCGAAACAGGATGCGGGAACGGCCAATGGCTGGCGGAATTCCAGACATTCGGCTTCATGCCTGACAAACTCGCCGGTATCGAACTTGACGGCAAACGTGCGGATTTCGCAAAACTCAGGATACTGGGCGCTGACATCCGGCACGGAAATGCCGCGGAACTGCCATGGAAGGAGGAGTCTTTCGACATAGTTTTCCAGTCAACCGTATTCACTTCGGTGAAAGATCCTGAAACGCGAAAGAAGATAGCCTCCGAGATGAAGCGCGTCTGCAGGAAGGACGGTTTCATACTCTGGTATGATTTCGTCTACGACAGTCCGAAGAATCCTGACGTAAGCGGAGTCGGCAAGAAAGAGGTTTCATCCCTTTTCGCCCCGTGGAAATGCGAATTTAAAAAAGTTACATTCGCCCCTCCTCTTACAAGGGCGATAGCTCCATATTCGGTGCTTACCGCCGACATACTTGAAACACTCCTTCCATTCCTCCGCACTCATATCATAGCAGTTATCAGACAGTGACACTTCATATAGTTTTTCACTTGGGCAAAATTGCAAACTTGGCCAAGTGAAAAACCATAAACGACGTATATTACAGGAAAATAACCAAGAGTAATTTCATGAAAATCTGTACGATAATCGGAGCCAGGCCGCAGTTCGTGAAGGCCGCAGTTGTTTCTGCGGAATTCGCAAAACGCAAAGATGTGAAAGAGGTAATCATCCATACAGGGCAACACTACGATCCTGAGATGTCAGAAATATTTTTCAGGGAACTAAATGTTCCCCATGAAAAATATAACCTTGAAGCAGGTTCTGGCACGCACGGTCGCCAGACAGGCAGGATGCTTGAAAAGTTGGAAGAGATCCTATTACAGGAAAATCCGGACATGGTACTCGTTTATGGAGATACCAACTCTACTCTTGCAGGTGCTCTCTGCGCATCCAAGCTCCATATCCCGATCGCCCATGTCGAAGCCGGAATGCGCTCATTCAACAGGAGAATGCCGGAGGAGATCAACAGGATCGTGGCTGACCATCTGTCCACTGTCAATTTCTGTTCGACTCAGACCGCTATGAAAAACCTTAAAGCCGACAACCTAGGAAAATCAGCGGTTCTGGTCGGGGATGTCATGTATGACTGTGCCCTCAGGTTCCTTGAGCTTGCAGAAAAAAGATGCGATCCTCTTAAAAGGCTTTCCCTCAAGAAAAAGAAATATTCCCTCCTGACCTGCCACAGGGCTGAAAACACCGATGACAAGAAGAGACTTACGGAAATCATCAAGGCCGTCAACAAGATTTCCCAGGACACCACGGTGGTCTATCCTGTCCATCCCCGGACGGTCAACTTCATCAAGAAATACAAGCTGTCCGTGTCAGAGAAAGTTATGATGATAAAGCCTGTGGGATATCTTGAGATGATTCTTCTGGAAAAGAATGCTTCAGCTATAATCACCGATTCCGGAGGAGTGCAGAAGGAGGCGTTCTTCTACCGGGTTCCATGCATAACGATGAGGGATGAGACGGAATGGGTTGAAACCGCCAAGCTTGGATGGAACAGGATCACAGGAGCGGATTCGGCAAAGATCGTGAAGGCTTTTGCGGATTTCGCAGGAACTAGGCCAACAAAGACCGGTGCCAGGCCGTATGGAAACGGTGATGCTGCCGCAAAGATAACTAAGGCACTTGCAAAAGTATAGGAATTTGTGGCGAAAGTAAATAACAACTCTTATGGAACGCCAGCACCCTTGCCGGCATAATGTTCCCAGTGCAGGAAGAATAAAAATAAAGATGCCGGCAAGGGTGCCGGCGTTCCAGCTTTGAAATTTCTTAACATTAAACTAGGAAACTTATCAAATAATGTATTCACAGTTCTTCAAAAGATTCTTTGATTTCATAATAGCCGCATCAGCGCTTATCGCGATCTCGTTTTTTCTTGGATTCGTCGCGCTATGCATCAAGCTGGACTCCCCCGGGCCTGTGTTCTTCCGCCAGAAACGGGCAGGAAGGAACGGGAAATATTTCGACATATACAAGTTCCGTTCGATGACGGTGAAGGCGAAGACCGACGGCAAGGATTTCGAGCCAGGCGCTGCTTCACGCATCACCAGAATTGGGAAGTACCTGCGCAAATCGAAGATAGACGAGCTGCCACAGCTTATAAATGTCATGACGGGTGAAATGTCGCTCGTAGGGCCTCGTCCTGAAGTCGAACAATACATCAGACTTTACCAGGAGCGCTGGGACAGGATCCTCGGTACTAGTCCTGGAATAACGGATCCGGCTTCAATAAAGTTCCGCAACGAGGAGGAGCTTCTTGCGGCCGCGGAAAATCCTGAAGACGAGTACCGCAGGGTGATTTTGCCGCGGAAACTTGAAATATACGAGGATTATGTTAAAAACATTAGCTTCGTAAACGATGTAAAAATCCTAGTCGGAACTATATTTGTTGTTTTGAAAGGATAAAATTTTATGAATAAAAATTTTATAAACTACCACCGGCCGGCGATCGGCAGGGAAGAAATTAAGGAAGTCATATCCTGTCTGAAGTCGGGATGGCTGACGACCGGCATGAGGACGAAGCAGTTCGAGGCTGATTTCGCGAAATACGCAGATGCGAAGTTCGCAGTCGCGCTCAACTCCTGCACTGCGGCGCTGCACCTTGCACTCGAAGCCATAGGTCTCAAAGAGGGGGATCTGGTGATCGTACCGACGATGACGTTCGCCGCCACGGCGGAAGTCGTCCGATATTTCAACGCCATTCCTGTACTGGTCGATGTGAACGAAAAGGACTTCTGCATAAACCTTGACCATGCCGAAGAAACGATAAGAAAGATCAAATCAGGTAAAAAAGTTGCCTGTGTTCCTGCAAGGCACAATGGAATAAAGGCGATAATACCCGTCCATTACGGTGGACAGCCATACGACGTGAACAAATGCCGCAGGCTTTGTAAGAAACACGGTCTTTTCCTCATCGAGGACTGCGCGCATGTATGCCCCGCCCATTACAAGGACGAAAAGGGGAAATGGCAGTATGCAGGCAAAGGTGCCGACATCGCATGCTATTCATTCTATGCCAACAAGACTATCACCACCGGCGAAGGGGGGATGGCTACTACTGAAAACGAAAAATGGGCTGACAGGATGAGGATCATGTCCCTTCACGGCATAAGCAAGGATGCGTGGAAGAGGTTCACTAAATCCGGCACCTGGTATTATGAGATAGTAGCCCCGGGATACAAATATAATCTTACCGACATTGGTTCCTCGCTTGGAATCCACCAGCTGAAAAAGGCCGACAAGTTCATGGCTGAAAGGAAAAGGCTCGCGGAGATGTATGGAAAAGCCCTCAAGGGCATCCCAGGCATCATCCTTCCGAAGGAAAAGCCGGACACGAAGCATTCATGGCACCTCTACGTGATCAGGATAGACAGCGCCATCACCGGAATCCACCGCAACGAGGCCTACAACATGATGAAGGAGGCTGGCATCGGATGCAGCGTACATTACATCCCTCTCCACATGCATCCTTACTACAGGGAAAAATATGGTTTAAAAAACGGGGACTTCCCTGTCGCTGAGAAGCTTTTCGACCAATGCCTTTCACTTCCGATATTCCCGGGCCTGAAGAAATCCGAATTCGACAGGATCTGCACGGCCTTGAAGAAAATCCTGGGGGCTTGCAGATGACAAAATCGAAGGGGAATTTAAGCTTCATCGTCTGGCTCAACAGCCAGCTTGAGGAACTTGTCGTAAGGCTGTTTCCGGCAAAGACATTTTTTGTCTTCATTACATCGGCATTCACGATCGCCATTTCCTTCCTTCTGGCATTCTACCTGCGCTTTGAATTCCAGTTCCCCGTTAATGAAATCATCTCGCTCGAACGCGCCCTGCCGTTGGTTATTGTCCTGAAGCTCGTGGTCTTCTATCTCTTCAAGATATACAGCGGAATGTGGAGATATGTAAGCATACATGACCTGATGCAGATATTCCTGGCGAACATTGTCTCGACAGTTCTTCTTTTCATAATAATAATGACCTGGCGCCAGGAATACTTCATCGGCTTCTCCAGATCCATATTCATCCTTGATTTCCTCATATGCTTCTTTGCGATATCCGGCAAAAGGGTCCTCAGCAGGGTAATCCGTGAAGCCGCCGCCAAAGGGCGCAAGGATGAAACGATAAAGACTCTGATCCTGGGATCATCCGGCTCCTGCAACAGCGTCATACAGGCTTTCTCATCGGGATGGGGCAACAGGCATATAATCGGAATCATCGACAAGGATTTGAATCCCGGAGTCTCGATCAGGGGCATCCCTGTACTTGGAGATCCTGACAAGACCGGCTCCTTCGCCAGAAAGCTCAAGATATCTGAAATACTGCTGCTTCCGCCATATTCGAATCCTAGCACAATCAGGGAGATAATGAACCAGCTGGACGAGGAAGGCGCGAGCTGCACTCTCAGAATGGTCCCCGTGTATGCGGACATCGCGGCCGGCAAGATAAATGTATCACATCTTAAGAACGTCGAGATCGAGGATCTTCTCGGAAGAAAGCCCGTCAAGCTTGACAGGACCGACGTCGCCGAATTCGTAAAAGGAAAGAAGATCATGATTACCGGAGCCGGAGGAAGTATCGGCTCTGAGCTCTGCCGCCAGCTTGCAGCATACAATCCGGAACGCCTCGTCCTTTTCGATCTTTCCGAATTCAACCTGTACGACGTAAGCAGGAAGCTCAGGAACATGCATCCGTCCCTGAAGATAATAAGCATAATCGGCGATGTAAGGTCTTCCGACGACGTAGCCGGAGCCATCGCCTCCAACGGCATCGACGTGGTCTACCATGCGGCGGCATACAAGCATGTTCCACTAATGGAGGAAAATCCGCAGATGGCTCTTGGGACGAACATCATTGGCTCATCCGTACTGTTCGGGGAATGCGAGAAGAACAATGTCAAGAGGATTGTCATGATATCGACCGACAAGGCGATCTGTCCGACCAGCATAATGGGCGCGACAAAGAGGATAGCCGAACGCATCTGCCTTGAACGTCCGAAGAAATCAACCGAGTTCATAGTCGTACGCTTTGGGAACGTCCTCGACAGCAGCGGCAGCGTGATCCCCCTCTTCAAACAGCAGATCAAGGAAGGCGGTCCGGTAACCGTCACTTCAAAGGATGTAGTGCGCTATTTCATGTCCATTCCTGAAGCAGTGGATCTTGTGCTGCAGGCCGGGACGATTGGAAACGACCGCGACATCATGGTCCTTGAGATGGGCGAACAGATCAAGATTTACGACATGGCCAGAAAGCTTATCGAACTGTCCGGACTTGTTCCAGGAAGGGACATTGAAATCAAAATCACCGGTCTTCGTCCCGGAGAAAAGGAATACGAGGAGCTGCTGACCGACGGGGAAAAAGTACAGAGGACCCCGTTCGACCGCATCTACGTGGCAAGGAAGCAGGAGATCAAGCAGGTCCCCGTCGATCTTGAAAAGATCCGCGAACTCGCCAGGAAGAACGATATAAAAGGGATCAAGGATCTGCTCAGGTCATATATCCCCGAGAACAAGTTCGACGAAGCCGCATAAATTCCGCCAAGGGCGGAATTTATAAGTGATGCCTTGACATCATTTGACTTGATGCTATAATGTTTCCATGAGAACAACCATTACAATCGAAGACGACGTCCTCCAGAGGGCAAGAACCGTTTCGTCGAATTTGAAGAAACCTTTCAGATTAATCATAAACAGCGCCCTGCGTCTAGGTCTGGAGCAGGTTGAGAAACCTTCTAAAAGAAAAACATATACCACCAAGCCAAAACCTATGGGACTGAAACAAGGATATGAGATTGACAACATCCATGAGCTTCTAGATAGAATAGACGAGGAAGGCTCAAGATGATTCTGATTGACGCCAATATCCTGCTGTATGCCGAGGATTCGCTGAACCCACAAAATTCAAATGCCACTGAGTGGCTGGACGCACGGCTTTCAGGGGACACTCCCGTATGTTTCTGTTGGTCGACCATCAACGCTTATTTGAGAATCAGCACCAACAGACGGGTATTCAACAAGCCGTTATCCATTTCACAGGCCGCAGAACGGGTACAAAGCTGGATGGAACAGCCGTGTGTCAAAATCATACATCCAACGGACGGGCACTGGAAGCTGTTCAAGGAAATCATGGTTGGATGCCAGGCTTCGGCGAATCTTATACCGGATGCTCATCTTGCAGCCCTTGCAATCGGGCACGGATGCACTCTTTGCTCAACCGACATGGATTTCGCACGCTTTCCAAAGCTGAAGTGGAAGAATCCTCTAAAGGATGCTTGAAGCAATAATTTTCTTCATTTCATTAGCTTCCTGAGCGTTTCTTCGAACGCATGAACGGTCTCCATGTCCTTTGTCTTCAGAACGCTTATGCGCCTTTTCCCCACCGTGACGATGATATTCATCTTTCCTTCCTTCTCCGAATCCAGGTTCCGAAGCACTACTATTGCCGAGAACACCACGATTCCCAGGAAGAACACCCCTGTCATATTGTCCAGCGCTATGAATGAATTATTGCCGGAGCAGAACCAGAGGAGGAAATATCCCGAGGCTCCAATCAGTATCACTGTCAGCCACCAGGCAAATCCGCTCCCGCAGTCGACAACTTCCAACGAGCTGATGTCCTTTACAGGAATATCTTCCCCTTTGACGGTCAGCACATCCTCAGCAAGGACAATGTCCTTGCGCTGAAACAATTTTATTTGCTCGCCCATTTTTCCCTCCCTGTTCCTGCTTTTTTAAAGTATGTCGGGTTTCAACCCGACGCTAATTGGCAGTTTCATTCGACTAGCTCATGACAAGTAAAAACCGCCTTACTTTTTCTTCCTGTTCCTTCCGCTGAACTCGCGCGGGCTTTTGCCGAAATGCTTCTTGAACAGCTTCGAGAAATGGAATATGTCGTCGTATCCTGCGAGAGCCGCAACCTCGCCGATCCTGCGGTTGCTGTCGCGCAGCAGATAGGCCGCACGGTGCATCCTCGCCCTTATCAGGTAGTCTATCGGAGAGGAATGGAAATACTTCCTGAACAGCGCGGAGAAATGAGGCGCCGAGTATCCCGCCTTTTCAGCAAGTTGGCCAAGAGTGAATCCTGTCTCGCATCCGGATTCGATAAGGTTCCTGACCTTGAGGAGCTGTCCGGGGATTATTTCCAGGGCGGTCTTCTTCCTCTTTTCCCGGGCAATGGCGCAGATGAGCGCAGTCATGAGCGCTGAGGTCACGCCTTCGTCGGCCGACTGGCTTCCAGATATTTCATCGTAGAGCATGCTGAGATATCTTTCCATCGGGACCGAGGAGATCTGCACATGCTCGCCGTGCCGCACCGAATTCTTCTCCAGCAGCGATTCCACCAGCGTTCCATCGCAGTGGATCCAGGTGTGCCTGTAGCAGTGTTTGCGGGTGCCGTAGTGCTGGAGCTGTCCAGGCCGCCAGATCATGAGGGTGCCTTCAGTACATTCCACCACAGTACCTCCCGAAGAAATCTCCACCGGCTCGTAGAAATACATGATGAGGTAGTCTCCAGTTCCAGCCGGCCTGTGCACAATGCTCGGTGGCATCCTCTCCTGGATTCCAATACCTCTGATCGTCAGCTTCCCCGCGAAGGAAACCGGAGTAGCGAAAAAATGCTTTAAACCTTTCATGAATCATAAGATACCACAAATATTTAATAAAAAAAGCCATATACAATAAAATTTACCTGCGCTATATTTTATAATTTAATACAAATTATTATCCAGTGAACAAGCAAATACAAGGAGAACCAATGTATAACGGACTTGGACTCAATCTCGGAAACCTTTCGACTCTCTCGAATGCTGAAACCCGTTCGATCTCGGCTGAAAACCCCACCGGTGGCAAGGGCCAGGGCGGCCGCCATGTCGATCCAAACCATGCTTGCTCAAGGGATCTGGGCACCGGCTGGAAAGTCCGCCCATGCACGCAGATAAAGCCCGGCGAGACACTGGTGCTCGCCGACGTAGATGGACCGGGAGCAATCCAGCAGATCTGGATGACACCCACCGGCAACTACCGCTTCACCATCCTCCGCTTCTACTGGGACGGGGAAAAGACCCCGTCCATCGAGGTGCCTGTCGGCGATTTCTTCGCCAGCGCCTACACCAACTTCAATTCCTTCGCGCCAGTCAACTCGCAGCCGGTCTGCGTAAATCCCGGCAACGCGTTCAACTGCTACTGGGAAATGCCATTCCGCAAGCATTGCAGGATCACCATGGAAAACATAGGCTTCGATCCAATGACCATCTTCTACCAGATCAACTACACGCTGACGGAAGTCCCGAAGGACGCCGCGTATTTCCATGCCCAGTTCCGCCGCTCCAACCCCCTTCCCTACAAGGAAGTCCATACAATCCTCGACGGAATAAAAGGACATGGCCACTATGTCGGCACCTACATGGCCTGGCAGATGAACAACAACGGCTGGTGGGGCGAAGGGGAGATCAAGTTCTACATGGACGGCGACCTTCCCGGCGGAGTTGTAGGCAAGAATGTCAAGGAACACGGCGGCGAATGCTATCCGACAATCTGCGGTACTGGCACTGAAGACTACTTCTGCGGATCATACAACTTCGAGAACAAGGCGACGAAGCAGTACCAGGAATTCACGACAGCCTACGCAGGCGTGCCGCATGTCGTGCGCCCCGACGGCACATACCAGGCGAACACCCGGTTCAGCCTGTACCGCTGGCACATCATGGATCCCGTGCGCTTCAAGAAAGATCTCGGTGTAACCATCCAGTCGCTCGGATGGCGCGCCGGCGGACGCTATCTGCCCAACCAGGACGACATGGCGTCTACCGCCTTCTGGTATCAGGCGGAACCGCATGCCAAGTTCCCGACGCTGCCAAGCAGGGACAGTCTGGAAATCATCTGAAGTAGTTCGGGAGTTCGGAAATGCGGAAGTTCGGGAGTTTTAAATCATCATTAGGAGAAATTTATGTTTGATCTGCAGAATCTATCAAAGATACCGGCGAATGTCCACACCAGATGGGCAAGTCCTGAAAATTTCGCCGCCGACAAAGGAGCTGCGTGCAAGGGCACCGACGGACGCAAGAGGAGCCCTAGCTTTCCAATGAAGGCGGGCGAGAGGAAAGTCCTTGCCGAAATGAAAGGCGTCTCGGGAACTGTCAGGCGGATCTGGATCACCATACGAGACAGGTCTCCGGAAATGCTGCGCGGCATGAAGATCGAGATGTTCTGGGATGGCGCGAAGAAACCGGCTGTAAGCTCGCCTATCGGAGACTTCTTCTGCCAAGGAATCGGACGCATGGCGACTTTCGAATCGGCCCTCTTCTCAAGTCCGGAAGGACGGAGCTTCAACTGCATCATCCCGATGCCCTTCAGGAACTCGATGAAGATCGTCGTGACCAACGGATCAAAGAAGGATCTTGAAATGTTCTTCTATGATATCGATATGACGGTCGGCGACGTGCATGATGAAAGCACCTCCTACTTCCACGCGATATGGCGCAGGGAGAATCCGACCAAGTTCATGAAGGACTACGAGATCCTTCCGAAAATCAAGGGTTCCGGCCGTTTCCTGGGCTGCAACATCGGAGTCATTGCGGACACCGAAAAATGGTTCACCTCATGGTGGGGCGAAGGCGAGGTCAAGATGTTCATTGACGGCGATGGCAAATATCCGACGCTCTGCGGTACAGGCGCTGAAGATTATATTGGCACTGGCTGGGGGCTCGCCCAGTATTCCAACCTCTACCAGGGTGCGACCATCGCAGACCAGGACAAGTTCCAGTTCTGCTTCTACAGATTGCATATCCCGGATCCAGTCTATTTCCATAAGGACATCCGGATCACGATCCAGCAGATAGGCTGGGCTGGCAATGACAAGATTCTGCAGTTCCATGGAACAGGAAGGAAGCTTTTCCTCGGGAAGAACAAGGCCGACATGCAGAAGGCTGTCAAGGACAAGGCGTCCATACTCTTCGAAAGAACCGACGACTGGTCGAGCTGCGCGTACTTCTACTTGAACAGCCCGGAAAACGGATGTTCAGGCAACTAATTCATTATCATAAGCGAACCTGTTTCGGCAATCGTATCTGTAGTACGGTTTCCAATTGGGTCCTCTTGGGCAACGTTGCAGCGACCAGATAGCGGGTTTTCAAAATGTGTATGCCGGTTGAGGCTAAACCAGTATTCAGATGTTAGTTCTGGACATCCCATCATCGGCTCCGTTGAGTTCAAGTATCCTTACCAGCGGTGTATCTGCAACTCTTCTTATGCATCAGTCATAAGTGAATGCGTATTAGCATCGCTTCATACCGGAACATTCATATGGCATGGTGCCGCAATTCTTCCTTGATTATGCGCCTGAACATCATTTCAGTCGGTTCCTTCTTCCTGCTGATGCTTTCCTTCAGGCTGTTGTTGATCAGCGTCTGGTAGTTGCCGCCACCGCTTGCCTCAACCTTTTTCCTGAACCAGTCTATTATCTCCCTGTCCAGCCTTATAGTTATCCTGACCTTGCTCCTGTCCGAAGCGACAACAGCACCCCTTCTGCCCTTGCTGAAATCATAAATCTTTTTCATAGCATCACCCTTGATAGTTCTTTATTTCCGTTTTATTGGCTTTTCTTGCCGATATCATCCTGATTGACAGTTCGCTCCGCCATGTATAGACAACGACAAGTATCCTTCCCAGGCAGTCCATGCCTATCGTGACAAACCTTTCCTCGCCCTGTTCGGCGTCTTCGATGGTTATCGCCTCTGAATCCTCGAATACCGACACAGCGTCCGCAAAAGACACCCGATGTTTCTTCAGATTGCTCTGGGCCTTGTCGATGTCCCATTCATATTTCATGTTGATACCGTACATACAGTGTGCATATATTCAAGCGTTGTTCGCAATTTCACTCCACGCCTGCCGTCCAGTGCACAGCAGGTCAGTTCAGGGGGTCAGTGGGGGGCTTCTTTCATATCCATTTGACTTTTACTTCTTCTGAATGATTACCAAAAAACCAATTGCCGCAACAGACCCAGCATTCCTTTATTTTACCTTCCTTTAGTTCTATGGTCACGAGAAAAACTCTTTGTCCATTAGATGCAAAGGTGAAAGGGCTAAGAATAGGCAATTTCATCTTATATTTTATAATCTTATAATTATTCTTTTCAGCCCATTTAAGTAACATGCTGACATATTTCTTAGAGGGAAACCATCCCCCCACAATTGCACAGATAATAAGAACAATAAGTGCTGGTAATAATAACAGTGGTTCCATTAGTGGCTTTCACCATCCTGTTTGCACCATTGTATTCATAAACCCAGCCATCACCAACTGAAAGGGTATTCCCATCAAAATCATAGCTTGGTGTCTTCGGTGTGCCATCGTTAATCAGGGAATATTGATTGAGGAAATTTGCAGTGTAGTAAGTCTGGACTGGAGTACCACTTTCACTGCTTGTAGAAGTTATGCGATTTCCTAGCGGGTCCTCTTGGCAAACGTGATCGAAACCAGATAGCGGGTTTTCAAAATGTGCAGACCGAGTGAGGCTGAGGTAGTATTCAGGTGGTAGATTTGGACATCCCATGGTCGGCTCCGTTGAGTTCAGCTATGCTTACAATCGGCTTGAATCGTATGTAAAATCATAGCGAGTCATATGTGAACTTGTAACAATGCTACCATTCTATGATCAACTGTTCATTAGGATAATCGACTGTCAATTTGAAGTTTCTCAGGAAGTCCAGTGCTCCCAGGAGCACCGGGGGATCGGATTCAGAACAGTCGACTTCAATTTCAGGCGATGACCATACAACCGTCTTCTCGTCTGGAGCCAGGAGTTCGATTTTAAACGTATGCAGGTAGACGGAAACCTCCCTCTGTTCGATTCCGATATTAAGAGATTCCTTTACGCCATTTCCCTTGAGGTCATGCCCCAGTTCCTTTGTCAGGTCGGCAGGCAGGAAGCATTTGTCGGCTCCGGTATCGGCAAGACCATAAATCCTCTTGGACTGACCGGAACGGGGATTGGTAATTTTCACCGGGATGAATGTATGGATGGCGAACTTTTCCATGGTTCCGTCATCAAAGGAGTATTTGATAAGGGGATAAATATATCTGGGCATGGTGCTCTTTTCAGTAGATATAGCGGTGCCCCTTCTTAGGCACAAACATGAGGATCGGGTCTTCAACGCCGTTTTTCCGGGCCTTGTCGACGACAGATTTGATCTTGGTTCCATGGGCGACAACATCAGGCCTCTTTCCGGATCGCATGGCGATGACGGAAGTCCTGCTGGTCGGTACCCTGATTGTAATGGCATTCCCTGACATGGGATATCCTCCTGTTTAAGTACATGGCCAATATAAGTCAATTTCCGCAAATCTCAACCGTCTTTATCATCTTTAACATTTCGTAACGCCCCTCCGCCATCCCATCCCTGTCGGATGACGGGGACTGCCCAAGCAGTGCACGGCAGGTCAGTTCAGGGGGTCAGTGGGGGGCTGGGCAGAATACTGTATTTGCTTAATTATTTCAGGAGGCAAGTCTTTTATCTTAAGTGTAGAGATTGTACCATGGACAGTCTTTGTTCCATTGGCGCCTAATGCTCCATCGTTATAAAGTACATTGACATCGTCAGTAGCACCCTGATGGTTCTTTAGACAATCAAGACAAAGTATATTCTTCTCGGATTTGCCGTCAATTGTTGTCGAATACAAAGGCTTGAAGTAAAGGTAGTCGCTTACACCTGTATTTTTTGCGTAATGGTTAAAATATCTAAAATCCTGAATAGAAAAGCCAACTATCTTGACCCTAGCCAGTGGACATGTTAAAGACTTTCTCCCCAGATAACCTGTTAGCACAAGAACTTCAAGGTTGGATGGGCAAGCCTTGTTATCAACTTCATATGCCATGATTGCCAGTGAAATCTCCTTCAAATTGGATTTGCATGACACACGCAAAGCCTTAGCCTTTCCTGTTTCGGAGATTGCAGGTATTACCGCTAAAAAAATGAAAATGGAAAAAAACAGCAAAAGGATTCCTAAAGACAAATTCCTCACTGCTGGAGATAAGTTCTTCATCTATATATCCTCGAATTTGCATTTATTATCTTACTCAGAAAAAATCATTTAAGCATGATATGAATTGTCATTTTCCATCACAAGGTCCTGGTCCTACTCCGCAATCACTCTTTATCTGTTGCAGTCTTGAAAAACTAACTGTTATTATCTTGCCCGAGCTAGTACAGCAGTCAATTCTCGAAATGTTAGACTCGGCAGCGGCAATCGCCGCCGCAACTGCGGCTTCAACTTGATATGTGCTTGCGTTTGGCTGCAAGTTCGGTCCTAATATATCAACTACATAGTGTGCGTGATGTTGGGCTTCGTGCATCATAACAGGAAGACCACTAAGATTAGAATCCGAAGCTAAGCTTGAGTCAATAAAGATGGATGGCTGTCCTCCGATGGTCACAGATTGCCCTCCTGTATTTGGAAAGAAACTGGTGCCAGTCAGAACTGAACCGTTAGCAATAATATTTTGAAGCGAAAAATAAGCATCTGATGTTACGGGGTTTGTATTCATGCCAAGACGTCTTAAAATGCACAGATTGCCTGTCATTTGATTACTTGAAGGGGCACCTGTAATATCCCAGCTTAAGGATTGAAAATTTGTCAACAGCCCGAACATGTCAAACAAGCCTATTGTGTTGTTGAGGACCATTGCATAAATATTGTCTCCGCTTTTTTATTCCCAATCGGGTCTCGGCTCAGCCACCTGCCCAACTTAGGATTGTAATACCTGAAGTTATAATACGCAAGTCCAGTTTCATCATCCATAAATTCAGAGCTAAACCTGAACGGATTATCACCTGCCAAGTCACCGTTAGCCACAGTAGTATTTCCGAAGGGGCTGTATTCGTAATGGGCTTTTAGAGTTCCATCAGCGTATATGAGTTCCGAAGCATTCTTGTTTGCGTCCTGGCCGTAATAATAGATTCCGTTGCTGTCTGTCATGGAAAGCATTCTTTCACTGCGCCAGATAAACTTTTGAAAGATACTATTGCTGTCCAACGCATTCAACCGTTCAATCTGCTTGAAACCATTGTACACGAATCTTTCACACTTTCTGACTATTCCTCCATCGATAACCTTCTTTTCGACACGTCTTGACCCATAATCATATTTGAACTCCAGCCTCTGCCCAGTCTTTTCAGCGACGAGCAGCCTGTTCTCCGCATCCCAGCTATAAGCCCACCCACTGCCATCCCCAGTCATATTTCCATCGAAATCATACGCAGGCGTCTTCGCAGCGCCATCATTGATAAGGCTGTACTGGTTCAAAGAATTTGCCGTATAGCTTGTCTGAACTGGTGTTCCAGATTCCGACGTTGTAGAAGTGACATGGTTTCCAATTGGGTCAAAATTAAACCCGTAATTGCAGGTCGATGGGTTCTGTACTACCTCACTTATCGTCTTGTATTTGTAGGAGTATCTCAGGCTGTATTCTGTTCCGATGTTCATACATGGACTCCTACCCAATGAATCGTATCTATAGTTGATTATGTCATATACAGATACCATTTACGGGTTCAGAAATCAATATGCCCATATCGTATTTTCTGTTTCCGATACTGATTCTCTGCGATGAGGAAAATCCGAGGGTTGGCGGTTTGAAAACCGCTCTACTTTTTGGACTTTTCCAGGCCCAGCAGGATCCTAATGCCGGTGTGCGCCTGGAGGGCGGCGGTAAGGACGACCCTGCTTGATATGGTGCCGTTCTCAGGATTCATTTCTGTCTTGCCATCACCGACGATCCAGGAATTTCCCGGCCCTCTTCGGACTTTTATGATGCTGCAGTCACCTAGTCCGGCAAGTCCGGAAACCACTATCAAGGGGATAGTCTTCCTCTTTGTCATACAGAAGGAAGAAAGATAAGCCTTGCAGTCTGCACGGTCAAAACATTCAAAGATAATTCCTGCGTCTGCAGGAATTATATCATCGCAATTCTTAGGAGTAATTTTCACCGACAAGGTATTTATCTTAAGCTTCGGATTGATTCTGGCGAGGTTCATCCTCAACGCATCAACCTTCATCATGCCGACCTGGTCGCGGAAGTATTGCTGACGGTTCAGGTTTGACGGCTCCACCTTGTCGAAGTCCACGATTGTCATAGTTCCTATCCCTGCCCGTGCCAGCGCTATTGCGACATTCGACCCGAGTCCGCCTGCGCCAGCGATGAATACATGTTTTGACTGGAGTTTTTCAGTTGCTCCGGGAGGGTTTGAAGAAAAGTATTTTTTTTCAGCTGCTTCCATCATGGTATTCCTTCTGTTTTTTAATTTTTCCACAGAAATCTCCAAATTGCGGAAAAATTATTTACGCCTTCAGAAATTACAGGCTGGAAAGCCTGCATTACTCATCCACCGCCGACAAAAGAGAAGACATCCACCTTGTCACCATCTGAAAGATTGGTTTTGGAAAACTTCTTTTTCTCAACCACGTCCCCGTTCAGCGACACAAGAGTTTTTTCCAGATCAAATTTCAGGAGGGTCATAAGCTCTCCGAGAGTCTTGCTCTTGGCGCCTACCTTCTTAATTTTACCGTTCAATATTATTTTCATTTCTGATTTCCAGTAAATAAATCTCAAAAGACCGAAGAACGCGCAAACATGCGCTACTACGAACAAATCAAGCCAATCATCTGTAAGTCCGACATGTTCCTCTTGCGGCGCCGAAGGCGACCAGGGTTTGAATTCCAACATAATTCCCACACGACTTTACACTTGCCTAAATTATTCTCCTTCGCCGAGACGGCGAACCCTACATCCGATCACTGATTACCGATCGTTCTTCATCTTCACTTCGTTATTGGACATTCCTTGTTCGATATTCGACATTAAGTTTTTGCTCTTACGCTCCTAGGCACTTGTCCCAGTCCTTGAAGACGGCTTCAAGTCCGATCTTCTTCAGGTCATTCTTCACGGTCTTTACGCTTCTGACATCGCGCTTGCCGAACTGGCCGAGTTCCCCTTTTTCCGGGGAGGCGTATCCGCCGGGGACCACGGACGAACCTGCGCTCATCAGATTCGCGCAGTTCTGTACTATCCCGTTGCGGAATTCGCAATTTTCGCGCGTTGAGACGGTTATATCGCATTCCGGGAAGCATATCCGGAACGCCAGCATCATCTGTTCGAGTTCCATTTCAGAGACTGGGGAAGGCACTTTGAAAGATCCCTCAACAGGAGTGATCCTTGGAAAAGAGAACTGAATCTTGCTCTTCCAGAATCTCTTCCTGAGCCAGACCGCATGTGAGGCAAGTGAAACCGCCTCGGAGCGCCAGTCATGCAGTCCCAGGAGGGCGCCTACCCCGATATTGTAGAAACCAGCCTCAGCCGCCCTTGCAGGAGCTTCAATCCGGTAATCATAGTTTCTCTTAGGCCCGGATGGATGAAGGCGGCTGTAAAGTTTGCGGTTGTAGGTTTCCTGGTAGATTGTCAGTCCGTGGGCCCCGGCATTGAAAAGCGTCCTGTATCCTTCGACGTCCAGCGGAAAGATCTCGAGCGAGACGTATGAAAACATCTTCTTCAATTCCTTTATGGCCTTCTCAAGAAAAGCCACTGAAACAAACCGGGGATCTTCTCCGCTTACAAGTAGAATGGAATCGAGTCCTAATTTCTTGATTGCCTGGCCCTCCAGGCGGATGTCATCAAGGGAGAGTCTTTTCCTGGCATCGGACCTGTTCGCAGTCCTGAATCCGCAGTAGAGGCAGTTGTTGATGCAGTAGCTTGAGACATAAAGCGGAGCATATATCCTGACGGTCTTTCCGAAATGCATTTTCTTCAGGACAGCCGCCTTTTTCCTCATTTGAGGGAGGTGGGACATGGCAGCCGGGGAAATCAGGCCCATGAAATCGGAGGATGAATGCCTATCACTGCCAAGACTGGCAAGAACCTCTTCCGCTGTGACAGCATCAAGGCGGTCGCTCACCATGTCGTCGTCGATATTTGAATATGGAACCATAAAATTCAACAACTTTCAATCATTCTGTCTACGGGATTCTGGATTCTGAATTCTTTTATAACTCCTTCCATTATATACCCTCCCTTAAATTATTCTAATCAAATTATAAATTCCGTTTTATTGATTTTGTCGATTTTAGCGTTTTATTATAGAACAAGCATGTAACCCGAGAGCCGCATCCTGTGTATTTCGCGATGGAATTCGATAGAATCTGAAAAAGTATACAGGGCGGGCACAGCATGTTAATCTATAAGTATTTCTAAAGGAGAAACCATGGAAGATAAAGAAAAAGAAGATAAATCAGAAAAATCTGATATTCAGAATAAGCAGGATAAAAGAGAAGAGACCATTAATAAGATATCAAACACTGCAAAAATATTTTCGTTTGTATCGGTCACTGTCGTTTTTCTCCTGGTAATCATAATCGTCATATCGATGTACTCCAGTTCCAGGAAAGCTGAAGCTGCAAGGCTGACGCGAATTGAAAACGAGAGGATCTCCGCCCAGAAGCTTGCCAAGGAGCAGGCGTTGAAGGCCGAACAGGAAAAAAATGAAGCCATTGCAAAAATACAGAAGGAATCCTGGGAAAAGGCGATAGGCTTAAAGGATGCGGCCATCAACGATCCTGCCCAGATCAATTCTGCGATCACAAAGATGAATGAGATAAAAAGCTCCATGCCTGGAACCGAATATGAAAAGAAGGCTGATGCGGAAATCTTAAGTCTACAGGCCGCGAAACAGAAAGCCATCGACAAGGTTCTTGCGGATCTCACGAAAAAAGCGGAGGAGCCTGCAGGCAGGAAGGATTTCGAGGCGGCCGCCGACATCTTCAAGAACTATTCCGGCCCTTTGTCACAGGAGACAAACGAAGAAAGACTGCAGACCGCTGAAAAGCACCTGGCTTCCGCCAGGGAGGCCATTGAAAGCAAGAAGGAGTTCCAGCAGGCTAAAAATGAATTGCTGAAAAGCATCTCCTCCCTTATCATTAAAAACAAGGCTGCCGACGCACTCGCCTCCTATAACGATTTCAAGACCAAGTACGCCACCGAAAAAACAGACGACATTGGGATTGTCAAGAACATCCTTGAAACCATACAGGCCCCCGACAAGTACATCCTTGAAAGCTGCAGGAGCGACATCGGCAAGAAAATAATTGCAAAGACCGACGGCCCTTATGAATCCGTGGAGATAAGCAGGATCAAGGATGACAACATCTATGTCAAGAAGGCCATGGGTACGGCAACGATGGAGACCAAAATCAGCCTGGCAAACATTTCTCCCGAGGAGAAAGTGAAGAGATCCGACAAGATGGACAAGGCTTCAAGGGCTGTCTTTGTAGCGGTCATCGAGACAGAACTCGGGAACTACGACAATGCCGAGAAGGCGCTTGAACCGAATGGATTATTGACAGAACATCTTTCAGTCTTGATAAAGGAACGAAAGAAGGAGATCGAGGACAAGAAAGCCGCCGACGCGAACCGTCCAATCGCAAAGGAGGATTCCACGCCCAAGGAGTTCGTTGTAGGTCCCCAGCATATAAATATAAAGGCCGACGCCAACACAAAGAACACCAGCAGGGAGACATTGCTTGGCGACATATACATGCTCCAGGACATAGTCTTGAAGGTATCAGTCTCAAGCAGCGCCCCGGTAGATTTCACGGGCAATAAGATTGAAATATATGTCCTTGGCGAAAATACCGCCGACAAGCATATCTGCCAGGTGCTTGCAGTTGAGAAAAAGGATCTCAACCTGAAGAAAAAGGAAACCCTTGATCTGGATGTCAAGGCTGCTTCTGAATTCAACAAGTTGAATGTGAACAAATACGGAGCTGAATACTGCGGATATTTCATAGTGATCAAGGACAAGGGCGGCAAGGTTTTCGCGGTAAAGACAAACAAGGCACCATTCCAGAAACTCACCGAAAAAATCCTAAAGATGGACGAATCATACGAGTTCGATGACCGCACAGGAGAAGAAATGAAGGGGGTTCCACCTCCAAGACGCCGCTAGTGTCATGTATCGCAAATAGGCCGAAATAAAACGTGGGGGATTTTGGATGTTCAGTCTGTACGACTCCGCTAAGGCGATGCTGAAGCATCG